>DATFZF010000064.1:0-10384 GCA_035314705.1 Steroidobacteraceae bacterium | reverse complement strand
GATCGACGTGCGTGTACGCGGACGCCTGGCGGACCCTGCCTCGCTCTCGGTGAGCCAGAAGATCGACTTCAGGCCGCCACGTCAGATGCCGCCGGCAATCGCGCGCCTGCGCGGCGATTTCATCTTCAGATCCGAAGACGGCCCCGGGCCGCACCGCCCCATCGACGTCTCGCTCGCGTCCCCCGACTTCATCGCCCTGCACGACGTTCCGCCGCTGTTTGTGCGCACTCTGCTGCTTGCCGAAGACGCAGGTTTTTACGGGCATCGCGGCATCGACCTGCGCGAACTACCCGCCGCGCTGCTCACCAACTGGTGGCGCGGCGGCGCCGCGCGCGGAGCGTCGACAATCACCCAGCAGCTGGCCAAGAACCTGTTCCTGTCGCGCGACAAGCAGCTCGGACGCAAGCTGCAGGAACTGGCGATCACGTTCCTGCTCGAGTCGGCGCTCGGCAAGGATCGTATCCTCGAGATCTACCTGAACATAATCGAATGGGGACCGGACCTGCGTGGCCTGCGGCCCGCGGGCCGCCGCTATTTCGGTCGCGAACCCCGAGAGCTGACGCCAGCCGAGATGGCCTTCCTGGTCGCGATCATCCCCGGGCCGACCAAATACCAGAGTTCATTCGCGCACGGCACGCCGGGGCCTGGGCTGCGTTTGCTGATCGACGAGCTGCTGGCGAAGCTGCGGTCCGTGGATGCGATCGGCGAGGAGGAATATCGGCGAGCACTCGGCGAACCGATCGTCGTTGCCGGCGGCAGGCCGCCCGGATGATCGGTGGCGAATGCAAACGGCTGTACTTTCGAGCTTGGAATGGCCGAGTAGCAATTGCACGGCCCACAGGTTCTTGGTCCGTCGGTATATCGGCGTCGCTTTTGTCCGCCGTAGCGTATGCGTCCGCGCTGCCCGGTATTGGCCGACGGGGTTGCCCGTCATCAGCGCAATTGCGGCTTCCGGCCATCGCGACTGGCCGGCTTTCGGATTTGCCGCCGCCGCTAGTCGCGTTTCGCGGACTGCAGCAGCGGCGCGAGCAAATCGATGGGCAAGGGGAACACGATGGTCGAACTCTTCTCGCTGGAGATGTCGGCCAGCGTCTGCAAGTAGCGCAGCTGCAACGACGCGGGCTCGCTCGACAGGAGTTTGGCGGCCTCCGCCAGGGTCTGCGCCGCCTGCTTCTCGCCTTCCGCGTGGATCACCTTGGCGCGCCGGCCGCGCTCGGCTTCGGCTTGCCGGGCCATCGCGCGGATCATGGTCTCATCGAGATCGATATCCTTGATTTCGACATTACTCACTTTCATGCCCCAGGCGGCGGTATTTGCATCGAGGATTTGCTGAATCGCGGCGTTGAGCTTATCGCGCTGCGCCAGCAGTTCATCCATTTCGTGCTGCCCGCACACCGAGCGCAGCGTGGTCTGTGCGAGCTGACTGGTCGCCTCCCACGGATTGGTCACCGCCAAAATGGCCTTCTCCGGATCAACGATGCGAAAATAAACCACCGCGCTGACTTTCACCGAGACGTTGTCCCGGGAAATCACGTCCTGCTTGGGGACGTTCAGCACGACGATGCGCAATTCCACCTTCTTCATCTGCTGGATCACCGGCAAGACGAGCCGCACGCCCGGACCCTTGACGCCGGTGAACCGGCCGAGAGTGAACATCACCCCGCGCTCGTATTCCTTCAAGATGCGTATCGAACCCATGATGACCAGCAGCAATACGACGACGATGACGGGTAACGAAAGGCTCATTAGTCACTCCTTACTAATTCTGCAGGGGTTCCACCCAGAGCGTCAGCTCCACCACTTTGATGATGCGCGCCGTTTGACCCGCACGCAGAGGACTTAGGGTGCGGGCGTTCCACAACTCTCCGCCGTAGCGCACGACGCACCGATCCTGGCAATCGCCGACTGCTTCGACGGTTGCGCCGATCATGGTCTCCACGCCGGTGCTCACGGGCCGGCGGCGAGCATAGGCGGCGAGCCAGCCGATGGCGCCGATGACGAGCCCGCCGGCCACGGCGATTCCGACGATCAACGGCAATGCCACTTGCAGCCCCGAGGCTTGATTATCGAAAAGAATGATGGAGCCGATGACAAATGCCGCCAACCCTCCCACGCCCAGCGATCCGAATGCCGGCATGAAAAATTCCGTGACGATCAGGCCGATGCCCAATGCCATGAGCGCCAGGCCCGCATAGTTGACCGCCAGCAGCTGTAAGCCGTACAGCCCGAGCAGCAGCGACAAGGCGCCGACGACACCGGGCAGGACCGCTCCGGGGTTATAACCCTCGAGCAGCAAGCCGTAAATGCCGATCAATAACAGGCCGTAGGCAATGGTGGGATGGGTCAAGATCAGCAGCAGGCGCGTGCGCCAGTCCGGCGCGATGCGGCGCACGCCAAGTCCGCCGGTATCGAGCACCAATTCATGATCCGCCGCCTTGACCTTGCGCCCCTGGAGCTGCAGCAAGAGATCCGGGATGTCTTTCGCGACGATTTCTACGACGTTCTGCTCGCGGGCATCATTCGCAGATAGACTCGCCGCGCCTCGCACGGCGGCTTCCGCCCAAGCGGCGTTGCGGCCGCGCAATTGCGCCAACGAGCGGATGTAAGCGACGGCGTCATTGATCGCCTTTCGCTCATGGGCCGTGCCCGCGGGACTCTCCTCCGGGGCTTTCTGCTTCCCATCCCCGCCGGGATTCGGTGTGGGCGCGGTCGGCGCCGGCGGTGGCGCGCCTGATTCGCCGCCAATGGAAATCGGCGTGGCTGCGCCCAAATTGGTCGCCGGGGCCATCGCGGCGAGGTGACTCGCGTAAAGAATGTAGGTTCCCGCGCTGGCCGCCCGCGCACCGCTCGGTGCCACATAGGCCACGACCGGCACCGGCGAGGCCAGTATCGCCTTGATGATATCGCGCATCGAAGTGTCGAGACCGCCGGGCGTATCCATCTGAAGAATGACGACGGTGCTGCGTTGCGCGGCGGCGTCCATGAGGGAGTGCTCGACATAGCGGCTCATCGCCGGGCCGATGGGTCCGTTGAGCTCGATGAGAGTTGCGAACCGGGAAGCGGGAGTGGCAGTGCCAGCGGGAGTGGCAGTGCCAGCGGGAGTGGCAGTAACATTGGCGGCATTGCTGGTCTGACCCGAGGCGGGACTCGCGATCAGTAGGGCGACGGCAAGCCCCTGCGCTACGCGGCGCCAGTCAATCCGCCCGGACCGAACCTCGCTCACTTCCTGCCCCCCCTTGGCGGCAACCCTGTGATACCCCCGCATCGATGGTAGTCCGAAGCGGGCCGCGGGTGTTAGCCGGATTGCCGTCGTGCTCGCTGCGGGCGCGGCACCGCAGCTCCATCGATCGTCCGGGAAATCCGCCATTCAGCGACACTCGAAGTCCGAATTCCCGATTGCTTTGCACTGTGGAGGAAAGCCGTGCTTGCGCCAATAGTCAGGCAGATGCCAATATTGCATCGCTCGCTTCCGGCCTTGGGAATTGAGCCATGCTGCATCGTCGCGCGCCCACCAGATTGGCGGATCGGTGCCGTAGGCGACAATCTTGTCATAGGCTTTCAAAATTAATAGCGCCGATGGGATAAAGTTGCGGCTGTTTTTTGCCTGATTGACCAATGCAATTGCATCTTGCCGGTCAAGATCGACGAAGGTCGGGTCGGTCAGTGCCCGGAACAGCGGGCGGATCAGCTGCGGATCGTCCTGGTACGCTTTCGCCAAAATGCCGAGCGCGCCGAGGTGATCGCCGCGCATTGCCGCTGCGGACAGCAAAAATAGGTCGGCAAAGGAATAGCCATTCTCCATCGCAATTTGAACGAGGCGAAAGGCGTCGTCCGTACGCCCGAGGTACGCGTATGTCATCGCAAGGTGGTGCCGGCATATATCATGCGCGGGATCGATATCCAGAGTTCGCTGGTAGTCCCGTATGGCGCGGTCGAAATACCCTAACGCCATGTAGATTTCGCCGCGAAACAAATAGGCCGTCGCGTTGGCTCCATCATGTTCGATTGCCCGCGAAGAGCTCTCCAATGCATCCTCCCAGCCGGCTGCGCCGCGACTGGGTGCAGTGTCGGTCTGGACTTCACCACGTATCGCGTACGCCATCGACAAATTGGGATTGAGGCGCAACGCCGTATCAAGGGCGTCCGATCCTGCTTGATAATCGCTTTTGTCCCCGACATCCCAATATTTTTCCGTCGCCAGCACGGCGCCGAGCATCTCCCACGCGCGTGCGAATTTGGGGTCTTTCGCCACCGCCGCTTTCAGAACGCGTGCTGCCTCGGGCAAGTTATCCTTGGTTCGTGCAATGAAGAGCGCACGGCCTTTGAGGTAAAGATCGTACGCGTCCTCGTTGGCGGTGTCCGCCTTACGCGTCATGGGTGCCGCAACATCCGCAACACCTCCCATCATGGCGGCTAGGTGATCGACGATGTTCTTGGCAATTTCATCCTGAATTGCGAAGAGATTAGCCGTGCTCAACGGTCGATCGAAGGTTTGTGACCACTCATGCTGATCGGTGCTCGCATCAATCAGCTGCGCCGTGATTCGCACGGTGTCGCCGGCTTTTCGCACACTGCCTTCGAGTACATGGCGCACACCCAGTCTTTGCGCGATGGCGGGGGCGCCGAGGTCGGACTTCCGAAACTGAAACGAGGACGTGCGCGAGGCAACTTTGAGACCATTGACGTGGGCAAGCAGGTTAAGAATTTCTTCTGCAATGCCGTCTGAGAAATAGGCTTGGTTGCCCTCCGCAGAGAGGTCAGAAAAAGCGAGTACTGCAATGGACGCGGCCGGCGGCACGGACGCCGTCCCAGTGGTTTTTTTGGCTTCGATTCCCGGCGCCACCCTGTCCTTCTGCGCGGCGCCGGCGAAGTCCGTGTGTTTCGATGGCCAGAAGTGGTCAACGACGAGATAGGAGAGTAGTGCGAGCAGCACCGCCGCGGCGCCTCCGGCCGCCAGCCACCTCGGAGCGGGTATGGCCATTGCGCGACTCGGCATCGGCTTCGCCCGGGGATTGGGCGACTCGATCGCCGCGGAGACGTCGAGGTGACGTCGTATCCCCTCCACCAGCTTGGCGGCGGCCGCCTCAATGCCGCCGGACACGACATCGATCCACTGCGACTCGCTCAAGAAATATTCAAACGCAGGCGTCAGAGTCGCCGAATCGGTGTGCAGAGCAATGATGGGCCGACGTTTTGACGAGGCCCGCTCGATCTCCTTGCGAACGTGCGCGGAGGCAACCGCATGTTCGGAAAGAACGAGGACGAACACCTTGGCGTCATTGATCGCGCGCGCGATGCCGTCGGCGTACACCGATCCGGGCACCACGTCGCGAGGGGCGATCCAACACAGGAGCCCATGTTTCTCGAGGGCGCTGACGATGGAATTGGCGATGGACGCATCCTGCGAGGCGTAGCTGACGAAGGCATCGATTGACGCTATGGGGGCCGTGACTCCTTCCGGCGGTTCGGTTGGTCGCGGCACCTGTTTGGACTCAGAGGTTTCGCCCGACATGCTTGCTTATGGTCCCTATGTCGAGTCAAGAGGATGCGCCCGGACAAGCCGCCCCGCAACTCGGCGCACTGCGCCTGCCACGCCCGACGGCAAGTCGTTCCGTCGATTTGTTGCCATGGCAGATCGTCGACAGTACATTGACAGAGATCGGGTGCGCCGATGCGGGAATTGCCGTCATCAACGGAGGGCTCATGATGAAGACGCTGCAGTGGATGGTTGCTGAATTGACGATTCTGGCGCTCGTCGCCGGCGCGGCGCTCGCGCAATCGAGCACGGACGCCGCCGGCAGCCTGCGGGCTGCCGACGAGGCCTGGATGAAGGTGTATTCGGCCAAAGATCTACAGAAAACGGTGGAATTCTGCGACGAACATGGCTCCATGTTGGCGCCCAATGCTCCCATCGCGACCGGCAAGGCCGCCATTTCGAAGCTCATTGCGACTGACTTTTCATATGGAGACCTCGTCTGGCATGCCGACAAGGTGGGTGTTGCCCAGTCGGGTGACCTTGGCTACACGAGTGGCGCGTATAAGTTCACCTTCAAGGACCCCGCGGGCAAAACCGTCATCGACAATGGGAAGTATTTGACGGTATGGAAGAAGCAGACGGATGGATCGTGGAAGGTGTTGTTCGACATGTTCAATACGGATATGCCCCCGCCCTAGCTGGTTGACGGGGCGCTGTGCTGCCGCCGCCGACCCGCGAACAGCAGCACGACTCCGATCATGACGATGCCCGATGCGAACCACTCCCACGCCGAGACAGTTTCGCCGCCGAGGGTCGTGCCGAGAAGCATTGCGACCACCGGATTCACCAGCGAGTAACTGGCGGCCAGGGTGGCCGAGGTGCGCGCGAGCAGCAGCATGTAGGCGCTGAACGCGATCAGCGATCCGAATACGACCAGGTACCACCACGCCAGCCACACGTCGGTCTCAATGGGCCAATGCCAGGCTTCGCCGCGCACCGCCGACATCAGGAGCAGCGCGAGACCGCCGCACAGCATCTCGGTGGCGAATCCGGTGGCACCCGCCGCGAGCGCGAATCCACGCTGCGCGAGAACGCTGCCGAGCGCCCATCCGGTCGTACCCACGGTGATGGCGGCAAGTCCCGTCGGGGAGGCGCGAATTCCGGCCCCTTGGGTGAGCATCAGCACGCCGCCCAGCCCCACCAGTACCGCGAGCAGTTCGCTGCGCTTGGGATGAACGCCGAACGCCAGATTGATCACGACCAGGAGCAGGGGAATGACGGCGATGAAGGCAACGACCAACCCTGAGGCGATGGTCTGTTCGGCGTAGGCAACTCCGCCCATGCCGCCGCCGAGCATCAACGTCCCGATGAGCAGAGCATTGCGCCACTCGCGAAGCGAGGGCAAGGGCGCGCCCCTCGCCAGTTGCCACGCCAGCAGGAGGCCGCCGGCGAAGACGAAGCGGGTGGCCATCATAAAATAAGGCGCGAAACCCGCCAGCGCGAAGCGGATCACGAGATACGTCGAACCCCAGATCAGCCAAGTCGCAGCCAGGCAACTCAAGATCAGGGGTGAATACGCACGGGGTGGGGCAATCGTCGCCGGTGTGGTGCTCATCTAAAGGATCTGGCAGTGGTCATCCAAGGAATCTGGTAGTGCTCAACTCAGCCACCATAGCGAAGTATGTGCCGCACATCCATGACAGTGCTCGATTTGGACATCAGGTTTGTTTAACGTGCGTTGAGATTTACTTGGCGTTCCGGCCGATCGAAGCCTGTATGGTCATCGGTTGGCATTTCATCCAGGGAGGCGGCGGCCGATGTACGACTTATACATTGCCAACAAGAACTATTCGTCATGGTCGGCGCGGCCCTGGGTGCTGATGCGCGAACTGGGGATCGAGTTTCGGGAACATCTGGTGCCGTTCGGGCGGGAAGCGGATTGGCAGCGTTTCCGCAAGATTTCCCCGAGCGGCAAAGTCCCCTGTCTCACCGACCACGACACCGTGGTGTGGGATTCGCTGGCCATCGCGGAATACGTGGCCGAGCGGCATCCGGCGGTGTGGCCGGCGGAGCCGGGTGCGCGGGGGTGGGCGCGCAGCGCGGCGGCGGAGATGCACTCGGGTTTTAGCGAGTTGCGCAACCGCTGCTCGATGAGCTGCGGCCTGCGCATCCGGCTCAATGAAATTCCGGAGGTTTTGGAGCGCGATATTCAGCGCATCAACAGTCTTTGGAACGATGGTCTGCGCCGCTTCGGCGGTCCCTTCTTGGCGGGCCGTACCTTTACCGCCGTCGATGCCTTCTATGCGCCGGTGGCGTTTCGAGTCCAGACCTATGGCCTCGAGCTGGATGGCGTTGCCGCGGCGTACGCCGATCGCCTATTGAATACGCAATCCATGCGAGAATGGTACGCCGACGCGCTCAAGGAGACCCTGCGGGATCCGCCGCACGACGAGGAGGCGCCGCGGGTCGGTACGATACTCGAGGATTTGCGGGCGACTTAAGACTTCTCTCGGGGCGCCGTCGACATTCGCCGCGAGAGCGGTGGTGATCGGGAGAGGGTCGAATGCAAAGAACCACAATCGTTGCCGCCGCCCGGTGGTTCGCTGCCGCCCGATGGTTCGCTGCCGCTGCCCGGTGGGTAAGTTTGACGCTCGGCGGCGCGTGCGCCTTCGGAGGCGTCTGCGCGTTCGCTCAGGGTGCGCCCAGTGACGGCTTTTGCGGATCGGCGCCGCAGCCCGCATTTTGCAGCGCCGTGCGCGGCGCCCGCGCCGAAGGCTGGCCGGCGCAGAGCCGCTCCGAGGTCATGGCGCAGCACGGGATGGTGGTGACCAGTCAACCGCTCGCTGCGCAGGCGGGACTGCAGGTGCTGATGCGGGGCGGCAACGCGATCGACGCCGCCGTCGCGACCGCCGCGGTGCTGAACGTGGTCGAGCCCATGATGGTGGGGATGGGCGGCGATCTCTTCGCCTTCATCTACATCGCCCGCGAAAAGAAAATGTACGTGTTGAATGCCAGCGGTACGGCGCCCACGGGTGCGACGCTCGCGCGCTTTCAACAGCTGGGCTATCGCTGGAATCCGAAGAACTGGGGGCCGAGCTCGGGGATGCCGACATTCGGGATATTGCCGGTGACGGTCCCGGGTGCGCTGTGGGGCTGGGATGCCGTGCTCAAACGCTTCGGAAAACTCACATTCAAGGAGGTCCTCGAACCGGCCGCCGGGTACGCGGAGCACGGCTTTGCGGTGTCCGAACGCATCGCGCACGACTGGCGAATACCCAATTCGCTCCCTTTGGAAAAATGCTGTACGGAACCAGACCCTGATTCCATCCGGACGTGGTACGTGAACGGTCGGCCGCCGCTGCCCGGGCAGATCTTTAAGAATGCCGATCTGGCGCGCACCTTGCGGCTGCTGCAGGCCAAGGGCGCGGATGCGTTCTACCACGGTGAGATTGCCGCGGCCATTGTCGCGAAATCGCGGGCGCTCGGCGGAACCATGACGCTCGAGGATCTGGCCAATTACCAGGGCGAGTGGGTCGAGCCCGCTCATACGGTGTACCGGGGTTACGACGTCCTTGAATTGCCGCCGCCGTCGCAGGCGTGGGCCACCGGCGAAATTCTCACTATTCTGCAGACGTGCGTGCCGCGCTGGGCGCCGGGTGAGACGCTGGCTTCGCTCGGGCCCGCGAATCCCCGGTACTGGCACTTTCTGGTCGAGGCGAAGAAGCTGGCGTTCGCCGATCTGTTTCAATACAACGCGGATCCGAATTTCACCACCGTGCCGCTCGACAGGCTGTTGTCCGAGCGCCACGCGGCCGCGCTCTGCGGCAGGGTGGACCCGAAGCGCGCGTCCACACCGGGTCCTCCGGGGAAATTCGATCTGCCCGGCGACACCATCGTCCTCTCGGCCGCCGACGGCGAGGGCAATATGGTGTCGTGGGTGAACAGCAATTACGAGCATTTCGGTTCAGGAATCACGGTGCCGGGTTACGGCTTCATTCTGCATGACCGCGGCGCTCTGTTCACGCTGGACCCCAAGAGTCCGAACGTCATCGAGCCGCACAAGCGGCCGTTCAACACCTTGTCGGCGGGATTCGTGATGCACGGCGGTGAGCCTTTCATGACCGTCACTCTGATGGGCGGCGACATGCAGGCGCAGGGACATGCGCAATTGCTGGTCGACATACTGGACCTCGGCGCCAATGTGCAGGCGGCAGCCGACATGGCGAGGTTTCGGCACGGTCAAATTTCGAACGTGCTGAGTCTCGAGGCGCCGCTGTATGATCTGGTGGGATCGCAGCTTGCCGCCATGGGCCATGGCGTGCAGTCGGTGAACGGGGAGGACGTCGGCGGCGTGCAATCCATCATGATCGTCAATGGGGTCTACCGGTCGGGATCGGATTTCAGAAAGGACGGCGAAGCCGTGGGTTGGTGAATGGCGTTTCAGCTTCTCGCAGCCGACGAACCGCCGCCCGTCATGGCCGCCGGGCGGCAGGGGCAATCCAATTTTGTCATCGTCGTCGATCACGCCAGCCGCCGCATTCCGCGGCGGCTGAATGACCTGGGTCTGCCGGCGGCGGAACTGCGGCGTCACATCGCCTGGGACATCGGCGCCTTGGGCGTGGCGCGCCAAACCGCCGCGGCGCTCGATGCGCCGCTGGTGGCGCAGAACTATTCGCGGCTGGTGATCGACTGCAACCGCGACCCCAAGGTGGCGGCATCGATTCCGCGACAGAGCGAATCGATCGAGATCCCGGGCAATTTAGACCTGAGCGACGCAGAAGCCGCCGCGCGCCGTGCGGAGATCTTCGATCCGTATCACAAACACGTGCGCGCCCTGCTCGACGAAAGAACGGCGGCGCAACGGTCCACCATTTTGGTGGCGCAGCACACCATGACGAATAATTACCT
>DATFZF010000063.1:0-15364 GCA_035314705.1 Steroidobacteraceae bacterium | reverse complement strand
CGAAATCTCGGAGATTTCGCGTTCGCTGAAGGCCCTCGCCAAGGAATTGAAAGTCCCGGTCATCGCGCTGTCGCAGCTCAACCGCGGGGTGGAGCAGCGGCAGGAGAAGAAGCCGGTGATGTCGGATCTTCGGGAATGCGTCACCGGCGAAACACTTGTGATGTTGGCGGACGGCCAGCGCGTGCCCATACGCGAACTTGTCGGACAGACGCCCGAAGTGTGGGCCATGAGCGCGGACCAGAAGATCATCAAGGCGCGAAGCGATTTGGTGTGGTCGAAGGGCGTGCGGCAGGTATTCCGCGTGTCCCTCGCGAGCGGCCGCACGCTGCGAGCGACGGCCAACCATCGAGTATTTACCGGAGACGGATGGAAGACGGTTGCGGAGATAGGTCCTGGTTCGCGAGTGGCCGTCGCACGACAATTTCCATCGGTCGCCAATCCCGTGCATTGGTCGGATGCCGAGATCGCGCTGCTTGGTCACTTGGTTGGCGATGGCAGTTACCTCACGCGCCAGCCGCTGCGCTACACGACGTCGTCGGAAGCCAACAGTCAATTGGTGACCGAATGCGCGCTCGCGCTCGGCAGCACTGTGACGCGCCATGCGGGCCGCGGCAATTGGCATCAGCTCGTCATTGCCAACAATGGCAACCGCTGGCATGCCGCCGGTGTCGGTGCCTGGTTGAAGGGCCTGGGCATATTCAATCAGCGCTCGCACCAGAAGTATTTGCCGCCCGCCGTGTTTCAAATGAGCGATGTGCAAATTGGGCTGCTGCTCAAGCATTTGTGGGCCACCGACGGCTCTATACACGTACGCCCGGCCGGACGGCGCGGCTCCCCAGGTGTTTATTTCTGTAGCTGCAGCGAACGACTCGTTCACGACGTGGCCGCGCTGCTGCTGCGATTAGGCATCGTGGGACGCATTCATCAAGTGCGGCAAAAGATCGGCCTGCCATTGTGGTCGGTGTACGTCAGCGGATCCGAGCAACAGGCTCTGTTTCTAACGAGAGTCGGAGCGTTTGGACCGCGCGAAGCTCCGGCGACGGCATTAGCAGCGAGATTGGCAGTAACGCGCTCAAATCCAAATGTGGATACCTTGCCTCAGCAATTGTATTCGCAGCTCAAATCGTCGATGAGCGCCCAGGGGTTGACTCGGCGCGAGATAGGTTCAATGCGCGGCACTGTTTATTCGAGCGATAATTTTCGACATTCCCCTTCACGCGCGACATTTGATTCCTACGTCGATTTGCTCGACAGCGACGCCCTCAGGATTTGGTCGCGTTCCGATCTATTCTGGGACCGCGTCGTCGCCGTCGGTCTCGAAGGCCAAGAAGAAGTATTTGATATGACGGTTCCGGGACCGGCGAGTTGGTTGGCGGACGGCATTGTTAGCCATAACTCGGGCGCGATCGAACAAGATAGCGATGTCATTCTGCTGATCTACCGCGAAGAAGTGTACGAGAAGAACACCACGCGCAAGGGCATTGCCGACATCATCGTCGCCAAGCAGCGCAACGGTCCGACCGGCGAATTCCAGCTCACGTTTCTGGGCCAGTACACCAAGTTCGAGAACTTCGTGCCGGAGTCGTACGCCGAGGGTGTATTTAGGTAAGCAAGCCGGTTGCGTGCCGCTACTCTGGAAACTTCAGCTTGCGCAGAAAAGTTTTAAATCGCTGATCGCCCCGGAGGTTGTTCCAACGTGGGTCGCTCGCGACCGCGTCGACAACAGCCCGGTCCCGCTGCTGAAGTGCACGGTCGAGCCACTCGAACGCTTGATCAAGGTCCCCGCGCTGCGCGTGGAGACTTGCGATAAGATACGGATATTTAGCCGCATATTTCAACTTGAGGCGGGCAAGGGCAGCATCGGCTTCGACCCTACGCCCGAGGATCTGGTAGACCGACGCCAAAGCCATGTCGCGGGATTCCCGATCTTGCTCGCGCTCGATCTCCGCGATTCCCGCGTCGGCCTGGCCAGCCTCCACCAGGATTCGGCCAGTGGCGGCGTGCACCGAGGGCGAAGTCGGCGAAAGCACGCTTATCTCCCGATTCAACTTCTCTGCTTCTGCCGTACGTCCGGTCGCGGCGTACTCGCCCGCGACGAGCCACAGCACCCTAAGATTAAGCGGGTCAATAGCAAGACACTGCTCGTACAACTGTAACGCGTCGTTCGAATGCCCAAGGCTGTCCGCGTAAATACCAGCCCACATCAGCACCGAGACGTCATGGGGCGCGAGCGTTTGCGCCTGCCTGAATTCCGTGTCGGCGGCGGCCCAATCGAAGTCAAGATACAGCCGTACCTTGCCCATGGCGATGTGCGCTTCCGCGAGCTTCGGATCGAGGGCGAGAGCGCGCTCCGCTGCGGCCAGCGCGCGCGCGCGCGCTGTACCTGCCACCCACCCGGTAAATTGGCAAGCGCTTTGGATAGGCCGGCCCACGCTGCGGCGGATGTGGGATCGAACCGAATCGCTTGCTGGAAGTAATCGGCGGCTGCTTTGTTGTCCCCCTCCGCCTGCCTGAGGTATACGTACCGTCCCTGGAGCACCAGCGCGTAGGCTTCGGCGCTTCGTGCCACAGCCCTGGGCGGCGTTTCGTTGGCGAGCAGTGAGGCTTTGAGCGCTGTGACTACGGCGCTCGAAATTTCGTCCTCGATCTTGAAAATGTCGTCGAGCTTGCGGTCGTAAGTCTGCGACCAGAGGTGGTAACCGCTGTCGACGCGAACCAGCTGGGCCGTGATCCGGAGCTTATTGCCGGATTTTTGTACGCTCCCTTCCAACACGTGCGTGACACTCAGCGCCTTGGCGATGTCCGCGACAGTCGCCTGCTTACCCTTGAAGTAGAATGATGACGTACGCGCCGGCACCCGCAGCTCCGGGACCTTCGTCAGCATGTCAATGAGTTCTTCCGAGAGCCCGTCAGAGAGGTACTCGTTCTCGCTGTCCCGGCTTATGTTGACGAACGGCAGCACGGCGACGGATTTTTCCGGAACGATCGGTGCTGCGGTGGCCGGCACGGGTGCGGAAGCTATCGCAGCCGGTGCTGGTGTCGCGGTCGCTTGATGCTTGGAAAACCACAGGCGATCGGCCGCGAAACCCACAAGACTCAGTCCGACCACAGACCCTACGACCAGTACCGTTCTGGTTGGCGATCGTCCGGGCACGGCGGATGAGGGCGGGGCAGTCAACCCCTGGCCTGGCACCGCGCCGGCGGTGGGCGCGTCGGGCACCGCATCGAGGGTGCCCACGAATCGGTAGCCCCGTCTCGGCAGCGTCTCGATGTAGCGGGGCGCATCGGTCTCGTCGCCGAGCGCGCTGCGGAGCTTGCGAATCGTCGTATTGAGGCCGGTGTCGAAATCGACGATCCCGTTGGGCCAGAGCAGCGCGATCAGGTGCTTGCGCGTCACGACACGACCGGCGTGCGAAATCAGCTCCTTGAGAACCAGCGTCGACTGCTCCTGCAGCCGGATCCGGGCACCGCCATGCTCCAAATCCCCGGATTCGGGGTCGAGGGCCCAGCCATCGAAGCGCAGTGTCGATCGCGACCAGAAGCTGCACGCCCAACGGACGGCGGTTTCGCGTCCGAGTGCCCTTTGTATGGTCATCCTAATCCTTGGAGGCACACAGCTCAATGCTGCGTGACAACACAATGCAATCCATGACATGCCGTCTAATTCAAATGCTTATCGTGTTCTTAGGTTTCGCCTGCTCTTGGTCGGTGCAAGCGGCCGAAGAGCGTGAGGGTAAAGAGCCGATTGTCGGGCTGTGGTTGATCACAGTCAGCTACCAGGGAAGCGTCATCGACAACGTTTTCTCCGGATGGACGAGCGACGGCCTCGAATTCGACCAGGACACGGGGTCGCCCATGCTCACTGGCTACATCTGTTATGGATCTTGGATCAAGTTGGGGGACCACAGGTACGGACTTACTCATCCGTTCTTCGACTACAACGCCGGCACTATTACAGCATTACCGTGGGACGGCGCGACACTTGGGACTTGGGATGGGACGTCGGGGTACTTCAATTACGTCGTGACCGTTTCTGACGATGGCAAGACCTTCACCGGAAAACAGAATGGAACATCTGCGGTTCCGGGACCCAACCCCTACGTTGGAACGGGGACGTCGTACACCGGGATTACGCTTACGGCGACGAAGATCGAGGTCAACAAGAATCTCCTCCCGTAACCGTTAGCGGGAGTTGCATTCTCGAACCGACGGGAGGGGTAATTCCAGCGAATTACGCCAACCAAGCGGGGGCTAGGCTCCACCGGCAGCCCCCGCCGCTCCATGGATCGAGGCTGAACCGTTGCTGAATTAAATCTATTCGGGTAATGATCACGGGTGATCAGCAAGAAATGCATGCCGTGATCGAGAGGTTGTCGTGACCCCGATGGTCAGCGCGACGGTGGATTCCGGCGCGCTCCGCCATAACTTGGGTGTGGTGCGGCAATGGGCCCCCCGGTCGCGGGTCATGGCCGTCATCAAGGCCAATGCCTACGGCCATGGACTCGTCGCCGTGGCGCGAGCGCTCGAATCCACCGATGCCTTTGCGGTGGCGCGGGTGGATGAAGGCCTGACTCTGCGCGCCGCCGGCATCCGGACGCCCACGGTGCTTCTCGAAGGTGTATTCGATCGCGAGCAGCTCGAGGCCGCGGCGGCGGCCGATTTCGAGCTCGTGGTGCACGCCCAGGAACAAATCGAGCTTCTCCGGCAGGCCACGGCCGGAACCCGCTTCAAGGTGTGGCTCAAGCTCGACAGCGGCATGAATCGGCTGGGATTCAAAGGGACGGCGTTTGGCGCCGCACATGCGGCCTTGAGTGCCTTGGCGAGCGTGCATTCCCCGGTAAACCTGTTTACGCATATGGCTTCTGCGGATACACCGGATCTGCCCACGACCTCGGAACAGCTGGCGCGATTCGCCGCCGCGACGGCGGCTCTTCCCGGTGAGCGCAGTTTGGAGAATTCCGCCGCCATGCTGAGCTATCCGGACGCGCAGGGTGATTGGGTGAGGCCGGGACTGCTGCTCTACGGCGTGTCGCCGTTCGCCGGGTCGATCGGCGCGGACTACGGCCTGCGCCCCGCCATGACCTTGCATTCGCATGTGATTGCCGTCAAGGAGCTCGCCCCCGGAGAGCGGGTCGGTTACGGCGGCGACTGGATGGCCCAGAGGCCCACCCGGCTGGCGGTGGCGGCGGTGGGCTACGGCGACGGCTACCCACGAGCCTTGAGCTCGGGAACCCCTGTGCTGGTCAACGGTGAACGCGCCGGGCTGGCAGGCCGGGTGTCGATGGATATGATCGGCATCGATGTCACCGATCTGCTTCGCCCTCCGGCCTTGGGCGACCCCGTCGTGTTATGGGGCGAGGGGCTGCCGGTGGAGGAAATCGCGGTATGGGCGCAGACCATCCCCTACGAACTGTTGTGCGGCATCAGCCAGCGCGTGGCGGTCACGCTGCGCTGAGTTTTGACCGGCCGGCGGCTCCAGTGCAGACTGATGCGGTGCAACCAGCGACAAGGACGTTATCAGCGACGCGCGCCCGCTTCGGCATCTTCGCGCTTGCAACATTGAACCTGTGGATGCCGCCGACCCGCGCGTTGGCGGCCTGCGAACTCGCCAAGATGGCCGAGCTGCCGGTCACCATGAGCGACTCGCAGCCGCTCATCACCGTGAAAATCAATGGCGAGGACGCGCGCTTCGTCGCCGACAGCGGCGCATTTTTCAGCATGATGACCGAGGCGAGCGCGGCGCAGTTCAAGCTCAGGTTGAGGCCCGCTCCGTTCGGCCTCTATGTCAAAGGCGTCGGCGGCGACGTCACTCCGAGCATTGCGACGGTCAAGGAATTTACCTTCGCCGGTATCCCGTTGCACAACATCGAGTTTCTCGTCGGCGGCAGCACCGTGGGCGGCGTCGACAATGTCGGGGTGCTCGGCCAAAACTTTTTTCACATCGGCGACGTCGAGTACGACCTCGCCAAAGGGATCATTCGCTTGATGCACGTCAAGGGCTGTGAACACACCCGGTTGGCGTATTGGCTCAAACCCTCGGATACCTATTCGGTCATGGAAATCGAGTCGGCGACCTTGCAGTCGCCGCATACCACCGGCACGGCACTGATCAACGGCGCCAAAATTCGCGTGCTATTCGACACCGGCGCGGCCAGTTCGATCCTATCGCTCAAGTCGGCCGAACGGGCCGGCATCAAGCCCGGCTCGGAGGGAGTGATCTATGCCGGCGACAGCGGCGGGATTGGGCGGACCAAAGTCAGGACCTATATCGGACGGTTTTCCAGTTTCCAGATCGGCGACGAGGAAATCCGCAATGCACGCCTGCGTTTCGGCGATATAGGCCTCGACACCGCGGACATGCTGCTCGGTGCGGATTTTTTTCTATCGCACCGGGTTTACGTCGCCAGCAGTCAGCACAAGTTGTATTTCACCTACAACGGCGGACCGGTGTTCAATCTGACTGCATCATCCGGCAAACCGGACGAGCCAAGGCCAGGCGATGAGCTTGCCGATGCGGCGGCGTACAGCCGGCGCGGGACTGCGTCTGCCTCCCGCCACGATTATGAGCACGCGATCGCCGACCTCACGCGCGCATGCGAGTTGGATCCCAGCGACCCCCACTACTTCTACCAGCGCGGCATCGCTTATCGCGACAACAAGCAGACCGATCTTGCCATTGCCGATTTCGACCGGGCGCTCGAGCTCAAAGCCGATGACTTGGACGCACTGGAGGCGCGCGCTCAGTTGCGCCTGATGGCCCGGGACATGGCCGGCGCCGGCGCCGATCTCGACTCGGCGGGACGCGCCGCACCCAAGGAGGCTGAAATCCGCCTGTTTCTGGCGCAGGGTTACGAGAGAGCCGATCTTCTGCCGGCGTCCATTGCCCAATACGACCTATGGATACTGGCCCACCCCGACGACTCCCGCATGCCGGAGGCGCTGAACAGCCGCTGTTGGGTGAGGGCGCTGCAGGGCACAGAGCTTGTCAAAGCGCTGTCGGATTGCGACGCCGCGCTGAAGCGCAGCGCCAAGCACAGCCCTCAAAGCGCGCACATTCTGAGCAGTCGCGGCCTGGTTCGCCTGCGACTGGGCGATTACGATAAATCCATCGCCGACTTCGATGCGGCGCTGCAAGTCGCCCCGAAGAACGCATGGTCCCTGTACGGACGGGGAATCGATGAATTGCGCAAAAACAAAACCGCGGAAGGCCAGGCCGACATCGCGGAAGCCGAGAAAGTCTGGCCGCAGGTTGCGGATGAATTCGCGCGGCGCGGAATCAATCCCTAGCTCTCGAAGAACCCCATCTTCACGCCGGCCAGCTGCACCACGTCGTTGTCGTTCAGCCGACGGGCCTGCGGTCCGATCGGGACGCCGTTGACCTGCGGATAATCGTTTTCCTTGCCGCTGTCCACGTGCACGATGAAGTAGCCTTCCGCGCGGCGGGTGATGGCCGCCACTTGCACGCCCGGCCGGCCGAGCGTGGTGAGCGCCTTGGTAAGTTCCAATTCGCGCCCCGCGAAGGCGCCGCTCAACACTTGCAGCTTGGCCTTCGGCAGCGCCGTGGCATTGTCGGGCACGCCGGGACGCTTGGGTGCCGCCGCCGCGACCGCCTTGGCGGCCTGGTCCACCGCGGCGCCGACGCGCCGAATACGCTCTTCACCCTGGGATGAAGGCGTGATGACCATGGTCTTTTCGAATTCGTCCTGCTCCGCCTCGACGTCTCCGCTGTCGACGAAGCGCAGCTGATGATGGCCGACGGTGATGACATCGCCGTGCTGCATCGCGTGCTTCTTGATCAGCTTGCCGTTGACATAGGTGCCATTGGTGCTGTTCAAGTCTTCCAGGAAGGAATCATTCAGAATATTGATGATGAGCGAGTGGTGTCCGCTCACCGCCGGATTGTCGATACGAATATCGTTGTCCGGCAGGCGCCCGATCGTGTAGCGCTCTTTATTCATGTTGTATTCCGCGAGGATCTGTCCATCCAAGCTGAGCATCAAGCGTGCCATTCAGACTCCATTTCCCTAACCGAACCATCCCAATATTTTGTCAAATATACGCCGGTGTGCGGGGAACGGCTCGGCTACATGAGCCATGATCACCGACACATTATCCCGCCCGCCATTATCGTTAGAGAGCTGTATCAATTGTTTAGCAACTGTATCAAGATTAGCACTAAAGGTGCTGATTGTTAAATGAATATCCTCATCTTCAATCATGTCGGACAGGCCGTCCGAGCAGAGCACATAGTAGTCGGACTTCTGGACCGGCTGTTCGTGGATCTCGACTTCGACGTTTTGTTCGACTCCTAGAGCCCGGGTAACATAATTCTTGTTGGTCGCCCGCTGCGCTTCCTGCTGGGAATAGAAGCCCCGGTCCACCAGCTCTTGCAGCAGGGAATGATCCAGGGTCATCTGCTCGAAACGGTTGTCCCGCAGGCGGTAAAGCCTCGAATCCCCGACATGGGCGATCGACATTTTGTTGTCGTGAAACAAGCACGCCACCACTGTAGTGCCCATCCCCTCACATTGAGGCTGGGTCTTGGAGGTGTGGTAGATGATTTTGTTGGCTCTGTGAATCGCATCACGCAAGATGATGCTCGGCCGGGTCAGGCCGGTCTCCGGGTCGGGCACGGACAGGTCCTCGCGCAGGACCGCGTCGCGAACCAAATTGATGATGGTTTTGACGGCAATGCCGCTGGCGACCTCGCCCGCGTTGTAGCCGCCCATGCCGTCGGCCAGAACGAACAGACCGATGTCGGCCTCGGTGCCGATCATGTCCTCGTTGTGCTCGCGGACTTTTCCCGTATCGGTCAGCGCGACGCTGTCTATTTTCCCCTTGAGGCTCATGCGTTGTATCCAATCATGGCTGTCCACTGGGCAGTCGTGAACGGCAGTCATCCAAGGCTGCGGCCATTTGTGCACCGGAGTCGAATCGCGCATCGGGATTCTTGGCCAGCGCGCGGTCGATGATGCTCTCGACGCAGGCGGGCAGATCCGGCCGGACGACGCGCAACGATGGGTGCGGCGCCTCGGCAATCTGCTGCATCAGCCCGGTCATGGAGTCAGCGGTGAACGGGAGCTGGCCGGTCAACAATTGAAATAGGCTAACACCCAGGGAAAACAAGTCCGAGTGACCGGTCACAGTTCGTCCTTCGAGCTGCTCCGGCGACATGAAGGACGGCGTTCCCAGCACAATTCCCGTGCGGGTGCTGCCGGCGCCGCTCAGGCGCGCGATGCCGAAATCGGTGATCTTAAGCACGTCGGTGCTGGGATCGTACATGAGGTTCGCCGGCTTGATGTCGCGGTGGACCACTTGCTGTTTGTGCGCAAATCCCAGCGCTTCGGCGGTGCGCCCGATGAGCTCCATCACTTTGCGGGGCTCCAGGAGCGTGTCCGGTTTCGCGTAATCGCTCAAATGCCGTCCCTTGAGATACTCCATCGCGATATAGGCGAGTCCGCGCTCCTCGCCGACATCATAGATGGTCACGATATTCGGATGATTGAGCCGGCCCGCGGTCTCCGCCTCGCGAAAAAAACGCGACCGGGCTTCGGCAAGTTCGGCGTCGCTGAATTCGCTGGCCAGCGGAATGGCCTTGATGGCCACCATACGGTTGATGGCCGTATCACGGCCCAGGTAGACGATCCCCATCGCGCCGCGGCCGATCTCGCGGTCGAGGTGGTAGCGCCCGAGACGCTGTGTATCGGGTACCGTGGCGGCTGCCGCCGTCGCGGCCGCCGAGGAGGTGCCGGCCCCGGCCAAGCCGACGGCCGCGCCGACGGCCGCGGGGGCGCCGGCCGGGGCCGCGACCGCCGCGGTACCCGCGTCGGCCGGGGCCGGGGGCGCAGCCTTCGGCTTGGCGGCATCCATCAGACGGCGGAGGCGCGCGGCAACGTCGCGGTAAGTATTGTCCATGCGCGCCAGGTGGCGGTAGACGGCGGTGGCCTGCTGGGCCCGGCCGCGCTGCTCGAGCTGGCTGCCGAGCGTGTATAAATCGTTCAGCACAGTGGCGTTGGGCTTGCGGCCCTTGAGCTCGGCGAAGCGCTGTTCAAAGTTGTCCAGGAGACGTGCGGTTTCGGTGCCCACCGGGGGTGGGATTTTCACGGCGCGCGACGCAGCCGCGGATCCCGCGAAGCGGCACCACAGGAGAATTGCGCTGCCGCCGGTCAATAGAACGATCCCCGGAAGCCAAGCCCAAGTGTCCAGATGCGCGATCCCCCGGAGCAAAAGACTCGACCCCAAAGTCGCCAGGCCCACAATCGCCACGATCAGCCCAAATTTTCGCATGCAATAGACATAATCCCAGTCGAGAAGGCCGGCAGTATAGGTGATCGGGCCGCCCTAACTGCAATGCTAAGCTCACAATTCGACGCGAAGGAAGTCCATGCCCAAGTCCAAAGAGGTCTTTATCTGCCAGAACTGCGGAGCCTCTTCTCCGAAATGGCAGGGGCAGTGCGCCGGCTGCGGCGAGTGGAACACCCTGTTGGCTGAGCTCAATTCCGCCCACCCGCGCAAAGCCGCGCGATCGGGCGCGGCGGCCTCCCGGGCGGATGCCTCGTCGTCGCTGGCCGCGCAGGCCGTTCTCGAACAGCCACGGCTCTCGACCGGCTCGACGGAGCTGGATCGAGTGCTGGGCGGCGGTCTGGTGCCGGGCTCGGTGACCCTGATCGGCGGTGATCCGGGCATCGGGAAATCGACCCTGATGCTGCAGGCGGCGGCCGCCCTCAACGGCGGAGGGCCGGTGCTGTACGCCACCGGCGAAGAATCTTTGGCACAAGTCGCGCTTCGCGGACGCCGGCTCGGGCTCGAGGCCGCCACCGCGCGGCTGATCGCCGAGACCTGCGTGGAGACCATCGTCGGGGCGGCGTCCTCCTTGAACGCGCGAGCTTTGATCGTGGATTCCATTCAAACCATGTACTCCGAGCGCATCGATGCGGCGCCGGGCGCCGTCTCGCAGCTGCGCGAATGCACGGCGGAGCTGGTGCGCTTCGCGAAGGCCGGCGGCACGGCGGTGCTGCTCGTCGGCCATGTCACCAAGGAGGGGCAAATCGCGGGACCGCGGGTGCTCGAACACATGGTCGACACGGTGCTGTATTTCGAGAGCGATACCGGCAGCCGCTTCCGCGTGCTGCGCTCGGTGAAGAACCGCTTCGGCGCCGCCAACGAGATCGGGGTCTTCGCCATGCTCGAGCAGGGCCTGCGCGAAGTCACGAATCCGTCGGCGATTTTTCTGTCGCGGCATGCCGAACCGGTTGCCGGCAGCGTCATCACCGTGATGCGCGAGGGAACGCGCTCGCTGTTGATCGAGGTCCAGGTGCTGGCCGATGCGGCCTTGAGCGCCAATCCGCGCCGGGTCGCGGTGGGAATCGACGGCAATCGGCTCACGATGCTGCTGGCGGTGGCGCATCGCCATGCAGGATTGCAATTGCACGGCCAGGATGTCTTTGCCAACGTCGTCGGCGGCGTGCGCTTGGCGGAGACTGCCGGAGATTTGGCCATTGTGATGGCCGCGCGGTCGAGCCTGCGCGATGCGCCGCTGCCCAATTCCCTCATCGTCTTCGGCGAGCTGGGTTTGGCCGGAGAAATCCGCCCCGTGCCCTTCGGCGAGGAGCGGCTGCGCGAGGCGGCGAAACACGGCTTCAAACTCGCGGTGGTGCCCGAGGCGAACGTGCCGAAGCGGACCCCCGAAGGAATGTCGGTCCGCGGGGTGACTCGCTTGAATCAGGCGCTCGAGGCGTTCTGACGCGGCCGCCCACGGGCGAGCGTCAGGCCGGCGGCGGCTGATCAGGCGGCCGGCGGCTGGTCAGGCGGCCGGATGCGCACCGTCTTGATGGCGTTGTCGCCCGTTTGCAGCACCTCGAGCATGTAGTCCGCCAATTTCAACGTCGTGCCGACCTCGGGGAGGGTCTCGAGAAATTCCACGATCAAGCCGTTCAAGGTTTTCGGGCCGTCGGTGGGCAGGTTCCAGCGCATGGATCGATTCAGGGCGCGGACGGTGGCCGACGCGCTGACGACGAAGCTGCCGTCGGCTTCGGCGTGCACATCCTTGTGCATCATGGTCGCAGGGTCGGTCGTGAACTCGCCGACGATTTCCTCGAGTATGTCCTCGAGCGTCACCAGCCCCTGAATGTCGCCGTATTCGTCGACCACGAAGGCCATGCGGCGCTTGTTGCGCTGAAAATTCAACAATTGCGTGTTGAGCGTTGTGCCCGAAGGCACGAAGTACGCCTCGCGCGAGCTCGCCGCCTCGGTCAACGCGCCGCGGTCCAGCCGTCCGCGGGCCAGCTCGTGCACGACCTGCTTCATGTGCAGCACGCCGATGATGCGGTCGATTTCCCCCTCGTACACCGGGAGGCGCGTGTGCTGGCTCTGGCGCAGCTGCTCGAGCACCCGGTCCCAATCATCGTCGACGTCGATGCCGACGATCTCATTACGCGGCACCATGATGTCTTCCACCGTGGCATTTTCCAGATCGAGGATGCTGACCAGCATCTGTTGGTGGCGATGCGGGATCATTGCGCCGGCCTCCGCCACCACGGTGCGCAGCTCTTCGCTGCTCAGGGAATTCGACGCCTGCTGCGGCGAGACGCCGAACAGGCGCAGCACGCCGTTGGCGAGCAGATTCGTGGCCCACACGAACGGGTACAACACCCACAGCAGCGGCGTGTAGATGTAGGCGGCGGGCAGGGCAAGCTGTTCCGGATGCAAGGCGCCGAAGGTCTTGGGCGCCACCTCGCAGAAAATCAACAGCACCAAGGTCAGCGCCGCGGCGCCGAACGCCACCAGGTACTCGCCGCCGAGACGCAGGGCGATGAAGCCCACCAGCATCGGCGTCGCCACGTTGACGACGGTGCTCAACAACAGGATCAGCCCGATGAGCCGGTCGGGATGGGCGAGCAGGCTCTCCGCCAGCCGCGCGCCGCGATTCCCTTCGCTGGCGCGATGCCTGAGGCGATAGCGGTTCAAGCTCATGAGCGCCGTTTCGCTGCCGGCAAAAAATGCGGCAAGGATGAGCAATCCCGTCAGCGCGCAGAACAGCAATCCTAAAGGGGGATGTGGCATTCAGCCCCAGTGCCGGCCGAACACATACTCGAGGACGAACTTGACGCCGAAATAAGCCACGGCCAGGACCCCGAAGCCGCTCAAGGTCCATTGCACGGCCGAACGGCCGCGCCAGCCGAATCGAATGCGCCCGATCAGGAGCACGCCGAATATCAGCCAGGCAATCAGGGACAGGGCGGTTTTCTGCACCAGATTCTGGGTGAACAGGTTCGTGACGAAGACGAATCCGGTGAACAGCGCCAGGGTCAGCAGGCCGAAGCCCGCGCCGATCAGGCGGAACATCACCCTCTCGAGCGCATCGAGCGGCGGCAGCGCGTTCGGCAGATGGGCGATCCGGCGGGTGCGCAGCCTGGATTCGAGAAACACCAGTAAAACGGCGGTGACCGCCGCCGCGAACAACAATGCGGCGGCGCCCATGGAGAGCAGGATGTGCGCCGTCAGTTCCCACCCGGGTGCGGTGGCTTCGGCCGCCGAGTGGCCGGCGCCGGTCACGGCCGCTCCGAATGCGGCGCACGCGATGAGAATCGCGCCCAGAACGCGATTCTGCTTGTCGATGGAAATCAAACAGGCGAGCACCGCGAGCGTCCATGCCAGCAGGGAAGCCGCTTCGAGCAGACCGATGGAGAAGGGGCCGTTGATGCGCATCATATGCATGATGGCGTCGCTGTGGCCGATGATCGCCAGCAGGACCAAGGCCCATGCCAGCGGCTCCAACCGCGGCTTGTTCACGCTGCGAAGCATGACCCAGGCACTGGCGGCATAGAGCAGGAACAAAGTGACGGCGAGGATCACGGCTGGCCTATAATATCAGCACTATGTTTGATCGCCTCACTTCCAGTCTCTCCGCCGCGCTCAAGTCGCTGTCCGGCCGCGGCCGGCTGACCGACGACAATATTACCGAGACGGTACGCGAGGTGCGGCTCGCGCTGCTCGATGCCGATGTCGCGCTCAGCGTGGTGAAGACCTTCACCGAGGCCGTCAAAGCGCGTGCCATCGGCGTCGAAGTCAGCAAGAGCCTCACCCCGGGGCAGGCCTTCATCAAGGTCGTGCACGAGGAGCTGACCCGCCTCATGGGAGAGCCCTCCAGCGGCCTCAACTTGCGCGCGCAACGCCCCGTGGTGGTGATGCTCGCCGGTCTGCAGGGCGCGGGCAAAACCACGAGCGCCGGTAAACTCGCGCGCTGGCTGATCGAGAAGCAGAACAAGAAGGTGCTGATGGTGAGCACGGACGTGTACCGTCCGGCGGCCATCCTGCAGCTTCAGACGCTGGCAGCGCAGGTGGGAGCGGGATTTACCGCGGCGCTTGCCAGCGAGCTGCCGGTGACCATCGCCAGGCGCGCCCTGACCGAAGCGACGCTGCAAGCCTACGACGTGCTGCTGCTCGACACGGCGGGCCGTCTGCACATCGACGCCGAGATGATGGCGGAGATCAAAGAGCTCGAAGCAGCCATCAATCCGCATGAGCGTCTGTTCGTGGTGGACAGCATGGCCGGACAGGATGCGGTCAACGCCGCCAAGGCGTTCAATGAGGCGCTGAGTCTGACCGGGGTGATTCTCACCAAAGCCGACGGCGATGCCCGCGGCGGCGCGGCGCTGTCCGTGCGGCAGGTCACCGGCAAGCCCATTCTGTTCGTCGGCACGGGCGAGAAGGCGGAGGCCTTGGAGTTGTTTCAGCCCGAGCGCATCGCGTCGCGCATTCTGGGAATGGGCGATGTCCTGTCCCTGGTCGAACAGGTTCAGGGACAGGTCGACCAGGAAAAGGCCGAAAAGCTCGCCAGGAAGATCGGCAAGGGCAAATCATTCGATCTGGCGGATTTGCGCGACCAATTGCAGCAGCTGCAGAGCATGGGCGGCATGTCGGCGCTGTTGGACAAGCTGCCCGCGCATCTGCAGGCCAACGCCGCCGCCGCGGCCGGCGCGGTCAATGCACGGACCCTGAAGCGTCAAATGGGGATGATCGACTCGATGACGCCGCGGGAGCGGCGCCGCCCGGAGCTGATCGACGGCTCCCGGAAGCGGCGCATTGCCGCGGGCGCCGGGGTGCAGCTGCCGGAGGTCAACCGCCTCCTGAAGCAGTTCGACCAAATGCAAAAAACCATGAAAAAGCTGGCCAAGGGCGGCATGCTGCAGAACATGATGCGCGGCATGGCGGGGCGCCTGCCGCGGTAGAATCGGCCCTGCCGCGGTAAATTTGGCCGCTGGGAGGTCGTCAGGCCGCTGAAAGCCGCTTTTGGTGCTGCCGTAGCCCGGCATTCGCTGGCGATTCAATGAGTTGTTGCCCTGGGCCCCCGATTGTCATTACA
>DATFZF010000062.1:0-4205 GCA_035314705.1 Steroidobacteraceae bacterium | reverse complement strand
TGCGGGCGACAAAATCGTGGCCGACGGCGGCATTTTTCTTCAGTTCATGCAAACTCAATGAGCGAGCCTTTGGTCCCGGACGGATCCTCGCCGCGAGCGGCCTCGATCATGAACCGCATCGTGGCCTCTTCATTGCGGCAGCCGCTGCTCATCGCGCTCATGACGATTTTGCTCATCGCCGCCGGCACGCGCTCGCTGATTCGACTTCCGGTGGACGCCTACCCGGATCTTGCGCCTCCCATGGTCGAGGTCATCACCCAATGGCCTGGGCGCGCCGCCGAAGAGGTGGAGCGGCTGATCACGGTGCCCGTCGAAAAAGACATGAACGGCATTCCGAAGATGACCACCATCCGCTCGATCTCGCTGTACGGATTGTCCGACGTGATCCTCACTTTTCAGACCAACACGGACAATTACTTCGCCCGCCAGGAAGTTTTCAACCGAATGGGCGACCTCAGCCTGCCGAGCGGCATCACTCCTTCGGTGGCGCCGATGTCGGCGCCGTCGGGTTTGATCTATCGCTACGTCTTGCAAAGCTCCGACCGCTCGCCGATGGAGCTCAAGACTTTCGAGGACTGGACCGTCGAACCCCAATACAAATCCGTGCCCGGCGTGGCCGATGATTCGGGATTCGGCGGGGGCACCATGCAATACCAGGTGCTGCTCGATCCGCTGCGGGTGGCTGCCGTCGGCTTGTCGGTGCCGCAGGTGGAGAATGCCTTGGCGGCCAACAACGACAACTCCGGCGGCGGGTTCTTCTCGCAAGGCGGCAAGTTCTATTACGTGCGCGGCATGGGGCGGATCAGCACTCTGGAGGACATCGGCAACGTCGTTGTGGCAGTGCATGACGGCACGCCCGTGTTGGTCAAGGACATCGGCCGCGTGGTCATCGGCATTGCCCCGCGGCTCGGGGAATTCGGCTTCGAGAAACAGGATGACGCCGTGGAGGGCGTCATATTGTTGCGGACGGGCGAGAAAACTCAAGATGTCCTGAAGCGGGTGGAAGCGAAGACCGAGGAACTCAACCACCAAATCCTGCCCAAGGATGTCAAGGTACTGCCGTTCTACGACCGCAGCGTACTGGTGGATCTGACGACGCAGACCGTGGAGCGCAACCTGCTGCGCGGCATGCTGCTGGTGGTCGTGATTCTCATATTTTTCCTCTACGATTTTCGCGCGGGGTTGATCGTCGCCGCCAGCATCCCGCTGGCGCTGCTATTCGCGTTCGTTTGTCTCGATCTGCAAAACGCCTCGGCCAATCTACTCTCCATCGGCGCGGTGGATTTTGGGATCCTGGTCGACGGCGCGGTGGTGATGGTGGAAAACATCTTTCGCCAGATCGCGGCGCGCCGGGGAGCTCCGCTCGACGTCAAGGAAATCATTCTCGATGCGGCGGCGCAAGTGGACCGTCCGCTGTTCTATGCGGTCGCGGTCATCGTGGCGAGCTTCCTGCCCATCTACGTGCTGTCCGGGCCTTCGGGCACGCTGTTCAAACCGATGGCGGACACCATGGTTTTTGCGCTGGTCGGTTCCTTGATCGTCACGCTGACTTTGTTGCCGGTGCTGTGCGCCTGGTTCATGCGGCGGGGCGTGCATGAGCGGCGCAACGCCGCGTTCGAATCCATCAGATCCGCTTACGTCAAGGGCCTCGATTTCTGTCTGGCCCGTCCCTGGGGGATTACGTTCGCATCCGCCATTCTGCTGGGGGCTTCGCTGCTGCTCATCCCGCGCATCGGCGCCGAGTTCATGCCGCACCTGGATGAGGGCGCGCTGTGGGTGCGCGCCACGATGCCTTACAGCATTTCGTTCGACGAAGCGGCGAAGATTTCGCCCAAAGTGCGCGACATTTTGCACTCCTTTCCCGAAGTCACCACCGTCGCGTCGGAACTCGGCCGGCCGGACGACGGCACCGATCCGACCGGGTTCTTCAACGTCGAGTTCTATGTCGATCTGAAACCTTACGCGCAATGGACGGGCCCGTATGGCACGAAAGCCGGCCTGATCGATGCGATCAACAAGAAACTCGAGACATTTCCGGGAATCACTTTCAACTACACCCAGCCGGCCGAAGACGCGGTGGATGAGGCTGAAACGGGCTTGAAGAGCGCCCTCGCGGTCAAGGTCTTCGGATCCGATTTGGATACGCTCCAGAAGAAAGGCAAAGCCATCAAGCAGATCTTGGAACAGGTGCGCGGAATTCGTGACGTGACCTTGGTGCAGGAACTCGGGCAGCCCAGTCTTACCATCAAGATCAACCGTGCCGCCATTGCCCGCCATGGCTTGAATGTCGCCGACATCAACGCCCTGATTCAAACTGCCGTCGGCGGCGATGTGGCGAGCCAGATCGTGCAGGAAGAAAAGCAGTTCGATCTGATCGTGCGCCTCGATCGCCAATATCGCGACAACCCGGAGGAGATCGGAAATATCTTGGTGGCCACGCCCGGCGGACAACAGATTCCGCTCAAGGAATTCGCGGACATCGGCGTGACGAACGGCGCCTCGTTCATCTATCGCCAGGACAATTCGCGCTACATCGGGGTGCAGTTCTCGGTGGAAGGACGCGATCTGGCCGGTGCGGTGGGCGATGCCATGCAGCAGGTCAATGCAAAGATACCCCTGCCGCAGGGTTATCGTTTGGATTGGGGTGGAGAATATTCGGAATACACGGCTTCCCGCGAGCAGCTGAATGTCATTCTGCCGCTGACCTTGTTCCTGATTTTTCTGCTGCTGTTCGCCCTATACAGCAATTTCAAATTTCCGTTCATCACGGTGCTCGGAGTGGTCTTGTCGGCTCCCGTGGGCGGCATCGTGGCCTTGTGGATCACCGGCACGCCGTTCTCGGTCTCTTCGGGCATCGGCTTCCTGGCCCTGTTCGGCGTCTCGGTGCAGACGGCGATCGTGTACATCTCCTATGTCAATGAACTTCGCAAAGCCGACACTCCGCTCGCCGAGGCGATTCGTGAAGGGGCAATCATGCGGCTGCGTCCGATCATGATGACCGCGCTGGTCGCGGCATTGGGGTTGTTGCCGGTGGCGCTGGCCACCGGCGTCGGCACCGACACACAGCGGCCGTTCGCCCTGGTGATTGTCAGCGGCCTGTTCACGCGGCTGTTGATCAGCATCTTTCTGATGCCGGCGCTCTATGCCTTGGTAGCCCGCCCCGGAGACCGGCTGGAAGTGTGATTCCGCCGCGGGGCGCCGCCTGATCAGGCGCGCTGCTTGTTCAGGGCGCGCTGCTCGCTCAGGGAACGATTTCGACCGGCGTCGGGCCCGACGTCAGGTTCCACACGTCCTGCAAATCCTCATCCGCGAGGGCAATGCAACCGTTGGTCCAATCGCGCGTCTTGTAATAGTCGACCGGCTTGGTGGGCCGATTGGGCTCGCCGTGGATGAAAATGTCTCCGCCGGCGGGCCGGTGCAGCGCCGAGGATCGTTTCAAGTCCGAAGGGCTCGGGTAGGAAATGTGCAGCGCCTTGAAGTAACGGCTGTGCTCCCGGCGAAAGTCGATGATGTAGCTGCCTTCGGGAGTGCGAAAATCCCATTCGTGCTCCTTCGCGCCGGTGGGACTGAGGCCGAGGGCAATGCGGTAAGTGCGCAGCGGAGAATTATCGCGCAGCAAGTAGAGTTTGCGTTCGTGTTTGACGATCAGAATGGCATCCGCGCGCATGGCGGTTGCGATCGATTCCGCGGGACTCTGCCCATCAAAACCGAGTAACAGCAGGACACCCAGCGCGAAGAAAAGGCTCCGCTTCCCGGCGGGCCGGCGTTCCACGCGGTTCGGAGCTTGAGTGAACATAATCGCAGGCAGCCGCTCGTTGACGATGAAGCCACCTTAGCCAAACCATGGGTTGCAAAACTTGGGATGGATCGCAGTTGAGCGCAATACTCCCGGCGGCAGCCCTCCAGACGGATGAAATGCGTCACACTTCAATCCACGCGGCATTATGTATTGCCGGCTCAGCAAGTAGGACGAAGTTCTTGATTTGCAAATATCGCGTTAGTCGATGACTATCAGGCACGAACTGCGCGGTTGGTCTTCGTTGCCGTCGCGGTCGACTGATCTAGGCTGAGCGGAATTGATGTCGCGACTGGCGGAGAGGGTGGGATTCGAACCCACGGTCGGATCGCTCCGACGCCGGTTTTCAAGACCGGTGCATTCAACCGCTCTGCCACCTCTCCGTTGTTGTTAAATATTACCTGACCCC
>DATFZF010000061.1:0-3442 GCA_035314705.1 Steroidobacteraceae bacterium | reverse complement strand
ATCGTCCAGCGCCAGGCGTTCGCCGGGCTGATCTGGAGCAAGCAGTACTATCGCCTGGACATTCCGCGCTGGCTCAAGGGCGATCCTGGGCAACCGACGCCGCCTGAAGCCCGGCTGCACGGCCGCAATGCCGAATGGCGCAACCTCAACAATGCCGACATCCTGTCCATGCCGGACAAGTGGGAATATCCCTGGTACGCCTCCTGGGATTTGGCCTTCCATTGCATCCCCTTCGCGCTGATCGACGCCGAGTTCGCCAAGCATCAGCTGGTGCTGCTGACGCGCGAATGGTACATGCACCCGAACGGCCAGATTCCCGCCTACGAGTGGGCGTTCAGCGACGTCAACCCGCCGGTGCACGCCTGGGCCGCCTGGCGCGTGTATCAGATCGACCGCAAGCAGAACGGCGGCCAGGGCGATCTCGAATTTCTCGAGCGCGTGTTCCACAAGCTGATGCTGAACTTCACCTGGTGGGTGAATCGCAAGGACAATTCGGGCCGCAATATCTTTCAGGGCGGATTCTTGGGATTGGACAACATCGGCGTGTTCGACCGCAGCGCGCAGCTGCCCACCGGCGGCTTCATCAATCAGTCGGACGGCACCAGCTGGATGGCGATGTATTCGCTCAATTTGATGCGCATCGCGCTCGAGCTCGCCGAGCACAATCATGTGTACGAGGACATCGCGAGTAAATTCTTCGAGCATTTCTTGAACATCGCCGAGGCCATGAGCTGCATGTTCAATGCCGACGTGGGTCTGTGGGACGAGGAAGATCAGTTCTTTTATGACGTGCTCAACATGCCGAACGATGAACGGGTGCGAATGAAGGTTCGCTCCATGGTGGGATTGATCCCGCTGTTCGCGGTCGAAACCCTGGAACCGGAGCTGCTCGACCGGCTGCCGGGTTTCCGCAAGCGGCTGGAATGGTTCTTGAACCACCGGCCGGATCTCGCGAGCCTGGTGTCGCATTGGGAGGATCCGGGACGCGGCCAGCGGCGGCTGCTGTCGCTGCTGCGCGGCCATCGCATGAAAAAACTCCTGCGGCGCATGCTGGACGAGACCGAGTTCCTGTCCGACTACGGCGTGCGGGCGCTGTCGCGGGTGCATCTCGCGCATCCCTATGTGTTCAAGGTGGACCATACGGATCTGGAGGTGCGCTACGCGCCGGGAGAAGCCGAGTCGCGGCAGTTCGGCGGCAATTCCAATTGGCGCGGGCCGATCTGGTTTCCGACGAATTTCCTCATCGTCGAAAGCCTGCAAAAATTTCATCACTACTACGGCAATGACTTCAAAGTGGAATGCCCGGCGGGATCGGGCCGCTATCTCACCCTCGACGAGGTGGCCACCGAATTGTCGCATCGCCTGGCGCGCATCTTCTTGAAGGACGGCCAGGGCGAGCGGCCGGTGCTGCGTCATCAGCCCGAATTGCAAAACGACCCGAATTACCAGGACTGCATCCCCTTCTACGAGTACTTCCATGGCGATACCGGCCGCGGCGTGGGCGCATCGCACCAATCGGGGTGGACCTCGCTGATCGCCAAGCTGCTCATGCCGCGGGCGCATGAGTAGGCGCTCGCGCTAGAATAGTCGCATCGCGAACTTGACGAGGACGTACCCATGAATGACAACCCCGAATCACCCATCAAGCGCTCGGACGAGGAATGGAAGAAGGAATTGCCGCCCGAGACCTTCTCCGTCATGCGCAAGCACGGCACCGAACGCGCCGGCACCAGTCCGCTCAACCAGGAACATCGGCCGGGCATGTACGCCTGCGCGGCCTGCGGCCTGCCGCTGTTCGAGTCGTCCACGAAATTCGACAGCGGCACGGGTTGGCCGAGCTTCTTCGCGCCCCTGCCCAAGGCGGTGGGCACCACCACGGACCGCACCCTCGGCATGGCGCGCACCGAAGTGCACTGCGCCCGCTGCGGCGGGCATCTGGGCCATGTGTTCCCGGACGGCCCGAATCCCACCGGCGAACGTTACTGCATGAACGGCGTAGCCTTGAAATTCGAGCCAAAGTAAGCGATCGGTCGCATTTGAGGCGCACTTTTTTTTGGGGGGGGGATGAAAATGAAAACCACATCATTGGCGTGCGGCGGCGCGCTGCTGCTATCGGCCTTGATTTCGGCGCACGCCCAGGAGATGCCCAAATCCTTGGCCGACGCCGCAGCGCTGGAAAAGGCCGATCGGCTGCCGCTCACGAATTTTTATACGACGCCCGCGAATCTGTCCGCGACCAAGCCGGGGGATCTGCTGCGCCAGGAAAGCTTCGCGGGCTACGCCCTGCCGAAAGGCGCCAGCGCGGTGCGCATTCTCTATCACTCCTTGGATGCGACCGGAGGCGATGTCGCCACTTCGGGGGTGGTGCTGATTCCGGGCGGAAAGCCCGGACCCAAGGGCTGGCCCGTCATCGCCTGGGCGCATGGCACCAGCGGCGTCGCGCGTCTGTGCGCGCCATCCGCCATGAAGGACGTGTACTACGGCGATGAAGGGCTGATGCCCATGGTCGCCGCCGGCTTCGCGGTGGTGGCCACGGACTACCACGGCCTCGGCAGCGACGGCGGTCCGCACCAGTACGTGAACAAGATCGCGCAGGCGCACGATGTGGTCTACTCGATTCCGGCGGCCCGCGCGGCCGTGCGCAGCTTGGGAGCGCAATGGGTGGTCGACGGACATTCGCAGGGCGGGCTCGCGGCCTTCGGCGTGGCCGAAGCCGAGCACGACCTCAAGGATCCCGACTACCTGGGCGCCGTGTCGGTGGCGGGAGTGGCGCGTGAGACGGATTTCTTCAGCCATTTGAGCAACACCCCTGGCGTCGGCTTTTATCTGGCCTTCATGGCCGCCGGCATCCACGCGCGCTATCCGGAATTCAACCCCCATGACCTCTTGTCCGACGGCGTGCTCGCGCACTATGCGGAGGTCACCACCCAGGGCTGCTTCTACTACGGGTATGCCATGTATGCGGCGCTGCCGGTGGGCACGCTGCTGCGGCCGGGCTGGGAGAAAAGCCCCTGGGTGCACCGATTTTTCGAGGACAACGCCGTGGACAAGGCACCCATCGGCGGCCCGCTGTTCGTGATCGCGGGCGAAGCGGATCAGACCGTGCCCATCAACGCGGTGCGCGCTGCGGTCAAGCAATTGTGCGCCCAAAAGCAGCCCGTCACCTTCCGCAGCTACCCCGGCCTCGACCACGATCCCACCATGGAGAAATCGACCCCGGATCAGCTCGGGTGGATCAGGGCGCGCTTCGCGGGCAAGCCGGCGGGGTCGAATTGCGCGAGCGATGGGGCTTGAGGATAGTTAAGGATAGCCGTAGGTAATCGGTTCTAGATCTGGGCATAAGCGTTGCTGTCCGCCCGGGAGTTCCATTCTGCAAAAACACCGAATGGATCGTGCTCAGCTGTAGTCCGCGGCGCCTTCGAAAGAATCACGCGGTCACGGT
>DATFZF010000060.1:0-65702 GCA_035314705.1 Steroidobacteraceae bacterium | reverse complement strand
CTCCACATTGAACACTCGATTTTCCTCCTTCGGCCTTGCCGATATCCGCGGCGCCTTGCATGCAGGAATTGATGAGGGAGCCTGGATCACAACCTCGCTCACCGTCGGTCAAATGCTCATTGCCCCGGTGGCCATCTGGGTCGGCGGGGTCTACGGCGCCCGGCGACCATTGATAGCGGCGGCCAGCGCGCTGGCGGTGATCTCGTTGGTTGAGCCGTTCGCCAGCAATTTGCACACGCTGCTGGCGCTGCAATTTTTGAGCGGTCTCGCGTCGGGGTTTTTCGTGCCGCTGACGTTGAGTTTTGTGCTCCGGAACACGCCGCCCAAGGTGTGGGCCTACGGTATCGCCATCTACGCTCTGAACCTTGAAGTATCGCTGAACGTCTCCGCGTCGCTGGAAGCGTGGTACCTGGATCATCTGTCGTGGGCGTGGATGTTTTGGCAGAACGTGCCGCTGGCCGTGGCGATGGCGCTGTGCCTGAAATTCGGTACGCCCCCCGACCCAGAGAACCCCGAGCGGCCGCCCACGGATTTTTTCGGTCTTGCATCGGGGGGCACCGGCCTGGCGTTGATCTATGCGGCTCTGGATCAGGGAAACCGACTCGACTGGAGCAATTCCGGGCTGATCTGGGGTCTGGCATCGGCCGGCGTGGTATTGCTGATCGCCTTCTTCGTGCACGAATCACGAACCGCTCACCCCGGAGTGAATCTGAAGGTCGTTTTCGCGCCACCGCTGCCGCGCTTGCTGCTGTTGATCACTTTTCTGCGAGTGACGATTCTGTCCACCGCGTATGCGATCCCGCAGTTTCTGCAGGTGGTTCGCGGCTTCCGAACGATTGAAGTCGGACAGACCTTGGTATGGATCGCGATGCCGCAGTTGCTGGTGTGCTTTACCGCCGGGTACCTGCTGCGCCGGATCGACCCGCGACTGGTCGCATCCATAGGCTTCATGTGTATCTGCTGCGCCTGCCTGATGGTGGCGCACGGACTTACCCCCACTTGGGGCGCAGATCAGTTTCTTCCCTCTTCACTGCTGCAATCCGTCGGCCAGAGCTTCGCCCTCTCCGCAGTGGTATTTTTTGGGGTGCTGCATATACGCCCGGAAGATCGGCTGACATTCGGCGCCGCCATGCAGAACGCGCGCCTGATGGGCGGCGAGATCGGTTCGGCATTCATTGCCACGTTGATTCGAGTTCGCGGCCAAGTCGCCTCGAACCACTTGGGTCTGCATGTGCAGATCGGGGATGAGCGGGCGATCCATCGAATACAGACCTACGCCGCCGCCACGGCACGCGTGGGCGATCCGGCCTCGGGCGCCGCACGCGGTGCCGCCATGCTGGGTAGCGTGGTCCACCGCATGGCGGTCACTCAGGGGATCATCGACAGTTTCATTGTCATCGCGGCCCTAACCGCCATCACGCTCATTGTGCTCGTGACCCGCAGAGCCGCGCCGACCGGGCCTGCCTCGCACGTATCGCCATTCGCACGGGCCGAGACTGCACCGCCATGATTCGCGGTGTACACGCCATCAGCTGCAAAGTCGGCGCTGGGGCGCTGCTCGTCGCGCTCGTGCCGCTCGGCGCCTGCACGCTCGGCCCCCGCTACCGGCCGCCGGTCCTCGCAGAGGGGGCCGAAGCGCCGCTCATTTCGCTTAAGGCCACCGCCGAAACGAATGCAGAACCTCCCGATGACTGGTGGCGCCTGTATCACGATGCATTGCTCGATCAGTTGCTCAAGGAGGCGTTCGCCGCCAACACCGATCTTAAGGTCGCCGAGGCGAATCTCTCGGCGGCCCGGGCGGTGCTCGAACAGGCCAAGGCGAGACGCTATCCGCAGACGGCAATCGAAGCCGGTGGAATCTACGGCCGCGATCCTACGACCGATGAAATCCTCGAGCTCGGCGGCCAGCGACCCGAGAATACCTGGATCTTCGATACGCTCTTGGATGTTTCCTACGAGGTGGACTTATTTGGCCGCGTGCGCCGATCCGTCGAGGCTGCGCACGCCGATACCGAGACCGATATCGCCGCCCGCGATGCGGTCAAGATCACGGTCGCCGCCGAAACCGCGCGCGCCTACGCGCAAATTTGCACCTTGGGTGCACAGATCGCGGTGGCCCGTCACTCGCTCGAGGTGGTCAGCCAAGAGGCGCAGATCGCAATGAAGCGCCATGAAGCCGGCTCGAACTCGGAGTTCGACGTGATCCGGGCGCAAGGTCTGGTTGCTCAGGTGCGCTCCAACATCCCGCCCCTGGAAGGGCAACGCAAGGCGGCGCTGTTCGAGCTCGCGGCCCTGCTCGGTCGCACGCCGTCTCACGCCCCGACCAGCGCGGAGGCGTGTACGACGGCCCCGCACTTGGATACCCTCGTGCCGGTTGGCGATGGCGCCGCGCTGCTGAAGCGTCGCCCCGATGTGCGCCAGGCCGAGCGGCGCGTGGCGGCGGCCACCGCGCGCATCGGCGTCGCGACCGCTGATCTCTATCCTCGGATCAGTCTCACCGGTTTCATCGGCGGCGTCAGTGCAACACTGCCGAATCTCACCACCAACGATGCACGGGCCTGGGGCTTAGGTCCCAGTATCATCTGGAGTTTCCCGAACCAAGCGGCGCCGCGCGCCCGCTTGCGCCAGGCCAAGGCCAGTGCCACCGCTCAGCTGGCGGGCTTCGACGCCGCAGTGCTTCGGGCGCTCAAGGAGACCGAGCAGTCCCTGGCCGCGTACGGCGCGGAACTTGATCGGCGCCAAGCGTTGGCCGATGCGCAACACCTCGCCACACGAGCCTTCGCCCTCGCGGACGATCAGTTTCGCGCTGGCGCCATTACCTATCTCGATCTTCTAACCACCGAACAGTCGTTGGTCAGCGCCGATGCAGCCGTTGCCGCCTCGAATGCTGCATTGGTCCAAGACCAGATCTCATTGTTCAAGGCCCTGGGCGGCGGTTGGCGCAGCAGGCCGGCCGTGGCGTTCATGCCGGAAGCGGTATCCGTTCCCCCTCGCCCGCCGTGACGCCGATCCTTTCGCGGAACTGCACCACGCGGTCCGTCGAAGAAGCATCATCGCGAAGACGGCATCCTCACGATCCGACTGGCTGTCTAAGTATCGGCACGATGTCCGCGTGCGACCAACGCTTCATATTCGGCGTCCGTCGAATCGCACCCCATGACAGACTGTGTCACGGTCTGGCACTGGGTCTCGGTCGGCGTGAATAAAATCTCAAAGTGAAACGGCGCGATAAGAGGCAGGAATTTCCACTCGAGAAACCCCGCCTTGGAGAGCGGAAAGGAGGATACGTGATCCTTCACTTCCTCGACGGTGCCGCACTCGAATACGATCACTGCACCCGGGGCATCGGCGCGGCCGTAAATCTCCCGAATAACGCCGTCTTTTTGCAGCCGCCAAACATGTGTCATCTCTTCCTTCAGTAGATCGGGCGTGATACTTTCCTTGACGACGCCTGATTTGAAGTGATCGTAAGCGATGATCTTCATCGTGCATCTCGCATTGACATGCAATTGGGCGGCCGGCAGATACGGCGCTTTTACGCCGAGAGAGTTTCTGTAGCCCGCGCTCCGATGCGCAGCTGCAGCTTCGCCCGGCGCGCCGGCGACTGCCGGCGATAGAAGACCTCTCGGTACAAGGCGTGAGCAAACTCGTAGCACTCGGAAACCATTCCGCCCGAAAACTGATTCGAGACCGTGCGGCGCACCATGAGGTGCCGGCGCGACAGATCCTCGCAAACACTTTCAAACGTCTCTCTATCAACCGTTGTCCCCAGGGCATTGAGGTTGGTCGTAAACGATACGCCGGCGACGCTGGCGATCTCCAGCACGCGCTGTTCCTCTTTGCTCAGCCGTTCGATCTGCAGTTCGATCATTTGCCGCAAATTCTCCGGCGCTTCCAGATAAATGCTCTCTATCGGCACCGCGAGTTGCCAGGCTCCGTTCTCAACCGCGATCAGACCCCGCCTCCGTAGGTGATCCAGCGCGGCCACCATGAAGAGCGGATTGCCGTCGCTGTAGCGATAAATGAGCGCGGCTACGCCCTCCGGCACGGGGGTGCCCGGCGTCTGGAGCGCCAGATACTCGGCTACCTGGGATTCCGTGAGCGGTGCAAGTGCGATCTCCCCACACAACTGATGCACCAGCAGGTCCTGCTTGAGTAACTGCAGGGGATGTTGCGCCATCATCAGGTCGAGGGGACGGTAGGTGCCAATTAACATCAGCTTGCCGGGTCCGCGGCGGCGCGCCAGGGTCGAGATGAAATCGACGGTGGAGGGGTCCGCCCAATGCAGATCCTCGATCACCAGTAGCAGCGGCTTTTCCGCGCTGAAGGTGTCCAGCGCCTCACCGATCTCGCGCAGCATGCGATCCCGCGTGGCGCCCAGTATCTCCTGCTGGAACCTCTCGCGTTGCTCTCTCGATGTCAGATCGGGGAACTGCACCAGCCACGTGGGTGCCTGTGTGGCGAGTATCTGCAGAAGTTTCGCTCCGTCGGAACCGCGGCATAGCTGGCCAATCGCCTCGAGTATCGGGTAGTACGCCTCTTTGCTGCCATGCCCTTCGAGGCACTGACCGCGGCCGATGCGCACGTCTGAAAATTCCAGTGCAGTCCGTCGCATACACTCGTCGGCCAAAGTGGTCTTCCCAATCCCGGTCTCACCGGTTATAAAGACAATTTCACGCCGATTCGCGCAGCATCGCTCGAGGCAGCTCTTGAGCGCCTCCAGCTGCGTTGCCCGACCCACGAGTCTTGAGGCGGGCAACTCGATTGCTGCGCGCGGGGCAGTAGCGTCCGCGACGGGGGCGATGAACTGATAACCCCGTCTCGCCGAGGTCTCAATGAAGCGAGGGTTCTTCGGGTCGTCCCCCAGGATTTTCCTGATCTCGTGGATCTGGCTCTTGATCGCTTCCGGTTGCACGTAGACTTTAGGCCATACCTGCGCGAGCAATTCCTCCTCCGTCACCAGACGCCCGGCGTTCTCGACCAGAAATTGCAACACCGCAAATGCCTTCGGCGTCAGGCGAATTCGCTCCTCAGCATCGTCCCGATTGCGCCACAGACACTCGTTGACTGTGTCGAGTCGAAACGGAGGAAATTCCTTCGTGCTTGCGCGTAGCATGCGAGGCGCCCTGCTGGTGATAAATCCCTGTCGTCCTGGCATGCATGGTGAGCCCAGTCGCCGTTAGTGGAAAACCCCAATTCGAGTGTTGTTCTCGCCATATCGGAGCCGCTTGCTGCCTCGCGTGAGTCACAAATGTGCTCATCGGAGCCAGGGAGTACGCCCTTAAGGGCGGGCGGGCCCACTCATCAGGGAGGCGGATCCTTAAGTTTTCGATCCCGAATATCGAGCCGCCTCCAGCCGAAGAGGCGTGCATCGACTGACCAGGCACCCGGTCCGATCAGCACCAGGGCGGTAGCCAGGGTCGCGAGCAGGAGCCAACTCGACGGATGTCCGGACGAGAAGACCTCCCACAGCGCGTCGATCGTAACCAGCGCGCCTGCAACTGGCGTCCATAACCCTGCGAGCAGCAGTGTCCCTAAACCGATCGGGAACGCCTGAAATAAGGCGGGTCCCAGCGGCTGCCCGGCATGCAGCGCCTGGATTCCATGAACGATGAGCGCAATGCCAGCGGTCAGCCGCATGAGCAAGAGTCCGGCGCCCGGTGGGCCGTGGGCAAAGGTGGAGAAGAGTCGACGCACTCCCGCAAGGTTAGGGGCTCACCGCTCCCGCCGGAAACCCTAAATAGGCTCATTTCCAGGACTCTTTTGAGCGATCAGAACTCGATGATCCCGCGCTTCAGCCCGATCATGGCGGCATGGGTCCGGTCCTTGGCGCCGAGTTTGGAGAGGATGTTGCGGACCTGCCCCTTGACGGTCTCTTCGCTTAAGGCCAGTGCCGCTGCGATTGCCTTGTTGGCACCGCCCTCGGCTATCAGGCGCAGGACCTGGATCTCCGCGGCAGTCAGCAAATCAGCCCCAACATGCTCAGCCAGCTGGAAGGCGATCTCAGGCGATAGAAATTTCTTGCCGGCATGAACCGCCCGGATCGTTTCTACGAGTTCCCGATGTAGAGAGTCCTTGAGAAGATAGGCCCGCGACCCCGCTTTCACGGCGCGATGCGCCTGCACATCGCCGGCATAGGTGGTGAGCACGATAATGCGGGCTTCTGGAAACTCGCCGCGGATCGTGCTGATCGCATCCAGACCGCTCATCTCCGGCATCTGCAGGTCCATGAGTGTGACATCTGGCCGGTGCGCCCGGAACTGTTGCACGGCCTCGCGCCCATTTGCCGCTTCAGCCACCAGCGTCAAATCGGCCTGTGCAGACACTAATCGGGCGATGCCCTGGCGAATCAAAGGATGGTCGTCGACGGCCATGATCCGAATCGGATTATCGATGGTCACGTTTTGCTCCGATGGTGCGTTCCGCCGAAACTGTCATCCAACCGGCCGCTCAGGAACTTTAGCTTTAACGTAGGCGCGTGATGCCGCGATGGTGAGCTCGACCTTCGTACCTGAATTCACCGCACTCGACACGCTGAGCTTACCTCCAACGAGATCGGCGCGCTCGCGCATGCCTTGCAGGCCGTAGTGCCCCTCCCGGCCTCCTGCATCGAACACGTTGGCATCTATTCCGATGCCGTCGTCCCGAACGCGCAGGCGAAACTGATGCTCGTCGTACCGCAGCTCCACTTCAATTTGCGTACCCTGTGAATGCTGAAATGCATTGCGCAGCGCCTCGGCTGCGATCCGGTAGATTTCATCCCGAACGATGGGATGCAGTGGCCGTGCGGGTCCCTCCGCGCGGATTCGAAGTGAAGCCGCGTGACTTGCGGCCGGATCCGTTGCGAGTTCCTCGCCGAGCGCTCCGATGGCGGCCTCGAGGTCATTGGGCTCCTGTGCCGAGCTGCGCAATCCCTGCACAGCCTTCCGCCCCTCGGTAATCGCATCAGCCGCCTGATCGATCGCGCCGCCGAGGATTTCTTTGGCCTCGGCAGGTCGCGTCGAAAAAAGATCCCAAACTGTCTGGAACTGCAGCAACAAGCCTTGGAAGCTCTGTAAGAGCGTGTCATGCAGGTCGCGGGCAATGCGAGTTCTCTCGGCAACGCGCGCCTCCAGCCCGAGCGCGAACTGCCGGGAGATATGCCGCAGGCGCAGCCGATAAAGCAGCCAGAGCGATCCCGCGAACGCCAGCACACAGGCGGTTCGGAACCAGTTGCTCTGCCAGTACGCCGGGGCGATGGAGAACTCGCGCGAATCGCCATGCTCGTTCCACAACCCGCTGTTGTTGCTCGCGATAACTCTAAAGCGGTAACTGCCGGGAGCGAGGTTTGAATACTGCACGTGGCGACTGTTGAGGACTTCCTTCCACTCAAGGTCCTGTCCTTCCAGCTTGTAACGGAAACGCACTTTTTCCGGGGCAACCAGGCTCAGGGCGGTGTAATCAATGGAAAGATCGCGCACTCGGGGAGGCAAACGCAATCCTTCCCCGGCCCCGTAGGTCTTACCGTCGGCTGAAATCTGCTCGATGTGGACGGGAGGCGGAAGCCTATTGAACGAAAGGTCGCGAGGATCTATGGCGCTGACGCCATCCGAATGTGCGAACCAGAGCTTTCCATCCACGGACTTGGTTACAACGGGACTGTTGCCGTTGATGAGTTCATGTAGCCTGATCCCATCGCTGCTGTCGTACACGCTGGTATGGATCGCGTAGTTCGGGTTCGACGCCCACGCGCCCAATTCGGTTTGGGAAATGCGCAACAGGCCGCAGGCGGTGTACAGCCACAAGGAAGACACATCATCCTCCATGACCCAGCGAACGGCATCGCACGGCAGTCCATTTTTGGTCGTCAGCGTGGCGATGGAGCCCTCTTTTACGCGGCTGAGACCGCTCTGAGTGGCGACCCACAGTGTGCCGCCGCGATCGATGTAAAGATGCCAAACCTCACCCGCACCCAAGCCATTCTTGTTGCCGATGGAGGCGTCGACCTGACCATCCTTGACATGGGCGATGCCGCCGTCGAGGAATCCAAGCCATAGGCCATCCCTGACCGGATCGGCGATGATGGCAGATAGACGCGGGTCGTGCTGCTGGTGAGACCATGGCCAAGCCACCGAGTCGATTGCACGCCCGTCGACCACATGAAATAAACCAGAGCCGGGATAGCTGATCCAGACGCCCTCGTTCTTATCCGCGATGATCGCATTCGCAATTCCGACCGGCACACCCAGTGCGCGAGTAAACCTGCCGTTCTCAAACCAGGCAACGCCGCGACTGGTCGACACCCAAACGCGACCGCGCTGATCTTCCAGGAGTGACCCTGTCTCGTTGCTCGGTAATCCAGGATCTGCTACTTCGCGCGGCCCCTCGTGCAACTCGCCAGGTCCGGGGTTGGCCGTGCCTTCCTGCGCCGCGGGTCCGTGCCTGTTGGGCGACGTCACAGAGCGATAGATCGTCACCTGCCCGCGATTCCACCGATTCACGCCATCCACACCACCAATCCAGAGGCTACCGTCATGGGCTGAGAGGACGGACAGCGCTGGAATGGACAACCCATGGAATGCAGAGACCGTAAACACGGCCGGCTCTCGAAAGCGATCCAGGCCATTCGTGGTGCCTACCCAAATCGTGCCCTCGCGATCCTCAAAGAGAGACTGGACGGCGCCGCCTGACAGACCGTTGCTCGGGGCAAATTGGGTGGTCTTGCCGTGGTGAACGTGCAGAACCCCTTGCTGAGAAGTTCCGATCCACAAAGCACCATGGCGATCCCGCAAGAGCCTGAAAGGTTTGAAGGGTCGCCGAAAACCCGGGAGGACGTACTCCTCCGTTTTTTCGCCTGTGATCTGTCGCAAATTAAGGTAAGTCTCGGTTATCGCAATCAGCCCGGTCGAGTGATCGCCTTGTGCCAGGGCCTGTTGGGTCTCGGTTGATTGCGTAAGCCAGCGTCGCGGAGGACCGGGTGTCCACTGCCAAAGGCCCGACTCTGTTGCAGCCCACAGACGGCGCTCATTGTCCTCGTAAAGGGAATAGACGCCTTGACCGCGATTGCCGTACCCGTAATGCGCGCCTTCGCCGGACGGAGCGTCAATCTCATGGCACTCAACACTTCCGCCTCTGATCGCGCAGATCTTCCCCGCGCCGCCAACCCACACCGTTCCGCCCTGGTCCTCAAGGAGCGCAAGAACAGGCTCATGGGCAAATTCAGGGTAATGCAGGAGCCTGCCGTTATTCCAACTTGACAGACCCTCAAGAGTACCGATCCACAGAGTGCCATCGCGCGCGGCCACGAGCGATAGAATATCGCTGCTCGGGAGGCGCTCGCCGGGAGGGGGAATCCATGGGACAAATCGAACGCCATCGAAGCGGACCAGGCCGAATTCAGTGCCGAGCCAGAGGTACCCGTCCGGCGTCTGGACAATGGACCGAGTCGTGCCCTTGAAACCGGCCTCGGCGGTCCACGCCGTATGCGCGTACTGAGTGAGATCGAGCGCGTCCAACGCGAAGGCAGCAGGGCTGTGCACCAGCAGTGCGACTGCCGCGCCGAAGGCAAGGAACGTGAGTGTGAACTTTGCGTGCCCGTGAGCGCTCTTGTTTTGCAACAAATGTAAGAGCCCGGACATGTGGCGCGGTCCAGGGCACGCTGCGGCCCTTCCCGTCAATGCCCGATCCGGCATGCCGGCTCTCAGATCGCGTGGCATCGCCTCAAAAGTCCATCATCAATGACAACCCGACCGTCCGGGGAGTAGTCAGCGCTGCCGTCCAGGGGCCTGTCGGGCTGTTGGTCGTGCCGGCCGTGAAATCCAGGCCACCCACATAGCCACGCGTATCGCCAACGTTCCTGACGAAGAGCGTCCCGCGAAACCGCTCGAGGCTCACCCCACAGCGCAGATCGACGGAGGTGAACGCCGGCAGCGGCAAGCGCGGAACCGCAGCGACCGGCGAAAAGTCAATCAGCCGCGGCCCCGTGTAGGTGGCCGTCACCCCGGCAAACAGCGAGAGCGCAGCAGCGACCGGTCGCTCATAGTCCCCGGTCAGGTTAGCGCTCCAGTCGGCCGCGAACGGCAGCCGATCGCCGGAGAGGCCATAGAAGGTATTCGGTGGCGCGTCCTGGGTCAGCTTGGCATCGTCATAGGAGACGGAGCCGGCGATGCGCAGTTCCCTGACCGGCCGGAAATTGAGCATCATTTCAATTCCCTTGCTCGATGCCGTACCGCCGTTTGTGAAGTAGGTAAGGCCGCTCGGGGTGCTCTGCAGAACCTGAATCTTATGCCAATCGATGAAATACACCGCCGTGTCCAGGGTGAGACGCCGCTCCAGCCACTGGCTCTTCAAGCCGAGTTCGTAGTTCACCGTCGTATCGGGTTCGAAGGACTGATGTCCCGGCGGGTAGTTGAAATTTGGTCCGCCGGTTCGAAAGCCGCTTGCGACCCGCGCATAAATCATCCGTTCCGCGTTGAAGCGATATCGAGCCGTGAAGGAATAGGTGGTCGGGTTCTCCGTGTTGGCGGCGGACTCAGTCGGTGCGCCTGCAATGAGGCCTGATTGCGTGAGGAAAATATCCTGCTCGTTGTGGCTGTAGCGGCCGCCGGCTGTCACATCAAACTGGCTGCTAAGGTTGAGCGTAACGTCGGCGAATGCCGCGTATTGCTTGTAATTTTGCCCGACCGCCGAGGTGAGGAAAGTCGGCAGTTGCGTCAGTGCTTCGCCGGTCGTGTAGGTCGCCGGGTAAAGAAGCTGGTTGACGTTATTGGTCTCGCCCGAATAAAAAAGTCCCGCCACGTACTGCCAGCGTTCCTGTCCTTGCGAGGCAGCGCGGAACTCCTGGGTCCATCGATCGGTGTGAATGATGTTCTGAAAACCCATTCCGAGATTGGGCACGCCCGGATAAAACACGGGGAATAGCGCGCTGAACGCCGGAGTCTCGTCGGTGGGATTGGAGAAGTAGAGGCGCTGATAGCCGGTGAGCGATGTCAGCAACGCGCGCCCCAGATCGGCGGTGAGGTTAAGCGAATAGAATTGCAGATGAGTGTCAAGCCCGTCTGTCCCCGGCATTCTCTCATGGTCGTAGGGGCCATAGAGCGGCGCGCCCGACAGCGCGATGTCCACCATGTCCGAGCCGTCCATCTTCGTCTGTTGATACAGCGCCGATAGCCTGACACTGAGCACATCATTCGGCTTGCCGCTTAAGGCCACGCGAGCGCCGCTGACGTGAGTTTCGTTCACGTTCGAGCGGTTCTGCAACGGATCATAGATGTAGCCCGGGTCCTGTCGGTCAAATGCGCCGACCTGCAGCGCGAACCGATCTGTGACCAGCGGCGTGCTGTAAACCGCTCGGATGCCATAGCCTTGATTCCCGTGGGCAACGGATGACGCGTCGAGTTCGGCGCGACCGGCACTCTCCGTCAAGCTCGGTGTCGAGGTCACATATTTCAGCAGCCCGCCCATGGCGTTGGCACCATACAAAGTGCCCTGAGGGCCTCGTAAAACCTCGATCCGATCCAGCTGCGAAGGATCGAGCTCAGGCAGGATGCAGCAGCCGAGAGAAGCATAGACGCTCGAGCCGAAAGGCACATCGTCAATGGTGATACCGACCAGGGGATTGGTGCCATATCCGGTGGCAATCCCTCGAATCGTGAGCTGGTCTTGACCGGCACCCACCTCATCGAGCGCAACGCCAGGCACTTGCGTGAGGTAATTCCGGGCGGAAAGTTTGTTTTGCTCCAGCAATGCGGCGGCATTGATGGAGCTGACTGAGAGCGGAACCTCTTGCAGCCGCTCTGCGCGCTTCTCCGCGGTGACGATGATCTCATCGAGCTGGTCTGCAAGCGGGTCAGCGCTTTCCATATACGGGCCTGCGGCCTTCGTGATTGACTGACCAAAAACCGCGATTACGGCGAAACACAATCGCGGCAGAGTTGCAGGAATGAAGCCCCGGGGAAGCGGTTGTTTCATCGCTTTTTGCGCGCTCGATTTCTGAATCTTTGCGGACCGCCCCAAGCCTACGGGCGCCCCGTTGCGCCAGGAAACGTCCGAAAGGATGATCCTAATGACCCTTTCGAGCGATCAGAGCTCGATGATCCCGCGCTTCAGCCCGATCATCGCGGCGTGAGTTCGGTCCTTGGCGCCCAGCTTGGAGAGGATGCTCCGAACTTGGCCCTTCACCGTGTCCTCGCTGACGGAGAGCTGAGCGGCGATCTCCTTGTTGGCGCTTCCCTCGGCGATCAGACGCAAGACGCGAAGTTCCGAAGGGGAAAGCGCATCGTCGATGGCATGTTCGGCGAGTTGGAAGGAAACCTCGGCGGATAGAGATTTCTTACCGGCGTGGACGGACCGAATGGCGCCCAAGAGCTCCTTGTGCAAAGAGTCCTTGAGCAGGTACGCCCGGGCGCCCGCCTGCAATGCGCGCAGCGCCTGCACATCCCCGGCATAGGTGGTCAAGACGATGATGCGCGCGTCGGGAGCCTCGCCGCGAATCGCGCTGATCGCATCGAGTCCGCTCATCTCGGGCATCTGTAAATCCATTAGCGTGATGTCCGGATGATGCTGACGAAACTGTTGGATCGCCTCGCGCCCGTTCCCCGCTTCGCCGATCAGCTGCATATCCGCTTGCACCGCGAGCAAGCCAGCGATCCCCTGGCGGATAAGGGGATGATCATCGACCGATAGCACACGAATCGGACTTAAGTTGCTGCTCATGACTTGCTCCGCGCACTTTTCCCAGAGAGCTTCTCAGCAAACCACGAACGTCTTGAAGATGTGGCGTAAGCGTGGCTCGCCGGAATGATGAGTTCGATTTCCGTACCAGACCCCGGCGAAGTCCAGACGGTCAGCTTGCCGCCCATGAGCTTGGCGCGCTCGTGCATCCCATTGAGACCGAAGTGTCCCGGACGCCCCTCAGCAATCCGGAACTTCGGGTCGATTCCCTTGCCGTTATCCCGGACCCGCAAACGTAGCTGCCTCTCATCATAGTGGAGCTCAACTTCAATCTGCTTCGCCTCGGCATGATGAAATGCATTGCGCAATGCCTCACTCGCGATCCGATAGATTTCGTCGCGCACGATCGTGTGCAGGGTCCGCGGAATGCCTTCCACCGCCACATGCATTCCCTGACTGCCTGCTTCGGCTGCCAGCTCTTCTCCGAGATTCGTGATGGCCACGGCCAGATCATGGGTCTCCACCGTCGAGGCGCGCAATCCCTGTACGGCCTGCCGACCCTCGGTGATGGCCTGCGCCGTCTGATCAATCGCGCTCTCAAGGATCTGATCGGCCTCGGCCGGGCGAGTTCGGAGCACCTCGCGAACCGTTTGAAATCGCAGCAGCAGTCCCTGAAAACTCTGCAGCAGCGTGTCGTGCAAATCACGAGCGATGCGAGTTCTCTCGGCGACGCGCGCCTCCAGGCCGAGATCGAACTCCCGGCCTACATGCCGCAGCCTCAGGCGGTATAGAGTCCATAGCAATCCCACAAACGCCGCCCCGCACAACGCGCGAAACCAATTTGTCTGCCAGTACGCTGGTGCGATTGAAAAATCAAGCGATGCACCTTCCTCGTTCCAGACCCCGCTGTTGTTGGCGGCGAGGACACGAAAGCGGTAGCTGCCGGGTGCCAGGTTTGAATATTGCGCGCGGCGCACGTTGACGACCTCTCGCCAATCAGGATCCTGGCCTTCCAGCTTGAACCGAAAGCGCACCTTCTCGGGCGCGAGCAGGCTCAGCGCAGTGTACTCGATCGTGAGATCGCGCGACCGCGCAGGCAGACTAAGCCCGGTGGTGGGAAGATGTATCTTGCCGTCGGCAACGATCTTCTCGATGTGGACGGGTGGGACGACCCGGTTGATCGGAAGGTGGAGTGGATCGATGGCAGTGACGCCGTCCCAATGCACAAACCATAATCGTCCATCCACCGATTTGCTCACGACCGGACTGAACGGGGCGGTCGCATGCGTTGGTATCTCATCAGCTCTGTCAAACACGATCGGGTGAATCGCAGGTGCCGAATCCGATAACCACGCCTTCAATTCAACCTGGTCGACACGCAACAGTCCACAGGCAGTGTTCACCCAAAAGGAGAAGGCGTCGTCCTCGATGAGCCAACGCACGGCATCGCAGGGCAGGCCATTCTTGGTCGTCAAGGTCGTGACTTGACCGTCCCTGATGCGGCTGAGGCCGCCTTCGGTGGCGGCCCAAAGCGTCCCCTGGTGATCAAGGTAAAGATTCCAGATCCTGTCCGAGCCCAGGCCGTCTTTGCCGCTGAGCGATGTCTTGATTTGTCCGTCCTTGAAGTAGGCAATCCCTCCCTTGAGGAATCCCACCCACAGTCCTCCCATCGAGTCGGGTACGACCGCGGAAATTTGAGGGCTGTGCTCCTGCTGAGACCATGGCCAAGGCACGGTGTCGACGACCCTTCCATCGATCACATGAAACAGCCCAGCAGCGGGATAGGAGATCCAAACACCCTCATGCGCATCAGCAAAGATCGCGGTCACAATGCCGACTGGCACACCTCTCACGGAAGTGAATCTGCCATGCTCGAACCAGGCCACGCCGCCGTTGAGCGTGCCTGCCCAAATGCGACCGCGCTGGTCTTCAAACAGGGACGTGATCTCGTTGTCGCGCAATGCGGGATCAGCGATCACCAAGGCGGCGGCACGCCCCGATCCAGTCTTGTGTTCCCCAGGCGCGACGGAGCCCGACGTGGGGGTCGCGCGATAGAGGGTCATTCGCCCTTGCTGCCATCTATTCAGTCCCAGTTGAGAGCCGATCCACACGCTGCCGTCCCGCGCTGCCAGGACGCACGCCGCGGGCGTGGATAATCCTTGCTTTGTGGAAATCGTCGAAACCGCAGGCTCGCGAAAGCGGTCGAGTCCATTGATAGTGCCTACCCAGATGACGCCTTCGCGATCCTCAAATAGAGTGCTGACGAAATCGCCGGTAAGGCCGTTCTCATGCGAAAACTGGGTGATCGTGCCATTCTGAACCCTCAGGAGCCCGTCCTGGACCGTTCCGATCCAGAGCGCACCGCGATGATCCCGCAGCAGACCCTCAGCCGTGAATGGCGGCCGCTCGCCCGGGATTCGATACTGCTCCATCCCGTCAGAGCCGCCTTGCAATAGGATGCGATCTGCGGTGCCGGTTATGGCAATCAATCCCGCTCCCTGCTCCCCTTGAACCAAGGCCTGTCTCTCGGCGATGGGTCGCGCGTCATAACGATGCGGCGGGCCGGGCGTCCACTGCCATAGCCCCAACTCGGTTCCAACCCACAAACGCCAATCCTTGTCTTCATATAGGGAGTAGACGACATTGCCGCGATCGCCATAAAGCACAGCTCTGTCGCCACCCCCTTCGACCGGACTGCACTGAGTGGTTCGCTGCCGAATGGCACACAGCTCGCCGGCGCCTCCCGCCCACAGCGTCCCCGTGTGATCCTCGAGCAAGGAGACGATCCCTTTTCCCGTAAGCTCGGGGTACTCGATGACCTTGCCCTCGTGCCAACCGACCAGACCGTTGAGAGTACCGATCCACAGGGTGCCATCGCGCGACGCAAGCAGAGAATAGATCTCGCCACTCGGGAGAGGCGGTCCCGATCCCGCTTCCGACGGGACAAACCGAACGCCATCAAAGCGGATCAGGCCATTTTCTGTAGCGAGCCAGAGATACCCGTCGGACGATTGCGCGATCGAAAGGACCCTGCCGTGCAAACCGTCGGCAGCTGTCCACGCCGTGTGCGGATACTGAATGAGGTCGCCTAATACTTCAGCGGCGAGGGAGCCAGGGCATTGGGCAAGCAACGCGAGTAGCGTACCGCAATACAGAAGCGTGCGCGCGGGAGTGTCTCGATGCGCTCGGGGCGAAGCTGCCTCATGTCCGGCACGCAAGCGGCAAGTCCCGTGCATCCACGTCATAGTTTTACGGAGAACCTGATGCCGGCGTAGCGCTCAGCGTCGCGTGCCGGCTCTCCTATGACCGCAACGCCGGTGTGGGTGGGACTGCCGGTCCACAGTCCGCTAAAAAAATCCTCGACATCCGTGTAGTACACGTGATTGGTGACATTTTTTACGAACAGCGTCGCGGAGTACCGTCCATCATCGCTCCTTATCGCGGCACTCAGATTGAGCAGACCAAATCCTGCTTGGATCGAATAGGGATTCTGATCAGGAAGCATCTGCGCCGAGGTACGGTAGACGTAGTTTGCCTCGAACACCCATTGATAGGGATGATTGGCGAGAGGCAGGCGCTGCTCGAGCGAGAGGATGCCCTTGAACTTGGGTGCGTTCGGCATGGTATCGCCGCTGACATTTTGGTACGGACTGCCCGTAGGTATTCCTGCCACGGTCAACTGACCGCATAGCCCTTGAGGCGGTTGACCGTTCAGTTGCGTGATGGGGATCGTAGGCTGCGTGCCATAGCACGGTGCGCTCGCGTAGTCTGTGAACTTGGCGTCAATGTATGCGCCGTTGAATGTCAACCGGGTCGTCGGCGTCGCCGACCATTCGGCTAGAACCTCAAGGCCGCGCGTCTCCGCGCGACCGGCGGATGCGAGCGTCAGGGGTGGCGATAGCACGCCGGGTGCGTAGGAATAGCTTTGAATCTGATAGTCCCGGTAAATTGTGTCGAACACATCTGCGTTTAGGATCACTCTGCGGTCCAGATAGCTGCCCTTGATACCGATCTCGAAGCTATCGATGTTCTCGCGCGATACAGGCACCAACGAGGCGTTGCTCGTCAAATTCGCGGAGGTGTTGTACGCCGCAGGCGAATAGCCGCGCGAGTAGCTCACATAGCTCATCGCATCCCCGGTCAACTGCTGCTTAAAGGCGATGTCACCCACCAGAGTATTGTTCGTCGCGCTACCGGTGCTGTGATACGCCGGCGGCGGGGCAAGCTGATCGATTCGATAGCTGATGACATCATGATTGAAGCGCAGTCCCGTGATCAGCGAGGTCGAAGGTGCCACCTTCAGAGTCGAGCGGGCGTAGAGGTCATACGTGGCGGTCGTCGGAACCACGTATGAGTCAACGGGCGCCGCCGGGAAATTACGCAGGCCGTGCTCGTCCACCGTAGTGTCTGAATAGAAGAACCCAGACAGCCAGCTGAAAGTCGGATCGACGGGCGACAAGATTTTGACCTCTTCGCTGGTTTGCTGAACCGTCGTGAATTGCTGCTGTGTGTTGTTAAAGACGTTGGTTCCGGTCAGCACGGTCCAGTAGTATTCGTTGACCGCGAACAGATCCTGCACTTCATGCTGATTTTCCTGTGTGTAGGCCGTCGTCGACGTCAGGGTGTAACCGCCCGGCAGTCGGTAATTGACGATCGCGCTGTAGTCGGTATCACGATACGTGGAACCCGCTGTCGTGACCGGGCTGGTGTAATCGAGGTTTCGCCACGAGAGATTGATCCCGGGCAGCATAACCGCCTGCGTGAATGGGCTGCCATAGAAGAGAAAGGTGTTGCCTGGCGTTATGTAGATGTACGTGAAGTTGAAGCCGGTGCCCACGGTATTTTCGTCGTGGCCCATGAGCGTGAGGTCGAGATCATCGGTGATCGCGAATTTCAGCTTCGCTCGCGCGCCATATATATCCTCGGTGGTCGTTTGATTGAGGGTCAGATTGGTGATCGGATAGGGCGTCGTCCTCCGGTACACATCGAGGCTCCCATCGACCCGATTGCTGAGGGGTCCAGACAGGAAACCCTCGAGTCGATATTCACGATCCGTCGTCGCGGTTGCATTTGCGAACCCTTGCGGCACGTCGGTCGGGCCCCGCGTCGTGAGGTTGATGACGCCGGCGGCAGCCGTGCGGCCGCCCAGAGTCGACTGAGGGCCGAGTAGCACTTCGATGCTCTGAATACCCATAACGTTGTTGGCGTCGAATGAGTCCGAAGGCACCGGGACACCGTCGATCATGACGGCGACACCGGACGAGATACCCACTGTGCCCTCACTGGAGACAGTTGAGATTCCGCGGATTCCGGTCGGCACGCGGCCATTGATCGTGCCGTTGAACTGCACCGAGGGCACTAGGTTGTTGAGATCCGAGAGGTCGGCCACGTTGGCCGCAGCGAGAGCCTGCGATGACACGACCCGCGCAGCGACGGGAATGTCCTCCAGCCGCTCGCTCCGCTTTTGCGCGGTGACGAGGACTTCATCGAGCCGGGCGGGCACGTCTTCATCGGACCCGGTCGTGCGTTGTTTCGACGACGGCGACTCGCCCGGCTCAGTCGAGGTTGCCTCAGTCGCCGGTCCGTCGCTGCCATCGATTTGGACATCCGCGGCATTCACGCTTAGGGGACCGAGCACGAAAGCGCTGAGTACTGTCAGCCATAGCGAATAGCTCGGAATGAAGCCCCGACGGTGCGGTCTCATTGTGCCAACGAAGAGCTGGTACACGTTGTTCCCTTCTTGCGCGCGCCTTCTTCCGCTTCGAGTGGCAGCCACGGCTTCTTGGGCGCCAGTCGAATGCTCGCGATACCAAGGAGCCTACTCGGGAGTCCCAGCTATTTTAAGCATCCCGATACCCAATTGTGCGCCCTGGGCCGAGCTACATATAGCAGAACTCGTCTTAAGGGTCTCCCCCAGAATGCTGTACGAAGCCACGCTAGAAAACAACCTGAGCGTGGCGGTTGCACAGCAGGCACTCTCCGCCAAACAGCCGAGGTTGAGGTCGGCTCGTTGCTCGCGGTCGTGAACGTGACGCGCGCAGGGGGAGGCGGTTGGACTTTTCAAGCCCTACCCGACGAGAAGCAGGCCCTACCGTACGGGCCGTTCGACGACGGCGCCTCGGTGAAGAAGTGAACGAGGATCCTGCGGTAGTCCCATGAACTAAGGAGATGCTTGTGACTCCCGACGTTGACGGTGATTTTCGCGTCCCCTAGCTTGTCGCCATACAGGCGGGTTCAGATACCACGATGCAGGTTACGCCAGTTGAGGGCATATGACTGACACGAGGGTACCTCCGTGTGAACCCGGCACAATCGCCAGCCGGGCACCTATTTTTGATGCACGATATTTCATGATCTTGAGCCCCATGCCCGTCGACTGCGTGATCAACGGCGGCATGCCAACACCATCATCCAGAATGTCCAGCCTCACCAGTGTTGGTTGGATATGCAGCGTGAGCTTTATTGACTTTGCCCGGCCGTGCCGGCGGGCATTCGCAACCGCCTCTTGGGAAATTCGATACAGATTGTCCAGCGCGTCGGGTCCCAGTCGAATCGGCGCCGCCCGAGTGACTTCACAACTTCCTTCGATTCCGAACGAGTCACGATTCAGTCTTACCATCTCCTCCAACACTTCAACGATGCCACCGTCGGCATAGGTTACCGGCGACAGGCCATGCGCAATGGCGCGGCAGTTGGCCAGGGCCCGTGTTGCAACCCCGGCAAGATTCTCAAGTTCGCCTGCCTCCGGGCGACCCGATTTCTTGATACTCGACGCAATCGCCGTGGCCAACATTGAAATCCCAGCAAGCTCCTGCGCAAGACCGTCATGCAGGTCGCGTCCGAGTTTGTGTTGTTCCGCACTGATCGAATTCATCAGCACACCTTCAAGGCGTCGCCGCTCGGTGATGTCATCGACAATCGACCACAGGTAATTCTGGCCGTCGTCGGCGGTAAACAGCGCCCCATTGAACCGTAGGGGAATCCGGCTGCCATCCTTGCGTATGTACTCTTTTTCGTAGGGACCGAATTGACCGGTGCGCTTCGCCAGCTCCAGCTGTTCGTCCGTCCCTGCCCAGTCGCTTTCGATCGTCAGGGCCCGGTATTCGAGCGCCCGCAATTCATCTGCGCCGTATCCAGTAAAGCGACGGAACGTCTCGTTAAAATCTACATAACGCCTATTCATGTCCGTAAGCACAATGCCGACGTTTGCGGTCTCGTAGAGTGCGCGCAGCTTGCGGTCACCCCCGCGCAGCTGAATCACCGCGCTGCGCAACCACTTAGCCATCCAACAGGTCAAGCTGCAGGTCAACAAATAAAAACCAATGGAGACGTCGTAGCCGATTGCCGGGAATGACGGAAGAAAGAAATAAACGGCACAGAATCCGCCGAGCGCGCTCGCCAGTACGCCCGGGCCTATTCCCAGAAGAAGCGCGCTAGTTATGATTGACGGATAAAACGTGTTAAACGCAAGTCCGCCGTTCAACGGCAACATTGCAAATCGAGCCGCGAGGGCTAATCCTACGAGCGCGAGGGCGAGCGTATAGCGAACCCAGGCTTGGCCCAGCACGCCGTCTCGGAGGAGAATTTTGGTAAGAGCGCCCGCTGGCCTTGGCGCTTGATTATCCGCGGCGATCTCTTTAACTCTTTCGGCCGGCCGTTATACGAGAGCGCGCATTGTAATGTGCGCTGCCCGGTTATCTCAAGTTTCGACAGACGGCACTATGTCCTGCGAAGGTTCATCGGCAGCCGCGATTGCTGGTGATGTTTGCCGGCACGCCCTACGCTCATCTGCATATTTGCGGTTCGCCATGGGACGGAAATGAGTATCGCCGAGGCGATAGGGGTGTTTGGAAAATGACGTATTCCCGCCCTTGACTGCGTGACTCCCTGTCGGCCGAAATTGCGCTCACGAGTGGGGGAGATGTCGGCGACGCGGAAGTCGAGACCACCGAGAATGAGAAACGTGCCACGCCTTGATATTACCCAGCGCTCCGGGCATCGTTCTCACCATGCGCTCCGCTGCAGCGCCTTGGTGAAGGGAAACTTGGCATGACTGCTCGCGCACCAGACAATTCTGATACAAATGAACAGGGGAAGGGAGAGTGGGCAGGCTGGCTGATTTCGCGGTGTGATCCTTACGAACATCTCTCCGGGCCTTTCTACTGCCGTAGGGACAAAAACGGCACAATGCAGACCGCCTTCCGAGTGGAGAACAAGCATCTCAACAACAGCGGTTTTGTTCATGGAGGCTGTCTGATGGCCTTTGCCGACTTCTCTCTGTTTTGGATTGCACACGAGGAAACTCGCGATTCCCCCGCAGTCACCGCGTCGTTTAACAGCGAATTCATCGACAGCGCCAAGGAAGGCGACTTGCTCGAAGCCACAGGCGAAGTCGTTCGTGCCGCTGCTTCGCTAATCTTCGTTCGAGGGCTGGTCTCAAAGTCCAGCAGTCCCATATTGAATTTTTCTGGCGTTCTAAAGAAAGTCCGCCGCGCATAAGTCGCAACGACGGACTGCCTGAAGCTATTGCCGAGTGCCCGGAGGTTTTCTCGCTGATTTAGGTTCCGTACGTGAAATTATTCTTGACTCCGTCCCGAGTCCACGGGCGTCCAACGCCGTCGAATGATATCTGCCGTCGCGCGGGGTAACTTTTCGGGGCAACTCGTCTCAAATGCCTTAATAAACGCTTACGAAACAGCTGGTTATAGCGCTTATTCGAATCCCTCAGCCGCACCTAGCGACACCCTGCGTAGTGCGGGAGTCCACTTCAGCGATGTCTCATGAAACTCTGAAGCCCCGCGGCGGATATCGGAACTTTGCGCTTACTTGAGAAGTTCGCGGAACGGACTGTATGTTAAATGGCGAGCACTCGACAATTAGGCGTGCAGGCTCGTCAAGTAATCACGTACTTCAAATAAGTTTATTTGAAAATTTTCCGCGTCTTCGGGCCTAATGACAATCGTTAGTTTGTTTGAGAATATCTTCTCGCGCGATGCATCAGCAATAGCCTTAAGAGCGCGCTCGGTTAGAGTTTCACTGAAATCTCCGCGAAACTCGCACACCATTCGCCTGGCGTAAGGCGCATCATCGCGCCATACGTGATGACTTGACCCTAAACGACCGGAACCACAATGAAGGTCGTTTATGTCGACAAATTCTGTTCGAGGCGGCATCGAGACAGGTGTCGGTGCACGTCAGCGCGTCTCGATCTCCCAGCACATGGCAATCGAACCCCTTAGGGTAAGTGTGGAAGAAGCCGCGCGCATCATTGGGGTAAGCCGCAGTGTCATCTACAAGCACATGAAGGCGGGAACCCTGCGGGCGGTCAAGGACGGGGCGCGTACCCTCTTCACCATGACCGAGTTGCGAGGCTATGTGTTCCGAACCGACTCGATTCACGGTGCGAGCACTACCAACTCATGAGCGAAGTTACTTGGATTTCGGTCACGGACGCCGCGCCCCAATTCGGCATGACGCCGGGCGCGATCATGAACCTCATCTCTCGCAATAAATTCCCAGTACCGACGTACAAACTGGGCAAGAAACGAGTGATTGACCTTACGGTTCTGCAAGCGTTCTTCGAGGCAAAGAAGGCCGAGGGGCTCTCTCGGCTCGCGAAATCGATGAATGGCTAATCAAACTCTCGGGGTTTCGCTGCCAACGGCGATGCGCTTGCTGGCAAAGACAATATCGAACGGGGCGATATCCTCGCTCGATGGCGGCCGGAAGTATCGCTCCATCTTTTTTGGGCTTCACGCTACAAAGCCAAACTCGCACTGAGAGAGCCCGACGCCATCGCCGATCTTCACGAGGCAATTGGTTTGTGTGGCAGCGATAGATTCAGAGGCGTAACAGCCAAGGTACATTCTCCAGGAGCGCCTCCAATCGGTACAAGGGCGGCACGCGATCATGAAGCTCCTTCCTCCCGATAAATTCCCCCACAACGACTACAAGCTCGGCAAGTAGCGAGTGATCGCGCCGTCCTACTGGGCGTCTTCGCGCCGACGAAAGAAGAACGGCTTTTTCAGCTCAGACGTCAATAAACGGCTAGAAACCGTTTAGCGGTCGCCGCCAAGACGGCGAATTTCGTCGGCTGCTTGGATTTAAAACCAAGACCTAAATGTTTCCGTACAGATTTCCGTACAGGCGGTTTTTGCGGAAATATCCAGCGTAAGACATTGTTTTTATTGGTGGGACGGCTGGGACTCGAACCCAGGACCAAAGCCTTAAAAGGGCCTTGCTCTACCAACTGAGCTACCGTCCCGCTGGGCCGCGCATCATAGCCGAAGTGCGGGGGCAGATCACCCTATCCGCATCAACGATAGCGAGTGGGATCCGCGACGCCGGCGGCCGCAAAACCGGCGGCACGCAGGCGGCAGGAATCGCATTTGCCGCAGGCAGCGCCGTCGGGTCCGGCCTGGTAGCACGACACCGTCATGCTGAAATCCACGCCCAGCCCGGCGCCTGTGCGGATGATGTCCGCCTTGGACATGCGGATGAGCGGAGCCTGAATCGAAACGCGGGTGCCTTCGACGCCGGCCTTGGTTGCCAATCGAGCCAGCCGCTCGAACGCCGCGATGAATTCGGGCCGGCAATCGGGATAACCCGAGTAGTCAACGGCGTTGACGCCCACGAAAATATCCGCCGCATCGACGACCTCGGCCCAGCCGAGCGCCAGGGACAACAGCAGCGTGTTGCGGGCCGGCACATAGGTGACCGGTATCCCTGAGGTCGGCGCTTCCGGTATCGCGACCCTCAAGTCGGTCAAGGCCGAGCCGCCGATTCCCGCCAAATCGACACTCATGACCCGATGCTCGCGAGCACCCAAGGAAGCGGCGATCCGGCGCGCGGCTGCGAGTTCGGCACTGTGCCGCTGGCCATAGTGCACGCTGAGCGCATAGCACTCGAAACCGCTGCTGCGGGCAATGGCCAATACCGTGGAGGAGTCCAGCCCGCCGGAGAGCAATACGATGGCGCGCATCGGCCGCGCGGGTTTGCCGGCGTCCGTCACTTGCCCGGCGTGTCGCCCCACAGGACCTTGTGAAGCTGGAGTTGGAAGCGCACCGGCAGGCGGTCCGCCAAAATCCAGTCAGCCAAGGCGGTGGGCGATACTTGGTTGTAGCTGGGCGAAAACAGTACGCGGCAGCGCTCGGACAATCCGTGCTCTTGCAGAAACGCCTTGCTCCAGTCGTAGTCGTCGCGCGAGCAGATCACGAATTTCAGCTGGTCGCGCCGCGTCAACTCCGCGAAGTTTTCGATTCTGTTGCGCGCCGACTCCTGCGAGCCGGGAGTCTTCACGTCGATCACCCGAGATACCCGGGCATCGACCGCGGCGACATCGATCGCCCCGCTGGTTTCGAGCGATACCTGGAAGCCCTGGTCGCATAGGCGTTCCAGCAGCTTCAGGCAATTCGGCTGCGCCAAGGGCTCGCCGCCCGTCACGCACACGTGCTCTGGCCCGTAGCCGCGCACCTTGTCCAGGATGGCGCCGAGTTCCAGCCAATCTCCGGCGTGAAAGGCGTACGCGGTGTCGCAGTATTGGCAGCGCAGCGGACAACCCGTCAGTCTGACGAACACCGTCGGATAGCCGACCGCGTCGGCCTCCCCTTGCAACGAAAGAAAAATCTCGTTGACCCGCAGGCGTTCGGATTTGAGTGCCGCATCGCTCAATGTTGCTCGGTCGCCATTTTGTCGAGACGCTGCTGCGCCAAATGTCCGGCGGGGGTGTCGGAAAACTGCGTCGCCACTTGCGACAGAGTCGCCTTGGCCGAATCCCACTGCTTCAACTCGTATTGGCAGTAGCCGATCTTGAGCAAGGCATCGGGACGCTTGCGCGATTGGGGGTACTTGTCGACCACGCGTTGAAAGGCATTCTGCGCTTCGGGGAACGACTTGTTGACGTAGTAGGCCTCGCCCAGCCAGTACTGCGCGTTGTCTGCCAGCGAACTTGCGGGAAACGAGACCAGGAACTTCTGGAACGCCGCGATGGCATGATCGTATTGGCTGTCCTTCAGCAGGGCGAAGGCGGTTTGATACGCGGCTCTGTCGTCCGATGCGGGTGCCGAAGCATCCGCCGAGGCGCCGGACGCGGCCGCCCCCGCGGCGGCGGCGCCCGCATCACCCGACCCGGCGGCGGGATTCGCCGCGCTCGGACTCGCGGCGGCGCCGCGCGACTCGAGAGCCTTCATGCGCCGATCGAGATCGGCGTACAAATCCCGCTGCTGCTTGCGGCTCGCCTCCAGGCTGTTCGTCAACTGGTCGACATCGTTGTGCACGGCGCGCATATCGCTGCGCATCGCTTCGTCTTGATTGGCCAGATCCAGCAGGCTTTGATTGGCCATCACCCGCTCGATGCGCGCGAGGCGCGTGTCGAGATCCTTCAGCTTGATTTGCACCGGATCCTCTTCCGGATTGCTGGCGCAGCCCGCCACGGCGAGCACCGCGAGGCACAGGCCGGCCGAGCTGAACGAGGCGCGCGAACTCATTGGACGTAGACCAGTTCCACGCGCCGATTCTGCGCCCATGCCGCCTCGTCATCGCCTTCCACCGCGGGCCTCTCGGCGCCGAAACTGACCGTGGTGAGCTGCGATTCGGCAACCCCCTGCAGCATCAGAGCACGGCGTACCGCCTGGGCGCGGCGTTCGCCGAGTCCGATGTTGTATTCACGTGTGCCGCGCTCGTCGGTATTGCCCTCGAGCTTCATCTTCAGGTTCGGGTGACTGCTCAAATTGCGCGCGTGCGCCGAGACGACATCGGCAAATTCCGGCTTGATCTCCGACTTGTCGAAGTCGAAATAAATCACCTTGCGCGCCAAGGGTCCGGTCGCGTTCGCGCCCATGCCGTTCATTCCCTCGGTCCCCGCCGCATCGCCGAGCGGACGCCCGCTGGTTGACGCTCCTTCCTGCGTATTGCCGGCGCCGGGCACCTGAGTCCCCGCGGCCGGCGGCTCAATCACATTGTGCTTCTTGGGGCAGCCCGAGAGCAGTGCCGCACCGGCCAACAACAACGCGATCGATAACATTCTTTTCATGGAAATCTCCAATTGACGTAGGACGCAAGCCTACCGATGAACATCCGATTTGTGTACTTTGTTTGATTACCGCTGCTTTAGAATGGCGCCCACACCGGCTCCTGCAATTCGCCTTCGCTCGACACCAGACGCTCCTGAACCCGGCCGTCCGCGCTCACCAGGGCGAGCACGCCGCGCCCGCGGTCGCGGCTCGCATAAATAATCTCCGCGCCGTTCGGCGCGTAGCTGGGGCTGACGTCGAAATGGCCCTTGGTCAGCACTTGGACATCGCCGTGCCCGCGAAGATCCATGCTCGCTATGCGATAGCCTCCATCCTCCTGGGTGACGAATGCCAGGTGCGACTCGTCCGGCGACAGCCGCGGCCGCGCGTTGTAGCTGCCCTGGAAGGTCAGGCGGCGCGGCTTGTCGCCGCTTTGGATACCGACGCGATAGATTTGCGGGCCGCCGGCGCGATCCGACGTGAAATACAGGCTTTGACCGTCCTTCGACCACTGAGGCTCGGTGTCGATCCCGGGATCGTCGGTGATGCGGGTCAGCGCCTGAGTGGCCATATCCAGCACGTAGATGTCCAAATTGCCGTCCCGCGTCGACAGCGTGAGCGCCAGCTTCTTGCCGTCCGGCGACCATGCGGGCGCCTGATTCACGCCCGCCCGGGCGGACACGCGCTGCCGCTCTCCGGTCTTCAGGAACTGCACATACACCGAGGGCAACCGGTTTTCGAAGGAGACGTAGGCCAAACTTTGCCCATCCGGAGACCAGGCCGGCGACATCAGCGGCTCATTCGATTGCATCACGACGTGCGGATTCTCCCCGTCCGCATCCGCCACGATGAGCCGGTAATTTCTGTGCGGCAAGGACCCCAGCACGGATATATAGGCGATATGGGTGGCGAAAGCGCCGCGGATGCCGAGAATCTTTTCGAACACCATGTCCGCCACTTGGTGGCTCGCGAGGCGCAGCCCGGGTCGGTTCGCGCTGAATTGATATCCCAGCAGCCGCTGCCGGGTGAGCACATTGTAGATCTCAAAGGTGATGTTGTAGCGGTCCGGCCCCAGGGCCTGAACTTGTCCGACCACCATATAGTCGTTGTTGAGCCGGCGCCAATCGTCGAAGGAGATGCTGGCACCGGTGTGCGGCTGCTCGATCATGTCCTTGCGGTCCGTGGTTTTGAATCGCCCGCTGCGCGCCAGATCTTCGCCGACGAGCTGCGCCACGTCGAAGGACGCCGCGGCGGCCTCCGGCGATGAGAACGGCACGATCGCGATGGGGATGGCGTCCGCCTGCCCTTTCGTGATCTCGACCACGAGCTCCGCCCGCGCGCGCGCGCAGAACACCAGCAAGCCGGTCGCCACCAAACATGAAAAACGTCTATTCATTGGGCTTGAACCTAAATACAAAGTTTCTTTCAAAAAGCGCCGGATCCGGAGGATCAGGCAGAGGGGATGCACGATACACCGCATTCTCGATCGATTGGCGGGCGGCCGCGTCGCCGTTGCACTGGGTGACGCGCGCACCCGTCACCTCGCCGCCCGGAATCTGGGTGACTTCGACCAGGCAATCCAATCCCACGGTCGCGGATGGCGGCTTGATCCACGCAGTTTGGATCCTATTGCGCAGTCTCGCGATATAGCTGTCACGCAGCGGGCCGGACTCGACGGCGGCGCGGTGTTCCTCGTCGGCCAATTGTTTGCGCAGTTCGGCCTCGCGCTCCTGGCGGGCGCGCTCCTCCGCCGCGTGCTTGGCCTCGGCGATTTGCTTGGCCTCGGCCGCCCGCTTGGCTTCCGCGGCAGCCTTGGCGTCGGCCGCCTTGGCCGCTGCGGCATTCGCATCGGCCGCGCGCTTGGCCTCGGCAAGATCGGCCTCGGCAGCGCGTCGCGCCAGCGCTGCTTTCTGGGCTCCCGCCTTGGCCGCTGCTGCGGCGTGCGCGTCGGCGAGCCGCTGCTGTTCGGCCGCCGCGACTTTGGCCGCGTCGACGGCTTTGGCAGCGTTGGCTGTTTTGGCTGCTTCGGCGGCCTTGGCCGCGTCGGCCGCCTTGGCCGCTTCAGCCGCCTTGGCCGCTTCAGCGGCCTTGGTCTCTTCGGTCGTCTTGGCCTCTTCGATGGCCTTGGCGTCGGCGGCCGCCTTGGCTTGATCGGCGGCAGCCTTGGCGTTCGCTTCGGCTTCCGCGCGTGCACGCGCGGCCTCCTGTTCGGCGCGTTCCCGCGCGGCCTGCGCAGCCTGCGCGGCGTTCACGACCTTCGAGTCCACGACCATGGCATCGATGGGCAGGGGCTGCAAGCTGGGCGGTGAGCGCCGGGCGGAGATCAACGCGGCGAGCACCATGCCGCCCACCAGTAGTCCGTGCAGCAGCACGGACACGACGACAGCCCAGGAGTATTCGCGCAAGAAATCGCGCATTTAACCCGCGCCGTTGCCGGCCCCATTGGTGCTCCCCCGCGGCGCCGGGCGCACGGGATCGGTCAGGAATCCGACCTTGGTGGCGCCCGCATGCTGCAGCAGCACCATGGCGCGCACCAGCGTGCCGTAGGGCACCGTGGTATCGGCTTTGACCAACACCGGAGTCTGCGGATCGCGGCGCAGAAGCGCGGCGGTACGGGCACCCACGGTCGCCTCGGACGCGGGCCTGTCGGGGTTGGGGCCAAAATTGATGTAGAGCCGCGCGTGCGAGTCGATGGTAATGATCAGCGGCTCGTGCTTGGCCAGAAATGCGGGGTCGATGGGCTTGGCACCGGCCTCCGGCAAATCCACCTTGACGCCCTCTTTGAGCAGCGGCGCCGTAATCATGAAGATGACCAGCAGCACCAACATGACGTCGATATACGGCACCACATTGATCTCTCCCATCAGCTTGCGGCGAAGTACGCGAGCCATGTTACGGTTGGGCCGGGCGGGCCGGGCCGTGGCGCTGCAGGATCGTCGAGAACTCTTCCACGAAGGTGTCGAACCTCAGCTCCAGGCGGCTCACCTGATCGGCGAATCGGTTGTAGGCCACCACCGCGGGAATCGCGGCGAACAGTCCGATCGCCGTGGCGATCAGCGCCTCGGCGATGCCCGGCGCCACGGCGGCAAGGGTGGCCTGCTGTACATTCCCCAGATTGTGGAAGGCACTCATGATGCCCCACACGGTGCCGAACAGGCCCACGTAGGGACTCGTGGATCCGACCGTGGCGAGCATCGCCAGATTGCGCTCGAGCCGGTCCATCTCGCGCATCTGCGCGACCCGCATCGCGCGGCGGGACCCCTCGAGCAGCTGATCCGCCGGCGTTCCCTGTTGACGCAGGCGGCTGAATTCCCCGAAGCCCGACTCGAAGATGCTTTGCTCGCCGGTACCCGCGCGCCCCTTGGTCTCGATGCTGCGATACAGGGTGGACAGATCGCCTCCCGACCAGAATGCGGTTTCGAATTGGTCCGCCTGGCGCCGCGAGTGCGAAATGACGCGCCCTTTCTTGAATATCACGGCCCACGATGCCACGGACGCTCCCATGAGCAATATCATGACCGCCTGCACGATGGGGCTCGCGTCGAGCACCAAGGCCCAGATCGACAAGTCATTGCCCATTAACGCCACTCCATGAATAAATCTCTGGGAATCGCACGCGGTTTCAGCGTGCCCGAATCGAGGCAGGCGACCCGGACGCTCGCGTCGATGAGCTGCTCATCGCCGCGCGTGATCAACTGCTTGAAAACGATTGTGGCACCGCTCAGGCGCTCGAGTTCCGCGGTGACGAGAATTTCATCATTGAGCAGGGCGGGACGCAGAAAATCCACGGCCACGCTCACCACCGCGAACTGCAGCCGGCGCTCGGCGCGCAAGCGCAGCTGATCGATCCCGAGCGCCCTCAGCCAGTCCGTACGGCAGCGCTCCATGAACTTCAAGTAGTTCGCGTAGTACACGATACCGCCCGCGTCCGTGTCTTCCCAATAAACGCGAAACGGAACCGAAAACCGCGGCGCCGGCGGCACTATGGCGCATCCCGGAACAGCGGCAGATTCAAGTCCCGGTCCATTGCGGGCGCCGCAAGTCCGAAGTGCGCGTAGGCGCTGCGGGTCGCGACGCGGCCGCGCGCGGTGCGCATCAGAAATCCCTGCTGAATCAGAAACGGCTCGATGACATCCTCGATGGTGCCGCGCTCTTCGCTCATGGCCGCCGCCAGGCTGTCGACGCCCACCGGTCCTCCCTCGAATTTTTCGATCACCGTCAGCAGCAATTTTCGATCCAGCATGTCGAAACCCTGGGGATCCACCTCCAGCATGTCGAGCGCCGCGATGGCGACTTCGGCGCTGATGAGCCCGGCCGCCTTGACCTCGGCAAAGTCGCGCACCCGGCGCAGCAGCCGGTTGGCGATGCGCGGCGTGCCGCGCGACCGCTCGGCGATCCGATGCGCACCCTCGGCCTGCAGGTGCAGCTTCAAGATCGAGGCGCTGCGCGTGACGATTTTGGTGAGATCTTCGGTGGAATAGAACTCCAGCCGCTGCACGATGCCGAAGCGATCCCGCAGCGGCGAGGTCAAAAGGCCCGCGCGCGTGGTGGCGCCGACCAGCGTGAACGGCGGCAGATCGAGTTTGATCGACCTCGCCCCCGGACCCTCGCCGATCATGAGATCGAGCTGCGAGTCCTCCATCGCGGGGTACAACACCTCTTCGACCACGGGACTCAAACGATGGATCTCATCCACGAACAACACGTCTCGAGGCTCGAGATTGGTCAACAGGGCCGCCAAATCGCCGGGACGCTCCAGGACCGGGCCCGACGTCTGCCGCAAATTGACCTTGAGTTCATTGGCAATGATGTTCGCCAGGGTGGTCTTGCCGAGCCCCGGAGGTCCGAAGATCAGCACGTGATCCAGGGCCTCGCCCCGTTGGCGCGCGGCTTGAATGAAGATGTCCATTTGGGTCTTCACCGTCGATTGGCCGACGTAGTCGGCCAGAGTCTTCGGCCGCACGGCGCGGTCGACGACTTCGTCTTCCCGCCTGGCGGGACCCGCGATGATTCGATCCTGTTCAATGCCCATGAGTGTTCTTCACGCCTTGGCCGCGGACCTGAGTGCGCGCCGAATGATCTCCGTCGTCGCGAGGTTCGGCTCATCGACCGATTTCAGCAGACGGACCACTTCGGAGGGCTTGTAGCCCAACGCGACCAGAGCGCTGAAGGCCTCGCTTTGCGGGGTCACGGCCGCGCCCACGCCCGCAGGGTCGCCGCCCGCCGCCGGCATCGACAACTTCTTGACGCTGTCGCGCATCTCGATGATCACCCGCTCAGCGGTCTTGCGGCCGATGCCGGGAATCCGCGTGAGCATCGCGACATCCTCCGCCTCGATGATGCGCAGGAAATCATCGACGCTGGCGCCGGAAAGAATGCCGAGCGCGATCTTCGGCCCGACGCCGGAAACCTTGAGCAGGCCGCGAAACAGCCGCCGCTCGCCGTCGGTGCCGAAGGCGTACAAAATATGCGCATCCTCGCGCACCACCAAGTGGGTGAACAGCGCGACCGGTTCGCCCGTGACGGGCAGGCCGTAAAACGTCGACATGGGGGCTTCCATTTCGTAGCCGACGCCGTTCACGTCCACCATCAGCATCGGCGGCTGCTTGACCGCCAATCGGCCCTTGAGAAAGCCGATCATCCGCGGCTCGCGGCGCGCAGCACGGAGATCCGCACGCGCCCCCGCAGAGCATGGCATACGGCGGCGGCCAGGGCATCGGCGGCGTCGGCCGACACCGGTCCCTCGAGCTTGAGAATGCTTTTCATCATGAGCTGCACCTGGGCCTTTTCCGCGCTGCCCGAACCGACCACGGCTTGCTTGATTTGCCGCGTCGCGTATTCGAACACCTCCGCATTCGCGTCCGCGGTACCGCAGATGGCGGCGCCGCGCGCCTGGCCCAATTTCAACGCGCTGTCCGGATTGCGATTGACGAACACGCGCTCGATGGCGATCTCATGGGGGCGGTATTCGGCAACGATCGCCTGTACGCAGCGAAAGATCTCGCAGAGGCGGTCGGCGAATTCGCCCTTCTCGGTGCGAATCACCCCGCTGGCCACATAGGTCAATCGCGGGCCCACGGCATCCAAGACCCCGAATCCGGTGCGCTGGGAACCGGGATCGATGCCGAGCACCCTCACTGAAACCGCATTCTTCGGATCCGTCATGGACGCGTATGATACCGACAATAGGCGCTTAAACCCACCGGCAGCGACAGCGCAAATCACGTGGAAACAACGGCTTCAATCCGAATCACGGCGAGCGAGCGGCTGCTCGCCGCCTTTGCAGCGGCGCGCGCGCTCGATCTGCCCGACGCCGCATCCGGCGTGCGGCGCGCGGGCCTCGACGTGGCGCAAATCGTTCAGACTCTCGATGCCGACGACGACGTGGTGATCGCGGCCATGCTGCAGCCCCTCCTCGATGCCAAGCTCATCGACCCGGAAGCGGCCGGCAAGCTTTTCGGTGCCGATGCGGCTCGACTGGCGCTAGCCTTACGCCAACTGGGGGAATTCGGCTTGAGCACGGATTGGACGCCCGAGAAAGGCCTCGAACCGGGCCAGGCCGAGGCGCTGCGCAAGATGCTGCTGGCCGTCATCGGCGACGTGCGATTGGTCGTGGTGCGGCTCGCCGGACAATTGCAGAAGATGCGCGCCGCCAAGTCCCTGGAACACGCCGAGCAGCGCAAGCTGGCCATGGAAACCCGCGAAGTCTATGCGCCTCTCGCCAATCGCCTCGGGGTGTGGCAATTGAAGTGGGAGCTGGAGGACCTCGCGTTCCGCTACCTGCAACCCGCGGACTACAAGCACATCGCCGCCGCCCTCAAGGTGCGGCGCTCCGAACGCGAGCGCTACATGGATGAATTGAAGGCGCAGCTGGTGCGCGAATTGCACGACGCGGGCATCGACGCGATCATCGAGGGCCGCCCGAAACACATCTACAGCATCTGGCGCAAGATGCAGGCGAAACAGCTCGCCTTCGAGCAGCTCATGGACATTCGCGCAGCGCGAATCCTCGTGAACGGCGTGGCGGAATGCTATGCGGCTCTGGGGGTGGTGCACTCTCTGTGGCAGTTCATCGCCGGGGAATTCGACGACTACATTGCGACCCCGAAGGACAACCGCTACCGCTCGATTCACACGGCGGTCATCGGACCCGGCGCGCAGGCCGTGGAAATTCAGATCCGCACGCATGAAATGCACGCCGATTCCGAGCGCGGCGTGGCGGCGCATTGGCGCTACAAGGAAGGAGGCCGCAGCTCGGCGGCCTATGAACGCAAGATCAATCAACTGCGCTCGCTGCTGGCGCCGGCCGAGGGCGGCGACGCGTCGCGCGATTTTCTCGATCGGATGCGCGTCGACTTGTTCCAGGATCGGATCTATGTGGTGTCCCCGAAGGGTGAAATCGTCGACGTTCCCGTGGGCGGCACACCCCTGGATTTTGCCTATCAAGTGCACACCGATCTGGGTCATCGCACCCGTGGCGCGAAGGTGAACGGGCGCATCGTCGCGCTCGACTACCAGCTCAAGAACGGCGAAACGGTGGAGATCATCACCGCCAAGACCGCCAATCCGTCGCGCGATTGGCTCTCCCCCCAGTCGGGTTTTCTCGCGAGCCCGAGACACCGCAACAAGGTGCGCGCGTGGTTCCGCAAACAAAATGAAACTCAAAACAAGGCGGAGGGCCGGGCGATATTCGATCGCGAGATGCAGCGCTTGGGGCTGGGCAGCCCGCCCATCCCCGAGCTCCTGAGCGAACTGAAATTGGCCAGTGCCGAGGCCCTGCATGAAGCCTTGGGATTGGGCGAGGTCAGCCCGGCACAAATGGCGGGAGCCATTCAGCGCATCCTGCATGCGCGCGACGCCCGTCCCGAGCACTCCATTCGCTCACGCAGTCCAGCCCCCGCCCGGGAACCGGAAACCGAGGTTCACGGAATCGGCGATTTGCTGTCGACCTATGCGCGCTGCTGCAAGCCCGTGCCGCCCGAACCCATCGTCGGCTACATCACGGTGGGCAGGGGCGTCAGCATTCATGCCGAGTCCTGCCCCAACTTAAGCCGGCTTCGCCTCAAGTCGCCCGCACGGGTGTTGGCGGTCGCGTGGGGAAAACTGGCCTCGAAGGAATTTGCGGTGGATATCGAGGTTCAAGCCTACGATCGGCGCGGGCTGGTGCGGGACGTGAGCGCCGCACTCGCGGACGACAAGATCAGCATCCAGGGCATGAATACGGTCACCGACAAGCGCGACCACGTGGCTCATATGCAGATCAAGATATCGATCACCGGCCTGCCGCAGCTCTCGGAAGTGTTGAGCCGCATCGCGCAGCTCCCCAATGTCATCAGCGCGCGCCGCAAGCGCTAGACGCCGGCTATAAACGCCCGCTAGCGACGGCCGCTCCCTCAACCGAACCGGTGCCGCCGCGCCCTTGAAGCGGGCGCGGCAGCGGTTTTGCTATTTCAGGTCCAGCCGCCGGATGAGCTGTGTGCCGAGAATTTCGCGCATGCTCTCACGATCGGCGCCCGCCTTGGCCGAGGCCTCCCGGCTGCCCCAGATCTTCTTCTGTAACGGCTCTACGCGATCCTCGAGACCGTCGAGGGCGGCCATGTTCTTATAGGTGATGACCAGGTACAGGTTGGGATCCTGCGGCGAGCGCGGCTGCACGGTGTAGACCGCATAATCGACGATGATGCCGGCCTTCTTCTCATCGTCTCTGATTTGTTTGCCCGTGGTATCAAGCCACTTCATGTACGCATCGAACATGCCGGGCTTGATGCGGATGGACGTAACCTCGGATACAGGTCCTTCGGTATAGGGTTTCGAATCATCGGCGAGTACGGGGGAAATCACACCCATCGACAATGCCGTCGCAGCCAGCAGGGCTATATATCGCAATTTCATTGGAGACCTCTTTAGTTCGAATAGTTAACGATGGTCGTCGGCGCAATTCTACGCCCTCTTTCGCCGGTCGCGTGGAGCCTCCATCATCGGCCGGGGTCAAATTCCAGAATCTCGCCATTGGCGAGCGACACGCCGGTCAATGCTTGAATGAACGCCCAGTGGCCGACCAACAGCGTCGTGGCACTGTCATCGCGAGCGGCCATGAGGGCGCGGAAAGCATTCGCCCGCCCGCTCGTCTCCTCCGCGGTTTCAACGCCCTCATGCCACCAGCGCGGCGGCAGGTGCCGAAAATCATGGTGCGGAAAGCGGGCCGCCAGCACGTCGGGTGGACTGCCGATGTCGCAGGCAAAGGCCGCCTGTTCGCGAACCTCCGGCATGATGGCGACCGGCGCCTGATGCATCGCGAGGATGGGCTGCGCGGTCTGCAATGCGCGGGTGTAGGGTGAAATGATGATGCGGGTCAGCGCCGCGTCCGCGAGGCGCCTGGCCGCCGCCGCCGCCTGCTGCATCCCAAGAGGCGTCAATTCCGGGTCTTCGATCCCCGGATCCACGCGCGTCGCGTTGAAATGCAGATTGAAATAACTTTGCCCATGGCGCAGCAAGAACATGGGGTCGCGAGGCTAGCGGTTGATGCCGTCGATGGATTTTTTGTCGACCGCCAAGGCGGCCTCGTGGATGGCCTCGGACAGGGTCGGATGCGCGTGGATGGTGCGCTGGATGTCCTCGGTGCTGGCCGAATACTCCATCGCGAGCACCGCTTCGCCGATCAGCTCCCCCGCCATCGGCCCGATCACGTGGATGCCGAGCACCTCGTCGTCATCCTTGGCGGATACGATCTTCGCCAGTCCCACTCCGGCTTCCATCGCGCGTGCTCTGCCGTCGGCTGCGAAGGGAAAGGTACCGACTTTGTACGGTCGGCCGGACGCTTTGACCTGCTCTTCGGTCGCACCGACCCAGGCGATTTCGGGCGCCGTGTAAATGACCGAGGGGATCACCTTGTAGTTCACTTCGGCATAATGCCCGGCGATGAGGTCCGCCACCATGGCGCCCTCCTCCTTGCCCTTGTGCGCGAGCATCGGCCCGCGCACCACGTCGCCGACCGCCCAGACATCGGGCACGCCCGTGCGGCAATGGTCGTCGACCTGAATGAAGCCGCGTTCATCGAGCTTGACGCCCGTGCCTTCGGCCAAGAGCCCGTCGGTGAAGGGTTTGCGCCCCACCGCCACCACCAGCTTGTCGACTTGAAGCGAGTGCTCGCCCTGCGCATCGGAATACACGACGTCGACCGCGGACCCGGCAACCGCCGCACGCTGCACCTTCGCTCCCAGCTTGATGTCCAGGCCCTGCTTCTTGAATTGGCGCATCGCCTCGCGCGCGATGGCCCCATCCGCGATGGGCAGGAATTGTTCCAACGCCTCGAGCACCGTGACCTCGCTGCCGAGCCGCCGCCACACGCTGCCGAGCTCCAGACCGATGACGCCCGCGCCGATCACTCCGAGGCGCGCGGGGACCGCATCGAACTCCAGCGCGTTCCAGGAATCGACGATGTAGCGTCCATCGTGCGGCACGCTCCTGAGCTGCACGGGGATCGAGCCCGAGGCCAGGATCACGTGCTTCGCCTGCAGCGTCCTTTCCGTGCCGTCGGGAGCGCTCACCAGCACCTTGTTTCCGGGCAACAGGCGGCCGTGCCCTTGAATGCCCACCACGCCGTTCGCCTTGAACAAGGCCGTGATGCCGCCGGTCATGGTCTTGACCACGGCGGCGCGGCGCTTCTGCATGGCGGCGAGGTCGAGCTTCAGGTCGCCGAACTTGATGCCGTGGACGACGAATTCGTCCTTGGCGCGCTGATACAGCTCGGAGGATTCGAGCAGGGCCTTCGAGGGAATGCACCCGGCGTTCAGGCAGGTGCCGCCGAAGGCGAAGCTGCCGTCGGTGTTCTTCCACTCATCGATGCAGGCCACGCTCAACTTGTTCTGCGCCGCCCGAATCGCGGCGGGATACCCCGCGGGGCCGCTGCCGATCACGACGACATCGTATGCGTCGCTCATACGCCAAGCACCATGCGTGCCGGATCCTCGAGGCACTGCTTGACCGTCACCAGGAACTGCACGGCCTCACGGCCGTCGATGATGCGGTGATCGTAGGTGAGCGCGATGTACATCATCGGGCGCACCACAACCTGGCCGTCGATCACCATGGGACGGTCCTGAATCTTGTGCATGCCCAAGATGGCGCTCTGCGGCGAATTGACGATGGGCGTCGACATCAGCGAGCCGAACACGCCGCCGTTGGTGATCGTGAAGGTTCCGCCCGTGAGTTCCTCCATGGTGATGGTCCCGGCGCGGGCGCGCGCCGCGAAATTGGCGATCGCCTTCTCGATGTCCGCAAAGCTCTGCAGATCCGCATCGCGCAACACCGGCACGATCAAACCTCGATCGGTGGATACCGCGACGCCGATGTCGAAGTATTCGTGATAGACGATGTCGTTGCCCTCGACCGAGGCGTTCACCGACGGGAATTTCTTCAAAGCCTCGACACAGGCCTTGGCGAAGAACGACATGAACCCGAGTTTCACGCCGTGCTGTTTCTCGAACGGGTCCTTGTAGCGCGCGCGCAGCTCGTTGACGGCCTTCAGATCCACTTCGTTGAATGAAGTCAGCAAGGCCTGAGTGGCTTGCGCCTGCACCATGCGCTCGGCAATGCGCGCGCGCAGCCGGGTCATCGGCACGCGCTGCTCGCCGCGTGCGGTGCGCGCGATCGACGCGGGAGGCGCCGCCGGCGTCTTCAGATAATTCACCACGTCCGACTTCGAGACCCGCCCGTCGCGGCCGGAGCCCGTGACCGCCTTCGGATCAACCTTGTTCTCTTCCACGACACGCTTCGCCGCCGGGCTCAACTTGGCCGCGCCCGCGTCCGACTTCGCGGCGCCCTTGACTGGCGCGGCGGCTGCAGCCGCGCCGGCCGGCGCGCTCGCAGCCGGCGCCGCAGCGCCAGGCTTGGGTGCCGAGGCCTCGCCCTCCTCGATCACGGCCAGCACCTGGCCGCTGGTCACGGTCGTGCCGTCGCTCAGCCGGATTTCCTTGAGCACTCCAGACACGGGCGCGGGCACCTCGAGAACCACCTTGTCCGTCTCCAGGTCGACCAGATTCTCATCGCGCGCCACGGCATCTCCCGGCTTCTTGCGCCAGGCGACAAGCGTGGCGTCGGCCACCGACTCCGGCAGCTGCGGCACGCGAACTTCGATAGTCATGAACCCGTCCTAGTTTGAGCCGCCGAAGCCGCCGCCGGCAGGCGCATTGTTTGTCGAGAAGTCTCTTCCGGCGGAAGCCCCTGCAGCGCCGCGGTGACCAGATTTTTCTGCTGCTGCTCGTGCATGGAAGCGATGCCCGTGGCCGGCGCCGCCGCGCCGGCGCGGCCGGCATAGAGAAGCTCGTCCATGGGGCCGAGCTTCGACTGCAGCCGGTGGCGAATTTGATACCAGCTGCCCTGATTCTGCGGCTCTTCCTTGCACCAGACGATTTCGTGCGCGTTGCTGTATTTGCGAAGAATGGCTTCGTACTCCTCCGACGGAAACGGATAGAGCTGCTCGATGCGCACGATCGCGACCGACTCGGATTTGACGTCGCGGCGCGACTTCAGCAGATCGTAATACACCTTGCCGCTGCACAGCACGATGCGGGTCACCGCGGAGGGCTTGAGATCATCGACTTCGTCGATGACGGGATGGAATGCCCCGCCGGCGAGTTCTTCGAGCCGCGACACCGCCAAGGGGTGGCGCAGCAAGCTCTTCGGCGTCATGACGATGAGCGGCTTGCGCAGCGGCCGCAGCATTTGCTGGCGCAGCATGTGGAACATCTGCGCCGGCGTCGAGGGCACGCACACCTGCATGTTGTACTCGGCGCACAGTTGCAGAAAGCGCTCCAGGCGCGCCGACGAATGCTCGGGTCCCTGGCCTTCGTAGCCATGCGGCAAGAACAGCGTGATCCCGGACAGCCGGCCCCATTTGGCCTCGCCGGAGCTGATGAACTGGTCGATGATGACCTGCGCGCCATTGCAAAAGTCGCCGAACTGCCCTTCCCAGATCGTCAGGCAATGCGGCTCGGTGGTCGAAAAACCATACTCGAAACCCATGACCGCCAATTCGGACAATACCGAATCGGTCACCGTGAACTTCGGCTGATTGCTCGCCACGTGCTGCAGCGGGACATAGCGGCGCCCCGTCGCTTGATCATGCAGCACCGCGTGCCGGTGAAAGAATGTGCCGCGGCCGCTGTCCTGGCCGGTGAGGCGCACCGGATATCCGTCCTGCACCAGGCTTGCGTAGGCCAGGTTCTCGGCGGCGCCCCAATCGAGCGCGAGATCGCCATTCATCATTCTTTCGCGCGCCTGCATGATGGCGAGCACGCGCGGGTGCAGCACCCAATCCGACGGATAGGTGGTGATCGCCTTGCCGAGCGCCCGCAATCGGCCCATGTCCAGCGCGGTTTTGACCGGCGACCAGTCCGCGCCCAGGTATTCGCTCCAATCCACGGTAAATTTGTTGCCAATCAGGCCGAGCGCCGCGCGCGCCTGCGGCTTACCTTCATCCAGGCCGTTGCGATACTGCTCGATCATGGCGGCGGCATCCGCCGCGCTGAGCACCCCGTCGGCCGCCAGTTTGTCCGCGTACAGCTGGCGCGCGGTCGGCTTCTTGCGTATGACCTGGTACATGAGCGGCTGGGTGGCCGCGGGTTCGTCCGCTTCGTTGTGGCCGTGACGGCGGTAGCACACGAGATCGATCACCACGTCCTTGTGGAATCTCATCCGATACTCGAGCGCGAAGCGGATCACGAAGCACACCGCCTCGGGATCATCGGCATTGACGTGGAAAATCGGCGCCTCGACCATCTTCGCGACGTCGGAGCAATACAGCGTGGAGCGCGCGTCGTGCGGATCGCTGGTGGTGAAGCCCACCTGATTGTTGATGATGATGTGGATCGAGCCGCCGGTGTAAAAACCCCGCGCCTGCGACAGCTGCAAGGTCTCCATGTTGACGCCCTGACCGGCGAACGCGGCATCGCCGTGAATCTGCACGGGCAATACCTTGTCGCCGACCGCATCGCCGCGCCGTTCCTGCCGCGCGCGTACCGAGCCTTCCACCACCGGGTTCACGACTTCCAGGTGCGAGGGATTGAACGCCAGCGCGACGTGGACATTGCCCGATTCGGTTTTCAGATCGGAGGAAAATCCCTTGTGATACTTGACGTCGCCCGAGCCGCGCAGCTTCGCCGGATCGTATTGGCCTTCGAACTCGCTGAACAGGTCCTTGGGCGACTTGCCGAGCAGATTCACCAGGACGTTCAGACGGCCGCGGTGCGCCATGCCGATGATGGTCTCCTCGATGCCCATCTTCCCGCCCTTCTGGACCAGGTCGTCGAGCAAGGGGATCAGGCTGTCGCCGCCTTCCAGCGAGAAGCGCTTCTGGCCGACGTATTTGGTGTGAAGGTAGCGCTCCAACCCTTCCGCGGCGGTCAACTGCCAGAGAATGTTTTTCTTTTCTTCGGCGCTGAAGCGGCGCCGCATGCGCGCCTCTTGGAAGCTGTCTTGGAGCCACAGGCGCTCATCGGTGTCCGAAACGTGCGCAAACTCCGCGCCGATCGTATCCGTATAAATGAACTTCAGGTCCGCGAGTATATCCTTGAGCTTGGCGCGCTCGGGGATGGCGGCGTTGCGGCTGCCGGTGAAGAATTCGGTATCAAAATCGGCATCGGAGAGGCCGAAGTACTCCAGATCGAGCACGTAGGGCTTGGCGCGCGTTTGCAGTCCCAGCGGATCCAAGTTGGCGATCAAATGACCGCGGTTCGCGTATATCTGAATGAGACGGGACACCGCGCCCTGCTTGGCGCTCGCCCCGCCGCTCTCCGGGCGTTGCCCGCCGCTGCGCGTGGGGGGCAACTGGCTGCCGGCCGCCAGCCGCTCGCGAATGGGGCTGTGGGCGACCTCGCCGTCGGCGCCGCCTTTCAATTGGCTGAAATAGGCAGCCCAAGTCGGGTCGATTCCCTTCGGATCCTTCAAGAATTGTTCGTAGAGATCCTCAATGAATCCGGCATTGCCACCCGAAAGTGCCGTGGTGGCGAACTGGTCGGCGAGTGATTGACTCATAGTGCTTGGACGGTGAAAACCTCAAGTACATCAATATGATGAGAAGCGGGGTCGGATGTACGAACCGGGTCTCAAGTGTAGCCGAAGGCGACACAATATGGAATGTGAGGCAGTCCGCTAGAATTACAAGATCGGCAGCTGGTGCGCACCCTTGAGCATCCAAACCTCGTAGCCGATGAGGCCCACATAGGCGACCAGAACCCCGTACAGCACCCACTCGACCCGCAGCAGACGCAAGATTCGGTGGCGCGCCAGTATCACCATCAAAATGATGCTGACGCTGGTCATGGCCATCTTCAGGGCCGCAAACACCGCCACGCTGCGGTAGATGAGCACCGCCATGATGGGGTTCACCTCGGCGATGCCGCCACCCTGCAGCAGCATCAGGGTCAGAAATGCGTCCACCACGCTCAACAGCAGGATGCCGATCGCCACCGCCAGCAGATGCGCCGAGTGCCAATCGAGCGAATGAAAGCGGGAGTCGTCGAGGCGCCGCGGCGGCGTGCGCCGGCGGGGATTGAAGCTGCCGTAGCAAAGGGACCACCACACCCGGCGGCGCCGGTCGGCGCGATCGCGCCGCTCCGTCATCGGCCTCATTCCTGCGCGGCGGGTGTGCTTCATCGCTGCACTATCGCGACACGCCGGGGTGCTCGGCAAGCTCAATGCGTCATAATGCAACCCGGCGGGCGGGTATATTTTGCGCCGCCCGCCCGCGCGCGGCGCTTGACGCTACGAGGCGGTCACCAGCTGCGCCACGAACTCGCTCACCGGCATCGCCGCCAGAGCGCCTGTGTCCTTGAACATCGCCAGGATCGATTCGCCCTGTTTGGGCGCGAAATGCGCCGCCACGCTGCTCTCGAATTTCTTGACCAGCACCGGCATGCCTTCCTCGCGGCGCTTGCGGTGGCCGATCGGATAGTCCACCTGCACGCGCCGGCTCGCGCTGCCGTCCTTGAAGAACACCTGCACGGCGTTGCCGATGTAGCGCTTCGCCGGGTCGTAATATTCTTGCGTGAACACCGTGTTTTCCTTGACCTGCATCTTTGCGCGCAGCGCATCGACGCGCGGATCCTGGGCGATGCCGTCTTCGTAGTCCGCGGCGGTGAGCCGGCCGAACAGCAGCGGAACGGCCACCATGTACTGAATGCAGTGATCGCGATCCGCGGGATTGGCGAGCGGCCCGGTCTTGTCGATGATGCGCACGCCCGGCTCCTGGGTCTCGATCGTGATCCGCTCGATGTCGCCGATCTTGGGGGAGATTTCGCCGTGCAGAGTCATCGCCGCTTCGACCGCCGTTTGCGCATGGAACTCCGCCGGAAAGGAGATCTTGAACAGCACGTTCTCCATCACGTAGCTGCCGAAGGGCTGCGGCAGGCTGAGCGGCTTTCCCTTGAACAGCACATCCTGAAAGCCCCAGGTCTTGGCCGACAGCGCCGAGGGGTAGCCCATCTCGCCCTTGAGGGCGATGAGCGCATGACGCACCGCGCGGCTGGTCGCGTCTCCGGCGGCCCAGCTCTTGCGCGATCCCGTGTTGGGCGCGTGCCGGTAGGTCCGCAGCGCGCCGCCGTCGATCCAGGCGTTCGACACGGCATTGATGATTTGCTCACGCGAGCCGCCAAACAGCGCGGCGGCGACCGCGGTGGACGCCACGCGAACCAGCAGCACATGATCGAGCCCGACTCGATTGAAGCTGTTCTCCAGGGCGAGGACACCCTGGATTTCGTGCGCCTTGATCATCCCCTCGAGCACCTGGCGTACCTTGAGCGGTTTGCCGGACCGCGACAGGTAATCGGCGACGGCAAGAATGGCGCCGAGATTGTCCGACGGGTGTCCCCACTCCGCCGCCAGCCAGGTATCGTTGAAATCGAGCCAGCGAATCATGGTGCCGATGTTGAAGGCCGCATGCACGGGATCGAGCTCGTAGGCGGTGCCGGGAACGCGCGCCCCGTTGGTGAGGGTGGCGCCCGGAACGACGGGTCCCATCAGCCGCGTACAGGCCGGGTATTTCAACGCTTGAAAACCGCAGGCGAGCGTATCCATGAGGCAGTAGGCGGCGGTGTCGTAGGCGAGCTTGCTCTTGATCTCGAAGGAGAGCGCGTAATCCGCAATCGCGGTGAGGACGTGATCGGGCGCGGGACGTTCGGAGGACTTGATATCGTGGGACATGAGAATGGGTTCTCGGGAGTACTTAAGGACGCTGCGCCAGCGGCACGAAGGGAAGATTCTCCGGACCGGTGTAATTGGCGCTCGGACGGATGATCTTGCCGTCCTCGCGCTGCTCGATGACGTGCGCCGCCCATCCCGAGGTGCGGCTGATGACGAATAGGGGCGTGAACATCGCGGTCGGCACGCCCATCAGGTGATACGAGACGGCCGAGAACCAGTCGAGATTCGGAAACATGTTCTTGACGTCGTGCATGACCGTTTCGATCCGCTCGGCGACTTCGAAGCCGCGCATATCGCCGGCTTCCCGCGCCAGGCTGCGCGAAACCTCCTTGATGATCTGATTGCGCGGGTCGGCAATGGTGTACACCGGATGACCGAACCCGATGATCACTTCCTTGTTCGCCACCCGCGCAACGATATCCGTCTCGGCGGCCTCCGGAGTCGCATAGCGGCTCTGAATTTCGAAGGCCACCTCGTTGGCGCCGCCGTGCTTCGGCCCGCGCAGCGCGCCGATGGCCCCGGTGATGCAGGAGTACAGATCCGATCCCGTTCCCGCGATCACCCTGGCGGTAAAGGTCGAGGCGTTGAACTCATGCTCGGCGTATAAATTGAGCGAGGTGTGCATCGCACGCACCCAGGACGCGAGGGGTTTGCGCCCATGCAAGAGGTGCAAGAAGTGCGCGCCGATCGAATCGTCGTCGGTTTGCACCTCGATGCGCCGCCGCTCGCGCGAATAATGGTGCCAGTAGCACAACATCGATCCCAGGCAGGCGAGCAGGCGATCGGCGATGTCCCGGGCGCCCGCGCTCTTATGCTCGCCGGCTTCCGGGATGCAGCAGCCGAGCGCCGAAACGCCCGTGCGCAGCACGTCCATGGGATGACTCGCGGCCGGCAGCTGCTCCAGCACCGTCGTCACCGCGGCGGGCAGACTGCGCAGCGCCTGCAACTTGGCCTTGTACGCGGCGAGCTGCGCGCGGTTCGGCAGCTTGCCATGCACCAGCAGATGCGCGATCTCTTCGAATTCGCAGGTCGCGGCAATGTCGAGAATATCGTAGCCGCGGTAATGCAGGTCATTGCCCGTGGTGCCGACGGTGGAGAGCGCCGTGTTGCCCGCCGTCACGCCGGACAATGCGACGGACTTCTTGGGTTTGAAGGCGCCGGTTTGCAGTTGCGCTTCGGGCATGATCATCTCCTGATATCCGTCACTTTTCTTTGCCGGCGGCGAACAGCTCGTCCAGCTTGGCCTCGTATGCGTGATAGTCGAGGTACTTGTACAGATCCGCGCGGGTTTGCATCACATCGAGAACGTTCTTCTGAGTCCCGTCGCGGCGGATTGCCTGGTAAACGGCGAGTGCGGCCGCATTCATCGCGCGATACGCGGAGCAGCAATGCAGCACGATGTCGACGCCCACCGAGCCCAATTCTTCGCGCGTATACAAAGGCGTCTGGCCGAACTCGGTAATATTGGCGAGAATCGGCACCCTGACCGCCTCCTTGAAGCGCCGGTACATGGCAAGCTCGGTGATCGCTTCCGGGAAAATCATGTCCGCGCCCGCCTCGACGCAGGCGATCGCGCGTTCGATGGCCTTGTCGATGCCTTCCACGGCCAACGCGTCGGTGCGCGCCATGATGACGAAGCTTGAATCGGTGCGCGCATCGACGGCCGCCTTGACCCGATCCACCATTTCCTGCTTCGCGACGATTTCCTTGCCGGGGCGGTGGCCGCAGCGCTTGGCTTGAACCTGATCTTCGATGTGCAAGCCGGCGGCGCCGAACTTGATGAAGGACTTGACCGTGCGCGCGATGTTGAACGCTCCGCCCCAACCGGTATCGGCGTCGACCAGGAGGGGCAGCGGGCAGGCGTCGGTGATGCGGCGAATGTCGATCAGCACATCGTCCATGGTGCTGATCCCGAGGTCCGGAACTCCCAGCGAATTGGCGGCGACGCCGCCTCCCGATAGATACAGGGCCTTGAAACCGCATGCCGCCGCCATTCTTGCGGCATAGGCGTTGATGGCGCCGACGGCCTGCAAGGGACGCTCAGCGGCTACCGCGGCGCGCAATCGCTCACCCGGCGATGCGCCAGGAGCGCTCATACGCGGCCCACCACCGGAATCAACGCGCCGGTGACCGCGCGGGCCGCATCGGAGACCAGAAACGCGATCACTTCGGCGGCTTCCACCGGCGCCACCCAGCGGGTGAAATCGGCGTGCGGCATATCCGCGCGATTCTTCGGCGTATCGAGCGTACTCGGCAAGATGGCGTTGACCGTGATGCCGCGGTCCTTCAATTCCTCGGCGAGGGCTTCGGTCAATTTCGCAACCCCCGCCTTGGACGCTGCGTAGGCGCCCATGCCCGCAGCGGCCTTGATGGCGCCCATCGCACCCACGTTGACGATGCGTCCGCCGCCGGCTTGCAGCAGGTAGGGCAGCGCCGCCTGGCACGCGGCGACGGCCGTGCGCAAATTGAGCCTGTACATCGAATCCCAAACCTCGAGGCTGCCGCCCGCCAGCTTCTCCCAATGGAAGCCGCCGGCGACATTGATCAGCCCGTCGAGGCGCCCGGCGTCCTTGACGATGCGCTCCATCGCGGCTCGCGCCGCGTTCGCATCCGCCAAATCGATGCCGCCATAATGCAGCGCCCCGGCCGGCGCCGAGGCCGCCGGCGCGGAGGTGGCCGGCACCGCTGCATGATCGAGCAAGGCGAGCCTCGCGCCGTAGCCGCTCAACGTGGCGGCGACGGCCTGGCCGAGGCTGCCGCCGCTTCCGGTTATCGCCAACACCTTGCCCGAAAGATTCACGCTCAAATTATCTCCGATTTACCGCTGCCGCGAAGCTGACCAAACCGCTCAAAATCGCTGAGCGGAATTGCAACATCCTAAATCCCATTCCTCAAGCCTGCAGCGTGCGGCGAAATTCGCCCGGGGACGCGCCCGTCCATTTCCTGAACGCACGATGAAAGGCGCTGCGTTCGGAAAATCCCAATTCCAGGGCAATGTCCATGACGCTGCGGCTCGAATGACTCAGGTAGCTGATGGCAAGATCGCGCCGCAGCTGGTCCTTGATCGATTGATAGGAGGCGCCCTCCTCGTGCAGCCGGCGGCGAATGGTCGCGGGCGTCATATTGAGGTCGTCGGCCAGGCCCTCGAAGTCCGGCACCTCGCCGGGCAGGGACTGCCGGAGGCGCCGCCGGACCCGGGCCGTGAGGCTGCCGCTGTTCTTGTATTTCAACAGGATGCTCTCCGGTGCCGTACGCAGGAACTCCTTGATCGAGCGCTCATTTTGCACCACCGGAAGATCCAGGTAGCTCGCGTCGAAGGCAATGAGGGTGTTCGGTCGCAGGAAGCGCAAATCGGCGCAATACATCAGCCGGTACTCGGCGCTGTAGGCCGGTTCCGCATAGCTGAATTCCGTGCGCAGAATGGGAATGCGCCGCCCGATCAGCCAGCAAGACACCCCATAGAGCAGCATCAACAAGAGTTCGTGGGCGAACGCCCGCTGGCTCGCGCCCGCGACCCTCTCGTGCAGGATGATTCTCGCCTCCTTGGGGTCGCGGCTCAAGGTGCCGGAAAGGTCGTCCAAGAGCAGCGCATAGAAACGCAGGCTGCGCTCGATCGCGTTGCCCAGGTTCTTACAGCTGAGCACTGAATGGCAAAGCATGGCGAAGCTCCCGGCCTTCATGCGGCGGGAGTCCTGGCCGAAGAATTCATCGTCGAGCGCAAGCGCGATGGCGCGCCACAAGGCGCCGTAGTGTTTGGCGGAAACCCGTGCCTGGGGGACCTGCAGCAGGCTCGGGGCCAACCCCACGCCCGCCAGCAACTCGTCCGGATCGAGGTTGCGGGTGCGGACGCTTTGCAGCGCCGCGGCAACGAAGCAGATGGCGATCGTTCCCGGCTCGGCGGCCCGCGGCGCCGCGGCGACCGGCCTGGGGCTCGCCCACCTTGAGTCACTGTCGCCGTTTCGCCTGCGCATATCGAGAGCATACCCTGCCTCAAAGAGGCCCCACAGGCTAAACTACCGGCCGCGGATCGCGCGAACGTCAACGGCCGAAGGGACAACTCTCATGACAAGCAAACCTGCAGCACTGGCAGACCAGACACCCACCGTCAAATTGCTGCTCGACGGCAAATTCATCGAGTCGCATACCCACGAATGGCACGACGTCGTCAATCCGGCGACGCAAGAGGTGCTGGCGCAAGTCCCCTTCGCGACCGATGAGGAAATCGGCGCCGCGGTGGCCTCGGCCAAGCAGGCCTATCGAACCTGGAAGAATACACCGCTGGCAGCTCGCGCCCGGATCATGCTCAAGCTTCAGGCGCTGGTGCGGGAACACATGAGCCGCATCGCGCGCACCTTGAGCGCGGAACAGGGCAAGACTCTGGCGGATGCCGAGGGCGACGTGTTCCGCGGGCTCGAAGTGGTCGAACACGCCTGCGCCATCGGCAGCCTGCAGCTGGGCGAATTTGCCGAGAATGTCGCCGGCGGCGTGGACACCTACACCCTGCGCCAGCCCATCGGCGTGTGCGCGGGCATCACGCCCTTTAATTTTCCCGCCATGATCCCGTTGTGGATGTTTCCCATGGCCATCGTTTGCGGCAATACCTTCGTGCTCAAACCCTCGGAACAGGACCCGCTGACGCCCATGCTGCTGGCCGAGCTCGCGCTGCAGGCCGGGGTGCCCCCGGGGGTGCTGAATATCATCCATGGCGGCAAGCGCGCGGTCGACGCGATCTGCACCCATCCGGACATCGCCGCGGTGTCCTTTGTCGGCTCGACCGCGGTGGGCACGCACGTCCACACGCTGGCTTCGCAGCACGGCAAGCGCGTGCAATGCATGATGGGCGCCAAGAATCACGCCGTCGTGATGCCGGACGCCAACAAGGAGCAGTCCCTCAATTCCCTGGTCGGGTCGACCTTCGGCGCCGCGGGGCAGCGCTGCATGGCCACGTCGGTCACCGTGCTCGTGGGCGAGGCGCAAAAGTGGATACCGGATATCGTGGCCAAGGCGAAAACCCTCAAGGTCAGCGCGGGGGTGGAAAAAGGCGCCGACCTGGGTCCCGTGGTCTCGAAGACCGCGAAGCATCGCATCCTGGGGCTGGTGGAAGACGGGATCAAAGAAGGGGCCAAGCTGGAGCTCGACGGCCGCGGCGTCAAGGTGCCGGGCTACGAAAAGGGCAACTTCATCGGTCCCACGATTTTCTCGGCGGTGACGCCGGCGATGAAAATCTACACCACCGAGATATTCGGGCCCGTCATGGTCATCGTCGCGGTGAACACCCTGGACGAGGCGATCGCGCTCATCAACGACAATCCCTTCGGCAACGGCACCGGCATCTTCACCCAAAGCGGCGCCGTGGCGCGCAAATTTCAAAGCGAGATCGACGTGGGTCAGGTCGGGATCAACGTGCCGATCCCCGTGCCCGTGCCGATCTTCAGCTTTACCGGATCGCGCGGCTCCAAATTGGGCGATCTCGGACCCTATGGCAAGCAGGCGATACAGTTCTACACCCAGACCAAGACCGTGACCACGCGCTGGTTCGACGACGACACCACCTCCACGGGCGTGAATACCACCATTAGTTTGAAATGAGCGCAGCGGTTTCCACGGCAGGCGGCAGCGCGGCAGGCGGCAGCGCGGAGATCCTGAGCGAGATTCGCAACCACATTGCGTTCATCACGCTGAACCGCCCCGCCGCCATGAACGCCTTGTCGCTCGACATGATCGTTGAGCTGCGCGACAGGCTGGCCCATCACGCGGCCAATTCCGAGGTGCATGCCGTTTTGATCAGGGGCGCGGGGGACAAGGCATTTTGCGCCGGCGGGGACATTCGTGCGCTGTATCAGAGCTTCAAAGAGTCGGGTTCATTGCACCAGAAGTTTTTCATCACCGAATACCCGCTCGACTACATGCTGTACGCCTACCCCAAGCCCTGCGCCGTTTTGATGGACGGCATCACCATGGGCGGCGGCATGGGAATTGCGCAAGGATCGACGCTGCGCATCGTCGGCGATCGCACGCGCATCGCGATGCCGGAGGTGGCGATTGGATTCTTTCCGGATGTGGGCGCCAGCTATTTTCTTTCCAGGCTGCCGGGGGCGCTCGGGATTTATCTGGCGTTGACCGGGGTGCAGATTCGCGGCGCCGACGCCCTGTACAGCCAGCTGGCCGATGTCTACCTGCCGCCCGCCGCCATCGAACGCCTGAGCGAGGACTTGGCGGATCTCAAATGGAGCGATGAAAAGCCTGCCGACCTGCGCCGCTTCATTCACGCGCGGGCCGCCGTCGGCCTGGGGGCGCCTACGTTGAGCGTGCTGCGTGCGGGCATCGACGAGCATTTCTCGCGCCCCACGGTCGCGGCCATCCTTGCCTCTCTGGAAGCGGAGACCCGCCCTGACTATGCCGATTGGGCGAGACAATCCGTCAAGCTCCTGCGCGGCCGGTCGCCCACCATGCTGAAAGTGACGCTGCGTCAACTGCAGCGCGGCAAGGACCTGAGCCTCGCCGCCTGCTTTCGCATGGAACTTGCCATGGCGCAGCAGTGCTTCGAGCAGGGCGACTTCATCGAAGGCGTGCGCGCTCTGATCATCGACAAGGACAATTCCCCGCGCTGGAAACCGGATCGAATTGAAGATGTGACCGACGCCATGGTCGATGCCTTCTTCCGCAACCGATGGACCGCGGCCGCGCATCCTCTGGCAGCTTTGGAACGCTTTTAGAGTAACCGCCCATGCAGCTGAAAGAATTGCGCGCCGTCGTGACGGGGGGTGCCTCGGGACTCGGGCTTGCGGTGGCCAATAGAATCGTGCTGGCCGGCGGCAAGGCCGCGCTCCTCGATGTGAACGCGGCGCAAGGCGCCGCGGCAGCCGCGTCGCTCGGCGAACGCGCCCGCTTCATCGCGGTCGATGTGACCGACGAATCCGCCGTCAATACCGCGATCACGCACGCCCGCGAGCACCTGGGCGGGATCGATGCGGCGGTCAATTGTGCCGGCATCGGCGCCCCTGCCCGGCTGGTCGGAAAACAAGGCGCGATGGCGGGCGCGTTTTTCCGCAAGATGATCGAAATCAATCTGGTCGGCACCGTCCTGATCTCGAAGGCCGCCGCCGTCGTGATGCAAACCAATACCCCCAACGCCGCGGGCGAGCGCGGCGTGATCGTCATGACGGCATCGGTCGCGGCCTTCGACGGTCAGATCGGACAAGTGGCGTATGCCGCGTCGAAGGGCGGCATCGTCGCGATGACGCTGCCCATGGCCCGCGAGCTCGCGTCCTCGGGGATTCGCGTCATGACCATTGCGCCGGGGCTTTTTGCCACTCCCATGCTCAAGGCCCTGCCGCAGGAAGCGCAGGACTCCCTGGGCCGGCAAACGCCCTTTCCGCCGCGGCTCGGCGAACCGGACGAATTCGCGGCCATGGTGGCCCACATCATCGAGAACACCATGCTCAACGGCGAAACCATTCGCCTTGACGGTGCCATCCGAATGCAGCCGCGCTAACCGCGCCGTGCGCCCCCGGCCTGCCGCTCCGACCATTGCCACAGCACCTGGTGGATGGCATCGAGACCGTCGGTGAGCGCCGCCGGACCCGGCTGCAGAATGAGGGGCGACTTGATTTCGTGCAGCTCCCCGTCGCGCACCGCGGGAAGCGCCTCCCAGCCGCGGCGGGACGCGACTTGATTCGGCCGAAATCGCTTGCCGCACCAGGAGCCGAGCATGATGTCCGGCGCGCGGCGCAGGACCTCATCACTGTCGCCCAGAATGCGATCCTTGGCCAGAGCGCACAGCGCGCGCTCGGGGAACACGTCATCGCCGCCGGCGATGCCGATGAGTTCGCTGACCCAGCGGATGCCGGTGATGAGCGGCTCGTCCCATTCCTCGAAGTAGACGCGCGGGCGGCGCTGCCAGGCGGCGGCGGCTTGGCGCACGCTCTCGACATGCGCTTCGAGCTCGACGGCATAGCGTTCCGCTTCGGCGGCGGCGCCGACCAGGGCGCCGAGCCGGCGCACATAGCCCAAAATCCCATTCACCGAACGGTGATTGCTGATCCACACCTCGATGCCGCTCTTGATCAGCGCCTGCGCAATATCGGCCTGGATGTCGGAAAAGCCGATCACGAAATCCGGCTTCAAGTCCAATATGCGCTCGATCTTGGCGCTGGTGAAGGCCGACACCCGGGGCTTCTCGCGCCGCGCCCGCGCGGGGCGCACCGTGAACCCGGAGATGCCCACGATCCGCTGCTCCTGCCCAAGCGCGTAGAGCACCTCGGTGGGCTCTTCGGTCAGGCAGACGATGCGGCTCGGATAACGGTGGTCCACGCGGCTGCTCGGACTCAAGCTTAGAGCACGCCCTCGGCCAGCGCGCCGATCGCACCATGGACGATGGCGTGCGCCAGCCCTGAGGCCTGCGCAAGCACGTGATCCGCATAGAAGCGCGCCGTCGATATCTTCGCCGCATAGAAGCCGGCATCAGCGCCGGCAGCGGCGCCGGCAGCGGCGCCGTTCGCCCCGCTCGAGGCGAGCCGCCGCTGCGCAATCAGCGCAGAGCGCAGCAGCTGCCAGCCTCCGGCCACGATACCGAACAGTTTGAGCGTGGGTACCGCGCCCACCGACACGCCGCGGACATCGGTGCCGTAGTTCTCCACCGCGTAGCGAATGGCGCGCTCCAGCGCGTCGACGGCGGCGCTGAAGGCCGGTGCAAGCGGCGACAATGTCGGCTCCGCAGCCAGCTCCGCCGCCAGCGCCCGCATCTCGGCGACGACGCCGCGCGCCGCGTGGCCGCCGTCGCGTGCGAGCTTGCGTCCGACCAGATCGTTGGCCTGGATCCCGGTGGTGCCCTCGTAAATCGGCGTGATGCGCGCATCGCGCAAGATCTGCGCGGCGCCGGTCTCTTCGACGAATCCGACGCCGCCATGCACTTGGATGCCGAGCGAGGCGATGTCGACCGAGTTTTCGGTGCACCAACCCTTGACCACGGGAATCATCAGATCGGCGAATGCCTGGTGGCGTAGGCGCTCCTCGGCGCGCGGGTGCAGGCGCGCCGCGTCCAGCGACAGCGCAACCACCGCGCCAAGCGCCCGCATGGCTTCGGTCTGCGACTTCATGAGCATGAGCATGCGCCGCACGTCAGGATGGCGCACGATGGGGACGCGGGCGCCGCTGCGCACGTCGCTGCGCACGCCGAGTTCCACGCCCTGAATTCGCTCACGCGCGTACTGCAGCGCGGTCTGGTAGGCGCGTTCCGACAGGCCCACTCCCTCGATGCCCACCGAAAAGCGGGCCGCGTTCATCATGATGAACATGTATTCCAGGCCGCGGTTCTCCTCGCCGATGAGCTCGCCCAGGGCGCCGCCGTTCTCTCCATAGGCGAGCACGCACGTGGGGCTGGCGTGAATGCCGAGCTTGTGCTCGATGGATACGCACTGCACGTCGTTGCGCTCCCCCAAGGAGCCGTCGGCGTTGACCAGGAACTTGGGCACCACGAACAAGGACATCCCCTTGACGCCTTCCGGTGCTCCGGAAACACGCGCGAGCACCATATGGACGATGTTGTCCGCCAGGTCGTGATCCCCGTAGGTGATGAAGATCTTCTGGCCCTTCAACCGGTAGCGGCCGTCGCCGGTCGGTACGGCCTGCGTGCGCACCGCGGACAGGTCCGAGCCGGCCTGCGGCTCCGTGAGGTTCATGGTGCCGGTCCACTCCCCGCTCACCATTTTCGGCAGATACCTGGCTTTGAGCGCCTCGGACCCGCGCAGCTCGAGTGCATCGATGGCGCCGCGCGTCAGCATCGGACACAGGGCGAAGGCGACGTTGGCCCCGTTCCACATCTCCTCGATCAGCGCAGACAAAACCCGCGGCAGATTCTGGCCGCCGAATTCCGCAGGACAGGACAGCGCGCCCCAGCCGTCGGCGGCGAAGCGCGCGTAGGCTTGTTTCCAGCCGGCGGCGGTCAGAACCCGGCCCTCCTGCCAGCGCGCGCCTTCCTCATCACCGCTGCGGTTCATGGCAGAGAGCACGCCGCCGGCGAATTTGCCGGCTTCCTCCAGCACCGCATCGGCCAGGTCCAAGGTCACCTCGCCGAACCCCGGCAGCCCGGCGAGCAGCTCGAGGTCCACCAGTTCACGCAGGACGAACTTCATGTCCGCCAAGGGCGCCTGATATTCGTGCATGGGTTGCCTACATGTTGCGGCGGTAGCGGCCGCCGACATCGTACAAGGTGTGCGTGATCTGGCCGAGCGAACAGCCGCGCACGGCGTCCATCAGCACCTCGAAGGTATTGCCGCCTTCGATGACGGTGCGCCGCAGCCGCTCGAGCAGCGCGGGCGAGGACTCGGCGTTGCGCTCCTGGAAAGACTTCAGACGCTTGAGCTGCGACTGCTTCTCGGCATCGGTCGAGCGCGCCAGCTCGACCGTCTCCGGAGCGGCCCGGCTTAAGGGATTGCGGAAGGTATTCACGCCGATGATGGGATAGGAACCGTCGTGCTTGCGGCGTTCGTAATACAGCGACTCCTCTTGAATCTTGCCGCGCTGATAGCCGGTTTCCATGGCGCCGAGCACGCCGCCGCGGTCGGCGATGGCGTCGAATTCCTTGAGCACCGCCTCTTCCACCAAGTCGGTCAGTTCCTCGATGATGAAGCTGCCCTGATTGGGATTCTCGTTCTTGGCCAGGCCCCACTCGCGATTGATGATGAGCTGGATCGCCATGGCGCGGCGCACGCTCTCCTCGGTGGGCGTGGTGATCGCCTCGTCATAGGCGTTGGTGTGCAGGCTGTTGCAATTGTCGTAGATGGCGCACAGTGCCTGCAGCGTGGTGCGGATGTCGTTGAACGCCATCTCCTGCGCGTGCAGGGAGCGGCCCGAGGTCTGCACGTGGTACTTGAGCTTCTGACTGCGCTCGTTCGCGCCGTATTTGTTCTTCATCGCGACGGCCCAAATGCGGCGCGCGACCCGGCCGATCACCGAATACTCCGGATCCATGCCGTTGGAGAAAAAGAACGACAAATTGGCGGCGAAATCATCGACGTGCATGCCGCGCGCGAGATAGGTCTCGACATAGGTGAAGCCGTTGGCGAGAGTGAACGCAAGCTGCGAAATCGGATTCGCGCCCGCTTCGGCGATGTGATACCCGGAGATCGAGACAGAGTAGAAGTTCTGCACCTGGTGGTGCACGAAATATTCCTGGATGTCGCCCATCATCTTGAGCGCGAACTCGGTGGAAAAGATGCAGGTGTTCTGACCCTGGTCTTCCTTCAAGATGTCCGCCTGCACGGTGCCGCGCACCGTGGACAAGACCCACGCCTTGATCTTCTGCTGCTCGTCTTCGGTCGGATCGCGGCCGTTCTTCTGCTGAAATTTCTCGATTTGCTGGTCGATGGCGGTGTTCATGAACATCGCCAGGATCATCGGCGCCGGCCCGTTGATGGTCATCGACACCGAGGTTGAGGGCGCACACAGGTTGAAGCCCGAATACAGCACCTTCATGTCGTCGAGCGTCGCGATCGACACGCCGGAATTGCCCACCTTGCCGTAGATATCCGGGCGCGGGTCCGGGTCCCAGCCGTAGAGCGTCACCGAGTCGAAGGCGGTGGACAGACGATGCGCCGGCATGCCCTCGGATACCCGCTTGAATCGCTGATTGGTGCGGAAGGCATCGCCCTCGCCGGCGAACATGCGCGTCGGGTCCTCGCCCTCGCGCTTGAACGCGAACACGCCCGCCGTGAAGGGATAGGAGCCCGGCACGTTCTCCTTCAGCAGGAAGCGCAGAATCTCGCCCTCGTCCTCGAAGCGCGGCAGCGACACCTTGCGGATTTTGGTGCCCGAGAGCGAGTCGTGGGTGAGCTGGGTGCGGATCTCCTTGTCGCGGATCGTCACGACGTACTCGGGCTGCGCGTACAGCTCCTGGGTCTTCGGCCATTGCTCCAGCAGCTTGCACGCCGCGGGCGCGAGTTCCGCATGCTTGGCTGCGATCAACTCGTCGAAGCCCGCCGCGCCCAACCCCGACGCGGCGAACAGGGCCTTGGAGACGCACAGCGACTGCCGCTCGCGCGCAATGCGCGCCTGGGCCGCGATGCCGCGGTGGAAACTCCGCAGCGTCTCGGAAATCTCGGCGAGATAGCGCACGCGCTCGGGCGGCACGATGGCGCGCCCGCGCGAGGACGCTTTCAGCGCGACATGCGGCAGCTTGCTTGTCCCCAGTTTCAATCCCTTGTCGGTCAGGCTGGGCAGCATGGCCTGATACAGCGCCGTGACCCCATCATCGTTGAAGCGCGAGGCCATGGTGCCGTACACCGGCATGTTCTCCGGGATTTGAGTGAACAATTCGCGGTTGCGCTGATATTGCTTGCGCACGTCGCGCAGCGCGTCCTCGGATCCCTTGCGGTCGAACTTGTTGATGGCCACGAAGTCGGCAAAATCGAGCATGTCGATTTTCTCCAACTGCGAGGCGGCCCCGAATTCGGGCGTCATGACGTACAGCGAAAGATCGACCAGGGGCACGATGGCGGATTCTCCCTGGCCGATGCCCGACGTCTCCACCACGATGAGGTCGAAGCCGCTGAGCTTGCAGCAGGCCAGCACTTCGGGCAGCGCGGCGGAAATTTCCGTCCCCGTATCGCGCGTGGCCATCGAGCGCATGAAGATCTTGTCCGACTCGATCGCGTTCATGCGAATCCGATCGCCCAACAGTGCGCCCCCGGTGCGCTTGCGCGACGGGTCGATGGAGATGACCGCCACCCGCAGGCGATCGTCCTGGTCGAGGCGCAGCCTGAGAATCAATTCATCGGTCAGCGAGGATTTGCCGGCGCCGCCGGTGCCGGTGATCCCCAGGATCGGAGTCTTGATGGCGGCCGCCGCCTGCAGCAACGCCTGGCGCACGCGCATCGGGTAGCCGCGGTTTTCGATGGCGGTGATCACGCGCGCCAGCTGCCGGCGATTGCCCGAACGCAGCGCCTGCGCGGCATCCGCCTCCGCGGGCGCGAGCGCCGACAAATCGTAGTCGCTGGTGCGAATGACGTCGTCGATCATGCCCTGTAACCCAAGCTTGGCGCCGTCTTCGGGCGAATACAGGCGGGTCACGCCGTAGGCCATCAGCTCGCGGATTTCGGACGGGACGATGACGCCGCCGCCGCCGCCGAACACCTTGATGTTCTCGCCGCCGTTCTGGCGCAGCAGGTCCATCATGTACTTGAAGAACTCGACATGGCCGCCCTGATAGGAGGTGATGGCCACGCCCTGCACGTCTTCCTGCAGGGCGGCGGTGACGATTTCCTGCACCGAGCGGTTGTGGCCGAGATGGATGACCTCGGCGCCCGAGGCCTGCATCACGCGGCGCATGATGTTGACGGAGGCATCATGCCCGTCGAACAGCGAGGTGGCGGTCACGAACCTCACCTTGTGGGTGGGCTGATACGGGGTCGGCTTGGCGGCGATGGAAACGGCGCTCATCGGTCTGCCCTCTCGTCAGGACGGCCAGAATAACAGGCTTGGCGCGCCATTTTAGAGAACCCGCAGCGTGAAACAAATGCCCAAATCCGCCGCCGGCGATGAGCGAATTTGCAACATGAGGCGCGACTTGCGTTCACTTCAGGGCCGCGTCGATCCAGTGCGGCGCGCGCTTCTCGATGAACGCCGCGACGCCCTCCTGCGCGATGCCGTCGATCATGTTGCACGCCATCGCCTGGCCGGCAATCTGGTAGGCAGGCGCGATCCCCAATTCGATTTGGGCGTAGAACAAGGCCTTGCCCGCCGCGATCACGGATGGAGGTTTGGCAACGATCGCCGCCGCCAGGGTGTCTATCTCCCGATCGAGGCGATCGGCCGGTACGCAGCGATTGATGAGCCCGCGCTCGGCAGCGGCGGCCGCGTCGATGAACTCGCCCGTCACCAGCATTTCGAACGCCGCCTTGCGCCCCAGATTGCGCGACAGCGCCACCGACGGCGTGGCGCAGAACAAGCCGACGTTCACGCCGGAGACCGCGAAGCGCGCATCGTCGGCCGCGATCGCGAGGTCGCACATGGCCACCAGCTGGCAGCCGGCGGCCGTGGCGACGCCGTGCACCCGCGCGATCACGGGCTGCGGCAGCGCCTGGATCCGCAGCATCAACCGGCTGCAGTCGTCGAACAGCCGCTGGTAGTACTCCAAGCGCGGATTGGCCCGCATTTGCTTCAGGTCGTGGCCTGCGCAGAAAGCCCTGCCCGCGCCGCCCAGCACCACGGCGCGCACGGACGAATCATCGGCGAGCGTCTCCAGGGCCTCATGCAGGGCCGCCAGCATCTGCTCCGACAGCACGTTGAACTGCGCCGGACGGTTGAGGGTGAGGAACGCAACTCCCGCCCTGCGCGTTTGCAGCAGGAAGGGGCTGGGATCGGCCGCGCTGCCCGGTGATTTCGTCATGTCAGCCCGCGGCCCGCTCGAGCGATTTTTTCGGGAAGGCGCCCGCTCGGCTCAGCATCCCCGGAACCTCCCGCCCCATCGCACCGGCCAGCCACCGCGCCGAGGCGATCAATCCATCCAAGTCCAAACCCGTGTCGTAGCCCGAGCGCTGCAGCATGTACGCGACATCTTCGGTGGGCACATTGCCGGTGGCGCGCGGCGCAAACGGGCACCCGCCGATGCCGCCCAGCGACGCGTCCACGATCTTGGCGCCGGCCTGCACCGCCGCCCAGACATTGGCGAGCCCGGTGTTTCGCGTGTTGTGAAAGTGGACGCGCACCGCCATGGGCCGTATCGCTGCGGCCACCCTCTCGACGAGAGTCGATACCTCTCCGGGGCTCGCGACACCGATGGTATCCGCCACCGCGACTTCCACGGGTCCCGCGGCCGCGGCCACCCGTGCCATCTCAACCACCCGCGAGGGATCCACCTCACCGTCGAAGGGACAGCCAAAGGCCGTTGATATGGTGATCTGCGCGCGGCGGCCGTGCTCGCGCGCCAGTCGCACCACCTCGCAGCACATGCTTAAGGATTGATCCGACGTCATGCCCTGATTGCGCATGGCGAAACCATCGGACGCCGCGCACACCGCTCCCAATTCCTCCATGCCCGCTTCAATGGCGCGCAGCGCGCCGCGTTTGTTCAACACCAAGCCGATGAAAATCACCCCCGCACGGCGCGGCAACCCGGCAGCCACGGCGTCGGCATCCGCCATCTGCGGGACGAGCTTGGGATTGACGAAGCTGGTCGCCTCGATGCGCCGCACACCGGCATCGAGCAGGCGGCCGATGAGTTCCAGTTTCTGCGGCGTGGTGAACAGTACCGACTCATTTTGCAGCCCGTCGCGCGGACCGACTTCGACCATCTCTATGTTTGGCATCATAAACTCTTATATTTCAATATTTTACATATTTAATATCATGTCATTTCCGCCCCATGCGCCGGCCCATATCCGCCGCCGCCCGGGCTCAAGATCACGAACACATCTCCGGGCTCCATTGCCGCCTGTGCGATGTGTTCGAGGCGCTCGACCCGCCCGTCCGCCCGTTCGATAAGGTTCTCACCCGGCGCGCCCGGCGCGCCGCCCATCATGCCGAAGGCGCCGTGACGACGGCCGTTGGAGAGGATGGACGCGCTCATGCGTTCCAAGAAGCGAATCCGCCGCACGCCCCCATCCCCGCCGCGCCACTGTCCCGCACCCCCGGACCTTGCGCGAATCTCAAAGGACTCGAGGCGCACCGGGAATCGAAACTCCAGAATTTCCGGGTCGGTGAGGCGCGAATTCGTCATGTGTGTTTGGACCACGCTGGTGCCGGCAAATTCAGCCCCCGCACCGGAGCCGCCGGCAATGGTCTCGTAGTACTGATACGTTGCGTTGCCGAAAGTGAAATTATTCATGGTGCACTGGCTCGCCGCCATGACCCCGAGGGCTCCGAACAAGGCATTGGTGACGCAGCTCGATGTCTCGACATTGCCCGCGACCACGGCGGCCGGGGATCGGGGGTTCAGCATACAGCCTTCGGGTACGATGATCTGCAGGGGCTTGAGACACCCGGCGTTGAGCGGAATGTCGTCATCCACCAGGGTGCGGAACACGTACAGGACGGCGGCCGTGGTGATGGCGCGGGGCGCATTGAAATTGTTCGCCAGCTGCGCGCTGCTGCCGCTGAAGTCGATGCGGGCGCAGCGCTTCCGGGGGTCGACCCGCACGGCCACCCGGATCACGGCGCCGTTGTCCAGCGGCAGCGTGAACTCGCCGTCCTTGAGGGCGGTGATGACGCGGCGCACCGACTCCTCGGCGTTGTCCTGCACATGGCGCATGTAGGCGAGCACCGTGCCGTGACCATACTGCGCCACCGTGGCCTTGAGTTCCGCAACCCCCTTCTCGTTGGCCGCGACCTGCGCGCGCAGGTCGGCCAGATTCTGCGCGGGATTGCGCGACGGGTAGGCCCCCGAGGCAAGCAAGCCGCGCATGGCGTCTTCACGCAGCGTGCCGCGCTCGACGAGCTTGAAGTTGTCGATCATGACCCCCTCCTCGGCAATGCAGGTCGAGAAAGGCGGCATGGAACCCGGTGTGGTGCCGCCGATATCGGCGTGATGGCCCCGCGAGGCCACAAAAAAATCCGGCGCGGCGGCGCCCTCCAGATACACCGGCGTCACCACCGTCACATCCGGCAGATGCGTGCCGCCGTGATAGGGATCGTTGAGCACATAGACATCGCCGCCGCGCATCTCTGGATTGCGCGCGATGACGCTGCGGATCGACTCGCTCATCGAGCCCAAGTGCACCGGCATGTGCGGCGCATTGGCGATCAGCGAGCCCTCGGCATCGAACAAGGCGCAGCTGAAATCCAAGCGCTCCTTGATGTTCACCGAGTAGGCCGTATTTTGCAGGCGCAATCCCATCTGCTCGGCGATGTTCATGAACACATTGTTGAACAGTTCGAGCATCACCGGGTCGACCTGCGTGCCGGCCGCATGGCGCAGGACGCGCGGCCGAACGCGGTGCAATTCGAGGCAGCCCGCGGCGCTCACGCGCGCGCGCCAACCGGACTCGACGACCGTGGTTGAATGGCGCTCGGCGAGGATGGCCGGGCCGTCGATGGCGGCACCGGCGCGCAGCCCCTCGACGCGGTACAACCGCGCTTCACGCCAGCCCGCGTCACCCTCATCGGCAGGGCAGTACATGCGCACCGCGGAATCCGCGCTGGCCTGGTGGCCCGCGCCCCCGCCGGCCGCAGCAGCGGCACCCCTGTCGGCCGCGGCGCCGGGCGCCGTTGCCCCCGGTGCAATGCACTCCACCGTCACCGACTCGATCACCAACGAATGATTCGGCATCAAGAAGGCGAAGCGGCGGCGATAGCTCGCCGCAAAGCTCTCGCGCAGGGCCGCCAGGGCTTCGGGCGGCGTGCTCTGCATGGGGAGATCCACGCTCAAGGCCGTGTCGGTGCCTTGGTAGCGCAGCTGCGCACGCCACACGGTGCGCAGCGCGCCGACGTCAAGGTCCTGCGCCTCGAGCTCGGCGCGCGCTGCGTCGCGCAGGCGCAGGGCGAGCGCGCGGGCTGCCTCAAGCCCCGCCTCGTTCAGCTCGTGTTCGACGGCCATCTCGCGCAGGGCGATTTGGTCGGCAAGCCCCATTCCGTAGGCGGACAGCACGCCCGCCAGGGGATGGATGAACACGCGGGTCATCCCCAGCGCGTCGGCCACCTGGCAGGCGTGCTGGCCGCCCGCCCCGCCGAAGCACTGCAGGGTGTAGCCGCTCACATCGTAGCCGCGCATGACGGAGATGCGCTTCACGGCGTTGGCCATGCTGCCCACGGCGATCTGCAGCGCGCCTGCCGCGACCTGCTCAGGCCGGGTGGGGCGTCCCGTGGACGCCGTGATGAGCTGCGCCATGTCGGCAAAGCGCCGCGCCACGATGTCGCCATCCAGAGATTCATCAGCCGCGGGGCCGAACACTCGCGGAAAGAAGTCCGGCTGGATGCGGCCCAGCAGGACATTGGCGTCGGTGATGGTCAGCGGCCCGGCGCGTCGATAGCTCGCCGGCCCGGGGTTGGCCGCCGCGGACTCGGGCCCCACGCGCAGGCGTGCGCCGTCGAAGCGGATGATGGATCCGCCGCCGGCCGCGATGCTGTGAATGCTCATCATGGGGGCGCGCACCCGTACCCCGCCGACTTCGGTGTCGAAGGCGCGCTCGTACTCGCCGGCAAAGTGGCTCACGTCGGTGGAGGTGCCGCCCATGTCGAAGCCGATGACCTTCGCATGCCCGGCCGCCTGCGCGGTGCGCGCCATGCCGACGATGCCCCCCGCCGGACCGGAAAGAATCGCATCCTTGCCCTGGAAATGGTGCGCTTGGGTCAGACCGCCCGAGCTCTGCATGAACAGCAGCGGCACGCCGGGCATGAGCTGCGCCACGCGGTCCACATAGCGGCGCAGAATCGGCGACAGATAGGCATCCACGACCGTGGTATCGCCGCGCGGCACCAGCTTCATGAGCGGACTCACGCGGTGCGAGACCGAGATCTGAGTGAAGCCGATTCGCCGGGCCAAGGCTTCGGCGGCAAGCTCGTGCCGCACGTAGCGGTAGCCATGCAGAAACACGATGGCGCAGGAGCGCAGTCCGTCATCGAAGGCGCGCTGCAATTCGGCGCCGAGCGCGGCCTCCTCGAGCGCCGCGATGATCTCGCCCTGGGCGCCAACGCGCTCCGCGGCCTCGATCACCCGCTCGTACAACATTTCGGGCAGCACGATGCGCCGGTCGAACAGCCGCGGCCGCGCCTGGGTCGCGATCCGCAGCGCGTCGCGGAAGCCGCGGGTGATGACGAGCACGGTGCGCTCGCCCTTGCGCTCCAGCAGCGCGTTGGTCGCCACCGTGGTGCCCATCTTCACGCAGGCCACGCGCTGCGCGGAAATCGGCTCTCCCGGCGCCAGCCCCAGCAGCCGGCGGATGCCTTCCACCGCGGCGTCGGGATATTGCGCCGGATTCTCCGACAGCAGCTTGTGGGTGTGCAGTGTGCCGTCCGGCGCACACCCGACGACGTCGGTGAAGGTGCCGCCCCGATCGATCCAGAACTGCCAGCGCTGGGTCATGTCCGCGTGTCGTCAGTGTGCGCGATCGGCGTCGACCGGCTGCTCAACCTCGATCCAAAACCACGCCAGCGCGCAAACCAGCGAAAATACCGCCCCCAACACGAACGCGGCATGCCATAGATGCTCGCCCGATAAATAGCCGACGATCGGGATGCCGATGATGCCGCCGAGATTGCCCCCCGTGTTCATGACGCCGCTCACCGCCATGGTGTCGCCGCGCCCCACGGTCATGGCCGCGCCCCAGTACGCGCCTTCGTTGAGTTCCACGGCGGCGAAACAGAAGGCGAGTCCCGCCACCGCCCAATAGGGATTCCCGGCATTCACCGACAACAGCAGCAGCGCGCCGACGATGGGCATCGCGGTCAGCGGCAGCAGCCGGTAGCCCCAGCGGTTGCCGAAGCGGCGGCAAAGGCTTCCGGTAATCATGCCGCCCGCGCCCGCGCCCGCGGCCGCGGCCAGCGGCGGCGCCATTCCGAGCCAGCCGCTTTCCAGCAGGGAAAAATGCCGCTCCTGCACCAGGTACAAGAAAACCCAATTGGAAAGCAGATAGAACGAGTAATTCATGCACAGATAGGAGCTCGCGAGCAGCAATACGTTGCGGTTCTTGAGGATGTTCAGGAGCTGTTTGAAGTTGATCTTGGTGTCGATCGGCGCCGGGTCCTGACTGCCGATTTCGACGAGTTCCCGCGCCGACACGCCCGGATGCTCACGCGGCGTGTTACGCCCGTACCACGCCCACAATGCTATCAATCCAATGGCCGGCAAACTCGCCCACAGCAGGGCGCGCTGCCATCCCATGGCCGCCATGAGCGAGGGGAGCAGCAGCGACGTGAGCGCCGCACCGAGCTGCAATCCCGCCGTCTGCAATCCCTGAACCGTGGCCCAGCGTCCGGGCGGAAACCAAACCTCGAACACGCCGGCGCACACGGGAAAAATCGCGGCCTGCGAGCAGCCGAGCAGCAGCTGAACCGCGAGCAATGCGACGAACAAGCCCGATCCGCCCGCAAGGTACGGCGCGAGCGGCATGCCGATGGTCGCGAGAAAAGCGGCCAGTCCGATGATGACGAAGGTGCGCCTTGCGCCCTGGCGCTGGCCGAAGATGCCGCCCGGCAGTTGAAAGAGCGTATAGCCCAAAACAAATCCGCCCTCGATCAGGCTGATCTGAAATTGACTCAGGTGCAGGTCCGGCATCATTTGCGCCGCGACGACCGTGATGCTCTTCTGCTGGAAATAGGCCAGAAAACCGAAACCGAACAACAGCGAGAAAATGCGCCAGCGGATGCGGATCAACGGGGTATGCGCCGCGGATGTCAGCGTCACGATTGAGCCGGCTCATGATGCATATCGAGACAAATCTGCACCGCGTGGCCCAGAGACGAGGCCGATTTGTCGGCGCCGGTCATGCTCTCCCCGCCGCTCTCCGGCTGCAGCAGCATGCCGGGGAGAAACACGGCGACGATGCAGGCATGGGGGAATCGCCGGCGCATTTCCGCCGCGGTCGCATCACCCCGCTGCCGCTCCTCGCTCGGGAAGGCGCTCACCACGTAAATGAGGGAGACCGCGTCGACGGCCTCGAGGGGCGGCACCTTGGCCAAGTCCTCCAGCGAGAGATGCCGGGCATCTTTCTTTTGATCGCGCAAGATGCGGACCAACAGCTCCGTCGCCAAATCGTCGGCCATGGTTCCCAAACCCACGCAGAGCATGACGGACCCCGCAGGCACGGCGAGGGGTCCCTGCCAGCGGCCCGTCAACTGCTCCCGCTGCCGGCGCAGCTGGCGGCCGGCGGTTGGACCCTCGAGAACCGACGATCCGGGGCGGCGTCTCGGCAGTTTGCGGCTGTCCCCGCCGATGGCGGCGATCACGGCGACCATGGCGCTGCGCACTTTGGATTGCTGATCGGAGGTGATGGCACCGGCCTCCAGATCCATTCGCGCCAAGTGCAAGGCGGGCATCAACACCATATCGCAATAATTCGCGAACGAATTTCGCTTCAGAAACTCGCGCGCGCCCGCGATGATCTCGTCGGAGTCCGCCGACAGAGCGCGTTGATAGAAGCGCTGCGGCAGGGTCAAGGCCTCGGTGTCGCCCAACATGACGTCGAGCAGGCTGAGCGCCTTGATGTGCCGACCGGCGACCACCAGACACAGCGTCAATGGAGTCGAGACGATCAAACCGACCGGACCCCACAACCAGCTCCAGAATATCGCCGCGATGACCACCGACAGCGGCGACAAACCCGTGGTGTGGCCATACAGCTGCGGCTCGACCAGCTGCCCGGCGATCAACTCGACCACCACAAAAAGTCCGAGCGTGGTCAGCGCCAATGACCATCCCGGATCGACGGCGGCGGCCAGCAGCGACGCGAACAGCGCGGCGATCCACACTCCGACGTAGGGAACGAAGCGCAGGACAGCCGCGAGCGCGCCCCACAGGAGCGGGTTGGGCACGCCGATGAGACGCAGTCCGATCCAGACGAACACCCCGACACCCAGATTGACGGCAAACTGCGAGACGAAGAAGCGCGATAAGCGCTCGCCGGCGTCGTTGATCGCCAGTGTCGTCGAGCGAATGTCGGCGCCGCCGGCGATGCGGATGAAGCGATCGCGCAACGTTTCGCGTTCCAGCAGCACGAACACCAGCACGACCAGCACGATACCCGCGCTCTCGAGCGGCACCCAGATCGATCCGAGCACTTTTTGCAGGATCTGCAAGGGACTCGGCGGCGGTTCGTGCAGCTCCACGGGAATCGGATTGCCGGCGCCCGGCGCCTCGTCGGCACGCGAGGGCGGGGGAGCACGCGCGGGCTCGAGGGTGGGCTGCGGCCGCGTCTCAGCGTGCCTCTTGGTCAGGCGCCCCGCTTCTCCCGTGAATGCATTGAACTTGCCGACGGTGATGTCGTCGAGCGTCTCGAGCTTGCGCTCGATGGTCTGCTCGTATTGGGGCAGACTCGCGGCCATACGCACCAATTGCGAACCGATGACCCCGGCGATGGCCGCAAATGAAAACGCCAATAGGAGCACGGCTGCCAGCACCGAGGAGGTCTGACCCAGCCGCAGGCGGCGCAGCAACCGCACCAGCGGCGCGATCAGCAGGCTCAACAACACGGCCAGCGTGAACGGAACCAGCACGTCCCGGGCAAAGTACAGCAGCGCCAGCACCGCGGCCGTAGCGACTATCCCCAGGGCTCGATCGCGAATCGCGAGCGACGAGGGAGCGAGAACGGACGGGACCGGCGATGCCATGCGATATATTCGCATATTGCCAGCAGAGGTTACTCTATGAAAAACCGTCCGAGCGGCTTCGGAATCGGGGAATTGCCGCGGATCGTGCGCGGCAAAGGCAGCTACTTGTTCGACGCCGCGGGCAAGAGCTACCTTGACGGCTCGGGCGGGCCGGCGGCGTTCTGCCTCGGGCACGCCCACCCCGAAGTCAATGCGGCCATCGCACGGCAATTGGACGAGATCGCCTGCGCCTACCGATATCTATTCACGAGCTCCGCGCTCGAAGCCCTGACCGAGACCGTGCTGCGGCTGTGCGGCGGAGAGTTCCAAGACATTGTGTACACGGGCAGCGGATCGGAGGCGGTCGAATCGGCGCTGAAGATCGCACTTCAGCATTTTTCAGCCCGCGGCCTGTTGGCCAAGCGGCGCTTCATCGCGCGCCAGCGATCCTGGCACGGCAATACCCTGGGAGCGCTGTCGGTATCGGGTTTCGCCCAGCGGCGCAGCGCCTTCGAGGGAAGCCTCATCGAGGCCACGTTCGTTTCCGCGGCGAACGCATACCGAATGCCCGACGGCGTGTCCGGCGAGGCTCTGGTCGGGTTTCTC
>DATFZF010000059.1:0-2518 GCA_035314705.1 Steroidobacteraceae bacterium | reverse complement strand
TCGCCGGCAAGAAATTATGGCTGTTGGTGCTCGCGACCACCCTGGACACCGGTATCGGCGGCATGGGTCAGGCCGCGTTCGTCGCATTCCTCGTGTCCCAATGCAGTCCGAATTACAGCGCGACTCAGTACGCGCTGCTGTCGGCGATGGCCGCCCTGCCGCGCGTGGTGACGGGGGCGATCGCCGGTCAGGTCGTGGCCGCAATCGGGTGGGCGAATTTTTTCGTCGTCACCTGCCTCACCGCCATGCCGGGTCTCATTCTGCTGGCGATTTTTCGCCGGCGCATCAACGAACTCGCGGAACGCGAGGCGGCGAAGCGCTAGCCTTGGCCGCGCTTCGGAATGGGCAAGGTCAGCGGCGCAGCGAACGATCGTTGGGAGTGGACCACAGACCGCGAGCGTTGTCCTCGAAGTCCCGATCCAAGTCTTCCGCTTCCACATCCACGGCGCCCGACCAGTCCTCCGGTGCATCGGCCGCGTCGATGAGTTCGTCCAGCAGCTGCTCGTTCCAGGAATCGAATTCCATCTCAGTGACGGTACCGTCGAAGTATTGAATTTCGATGGTCTGGTCTTGGTCGTCGATTGCGACCACTTCAAAGAGCTCGTTGGTACCGCCTCGATACCATTGACCTACGATCGGCCTGATTGCATTCATCGCCGTCTCCGTCTGCTATGCTCGACTCCATTCAACTCCGAATGAGTCGTCCGCGCAATATGTAAATTTTGCGCGCAGCAACATCGCCAGTGATCGAAACGCTCGTCAAATTCTTCGTGGTTTTTTTCGTCGTCGTCGACCCCATTTCCTTGGTCCCGTTGTTCGCCGGACTCACCCAGGGTGCGAGCGATGCCTACAAGAAAAAAATGGCCGGCAAGTCCGCCGTGATCGCGCTCGCCATTTCTGTGCTGTTCGCGTTGACGGGCGCGAAGTTTTTGGAAATCATGGGAATTTCCTTGAATTCCTTCCGCATTGCGGGCGGCATCCTGCTGTTCTTGATCGCCCTCGACATGGTGTTCGCGCGCACCTCGGGCACGAGGTCGACGAGCCCTGAACGGGAGGAGGCCAAGAAGCGCGAGGACATCTCAGTGTTCCCGCTCGCCTTCCCCTTCATTGCCGGGCCCGGCGCGCTCGCTACGCTCTTGCTGATGGCCGGCGAGGTGGGCGCGAGGCCGCTGCTGTTCTTAGGGTTCCTTTGCGTGGTCGCGGCGGTGTTCGTGATCTGCTGGATCTTTATGCTCGCCACACCGCGGATGATGAAGCTGCTCGGGGTGACCGGCGCCAATGTCGTGAGCCGGCTATCGGGCGTGATTCTTGCCGCCCTCGCCGTGCAATTCATCGTCGACGGGCTGCGCGGCAGCTTCCGCTGACGGGCGCGTGTAAGCCAAATCCCACACGCCATGACCCAAGCGCTCGCCGCGCCTCTCGAATCGCGTCGGCGCTCTGAAGTCCGGCCGCGCCACATAGGTGCCGTCCGCGCTCAACGACTCAAGTTGCGGGCAGGCGTTGCACACCGCCAACATCTGCTCGGCATACTCCTGCCAGTCCGTGGCCAAGCGCAGCACGCCTGCCGCGCGCAGCTTGGCCGCCGCCGATGCCACGAACTTCGCATCGATCAAGCGCCGCTTGTGATGGCGCTTCTTGTGCCAAGGGTCGGGGAAGAACACCAGAATCTCATCGAAGGACTCGTTCCGGATCCGGGGCAGGACCTCGACGGCGTCGTGGCTGATGACGCGCAAGTTGCGCAAATTCGCTTGCGCGGCGCGCAGCAGCAGCCGGCCCACTCCCGGGCGGTGCACCTCGACACCTACATAGTCGATGCGAGGATTGTTCTCCGCCAGACTCCCAATCACTTCACCAACCCCGAAACCAATCTCGAGGCAGCGCGGCGCACGGCGCCCGAAGATCGCCTCGAAGTCGAATGGGGCATCGCTCAAATCCAGGCCATAGGCCGGCCAACCGTCCGCGAGTGCGCGCTCCTGCGCCGGCGTCATGCGGCCGGCGCGCAGCACGAAGCTGCGAATGTGGCGTTGTGTCTGCTGCATGGGTCCGAAGTGTGCCTGATATGATGGCTCGATGCGTAAACCAAAGTGCGGCATGCCGGCGAGACGCATGCGCAGCGCACTGCCCGCGATGGCGTTTCTCGTTCTACTATTGTCAGGCTGCGCCGGCCTACCGCGCCATGTCGACAAATTCCGCAGCGAAGCGCTGCCCAACCCGCAGACCACCTCGCTGGGCCGCATGATCGCCGTCGAACAGGCAGGCAAGAATCTCTCGGGTATCCGCCTGCTGACTTCGGGTGAAGAAGCGCTGGCCGACCTCATCGCGCTCGCCGACCATGCCGAACGCACGCTCGACATTCAGTACTACATCATTCATCAGGATGACTCGGCGCGGATACTGCTGCACCACGTGCGCATGGCGGCGGATCGCGGCGTGCGGGTGCGCGTCCTGGTCGACGACCTCAATACCGCGGGGGAAGACCGGCGCTTCATGCATTTGGGCCAACACGCGAATGTCGAGG
>DATFZF010000058.1:0-2999 GCA_035314705.1 Steroidobacteraceae bacterium | reverse complement strand
GAGAACAGGATATGAGAAGAGGTCGCCCCCGACGCACAGCGCACGATACAAGCTGGAGTTCCGCCATCGTCCATCCCTGCGTCGTGAGGCCTCCAAGAAGCTCAGAACATACTGCTTGACCACTCTACCATCATGTGAGGGCCTGCTCGGCGCGCCGCCGGCCACGCAGGCCGGGGCCGAGCCGCACGTGGCCTGCCGCGGCGTGCGCAAATCCTACGGCTCGCATGCGGTGCTGAACGGCGTCGACATCGATGTGGCGGCCGGCGAGGTAGTGGTGATCCTCGGGCCGAGCGGCTCGGGCAAGAGCACGCTGCTGCGGCTGATCAACCACCTCGAGCCGCTCGACGGCGGCACGATCATGGTGGGTGGGTCGTATGTCGGCTACCGCGAGACGGACGGCGCGTTGCGGCCGGTCCGCAACCTCGCGGCGGCGCGCGCGAAGGCGCGGATCGGGATGGTGTTCCAGCACTTCAACCTGTTCAACCACCTGACCGCGCTCGAGAACGTCATCGAGGCGCCGATGCGGGTCGGCGGCACGACACGCGAGGCGGCCGAGCGGCTTGGGATGGCGTTGCTCGACAGCGTCGGGCTGGCTGCCCATGCTGGCAAGCTGCCGCATCGACTGTCAGGCGGTCAGCAGCAGCGCGTAGCGATCGTGCGTGCACTGGCCCTGCGCCCCACGCTCATGCTGTTCGACGAGCCGACCTCGGCGCTGGACCCGGAGCTGGTGGGCGAGGTGCTTGCGGTGATGCGGCGCCTGGCGGCAGCAGGATTGACCATGATCGTGGTCACGCACGAGGTGCGTTTCGCGCGCGAGGTTGCCGACCGGGTCGTGTTCATGGATGGCGGCGAGATCGTCGAGCAAGGGCCGCCGGCGCAGGTGATCGACGCGCCGCGTCACGAGCGCACGCGGCGCTTCCTGCGCATGGTCGAGCGCAGCGAAGAGCTGGCGGAGGCGTGACGACTTCGCCTATCGCCGTTTTCCCATCGCGCAGTTCGTCCGACAAGCCGGCGCCAGCACGGTGCCCGGGAGGTCGATGGATGGAATGTCCGACGTGGAGGAGCAGCGCTGGTGTTCTGAGCGGCAGCCATGGGCGCTCCATTGCGGGACAGCTTTTAACGGGATCTGGCAGGAGAACGAACCCGCTGCGCGGCAGGGGTTCGGGTGTCGAGGTACCGGTAGAGGCGCGGCTGTTGCGCCTCGATTGAGTGCAGCCCGGTGCGGACGGAGGCATTTCGGCTTCCTTCAACCAAGAGGACCGACCGATGGACGAGTCCATTCGCACCGCTGCGATCAGCCCGCTGCGGCAACGTCTGATCGACGACATGAACATGCGCCGGTTCTCGCGGGAGACGTAGCGCAACTACGTTCGCGACGTGGGGCGCTTTGCAACCTTCCTGGGGCGCTCACCCGACACGGCGACGGCCGATGACGTGCGCCGGTTCCAGATCGACCAGCGCGATGCTGGCGTGCCGACGCCGACCATGAACAGCATCGTCTCGGCGTTGCGGTTCTTCTTCACGTACACGATCGACCGGCCTGACCTGGCGCGCAAGCTGGTCCGGCTGGCGCATCCGCGCAACCTGCCCGTGGTGCTGAGCCGCGAGGAGGTTGCGCGACTGCTCAACGCGACCACCTGCCTGAAGCATCAGGCAGCTCTCTCGGTCGCCTATGGCGCCGGCCTGCGCGTGGCCGAGGTTGCGGCACTCAAGGTCGCCGATATCGACAGCGAGCGCATGCTGATCCGGGTGGAGCGTTGCAAGGGTGGCCGGTATCGCAATGCCATGCTCCCGGCAGATCTGCTCACCCTGCTGCGTGAGTGGTGGAAGGTCGGGCACCAGCAGTGTCGTGCTGCTGCCTGGAGTAAGACAGGGATTCTCAACCGAATCAGCGAGAAAGGCGTTGCCGCTAAATCGCGAAACTGTCGCTTGGAATGCGAAATCTCGGCGTGGCGCTGCCGTTAAATCGAGAATCTCGGCGCGCACGTTGCTGCAACATTGACGAGAGTCGAGTGCAGGAAGGACGCTGGGAATCCGAGCGGGACATAGGCTCGACTGCTGCGAATTCTCATTTATTGCCGCATAATCGAGAAATTCCAGTTGAAATTTCTCGTTCCAAACGGCAGCATCAGCACGTACCGGCGCTTTTATCCATCCAAGTAGCAACATGACACCTGCCATCGGCAGTTTTCGGCGACCAGCGGAACCTCGCTCGCGTACCGGAAGCTACCGGTTCGGACTCTCCTCACGGCTTTCTGTTTGTTCGTCAACGCCGCCAAGGGCCATCAGCAGTCTTCAGTTGAGCCGCCATCTGGGGCTGCACGCGAAGACCGGGTTCGTCTTGCTGCACAAGCTGCGATGCGCTTTGACGTCGAGCTTCGAGACGACCCGTTTGAGTGGGGTCGCTGAGATCGATGGCGGGTGGTTTGGTGGCCACGTCCGGCCGGAAAACCATCGGGTCGCTCGCGTTGATCGGCGTCGACGCCAACACCAAAGCGGCAAGCGCCGTTGCGTCGTGGTGATGCGCCAGCGGGGCGGCCCGACCGTGACGGCAGTGGTGAAACATGAGGCCGAGGCCGCCCCGATCAAAGCGCCCCAGAGGACGAAGCGGCGGCCCGGGATGACGCAAAGCCGCCAGTCAGCCTTGCTTCTTTAGGACCGAGCGCAGCTCCTCCATGTCTTCCTGCACGCGATGCTTGATGACCTCGTAGGCGTCGGTCTGCGCCTTGATAGCGAGCTCGGCCAGTTCGCGCATGTTGGCCAGCGCCTTTTCGAACGCCTGCTTGGCAAGCTCGGCCGCCGAGCCTAGCGCCGCGCCGGGGTCCTTGACGGACATGCCCTGCGCCGCCTTCTGCCACTCGCTCATGGTCTGCTGCAGGATCTCGGTCTGCCGCTGCACGAGCGCCTGCATGCCCTGGAAAGCGACGCGGTTGGCCTGCACCACCGCTTCGACGTCCTTGCGCCGCCCCTCCATGATCGCCTGCAGGTCGACACCGGGG
>DATFZF010000057.1:0-2150 GCA_035314705.1 Steroidobacteraceae bacterium | reverse complement strand
CATCCCAAGTTCACCGACTTGGCGGCATTTAACCAGGCGCTTTGCGGGCTGTATGCCGCAGGGTTGGGCCGCGGAAGGGCCGAAGCCTCACTCCAGGTCGAGACGAGGCTGGCATCTTCGACGCATGAAGTTCCCGCAGCGGAGGTCGTTCCCGCAGTCGCTGTTCGTCCAACAGCGGAAATTCCTGCACCCATCGCGGTGGCGCCGCCGACTTCCGGCACTCAGACCGCAGCCTCATCGAACGGTGATCGTTATGCCGAACTCGGCCATTTGTTCGCGGACGTTCTGGAGCGTGGTTGGGAAATTTATCGCGGCGAGAAGCCTGCGCCGGTCGAGCCGGTGGTCATCACCGGAGCGGCGTTAGGTCTGCCCGGAACCGAGCACGTCTTCGACGACGACAATATCGCTCGCATTCTGCGTGGCGATCAGTTCATCAAGCCGATTCCACCTGAGTTCCGCCGCGACATGCTCGACAAACGCATCACTCGTCTGGTTAAGAGCGAAAGCGGCGAGGCCCGGTTCGACACCATTGAAGATGTCGCGGACGTCATCAAGCTGGCCGGTCGCGGAGGCGCCTTCGATCTGGAGAAGGAATTCGGCGTATCAGCCGAGCGCCTGGCCGCGCTGGATCAGGTCACCCGCCTGGCGATGGCAGTGGGCATTGACGCAATGCGCGATGCCGGAATTCCGCTGGCCATGCGCTATAAGACCACCAGCAAGGGCACCCAGCTGCCAGACCGCTGGGGCTTGCCCGACGCTCTGCGCGACCATACGGGCGTAATCTTCGGCTCGGCGTTCCCTGGTTGTGACGCTTTCGCCGACGAGATGGCACGCTATTATGCGGACCACGCCCGCCGCCAACAATTAGCCTCGCTGGAAAACATGATCGCCTCGGTGGCGGGGACGAACGGTCATTCGGTCCTCGCTCAGGAGATGATTCGAAAGATCGAGGAGCTGCGCGCGGAGATTGAGAAAGACCCGTATATCTTCGATCGCCGCTTCCTGCTCAAGGTCCTGTCGATGGGACATTCGCAATTCGCCGAGTTTATCGGCGCGCGCGGTCCCAATACGCAGATCAACTCCGCCTGCGCGACCACCACGCAGGCGGTTGGCTTGGCGGAGGACTGGATCCGCGCTGGGCGCTGCAGTCGCGTGATCATCATCACTGCGGACGATGTCACCTCCGACCACCTGATCGGCTGGGTTGGCGCCGGCTTCCTGGCCAGCGGGGCGGCCGCCACCGATGAAGTGGTGGAAGAGGCAGCCACTCCCTTCGACCGCCGGCGGCATGGCCTGATCATGGGCATGGGCGCAGCCGCCCTGGTGGTCGAGAGCGCGGAGGCCGCGCGCGAACGCGGCATCCAGCCCATCTGTGAAGTGCTGAGCGCGGTGACGGCTAACAGCGCTTTCCACGCCACCCGTCTCGATGTGCAACACATCGGCCAGGTCATGGAGAACTTGATCGCACACGCCGAGGCGCACAGCGGCATTCAACGTCATCAGATCGCGCCGCACACCGTCTTTGTTTCCCACGAAACTTACACGCCCGCGCGTGGCGGCAGCGCCTCGGCGGAAATCTTCGCGCTGCGGCGAGTGTTTGGCGATGCCGCCGACCAGATCGTGATCGCCAACACCAAGGGTTTCACCGGTCATGCGATGGGCGCTGGCGTCGAAGATGTTCTTGCCGTGAAGTCTCTGGAGACAGGATGCGTTCCGCCGGTGGCGAATTTCAAGGAAATCGATCCCGAGTTGGGCGCGTTGAACCTGTCGAAAGGTGGCGACTATCCCGTCGAGTACGCGCTGCGCCTTGGCGCCGGATTCGGTTCCCAGATCAGCATGTCGCTGCTGCGCTGGGTCAAGACCAGGGACGGTGTCCATCGCCGCCCGGATGCCTTGGGCTACGCCTATCGCATCGTGGACCAGCCGGCATGGGATGCCTGGCTGACCAGGATGGCCGGACGCCCAGCCGCGGATCTCGAAGTGGTGAATCGCACCCTCCGCGTGCGCGATCAGGGGCTGCAGGCGCGAGTCGCCGCGGTTGCTGAGCAGTCGCGCGAAGTTGTAGCGCCGGCTCCAAAAGTGCAAGCACCGCCGCCGCCACCACAAATCATTTCGCCGATTGTCGATACAAAACCGGCGCCAACGGAACC
>DATFZF010000056.1:0-37005 GCA_035314705.1 Steroidobacteraceae bacterium | reverse complement strand
AGAGCCGTCGGACGCGGCCCCGGCGCCTTAGATTTAACGGCGGCGAGTACTTGAGCGCGTTGCGCTTATCCCCCATGCCAGGGGACAACCCAGTGGACAACCGGGGACATGCGGCTCAAACATCAACGCGAATCAGCCGCTTGCGCTGGTCTGCTGCATTTTTGACCAACGGCGATCGACGCAACACTTGAGGCATGCTCCTAGAGGTCCGCGGTGGTGGCGTCTATCCATAGCAGCAGATGATTCGCGTACACGCGTTCCACCAGCAACAGGAACTCTCCCGCTTGGACGCAGACCGTCAGCAGCGGAAGTTCGGCCAGGCGGGCGCCGCGCGCCTCACCCACGCCTGGGATTGCAGTCGCCGCTCCCAACCGCAGCAATAAATCCCTGGCCCTGGTTCCGCGAACGCGAAGCACGCTGATGCCGCCGGTCTGATCCACCATGCAGCCATCGAGCTCGGCCGCCACCCGCTGCGCGAGTTCGGCGAAGGCCGCGCCGGCGCTGGTCAGCAGCAGAGTCTCGGTGGGGCTGCGCCAGGCAAGAATGCATTGCGCGCCGCTCGCAAGTTCGACCTCAAGGGCCTGCAGGGGCTCCGGCAGACACCGCCCGGCGGTCTCCTGCACCGCGGCGACGAATCGGTCCGCCCTGTCAAAATAGCGCAGGGAGGCGATCAGCAGTCCGCGTTCCTCGATCACGGACAAGCCATTGAGGTCAGCTTCGAGTTTGCCGGGCGAGTCATCCATGCAGGCGTCTGCCCTCGGGATCGATGAAGGGCGCTTTCACCACCCGGGCGTCGATGCTTGCGCCCAAGTGATGGACGCGAATCTTTTCGCCCAGCCGCTGCGTTCCGCGCGCCAACATGCCCAAAGCGACCGGAGCGCCCAATTCCGGACTCCAATGGCTGGACGTCACATGACCTTCGGTTTGCGTCGGCGGCGCAGCGGGCGCGATCTGCGCGCCCACCGGCAGCAGAGTGCGCCCGTCGAGCGGCGCCAGCGCCACCAGTTGAAACCGCCCGGGATCTCGCGCCGCGGGGCGCAGCAGCGAGCGCCGGCCCACGAAATTCGCGGCCTTGCGCTCGAGCGCGCGCGCGAAGCCGATATCTTGAGGCAGAGTCGTGCCGTCGGTGTCGGTACCGATATGAATGAAACCTTTTTCGGTGCGCATGATCTCGAGCGCTTCGATACCGTAGGGCACGGCCGCGAAATCCAGCGCGCGCGCCCACAGGCGCTCGAGCAGCGCTGCGGCCTGATCCGCCGGCACATTGATCTCGTAACCCAATTCGCCGCTGAAACTCGCCCGCAGCACTCGCAGCGGGACGCCGTCGAGCGCGCTCTGGCGCAGGGTCATGTGCTTCATCGCACCGGGCGCCAGCGCCGGATCAAACCCCACGGCCGCCAGCCAGTCCCAGGCGCGAGGCCCCGCGACGGTGACATTGCCCCAGCGCGAGGTCACGGGCGTCACCAGCACCCTCAATTGGGTGTATTCGCATTGCAGCCATTCCTCGAACGCCGCCGCCGTCCGTTCGACGCCCGCACTGGTGGTGTTCACCCAGTAATGCTCAGGCCCCAGGCGCGCCACGATGCCGTCGTCGACGACGATGCCGTTCTCGTTCAGCAACAATCCATAGCGCGCCTGCCCCAGACTCAAGTTGGACATCGTTCCCACATACATGAGGTCCAGGAAGTGAGCAGCGTCCGGACCATAAATCTCGAGCTTGCCGAGCGGCGAGCCGTCGAGCACACCCGCGGACTTGCGCACCGCACCGGCTTCGCGCTGAGCCGCGGACTCCAAGCTCTCTGCACCTTTGGGGTAGGCCGCGGGCCGCACCCAGTTGCCGAATTGCTCGAACAACGCGCCCTGCGCCTGATGCCACGCGTGCGCGGGAAGGTATTTGAGGGGCCGGTACGACGCGCCGACACGCCGGCCCGCAAGCAGCCCGAGCGTGACCGGTGCAAACGGCGGCCGGAATTTTGTGGTTCCGACATCGGCGGGCTCCCGACCCGTAAATTCGCCCATCAGCACCAGTGCGTTGATATTGCTGGTCTTGCCCTGGTCGGTTCCCATGCCGGTGGTGGTGTAGCGCTTCAAATGCTCGACGGATCGATAATTTTCCTGTGCGGCCAGGCCGATGTCCCCGACGCACACATCGTTTTGTAGATCGACGAATTGCTTGCCCCCGACGCCGGGCAAGTGGCTCGCGGCCAGCGATTTTCCGGCGCCCCCGGCCGCGGCGGCCGGCGCTGATCGGCCGGCGGCCAGTGCTGCGCCCAAGTCCGCAGCGTGATTCAGCGCCCTGTCCCGCTCGAATATTCCGGCGCAGGCGCCGGCGCTCCACACACCGGGAGCCGCGCCGTCGGGTACGAACATCGCGGACTCGTCCACCCAGCGTAATTTTCCGCCCGCCTGCGAGTGCAAATGCACCGCGGGCGCGTGGCCGCCGGCGCTCAGTATCAGGTCGCATTCGATTCGCTCCGGCCGCGCACCCTCCGCCTCCGCCGAGATCACGGTGCAGCCGCTCACGGCGCGCGCGCCGCTGACTTTGGCGATGCCGGCGCTCATGAAGGTCCGCGCCGGGGCGGCCTCCGCACCGATATCGGCGCGCGGCCGACGATCGACGAGTGCCACCACATTCACTCCCGCGGCGCGCAGGGAAGCGGCCACCCGATAGGCGGAATCGCTGTTGGCCGCGATGACGGCCCGCTGACCGCAGGCCACGCCGAAGGCATGGGCATATTTTTCCGCGGCACCGGCCAGCATCACGCCCGGCCGGTCGTTGTTCGGAAACGTCATCGGCCGCTCGAAGGCGCCGGCCGCGGCGATGACGCTGCGCGCGCGAATTTTCCACAGCCGCTCGCGCAGCACGCCGCCGGCAAACTGCACGCCGGCCGGCTGCAGGGTCTCGCGCGCGCACACCAGATTGTGGTCGTAAATTCCGAATGCCAGGGTTCGAGTCATCTGCCGCACGCCCAAGCGCTCGGCGCGCAGAATCAGCTCGGCGACTTGGGCGTCGCCGCGCCAGGCCAACGCGCCGCCGAGCCTGGATCCGCTCGCCAGCAGCAAGGTATCGGCGCCTGCCTCGGCGGCGGCCACGGCGGCGCTCAAGCCCGCGATCCCGCCGCCGACCACGAGCACCTCCGCCTGGGCAGCCGCCTCCTCGTAGCGATCGGGATCGCGCTCTCCGGAAGCCCTGCCGAGGCCCGCCATGCGTCGAATCGTGGGTTCGAACCAATGCCAGTTGGGCCATTTGAATGTCTTGTAGTAGAAGCCCGCCGGCAGCAGCGCGGCAAACCGGCTATTGATCGCACCCACATCGAAGTCCACGCTGGGCCAGCAGTTGACGCTGGCCGCCACCAGTCCATCGTAGAGTTCCACCATCGTCGCGCGCGCATTGGGGGTTCGCGTGCCGCCGCCGCCCAAGTCCACGAGCCCGGTGGGTTCCTCGACGCCGCAGGAAAAAATGCCGCGCGGGCGGTGCAGCTTGAAGCTGCGGCCCACGAGCTGCACTCCGTTCGCCAACAGGGCGGAGGCCAGGGTGTCGCCGGCATGGCCGGTCAGGCGCCGGCCATTGAACTCGAAGGACAGCGATTTCGATCGATCGAGAAGCTGCCCCAACGGGGCCGGGAGACGCGTTGATGTCATGACGGCGGCGGATCGGTGATGGCGTACACGGACAGGATGGCGTGAGTGACGGTATTGCGCGCGACATTGAACCACTGACCGCAGCCCTGAGCGTGGCGCCAGCGCTCGAAGTGCAACCCCTTGGGATTGTCGCGGAAGAACAAGTAGTCGGCCCAGGTGGCGTCGCTCTGCTCCAGTCCCGGGCGCACCATGTGCGATGTGCCGCCGCAGGTGAACTCGCTCTCGTCGCGCAGGCCGCAATGAATGCAAGGAATCTGCATCATCAGTGTGCGATCCCCGAGGCCGCGGCCTCGTCGATGAGACGGCCGGTGATGAAACGCTCGAGCTGGAAGGGCTCGGCGAGCGGGTGACTCCGGCCGGTCGCCAGCACATGGGCCAGCGTCCAGCCGCCCACGGGTATGGCCTTGAAGCCGCCGGTGCCCCAGCCGCAATTGATGAACAGATTGGGAACCGGCGTCGGACCGATGATGGGGCTGGAGTCATGCACCACGTCGACGATGCCCGCCCACTGACGCATCAAGTTGAGGCGGCTGAAGGCGGGAAACAGCTCGAGGGTCGCCGCGATGATCGACTGCGTCACCGCAAAGCTGCCGCGCTGCGCATACGAGGGAAACAAATCGAGCATGGCGCCCAGGACGATCTCCCCCTTGTCCGACTGGCTCACGTAGGCTCCGGTTCCCGGCGAGAGAATCACCGTGTCGAGCAGGGGCTTGATGGGCTCGCTCACCATGGCTTGCAGCGCGTAGCTGGTGACGGGCAGGCGAAAGCCCGCCAGTTTCGCGAGCACCGAGCTATGTCCGGCCGCGGCGATGCCCACACGGTCCGCGCGGATCCGCCCGCGGTTGGTATTCACCCCGGCGACGCGGCCGCCCTCCTTGATGAATTCGGTGACCTCGCAATTCTGAATGATGTCCACGCCCAACGCCGAGGCCGCCCGTGCATAGCCCCAGGCCACCGCGTCATGCCGCGCCGTTCCGCCGCGCCGCTGCCTGAAGCCTCCCAGCACGGGCAGCCGCGCCTGCGGCGAGAGGTCGAGCGCGGGAGCGAGCGCGGCCACTTCCTCGCGCGTCAAGAGCTCGGCGGCAATGCCGTTCATGCGCATGGCATTGGCCCAGCGCGACATGGCGTCGAGGTCGTGGCGGCTGTGGGCGAGCAGAACCAACCCGCGCTGACTCAGCATGATGTTGAAGTTCAACGCCTGCGACAGGCCCTCGTACAGCTGCAATGAAAAATCGTACAGGCGGGCGCTTTCCGGGTACAGATAATTCGAGCGTACGATGGTGGTGTTGCGCCCCGTGTTGCCGCCGCCGATCCAGCCGCGCTCGATCACCGCCACATTCGTGAGGCCGTGATTCTTGGCGAGATAATAAGCCGTGGCAAGCCCGTGGCCGCCGCCGCCGACGATGATTACGTCGTAGCCGGGTTTCGGGCTGGCATCGCGCCACGCGGGCGTCCAGAGTCGTTGCCCCGACAACGCGCCGCGCAGCAGTGACCAGGCCGAATATCTCACGACGCGGTGTCTGTCAATCTGCCCTCGAGATGCGTGCAGTACCAGTGCACGAATTGAGTGACGCCGGCCTCGTGGACGGGAGAATACGGCGCCGGATCATAGGCCGGAGAATTCACGCCGATTTGGTTTTCCTGACAGTTGCGCGTGTCCGCCGCGTTGGTCGCCAGCCACACTCCGGTCAGTTCCTTGAGGTTGTAGTCCACGCCTTCCACGGCGTCGCGATGCACCAGCCACTTGGTCGTCAGCTGGGTCTGGGTCGCGCTGATGGGCAGGACGCGAAAGGAAATGGCGTGGTCGGCGAGCACGTGGTTCCAGGTCGTGGGGAAATGGAACATCAGCAGGGTTCCTATATCCGGTTCCGTCACCGTATCCGACAGCGGCCGGCGCACCGCGGCCTGGCCGGACATCGTGAAACTGACCGCCCCCTCGAGCAGCGGTGTTCGCAAGGTGCGGTATTGACCGTTATCCGCGAGATGAAATTTGCTCGGCAGTCCGATGGCCTCCCAGCGCGCCCATTTCGCGGCGGTTTTCGGGTCCGACGCCGCCTCGTTGCCGTCGGTCGCGGTCGGATCCTCCGGAAAAGTCCGGATCAGCTCGGGATGATTGGCCGCGCAGTGATAGCACTCGCGATTGTTTTCCCAGACCAACTTCCAATTGGCCTGCTCGATGATGGTCGACTCGAAAGCCACCTTCGTCTGATGCAATTTGTGGGGCAGAAAATACGGTTCGATGTGTTTTCGAATCGGTTCGAAATCCGGTGCCACCGCCGCCAGACACACCCATAGGTAGCCGCCCACGCTCGCGCAGTGAACCGGCTTCAGGCCGTGCTGCGATTTGTCGAACTCGCTGCCCATGTCCCGCGCCGCAATCAAGCGGCCGTCGAGCGCGTAGGTCCACTGATGATAGGGGCACACCAGACGCGGCGACGTGCCATGTTCCGCCGAACAGATTCTAGAGCCGCGATGCCGGCAGGTATTGTGAAAAGCGCGCAGGCCCCCGTCGCGGTCGCGCAGCACCACGACCGGATAGTCGCCTATCTGCACCGTCAAATAATTGCCGGGGTTCGGCACTTCGCAGTCATGGCCCACGAACAGCCAATCGCGGTACCAAATCATGTCGAGATCGATCTGGTAATCCTCGGGGCTGCAATAGAAGTCTCTTTCCAATGCGGTTATGGGATTGCGCCCCCGCAATCGCTTCAGCATGTCATCGTGCGCAGTCATGATCGGATTCCAAGAATTTTCCAACCTGTATACGATACCAATTTTCCGCCACGCGCCGCTGCCCCGGAGCGATGTTTTTTTGCGTAGACTCTCGAGCATGGCGGGCCATCAATCTGACGCGCTTCCGCGTTGCCGTTTCGCGTCGGCGGCGTGCCTGACACTATGCGCGGCATTCGCGCTCATCTTTTTTTTAGATAGGGCCGCCTCAAGTCACGTCGACCCGTGGCCGCCCGCTCGCCCGGCGCTTCGGGTGGGTTCCCTCGAGCTGCGGCGCTGCGTGGATGTTCAAGGCCTTTGCGGCAGCCTCGATCGGCCGCTGGATCCGAGCGGAGCCGTTCCGGGACGCATTTCCATTCACTTCGAGTACTACCCCCATACGGGACCGGGCAAGCCGGTCGGAACCCTGGTCGCCACCGAAGGCGGACCTGGATATCCGGCGACCCTGTCGCGCGGCGACTACCTCGCCCTGTTCGAACCGCTGCGGCCGCACCGCGATGTGTTGTTGATGGACAATCGCGGTACCGGTCAATCGGGCGCCATCGATTGCCGCGAATTGCAAACCGCCGAGAAGTGGACCGTCGAATTGACCGCCGCCTGCGGCAGATCGCTGGGGGATCGCGCGCCGCTCTACAGCACGGCCTACGCGGCCGACGATCTGGCGGCAATTCTCGAGGCGCTCGGCATCGGGCGAATCGATCTGTACGGCGATTCGTACGGAACCTATTTCGAACAGGTATTCGCGCTGCGCCACCCGGATAGTCTGCGCTCCATCGTGCTCGACGGCGCGTACCCCCTGGACGGCCCCGACTACCCCTGGTATCCGAGCTACGCGCCGGCCATGCGCGCCAAATTCGACATCGCCTGCCGGCGCTTCGCGCCCTGTGCGGCGCTCCCCGGCAGCTCCATCGATCACATCCTGCCGGCGCTCGAGGCGCTGCGCTCGCACCCCTTCCGCGCCCGTGCGCCCGACAGCGACGGCACGCAGCGGGAATTCACCGCCGATGCCTCGCAACTTGCCATTGTCATGTACGGCGGCGCGCCCGCGTATGCCAGCGTGCGCGAGCTCGACGCCGCGGCGCGGGCGTTCTCGGACGGCGACCGGGTGCCTCTGCTGCGGCTGATGGCGGAGACCATCGGCGCCGTGGATTCCCGCGATCCGACTGCCGATGCCGCGAAATGGAGCGCCGGCCTCGCCGCCGCCGTGATGTGCCAGGACCCGCCGCAAATTTTCGACATGCGTCTGCCGCCGATCCTGCGCGTGGCGGACCGCGACCGGGCGCTCGCCGAGCGCGAGCGCAAGGCGCCCGATACGTATGCGCCCTTTACCATCGACGAATATCGCGGCATGCCGCTCGACTACAGCTTCATCGATCAGTGCGTCGAGTGGCCGGTAGCTCCCCCAAGCCATCCGGCCTCGCACGTCGTGGACGCCGGTGCAGGCTACCCGGACGTGCCCGCGCTCGTGATCTCGGGCGAACTCGACAACATCACCACCATGGCCGATGGCGCCGCCGTGGCCGGCGCGTTCAAGCACGGCACTCAAGTCCGCGTTGCCAACAGTTTTCATGTCAATGCACTGCCGCGGGCGCGCAGCGGCTGCGCGGCGGCGATCGTGCGCCGCTTCATCGAGACCTTGAATGTGGGGGACGCGAACTGCGCGCGCCAAGTGCCGCCGCTGCGCCTCGTGCCGCGCTTCGCCTTGCACGGCTCTGAACTCGACCCTGCGGTCGCGATGCCCGGCAATCGGGCGGACGCCGCGCGGTTGCGCAGCGTCAGCGCGGCGGTGCTGACGGCCGGCGACGTGCTGGCCCGGCTCGGCGCGAATTCCAGCGGCGAGGGCGTGGGTCTTCGCGGCGGCATTTTCCGCGCCGTGAGCGGCGCCTCGAGCACCCGTCTCGTCCTGACTCAGGTGCGCTGGACCGAGGATTTGACGGTCAGCGGCACGATCGAGAAACCGGCCTCACGGACCGGCAGGGTGCGCGCGGTGCTGCGGCTGTCGGCGGCCGACGGGCAGAGCGGCGAACTCGCGGTGCAGTGGCGCGAGGGAGTCGCGGGCTCCCGTGCCGCGGTTCAGGGCACGCTGGGCGGCTCCGCCGTGCGCGCGCGCACGGCCGCGCCTTGAACGCCGCCGGCCCGATGCGATGGATGGAGGGCGCGATTTAGGGCGCGGGTGGTATGTAGCGGTCGAGCCAGGCGGATGTCCGCTCAGCGAGATCCTTGACGAAGCTGGGCCGCGTGAAGACGTGATGTTGACCGGGGTAGACGACCAGCTGCGCGGGCACTCCGAGAGTGCGCAGCGCCTGGTACATCTGCTCGCCGCCGATGATGGGGACGTTGAAGTCCTTGTCCCCGCCCAGAAACAGCGTGGGTGTGTGGATGCGGTCCGCGTGGAAGAACGGGTACGACACCTTCAGCCACAGCGGCGGGTTGCTCCAAGGCGGTCCTAGTTCGTTGTTGTATTGCAGAACATATTCATCGCTTCCGTAGGTCGACAGCTGATTGGCGCTGCCGGCGCCGCTGATGGCGGCCTTGAAGCGATTATCGCTGGCGATGGTGTAGTCGGTCAGTATGCCGCCGTAGCTCCAGCCGCCGACCGCGAGCCGATCGCGGTCCGCGATGCCGTTCGCGATGAGGTAATCGACGCCGGCCAGCAGGTCTTCCACCTCTTTGTGGCCCCAGTCGGCGAAAATGGCTTGCGCATAGGCGGCGCCGCGGCCGCTGCCGCCGCGATAATTGACGCGCAACACGACGAAACCCTTGGCCGCAAACATCTGCGGCTCGAATTGATAGCCGTCGAGCACCAGGGAATGTTCGTCTTGTCCATTGGGCCCGCCGTGGATCCACAACACGGTCGGATACTTGCGGCCGGCGACATAGGACGGCGGCTTGACGAGGAGCGCATGGACGTCGGTGCCCTGCTTGCTCTTGAACCGGATATCCTCGACGGCGCCCAGCTTGAGCTCGGCCAGAAAGGCATCGTTGTGCGCCGTGAGCTTGCGTAAATGCCCGTCCTCGAGCGCATGCACTTCGGCAAGCGCGCCGTCGCTCGACTCGAGCAACGCCGTGTGACCTGCCGCCGAAGAGAGTGCCGAGACCACGAAGGGCCCGGCGGCCAGAGGACGGGTGATGGACCCTTTCTCAAGGTCCACGCGGGCGGGGTATGCCCTGCCGTCATCCTCCACCGTGATCATGATGGACGCAGAGTCCGGAGCAAACGCGAACGACATCACCGCACGGTCGAGCGTCTCGGTCAGTGGGCGGGACGCGCCGCCGGCCGCCGGCACCGTGAACAGGCGATCTTGCATGTAGGCGTTCAGCTTGGGCTCGCGGCCCTGCAGAAAGCCGAGCAGTCTGCCGTCCGGACTCCAGGCGAGCTTCTGCGTGTTCGGCGCGTAGGGCCGGGCGATATTGCGCGGCGCCGCGCCCGACGTGGGCTCGACGACGTCGATGTCGGCGCGCCCATCCGGATCCACGGCGAGTTCTCGTGTGCGAACGAAGGCAATCAGGCTGCCATCGGGAGACCAGGCCGGCAGATCGTCGTTGAATTGCGGGTCCGCAGTCAACGGGTCGACGCGTTTGCTGCCGACATCGACCAAGTACAGGTGCCGCGTGTGTCCGGCGCCGATATAGCCGTCCCCGTCCTGTTTGAAATGCAGCGCGTCGATGACGATGGGCTTGGGCGCAGTACCCGTATCGCCCTGCTCCAGGGTGAAGGCAAGACGCTTGCCGTCCGGCGACCAAGCGTACTCGCCGACGTCGCCGCTGACGCTCATCAGCTGGCGGGCCTCGCCGCCGCGGCGGTCCAGCAGCATGAGCTGCGACTTGTCGGAGCCCGCAGGCGTCGCCAGGAAGGAGAGGTAGCGTCCGTCGGGGCTCCATCGCGGCTTGCCCGTGCCGTCCCTCGCCGCCGTCAGCTCGATGCGCTCCTTGCCGTCCCAGCTCGTCATCCAAATCGCGCTGCGCGCCTCGTCGGACTCGCGGTCATTGCTCGTCACGACGTAGGCCACCCAGGCACCGTCGGGCGAGACCTCGGGGTCGCTGACCTCTTGGACGCGGTAGAAATCATCCGGCGTCAGCGTGCGGCTGCCTTGGGCCGCGTCAGCGGCAATGGCCCGCACCGCAGATAGCGACAGGAGCAGAGTCGCGGCGAGCGCGGCAATCACGATCCCTCGCTCCCGCGGCAATTCACTTCGTCGGTGGATTCGCAGCATCCTTTTAGTCGTCGAATAGGCGCTCAGGACGCCGATCGTAAGCGCCTCGCCTCGGATCATGTATTGTGAGGTCGATGCTTGTCAATATAATGGCGTAGCCACATTGATCGAACGTTCAATACGCCAACCATGACCGCGCCAAGCCCACAAGCCAGCTTCCAGGAGAGCCTCCGGCAAGCGCATGCGGCGCTGCGCGCCGGCCGTGCGGCCACCGCCGAGCGCCGGCTGCGCGCGCTCGGCGCACAGTTCCCTGAAGAGCCGAATCGCCTTTGGCTGCTGGGTGCGGCCTTGCTGGCGCAAGACAAAATCCCCGAGAGCATCGCGATGCTCGAAGAGTTGCTTGGCCGCGTTCCGGATTTCGATCACGCGCGGGTGGATTTGGCGCGCGCCTACCGGAGCGGCGGATTGGCTGCCCGCGCACGCGAGGAAGTGCGGCGGGTGCTGGAAAAGTTCCCACATCACCATCTCGCATGGCTTGCGTACGGTGATGTGCTCGTCGACCTCGAGCAATATGGGGATGCCCGCGTTGCCTTCGAGCGCGCCGGGCTTGCCGATCCCCGGCGAGCGCGCGTCGAGGAGGCGACGGCCGCCCTTGTCGCCGACGACCGCAAGGCGTCGGAGCGGATTTTTCGCGTCATCCTGCAGGAAGATGCGAGTCACCTGGCGGCCTTGTGCGGTCTTGCGGCACTATCTCTCGCCGCCGACAGGGCGGAGGACGCCGAACGGCTGCTGCACCATGCGCTGAAACAGTCCGCACACCATCCTCTCGTATGGCGAGGGCTCGGGCATGCGCTGACGGCGCTCGGACGCCTCGCAGAGGCGGAAGCGGCTGCGCGCCGGTTGATCAAGATTGAGCCGAAAAACCCGCAGAGCTGGATCACCATCGCCACCGTATCGACACGGCTGTTGCGCCAGGAGGAGGCTCTCGAAGCCTACGAGCAGGCGGCGCGGCTTCAGCCCGATGAAGTTCGGCTGCGAATGTCCATCGGCCACGTGCAAAAGACACTGGGCCGGCGCGCCGACAGCGAAGCATCCTACAAGGCGGCGCTGGCGATGGATCCGGGCATTGCGGAAGCCTACTGGAGCCTTGCCGACCTCAAGAACTACACTCTTACCGACGCCGAGGTCGAAGCTATGCAGCGCCTGCTCGCGGGCGATAAGCGCGAACGCCCCAACGAGGCGCAGCTGCATTTCGCGCTCGGCAAGGCCTTTGAACAGCGCGAGCGGTATGCCGACGCCTTCGAGCAATACGCCCGCGGCAACGCACTTCGGCGCCTGGACGCCCCTTTTGATATCGAGCAGTTCGAACGCCGTACTGCCCGCATTCGCGCCTTCTTCGACGCGGAATTCTTTGCCGAGCACAGCGGCAGCGGCAATCCGGATCCTGCACCCATTTTTATCGTCGGGCTGCCGCGTTCCGGCTCGACCCTGTTGGAGCAGATTCTCGCCAGCCACTCGCGCGTGGAAGGCACCATGGAACTGCCCAACATCATGAACATCACGCGCCAATTTGACGATATGGCGGCGGCCCGCGACGGCTATCCGGAGACGGTGGGTAGCGCCCCGATTGCGGTGCTCACCGAACTCGGCAGCCGCTATCTGCGGGAAACCGCGCCGCTGCGTTCCGGGCGTGAACGCTTCACCGATAAACTGCCCAATAACTTCAGCCACATCGGCCTCATCCAGGCGATTCTGCCGCACGCAACCATCATCGATGCACGCCGGCATCCCATGGATTGCTGTTTCAGCACCTTCAAGCAGCACTTCGCCGAGGGACAGACTTTCAGCTACGACCTCGTTGATCTAGGGGCTTATTACCGTTGCTATCTGTCGCTCATGGACCACTGGGACGCTGTGCTGCCCGGCAAGGTGCTGCATGTCCAGCACGAAGACCTGGTACGCGATCCGGAAGCCAACATTCGCCGCCTCCTCGATCACTGCGGGCTGCCATTCGAGGACGCCTGCCTCAATTTTCACCAGACCCGGCGATCCGTGCGTACCGCAAGCGCCGAACAGGTGCGCCAGCCGATCTACACCACCGGCGTGGGCTACTGGCGCCGCTTCGAGGAGCAACTTCAGCCGCTGCGGCAGGCGCTCGGCGACAGCCTGCGGCGCTTCGAGCCGCTCTGACAAGAGCGCCACGGCGTGTTGGACGCTCGTTCAAGGGTTGACGGCCCATGCCCGCACGAAGGATGATCCGCTAATGCGGCCGACGCTAGGTCGAGCGCGCCTGAACAATAAACCGTTAGGGGATGCTTATGGATTTACGACGCCGGAAGAGTGCTGTCTTCGCCGCCTCCAAGATCAGTCTCGCCGTCGCCGCGGCGCTCGCCGTGTCGCCGCCGCGCGCGCTTGCGATGGAGCCCGCGGATGTCTCCGCCCTGCAGGAAATCGTCGTGACGGCGCGCAAGCGCCAAGAGAATCTTCAGGATGTGCCCTTGAGCATCGACGTCTTCACCAAGAAGGACCTGCAGAACCTCGGCATCACCAATTTCGATGATTATGCACAGAAAACGCCGTCCATTTCCTTCATCAGCGTCGGTCCCGGCACGCAGCTGTTCGTCATGCGCGGCGTCTCGGACGGCAGCAACCCCAACTACGCGAATACCTCCTCAACCGGCTTTTTTGTCGACGACATGTCGATGAGCAACGGAGGCGCCCAGCCGGACCTGCATCTATACGACATTGAACGCATCGAGATCCTGAACGGTCCGCAGGGCACGACCTTCGGCGCGGGGGCCATGTCGGGCGCGATTCGCTACATCACCAACAAGCCCGACGTGAGCGCCTTCAGCGCCGGGGTCGACTTCGATGGCGGCAAAATCCAGGGCGGCCAAAATAACTGGACGTACGAAGGATTCGTCAACGTGCCGATCATCGACGGGGTGCTGGGTTTCCGTGCTTCGGCCTTCAGTGACTCGCATGGCGGCTTCATCAATAATCGCCTCACGACGCGCACCTGGGTCAACGGCGCCGTCTCCGACAATTCACAGTGGGCGCGCAACAACTATAACCACGAGCACGTCGAAGGCGGCCGCGCTGCGTTGAAGGCAGTCCTCGGGGATAGCTGGAGCGCCAGCCTCACATATAGCTTTCAGCGCCAAAACACGCTCGGGGCCTGGGACGAAGATCCCACACTTTCTCCTCGGACCGTCACGCGATTCGGACCGGAGTCGGACAATTTCCAGACTAAAACGCTCGACTTTCATCTGGAGGGCGACGTCGGTATCGGGGATCTGGTGTTTGCCAGCACCTACTGGTCCCAGCCCAGGCGCCAATGGAACGAGTACTCGCAATATGAGGAGAACTTCAACGCCGGTGCCAAGAACAATCCGCCCACCGGCTATCCCGGTACCCAGGAGGGCTTCACCTGCCTGAACGACCCCTACTACGGCGGCGGCCCGTTCACCGGATGCAACCCACCGACACAGTATTACTCGTACAACCTCAACCCGCAGCGCTGGTCGGACGAACTGCGGCTCCAGTCCAAGGCGGGCGGCCGATTTCACTGGCTCGGGGGGTTGTACTGGGAAAAAACAATCGACAAGAATTACAACAATACCTTCTACATGCCGGGACTGCAGTATCAGGGCGCCGCGTTCCAGTACTACCTGAACTATTACCAATTGACAGGACCCACGTTGCCGCCCGGACAGTGGTATGCGTACACCGAGCGCTCCGACCACCTGCAAACCACCGAGTTCGCGAACATCAGCTTCGACGTCACGAACAAGCTAAACGTCGAAGCGGGCGTGGTGCACTTTCACTCCAGCGCTACATACTCCACACCTTATGTCCAGTTCGCTTACGCCACTTCGGCCCCGAGCGATTACACCGACAGTTCGAGCAAGTGGGATAGCAAGTTCGGCATCAACTACAAGCTCACCGATCACGCCATGGTATACGCCGATTTTTCGCAGGGCTTCCGCGAAGGCGGCACCAATACCGGCTATGCGCCCAAGTGCTACAACAACGGCGTGCCATACAGCTACACGCCCGACACGCTCAATAATTTCGAATTTGGCTGGAAAACGACGAGTCTCGGCGGCCACCTGTTGTGGAACGGCGCCGCCTACAAAATGAACTGGAAACAGCTGCAGGCGCTCATCTACGACGCAAGTGTCTGCGCCTCGTCCAGCTACAACATAAACGTCGGCGACGCGCGCATCTACGGCGTGGAATCGAACATCGACTACAAGGTCAACGAGAACTGGTCATTCCAGGCGTCCGGCAACTACACGGACTCGCGCGTCACTTCTGCGGCCGACCCCAACTACCTGCCGTACGTGGGCGAACGGCTGCCGTTCGCGCCCTACTTCAGCTGGAGCTGGAACGGGCGCTACGAACATCCGCTGAGCAGCAACCTGCGCGGTTACGCGCAGTTCGACATGGCCCACAAGGGCGGAATGTGGAACGGCCTCAATCCCGACGACAAGAACACCGGTCTGCCGCGCATCCTGCAGCCGGGCTATACGATCGCGAACCTTCGCCTTGGGTTGAGCCCGGCTGGGGGCCATTGGCTCGGCGAGTTCTATATCACGAACCTCGCCGACAAGAATGCGATCGTCTACAGCAACACCGGCAACTTCGATCTGCGAGAGACGACGAATGAGCCGCGGGTCTTTGGCCTGCGCCTCAACTATCGCTTCGGCAAGGAAACCAACTCGGAATAAGGCGCAGACTGCGCCGGCATTCAAGTCGCGGCGGCCGTGGGGCCGCTCGCGTCACCCCTTTGTCCGCGCTTATCCCCAATCTTGCGCTCGGCGCTCGGCGGATACCCGAATTGAATACGGTAGCATTTGGAGAAATGCGGCGGTGACTGGAATCCACAAGCCGTGGTGATGTCCATGATGGGCATCGCGGTCTGCAACAGCAACTCCCGTGCGCGCCGCAGCCGCATTTCCAGATAGTAGTGCTTCGGCACGCAATTCAAATCCCGCTTGAACAGACGCTCGATTTGCCTGCGCGACAGGCCGGTGGACTTGGCGATTTTCTCCAAAGACAGCGGCTTCTCGATGTTTTCTTCCATGAGCTGCGCCACCCGAATCAGCCCGCGGTGCGACAAGCCAACCTGGGCCCGCAGCGGAATGTACTGGCGATCCGTGTCCTTGCGCACTCGATCGACGATGAATTGCTCGCCAACCAGCTGCGAAATCCTCGGCCCCAGCTTCGCTTGGATGAGATTCAGCATGAGATCCAAGGGCGCGGTGCCGCCGGAACAGGTAAAGCGGTCGCGATCGATGGTGAACAGCTGGTCGCTGATGCGCACTCGGGGAAACTCTTCGCGCAGGGCCGAAAGATTCTCCCAGTGAATCGTCGCACTGAAATTATCGAGCAGGCCGGCCCGTGCGAGCGCGTAGCCGCCGGTGCAGAGCGCGCCCAAGGGCACGCGCCGATCGGCCAGCCGGCGCAGCGCGGTCAACAGCGCGGGAGACACCGCTTCGCGAACGTTGACGCCGCCGCAGACGAACAGGATATCGACGGGTCCCAATGCATCGAGAGCGCCGGTCGGCGACAGATTCAGCCCGCTGCTGGCCTCCGCAGACCGCCCGTCCATGCTGATGACGGACCACTCGTACACTTGCTTGCCCACCAGGCGATTCGCCATTCGCAGCGGCTCGAGCGCGTTGGCCACGGCGATCAGAGAATAGTTCGGCAGGGTCAGAAATGCGTACTTGCATTTGCGCAGAACGGCGGGCGATTCCAAGGAGCCTCCGTGGGTCGTAGCAATGAATCGGCTCGGGTCATTATGCCATCGGCCGCTCTGTCTTGTCTGTTTCCGACATATTATTGTCGTTTTCAGATAGACAAAGACACCGCTCCCCAGCCATGCAGCCCCCGACCGCCAGCGGGTCTGGCGCATTTCCAACAGGGGCTGTCGCAATTGGCGTCTTGTTTGGCGGGCCGGTAGTTACACTGCCTCACTTGCGTTGAGGGGACTCTCTTAGATGAAAAATCATGCCCGGGTCGTTGTGATTGGCGGCGGCGTGGTAGGCGTCAGCACGCTCTACCACCTGGCCCTCAAAGGCTGGACGGATGTGGTGCTGCTGGAGCGCGCCGAGCTGACGGCGGGATCGACCTGGCACGCGGCCGGCTTGCTGCCGCTCTTTAACATGAGCTACACGGTCGGTCAGCTGCATAAATACTCCGTGGATCTTTACAAGCGCTTGCCGGCTGAGACCGGCCAGGACGTGAGTTTTCACGTCACCGGGAACCTGCGCCTGGCAACGTGCCGCGATCGCATGGATGAGTATCAGAAGTACTGCGGCACGGCGAATACCATCGGGGTGCCGTTTCAGGTGATCGGTCCCGAACGAGTGCGCGAACTATGGCCCTTGATCGATTTGGGGGACGGCGCGTCGACGGCGAAAATCGTCGGCGCCCTGTATCACCCCGATGACGGACATATCGCGCCGGCGGACCTCACCATGGCCCTGCGCAAGGGCGCGCGCAGCCGTGGCGCGGAAATCCATGAACAGACCGAGGTCACCGCGGTGCGGCGCACGCCCTCGGGCGAATGGCATCTGACCACCAACAAGGGCGACATCGTCGCCGAGCATGTGGTCTGTGCCACCGGCAATTACGCCCGGCAGACCGGGCGCATGTTCGGCCTCAATGTGCCTTCCATTCCCGTCGAGCACCAGTACATCGTGTACGACGAATCTCCGGAGCTCAAAGCCTATCGTCAAGGCGGCGGCCGCGAGCTCGCGGTGCTGCGCGAATCGGATCAGTCCTATTATTTGCGCGAAGAGCGCATGGGCTGGATTCTGGGTCCCTACGAGGCGGGTGCGCCGGCGCGCTTCGCCGACGGCGTCCCCGATTGGTTCGGCAAGAGCCTCTTCGAGGGTGATTTGGAGCGTTTGCTGCCGCACGTCGAAGCGGCGCAGCGGCGCGTGCCGTCGCTCGCCACCTGCGGCATCAAGGACATCGTGAACGGGCCCATCGCGTACACGCCGGACGGGAGCCCCTTGATCGGGCCGGCCTGGGGTGCGCGCAACTTATGGCTCAATGAGGGGCACAGCTTCGGCATCACGGCGGCCGGCGGTTCGGGCTGGCAGCTGGCCGAATGGATCGTCGAGGGCGAACCCGGCATCGATATGATGGCCGTCGATCCCCGGCGCTATGGGCCCTACACCAGCAAGCGCTACGTGGTGCAAAAAAACGAAGAAACCTATCGCAACGTATTTGTCATTCATTTTCCCGACGAGGAGCGTCCCGACGCGCGCCCGGCGAAAACCAGCCCCGTGTATGACAAGCTCAAGCGCATGGGCGCAGTGTTCGGGCAGCGCTACGGCTGGGAGCGCGCCAACTGGTTCGCGCCCCCGGGCGTTCCGCCCAAGGATCAATGGAGCTTCCGCCGCTCGAACTACTTCGAACACGTGGGCAAGGAAGCGCTGCACTTGCGTGAACACGTGGGAGTCATCGATCTGACCCCGTTCACCAAGCACGAAGTGACGGGCCCCGGTGCGGAGAGCTGGCTCGACGGCCTGGTGGCGAACAAGGTGCCGACCAAGATCGGCCGCATCGCGCTCTGCCACGCGCTGACTCGCCGTGGCGGCATCCGCTCCGAGTTCACCATCACCAAGATCGCCGAGCAGCACTTCTATGTGGTGAGCGCCGGCGCCGCCGAGCGCTACGACAGCGACTATCTGCAGCAAATGCTGCCGCCGGACGGTAGCGTGACTCTGCGCAACGTCACCATGAGCCGCGGCGTCTTCGTGGTCGCCGGGCCGCGCTCCCGGGACGTGTTGGCGAAACTCGTGGATGCACCCTTGGACAATGCCGCATTTCCCTGGCTCACCGGGCAAGTGACCGAAGTCGGCCTGGCCACGGATGTGTATCTGCTGCGCGTGAACTTCGTCGGCGCTCTCGGCTGGGAGCTGCATTTTCCGATCGAGTATGCGCATCACTTGTTCGACTCGCTGTTCAGCGCGGGCGCCGAATTCGACATAGCTATGGCCGGCATGCGCGCCATGGAATCTCTGCGTCTCGAAAAATCCTACCGCATGTGGGGCAGCGACCTGACGCCCGACTACACGCCTTATGAGGCGGGACTCGACCGCTTCGTACGCCTGAGCAAGGGCCCGTTCGTCGGCAAGGAGGCGCTCGAGAGCCAGCTGGCGCAGGGTGTTCCGCATCGCTTCGTCACCTTCGAGGTTCACGGCGTCACGGACGCCGATCCGCTCGGCAATGAACCCCTGTTCGACGGCAAGGGAAACATCATCGGCCGCGCCACCGCGGGCTATTACGGTCACGTCTTGGCCAAGAGTCTGGGTCTGGGCTACGTCAAGCCGGAATTTGCGCCGGTGGGCAGCCGCTTCGAGATCGAGATCCTGGGCGAGCGCAAGCAGGCGACGGTTCTGGTCGACTCACCGTATGATCCGGAGAACAAGGATTTGAGAGCTTAGGACGGATCTCGCGTGAGCAGGCAATCATTTTCGGCACTCTCGCTCATCTGGCGCAGCCTCTCGCAGCACCGCGGCTGGCAGGCGCAGTGGCGCAAGCCCCAACCCAAGCCCCGCTACGACGCCGTCATCGTCGGCGGCGGCGGCCACGGTCTCGGCGCGGCGTACTACCTCGCCAAGGAACATGGAATGAGGAATATCGCCGTCCTGGAGAAGGGCTGGATCGGCAGCGGCAACACCGGACGCAATACCACCATCATCCGCTCGAACTATTTGTTCGACGAAAGCGCGGCGCTCTACGACCACTCGCTCAAATTGTGGGAGCACCTCTCGCAGGTGCTCAATTACAATGTCATGTTCTCGCCCCGAGGCGTCATGATGCTGGCGCATACCGTGCACGACATTCAGGTGTTCAAGCGCCATGTGCACGCCAACCGCTGCAACGGCGTCGATAATGAGTGGTTGGAGCCGGCCGAAGCCAAGGAATTCTGCCCGCCGCTCAACATAGAGCAAAACATCCGCTATCCGGTGCTGGGCGCGGCGCTGCAGCGGCGCGGCGGCACCGCGCGGCACGATGCCGTTGCCTGGGGTTATGCGCGGGCGGCGGATGCGCTCGGCGTGGACATCATCGAGAATTGCGAGGTCACCGGTATCCGGCGGGACGAGCGCGGCGCGGTGGCAGCACTGGAGACCACCCGTGGCGTGATTCAATCGCAAAAGGTGGGCGTATCCGCCGCGGGACACTCGAGCGTGATCTTAGGGTTCGCCGGGGTGCACCTGCCCCTGGAGAGCTATCCGCTGCAGGCGCTGGTTTCCGAGCCGGTCAAGCCCATTTTTCCCTGCGTGGTCATGTCCAACACCATTCACGCCTACATCAGCCAATCGGACAAGGGCGAGCTGGTCATCGGCGCGGGTACGGATGCCTACACCTCTTATACTCAGCGCGGCGCGCTGCACATCAATACCCACACCTTGGATGCGATCTGCGAGTTATTCCCGAACTTTCGCCGTTTGCGCATGATGCGCAACTGGGGCGGCATCGTCGATGTGACGCCGGATCGATCGCCCATCATCGCCAAAACGCCGGTTCCGGGTCTGTATGTCAACTGCGGTTGGGGGACCGGCGGGTTCAAGGCCACGCCCGGATCGGCGCACGTCTTTGCATGGACCATTGCACGCGATGAACCGCATCCGATCAACGCGCCCTTCACCATCGAGCGCTTCCGCGACGGATTCTTGATTGACGAGGCCGCGGCGGCCGCCGTAGCGCATTGAACGAGACCGCCGATGCTGCTCATTGACTGCCCCTACTGCGGTAAGCGCCCGGAAATCGAATTCGCGTATGGCGGCCAAGCCCACTTGACGCGGCCCACTCAGCCCTCGCAGCTGGATGATCAAGCGTGGGCGGAGTTCTTGTACATGCGCCACAACACCAAGGGCGTCTACGCCGAGCGCTGGCGCCATGCGCGCGGCTGCGGGCGTTTTTTCAACGCGCTGCGCGACACGACCACCGATCATTTTCTGGCGTTCTATAAGAGCGGTGAAGCGCCGCCGGCACACGCCGAGCGCGCCGCGGCGGACGGACGCGCGACGTGAGCGTGGCTTCAGACGTCTTCCGCACGGCGAGCGGCGGTCGAATCGAACGCACGCAACGCCTCAAGTTCCAATTCGACGGCCGCCCGTACGAAGGGGTGGCCGGCGACACTCTGGCCTCGGCCCTGCTTGCCAACGGCGTGCATCTGACCGGCCGTTCCTTCAAGTACCACCGCCCGCGCGGCATTCTTGCCGCCGGGTCCGAGGAGCCGAACGCCCTCGTGACGGTGCGGCGCGATGCTGCGCGAGTAACGCCCAATCTGCGCGCGACTCAGGTCGAGCTGTATGACGGCTTGATTGCCGAGAGCCAAAATCGCTGGCCAAGCCTTGCTCGCGACTTCGGGCGCATCAACGATTGGCTGTCGTTGTTTTTTCCGGCAGGGTTCTACTACAAGACCTTCATGTGGCCGAGGACGGCCTGGAAATCCCTGTACGAACCCGTGATTCGCCGCGCCGCCGGGCTGGGCCGCGCGCCCACGCTGGCCGATCCCGACCGGTATGCACAACGCTATGCGCATTGCGATGTGCTCGTCGTCGGTGCGGGTCCCGCCGGGATCGCAGCCGCGGCGGCGGCCGCCGACAGCGGCGCCCGAGTCATGCTCTGCGATGAAACGGCCGAATTCGGCGGCAGCCTGCTGGCCGACTCTCACGCCCTGATCGATGGGCAGTCCGCGGCGGCGTGGGTGCGGCAAGCCGTCGCGGCTCTGGGCAGCAACAGCCGCGTCACATTGCTGACCCGCACCACCGCCTTCGGCTATTTCCCGCACAATCTCATCGGTCTGAATCAGCGCCTGACCGATCATCTCGCGCATCCCTCCGAGCGGCAGCCGCGCGAGCGGCTCTGGCAGGTGCGCGCGCGATCCGTGGTGCTCGCCACCGGCTCGATTGAGCGCCCGCTCGTGTTTCCCGGCAACGACCGGCCGGGAATTCTGCTGGCGCAGGCCGCGCATACGTATTTGCATCGCTATGGCGTGCGCGTCGGGACCCGCGCCGTCATCGTCACCTGCGGCGATGATGCCTACCAGACGGCGCTCGATTTGCAGGCCGCCGGCGCAAGCGTTGCGGCCGTCGCCGACCTGCGTCCCGAGGTGGCGGGCGCCCTTCCCGACGCGGTGCGGCGCGCGGGAATCCCCATCCTCCCAGGATCGACCGTTCTCGGCACCGAGGGCCATTTGCGCGTCAGCGCCATCACCCTGGACGGCGGTCAGCGCATCCCCTGCGACACCGTATTGATGTCCGGCGGATTCACCCCGAGCGTGCATTTGTTTTCTCAATCGCGCGGCAAACTCAAGTGGGATGAAGCTCTCAAGGCCTTCCTGCCCGGCGCCTCCGCCGAGCGCGAACGTTCGGCCGGCGCCTGCCGTGGGGTCTACGATCTAGGGGAGGTCCTGGCGGATGGTGCGGCGGCCGGTGCCGCGGCGGGCGGTGCCTCTTCTGCGCGACGCTTCAGCGTCGAGGCGCTCCCGCGCAGCCGCCAGGCGCATCTCGGCGCGCTCCCGGCGGCGGTCTCGCCGAGCGGCGATAAGTCCTTCGTCGATTGGCAACACGACGTGACGACCCGTGATCTGGCGCTCGCCGCCCGCGAAGGCTTTCAAGCCATCGAGCACGTCAAGCGCTACACCACCACGGGCATGGCCACGGACCAGGGCAAGACCTCGAATCTCAACGCCATGGCCATTGTCGCCAAGGACCTCGACGTGGCCCTCCCGGCGGTGGGACTGACCACCTTTCGCATGCCCTATACGCCCGTCACCTTCGGCAGCATGGCCGGAATCTCGCGCGGCGATTTGTTCGACCCGGTGCGCACCACGCCGACCCATGCCTGGGCGCAGGCAAAAGGCGCGGTATTCGAGAACGTGGGCCTGTGGAAGCGTGCCCGCTATTTTCCGCGCGCCGGCGAAGACATGCACGCCGCGGTCGCGCGCGAATGCCGCGCCGTGCGCGGCGCCTGCGGCATATTCGATGCCTCCACCTTGGGCAAGATCGAAGTCGTCGGGCCCGACGCAGCCGAATTCATGAACCGGTTGTATATCAACAATTGGTCCAACTTGAGCGTCGGCCGTTCGCGCTACGGAATACTGCTCCGCGACGACGGCTTCATCTATGACGACGGCGTCGTGGCGCGCACGGGGGCGGATCGCTTCCATGTCACCACGACCACCGGCGGCGCGCCGCGCGTCCTCGCCTTGATGGAAGACTACCGGCAGACCGAATGGCCGGACCTCAAGGTATGGCTCACGTCCACCACCGAGCAATGGGCCGTCATCGCTGTGCAGGGCCCGAACGCCCGTCGGGTGCTCGAGCCGCTGGTCGAGGGAGTCGACATCAGCGCCGCCGCGTGGCCGCACATGGCCGTCGGCCGCGGACGCATTTGCGGCGTGCCCATGCTGCTGTTTCGGGTGAGTTTCACCGGCGAATTGGGATTCGAAATCAATGTGCCGGCGGACTACGGCCAGAGCGTCTGGGAAGCGGTGTATGCCTCAGGCCAGGCGCACGGCATCACCGAATACGGCACCGAGACAATGCACGTGCTGCGTGCGGAGAAGGGCTACATCATCGTCGGCCAGGACACCGATGGGACCGTGACGCCGGATGACGCCGGGCTCACCTGGGCGATCGGCAAGAACAAAGCGGATTTTGTCGGCAAGCGCTCTTTGCAGCGGCCATCGATGAACGCCGGCACACGCAAACAATTGGTGGGTCTGCGCACCAAGGAGCCCGGCGTCGTGCTCGATGAAGGCGCGCAAGTGGCCGCCAATCCCGGCCAGAAGCCGCCCATGGAGTTGATCGGTCACGTCAGCTCGTCCTATGCCAGCAGCGTGCTCGGCCATTCCATTGCCTTAGGACTGGTCGCGGGCGGGCGGGCCCGCCTCGGGCAGACCCTGTATGTGCCCATGCCGAACGGCGATGTCGAGGTCGAAGTCACCTCGCCGGTTTTCTACGATCCTGCCGGAGCTCGCATCAATGGCTGACGCAGCGGCGCGCAATCTTCCGCACGCGCCGGCCACCCAGTGGATGAGGGTGCTACCGCCGGCGATGCGCTTCATTCTGCATGGCGGCGTCGCGGCGCGCGCGGCTGCGGCGCCCATCTGGGGCGCCGCATTTGCCGAGCGCCCCTGCCGCGCCGTAACTCAAGGATCGCGCGCAACGCTGTGGCTGGGCCCCGATGAATACCTGCTCTTGGGTATCGACCCCGAGCCGCACGCCGCGACGGCAGCGGATACGACGGCCGGCGACCCGGCGGCCGCCGCTGCCTTTCACTCAATTGAACGCGCCTTGGGCGACCTGCCGCATGCCCTGGTCGATATCAGTCACCGGCAATTTGCACTCGAAGTGAGCGGCCCCCACGCGGCAACCATTCTGAGCGGCGCCTGTCCGCTTGATCTTGACCTGGGTGAATTTCCGATCGGCATGTGCACCCGAACCGTGTTGGCGAAGGCCGACATCGTGCTGTGGCGCACCCGCGAAGCTGCGTTTCACCTCGAGGCATGGCGTTCGTTCCACGGCTATGTCACAGGCTTGCTGCGCGAAATCGCCGCGGAGTTCTACGGCACGTGAGCGCGGGGCCTCGCGCCCTATTCCTGGTGTAGTATTCGAGTCGGCCCAATGACGTCCATCCTCGGGGATTCGGAGGACACCATGCGTGTTTTCAATCGGGTAACGGGCGCACTCGCCTGTGGCTTTTTTTGTATGAGCAGCACTGCGGTTTTTGGCGGCGGCGTCCTGACGATTACCATTGTCAACGACTCCACGGACAGCCTGCTCGTGACTGTTTACGATCAGAATTCCAATCCGCCTCAACAGGTTCTCTCCGGCGCCGCGCTCAACGGTTCTGCATCCCAATCGGTATCAATTTCGGCGGACGATTCAGGTCGGGGGCACTTGTCGTGGAAGGCGATGACCGCCGACCCCGACATGCGCCAGTGCGGACATAAGGACAAACCCAATCTGAACGACGGCGATACCGTGCGTGTACACGCCGATGGTGATTGCTCGGGCTAACGGGGCGGGATTCATGAGCCTGCCGAAAGGTTTCGTTCCCGGCCTGGCTGTTCTCGCCTTGCTGTTGCCCGGCGCCGATGGCGGTGGCGCCGCTGCCGCTGCCGATGGACAGACCACTTCGGCACCTCTCGAGTTCACCGTGCTCGGCTCGGGAGGACCCGGAGCCACCGGGCGCGCGGCATCGAGTTATCTCGTGCTCCTCGAGGGGATTCCGCGAATACTCGTCGACTGCGGCCCCGGCGCATTTGCAAGGCTCGGTGAAGCCAAGCTTTCGCTCAGTCAAACCGACATCGTGCTGCTGACTCACCTGCATATCGATCATGCGGGCGAGCTGCCCGGCCTCTTCAAGGCGCGCGCCGTGTCCAGCGCCGGCCCAATTGTCTTCAATGTGTGGGGCCCCGAGGGGTCGCGAGCACCGAGCCAAGAAGCGTATTTTCCGTCCACCAGCCGATTTCTCCACTTGTTGTTCGGACCTACGGGGGCGTTCGCTTATTTGAGCGACTTTTCCGCGCCGATGACCCTTCAGGCACATGACCTTTCCGCCGGAGTCATCCACGGCGCGCTCCCGCAGGCCATTTTCCAGCACGGCGGCCTTGTGATTAGCGCCATCGCTGGACATCATGGAGACGCGCCCGCGGTAATTTACCGCATCGATTATGCCGGCCGGAGCGTGACCTTCTCGGGCGATATCGACGCGACCGGGCTGCCCAATTTGCGGCGTATCGCCCAAGGAACCGACTTGCTGGTGTTCAACAGCGTGGTGCTCGATCCGCCCGAATCCCCAGCCGTGCTCTATACCCTGCACACACCGCCGCACGCCATCGGCAAGCTGGCCCAGGAGGCCGGCGTGCACGGGCTTTTGCTGAGCCACCTCTCGCCCGCCACCGAAGCGATGCACGAGGCCGTGCTGCAATCCATCCGCCAGAGCTACGTGGGCCCCGTGCGCTTTGCCGAGGATGGACTTCGGGTTAAGCCCTAGTTGAGCTCTTTGAGGTAGGCGATGATGTCCGCGCGAGCCTGTGCATCGTCGATCTTGAAGAACATCTTGGTTCCTGGAACCAGCGCGCTCGGGTTGGTCAGCCAGCGATCCAGCGTAGCCGCATCCCAGGTCAAACCGGAATCCTTCAGGGCGGCGGAGTAGTGGTAGTCCGCGACACTTCCGGCGCGGCGACCGACGACGCCGCGATGTCTGGGCCCCAAATCATTGTCATCGACGGAATGGCAGGCCTGGCACCCTTGATACAATTTCTTGCCGTTGGTCGCATCGCCATGGAGGGCCCCGGGCGCCGGCGCCAGAGTCGCCCCGGTCGCGACGGCGGCCAGGAAGCCGCATGCCAGGAAGCCCTGGAAGATCACTGTGTTTCGCTGCATCGGATTGTCCCTCGCTCTGTTGAGCAATAAGACTTCCGCAGCACCGGGTTTATTCCAATTTTGGGGGGAGCCGTTCCCCGGCGCTCATTTTCACGCCATTTGCGCCTTCGATCGCCGCGGCGGCGACGCCACCGGCCCGGTACCCCGGGCAGCGAATCGGCCGTGCTTAAGCGACTTGCGTCTGCTGGAGGCGAGATTCGACCAGCCCTTCGGCGGTTATCCAGTCTTCCAGTTCGTGGCCTGCTTCAAAACCCCGGCGTTCCGCCAGGAAATACGCCTCGGCCGCCACCAGCCGGCGTCGAGCGTCCAGGTCAACGCCTGCGCAGCGAACTGCCGCGGATTGCGCCGACTCCAGAACCGCCATCACAGCCTTGTCCGTGAGTTCGGGTGCTGCGGCCGCAGCCTTCTTCCTCGTTGTCTTCTGACCAGGGGATACGCGCCTCGTAACCATCAGTTCGCCTCCATGTCTGCGTGCCTTCGGGTCGTTGAGCGGGATGTATCACACAGCCCGCCTGCCGGACTATATAACGGTCCGGCACAAATTGCGCGCGCACCTACCCCGCGATGGCCTCGCATTTGACCATCTCTTCCAGTTCAACTGCGTCGATGAGCCCAATTGCGCAGGACCGCGCAAATTCCCGGGCCTGCTGCGTGAACCTGCCGCCCGTGACCACGAAGCCGCCATCGGCGCCCAGGGCGGCGATGACTCCATTCAATTCTCGGACCTCGACCACGCCCACCTGTTGGGTCTGCCAGTACTTGCACTGGACCAGGAAGCGCTCGCCATTCTTGATCAATCCCAGCGCGGCGCCTCGGTCGGGGCCGCTGGCCCCGAACCCGGTCACGGTAAATCCGCGCTGCCGGAATGCCTCGATGGTCAGCCGTTCGAAATCTCGCCAGGTCATCCGGTGGATTGTGGTTGCTCGAGACAGGCGCCGCTGCGAAGTCAGTCACGAACTCGAATGTGCGGTGTCGCGGCGGGGATCGAGCTGAAGTCCCGCTTTTGCCGCCCAGAATCTATCCCGGACCCACGCGGCCCGCCGAATGAGCCACCACATCATCGTCATGTGCATGCCGCCCAGGGCTTCCGTCGACGGTATGAAGCAACTGTACCCGGGCGCATCGTTGGGGGCGTGCAATCCCCAGGCGCCGAGCCGCGGCACGAAATCGCATTCCTGAAGTTCCAGAGCGTTGAGCCTGGCGCAAATCTCCGCGGAATTGGCCGGCACCTCGGTCAGCGGCAGGGACATGGTTGCCAAATACCCGACGCCCGCAATCGGATGAGGAGTTCCGGCATTGACCTGCAGCAGCGCGGTCTCGGCGAGCGGATCAATCGATCGCGACGGACAATCCCCGCTCAGCGGCAGTTCCGCCCACAGGCAAGTCGCGTTGTTCGCCGCCGCCAGGCCGCGTTGCCGCAGCATGTCGCTGCCGGCTTTCATGGACTCCTCATCCACCGGCGTTTTCCATTGATGCGGCCGCGCATGGTGCGCGCGTTGCTGCTTGAGCACCGCCGCGGACGTCACCGCCAACGCCGTGGACAGTCCGAGCGGCAATTGCCCGCCGAATGCGTCGAGCACGCCCTGCACGGTGAGATGGACGGCCGGTTCATTGGAATAGATAGACATCTGCGCCGTCTGGCGCAAGCGCCCGCTGTCGACATGATAGGCGCCGTGCACTGCCCACGAGTTGAGCCGCTGTATGCCGGTCGTGTGAAAAGACGGGAGGCCCGCCGTATTGTACTCGGCGACGATCTCTGCGATCGACACGACCGGCGCGCCTTCGGCGGTTCCGTTCACGGGCAACAGCCGCAGAGAACTGACGCCCGCCCCCTGGGGATGCACCAGACGGTAGCCGTGCTCGATCCGCTCGAGCGCATGGCCCGCCAGCGCCTTGTGAATCCGCTCTTCGACCTCGCTGGTCATGTCGCGGCGGCGGGCGCGGATCGCGCTTTGGCGGCGTCGAGCTCCTTGGCCCACTCCTCATCGGCCGTCAACTTCGCCGCGATGTCGACGTCGGCGAACTGCATCACACCCATGTCTTCGTATGCCTTCTTGACTTTTACACCCCACAATCCAATGTCGCGAACCGTGGGCACGATGCGGGAGAACAGCTGTGCGCGAAAGACGCGCTGGTTCTCCGAGATCATCGCCGCCTCGACGCACTGCTCGACCGGCAAGCCGAGGTGTTCCCACATTTCGCGCGCATCGAAGCGGTCGCGCATGAGGTAGCAGCCTTCCACCAGAAACTCCTCGCGCTCGCCCAGCTCCTGGGCGGTGAGATTCTTGTAGTAGTCCCGCAGCGCGATGCGCCCGAAGGCGACATGCCGGGCCTCGTCCTGCATCACATAGGCGTTAATCGCCACCGATAAGGGGTTCTTGCTGTAGTCCCGGAGCCGCTGGAACGCGGCCAGGGCCAGCCCCTCGATCAGCACCTGCATGCACAGGTAGACGAAGTCCCAGCGCGAGTCGCTCAACCCTTGCTCGAGCAGCGTCTTGAGGGGCGCGGTCATCGGGTATGCCAGCTCGAACTTCTCGTGCAGCAGACGCGAGTAGCTCTCGACGTGGCGCGCCTCGTCCATCACCTGCGTGGCGGCATAGAACTTGGCATCCATATCCGGGGCCATCTGCACGATCTTCGCGGTGGCGATGAGTGCGCCCTGCTCGCCGTGCATCAACTGGGAAACATTCCAGGCCTGCGTATGGTGGCGCACGCGGGCCTTCTCCTTGGACGTAAGCTTTTCCCACATAGGTGTCCCGTGGATCGAGATCATGCGATCGTCGAGCTGCATCGGATTCTCGGGATCGAGGTCGGTGCTCCAGTCGATGCGTGTGGCCTGGTCCCATTGACCCTTCTTGGCCTTGCCGTACAGGTTGAGCAGGCGCTCGCGCGGGGCGTCGTATTCCCACGAGAAATCGATCTCGCTTTGACCGTTGAAGCGCCAACCGGTCTGCTCGACCGGCAATTGATAACGTTGCATGGACGGCATGCCAAGCTCCTCGCCAATGATGAAATCGCATTGTGGGGGGCGGCGGCGGACGATGCAATGGCGCGGTTTTACAGAAGGTGCCGCTCAGGCGTCGGCAGATTCGCCTCTACAAGAGCAATTCCTGCAGCGAGACGGCTTTCTTGCCGCCGGCGACGCGCTGGCTGCCGACCTCATGAAAACCGAAGCGCTCGTGAAAGCGCCGCGAGGCCTCGTTCGGCGGATCGGTGTCGAATTCGCAAGTAATGCGCATGAGACCCCTCGCGCGCGCGCGCGCGATCAGATTCTCGTACAGCAGCGCGCCGAAGCGCCGGCCGCGCGCTTGCGCGCCGATCACAATGCGGTCGACGTAAAGGAACTCCGTGTAGCGCGCGGCGAACCACCGATAATTCTCGCTGTCATAGTCGGCGCCTTCGCGAAACGCCAGCAGAAACCCCTGCACATCGCCGTCCATGCAGACGACGCGCCGGTGCCAGGCCTGCGCATGCAGGGTGCGAAGCCGCGGCAATGTCAACGGACTCAAGAAGTGCTCCGACTCGAGGTTGAGGCGCAGCAAGGCGGCGAAATCCGCTTCGGAAGACTCTCGTATGATGCTGCACATCATAAACGCCGCTGTTCGCTCGAGGCCTTGATGAGCGCCGCAAGCCGCCTGTCGCGAGTTTCGGCTCGTTTGGCGCTGACTATCCGCCACACACTCAGGTGCCGATAACTGGGCGGCTGCGCCGCGAAGAATTTCCAGGCCGCTTTCGCCTTGCGAAACCGGGTCTCCTCGGCGCGCTCCAGAGCGGCGGTTTTCGACTGCTCGTACGAATAAATCTTCGATCTGGATTCGCGCCGGCTCGAAAACGCCTGCAAACCGGCTTCCCGCATGCGCCCCTGATCGCGCAGGACGCGCACTCGTTCGATATTGACCGCGCTCCAGGTTGATCGCGGTTTGCGCGGGGTGAAGCGGATTTGATACGAATGTTCGTCGATGCGCTTGCGCACGCCGTCGATCCAGCCAAAACAAAGCGCCGCGTCGACCGACTCGGGCCAGCTCATGGTTCCGCGCCGGGTTCCTCGCTTGTGGTAGCCGACGAGAAGTTCGGACCGCGTGGATCCATGTTTCTCCAGCCACGCCGCGAATTCACCGGCCGTTTCGAAGAAGGTCGTCATTCGAAAAAGTGTCGCACGCATCGATCTGGCCGGAATCGACCCCGCGTTTGAACCACGAGACCCGCTGTGCGCTGGTACCGTGCGTAAAGGATTCGGGAACGACGGTGCCGCGTGCGCGGCGCTGCAAGGTGTCGTCCCCGATCTGGGCGGCCGCGTTGAGCGCCGACTCGATATCGCCCGCTTCGAGCCGCCAGCCCTGTTCTTGCTGCGAGCGCCTGGCCCAAACGCCGGCGAAACAATCCGCCTGCAGTTCGAGCCGCACGCTGAGCGCATTGGCCAAAGCCTCGTCCGCGCGCTCCCGCCGCGCATTGACCTTGCCCAGGATGCCCAGCAGATTCTGCACGTGGTGACCCACTTCATGGCCGATCACATAGGCGTGCGCGAATTGGCCCGGTGCACCGAGTTGCCGCGTCATCACGTCGAAGAACCCCAAGTCCAAATACACGATCCGATCTTCGGCGCAATAGAAAGGCCCCGCCGCCGCTTCTCCCAGACCGCACGCCGTCGGGTAGCTGTCGCGAAACAGGCGCAGCTTCGGATTCGCATAGGTTTGACCGCGTTCTTGGAAAGCTGCGGCCCATACGGTCTCCGTGCTGCGCAGCACCTGAGAAACGAACTTCGCTTGCGCATCGTCGGCGGGAATGCCACGCGCAGCTTGATCGGGCGCCGTTTGGACCGTTGAAGCATTGTCGCCGCTCAGCAAGCCGAGAATCTGCAGGGGGTTGACGCCGAAAAACCAGCCGCCGATGAGGGCTATGGCAATGGAGCCGATTCCAATGCCGTGGATGGGCCTGAATCCGCCGCCGCTCGAGCCGCGGACGTCCTCCACGTTCTGGCTCTCTTCTTGATCATCCATGCGCATGCATCGTTCTCCTCTCGCTCGCCGTCTACTCGGCGTCCGCGGTGATTCGCTCCCACACCTTGCGGCGGATGGTTTTCTCGCCCGGCATTCCTCCGCGTCCCGTGAAGACCAGCCGTGCACCCTCGAGGGTCGCCGTCTGAGCATAATTCAGATCCGTCTCGGCAGGAATCAAAGACGCCTTGACGTGATGGGTCAGCACCGCTGTGGCCTCGTCAAAATCCCAGGTACCGAAGTAGGCGTAGTAGGTATCGAAAGCCTCGGCCTTCGACGGCACTTTCTGCGCCCTTGCGGCGGAAGACGAGCGCGATTGCGGAATCTCCCAGCGGGGTCGATGCGGCGCAGCGATCTGGACGCTCATCCATCCCGTGGAGTCGTAGATGAGAATGCCCGTCGAACCGGTTTGGTAGAAGGGATCAGGCATCGGGCCGCGTGGAGTGGCGTAGTCGATGCTCACCAGCCGCCAAGTACCGACGAGCTGTTGTCTTGTCAAGGGCAACACGCCGCCGCCGCCGGGCGAGCCCGCCTGGCACAGCGGAGCACACCAGCAGATCAGCCACAGCAACAGGAATCTGCCATGACCGGCCGCGCGCATTAGTCTACACCCGCGGAATCAGCAGCATTTTCATGCCGTGGCGGGCACGCAGGGTGATCAGGCCCTGAGGCTCGACAGGATGTCCCGCCGCGAGTCGCAGCCGGAAGCGCTGCGCGATGGTGGCGAGCAGAAGGGTCGCTTCGGCCGTGGCGAAGGCCGCGCCGATACAGATGCGGCGCCCGCCGCCGAAGGGAAGGTAAGAGAAGCGCGCACGTGCGGCGGAATGCTCCGGCGAAAACCGTTCGGGATCGAAGCGACCCGGATCGCGCCAGAGTTTCACGTGCCGGTGCAGCACCCACGGGGCGATCAGCACCGCCGAGCCCCTGGGCACGCGCAGCCCTGCCAGCGTGTCGTCGGCGAGCGCCTCGCGTGCGATGGTGTGCACCGGCGGATACAGCCGCATCGACTCGTCGATCACCATTCGAGTATAGGTGAGCTTGGCGATGTCTTCCGCGCCGGGAGCGCGTCCGCCGAGCACGGCTTCGAGCTCGGCGTGCAGTTTCGCCTCTTCGGCCGCGTGCTGCGACAACAGATACCAAGTCCACGTCATGGCCATGGCGGTTGTCTCGTGTCCGGCCATGAAGATCGTGATGACGTGATCGCGCACTTCCTGCGCCGTCATGCCGCCGCCCGTCTGCTCGTCGCGCGCCGCGATCAGGCGCGCCAGCAAATCCTTGGGGGCGTTTTCGGGGTTCCCCGAACGCGCCCTGATCAGGCGATCGATTTCCGTGTCGAATTCGCCGAGCGTGCGATGCGCCACTCTGATTCGGCTCAACCCCGCCAGCCACGCGGGCAAGTCCAGAAAGTCCATGATATTCGGCCGCATCTGCGCCTGATAGCGTCCGGCGCCGCGTTCCATGACGGCGACGATGTGATCGGAGTCCGAGGAAAACATCGTGCGCGAGATGATGTTGAGGGTCGCTTGCATCATCGCGGTGGCGACGTCGACGGCGGCGCCCGCGCCGAGCCCGCTCCATTGTGCCAACAACTCCTGCGCCGCCGCCGTCATGATGGGCGCATAAGACGCGATACTGCGATGGTCGAAGGCAGGCGACATGGTGCGGCGATGCTGCCGCCAGGTGTCTCCCTCCGAGGTGATCAGCCCTCGGCCGAGGCCCGGCTCGAGGATTCGGCGGGTGATCTCGGTCTTTTGATAGTTCGCCGCGTTGTCGATCAGCACGTGCTTGATCGCCGCCGGCTCGTTGATGAGAAAGCGGCGGCGCCCGAACATCTTCCGCTCGACGATGTCGCGCTCGTAGGCTTCCTCGGCGTAGGTGGCGATCATGTTGTCGCGCAGCGTGCGGAAAAATTCCGCCAACGACAGCGGACCGCGGCGCGGCACGGGTGCCGGCAGCACCGGAGCGGTCATCGAGTCATCCAGGCTCGCCATGCCATCGAGTATAGCGCCCACTTCACAGTTCTTGCTCTTCAGGCATGAGATTTATTGGAGGAATCGCGAGTTTTTATCGTCTGACATCCGCCGTTGATTGCTGGATTATGTTGTTCGCGTTTTCAGGATGTGGAACAGTCAGGAGACCGCCGCCAATGGCCGAGACCCCGCCCAAACATTACCTGCTTGCCTCGGACTTCGATCAAACTCTGAGCTTCAAGGATTCAGGCCTCGTATTGAGCGAGCTGCTGGGCATATCCGGTTTCGAGGAACGCGTCGCCGGCCTCGCGCACAGCAATCTCGTGCAGCAGGGCGGAGAGCTCGCCTATTTGATCCGCCACGACCCCGAATTTCGCGGCGTCCGCCGTGAGCATCTGGTGGAGGCCGGACGGCGCGTTCGGCTCAAGAGCGCCATTCCGGCGCTCGTCGACTTCATGGAGCGCGGCACGGACAAGTGCCGCTTTTCTTTTTTCGTCATCTCCGCGGCGCCCCGCGAAATCGTCATCGCGGCGCTGGCCGGAGTGATTCCGCCCGAACATATCTTCGGCACCGAGCTGGATTTCGATGCCCTCTCAGGCGAAGTCCGCGCGATCAAGCGCGTGCCGGCCGGCTACGGCAAGGTGGCGGTCATCGAGGAGCTCGAGCATCGCTTGGGAGTCACCCCCGACCGCATGATCTATGTCGGCGACGGCAGCTCCGATGTGCATGTCATGCTGCACGTCAACAATCACGACGGATTCACGATTGCCGTGTCCGAGAACAAGCAGCTCGCGCGCATTGCCAAGAGCACGGTGCTCAGCGAGAACGCGTTCAGCATCATGGTACCCATCCTCGACCAGCTTCTGCACTGGCGAACCGGGGACATTCGCGAGCTGTTCGAATCCTACGGCTTGACCCTGAGCGAATGGGAAAAGGACCGGACCGATCGCGTGAAAATCGACGAAATCCTCTCCTATGGCGCGCGCAGGGAAGCCGAGGCGGTATGAGCCACGTCGGCACCGAGAGTTTGGGGTGGGCGGCAACCGCGGTTTTCGTCGCATCGTATTTCTTCGCTCGCCCATCGCTGCTGCGCGGCGTGCAGATGTTCGGTGCGCTTCTGTGGGTCGCCTATGGCTTGCTGATAAACGCCTCGCCCGTCATCGTTGCCAATGTGCTGGTGTTTTCCGCCGCCGCCTGGACCATGCTTCGCAAGGTGCCCGCGCAGCAGTAAACTAAGCCTCCATGGCAGCACTCGGCGACGCGTCACGACGGCAATTCCTGATCTACGGCACGTCATCCCTGGCGCTTGCCTCGATCGCGGCGCGCGCACAGCGCAGCCTGGAGCCGCTGCCGGCTGCCCTGGGCCCATCGGACGCGGCGGTGCCGGCGCAAGATGGTGCGGCGAGGACGGCCGATGCCGCGGGACACTTGACGGTTGCTGTGCGCATCGACAACCACGGACCCTATCGCTTCGTCGTCGATACGGGTGCCGACCGTACGGTCTTGGCGACGGACGTGGCCGCCGAGCTCGGCCTGCTGCATGGCGAGAGGGTCATGTTGGAAGGGGTGGTCCGCGCCGTCGCCGCCGAGACCGTGACGCTGCGCGAATTGGCGTTCGGATCGGTGCGCTGCGGACCTCTGATGGTCCCGATATTGCCGCATTCGATGCTGCAGGCCGACGGGTACCTGGGTCTCGACACCCTCGACGGACACCGCGTAACCTTCGACTTCAAGAATCACACCCTGCAAGTGAGCGAGCCTCGCTCCCGATTCGGCGCGTTTTGGCTGGGTCAGCAGAATGAGGCGCGCATCCGCACCGTCGGGTCCTCGGGCCACTTGCGGGCGCTGCATTGCACCGTGGACGGTGTACCCGCGGCTGCCTTCGTTGATTCGGGCGCCGAGGTGTCGGCGGGCAATCCCCCGCTGCTCGCCGCGTTAGCCAGGCGCAATCCCGCCTACAGCCAGCTTGGCGCCATATCGGTGTCCGGCATCACCGGCGGCGAAACCTTAGGGAACGTAACGCTGGTCAAGAAGATCCGATTGATGGATCTGGAATTCACCGATTGCCCTTTGCTCATCGCCGATTTTCAAATCTTCGCAGTGTGGGGCCTGCGCCAGTATCCCTCACTGCTGATCGGTATGAATTTACTGCGGCAATTCTCCAAGGTCTCGATCGACTACGGACGCAAGGAGCTGCGCTTCGATCTGGCGAGCGTGAACCTGTTGCAGTCGACCTGAATCACGGCAAGCGATGCGCTTGCGCGGGTCGAGGCCTTCAGGGCAGGTCCTGAACCGCGCCGAACGTGCCCGGCGACGTGGCGCTCTGCAGCAGTACGCCCGGATGGGTTGTCTGCACGCCATTCACGACCGGGTTGGTCACCCCGTTGCCGACGACGATATCCGGGTTGTGATCGCCATTGATGTCTGCCACCGCAATCTGGTAGGCGCCCTGCGCCGCATAGCTTGTTGCGGCCATGAACGTGCCGGCCGCCGCCGGCGCGTGATTCTGCAGCAGCACCGTGACGCTTTGCCGCCCGCCGATGATGATATCGGGCCGCCCATCGCCATCCACATCGGTGACGACTATCGACTGAGGCAGGTCCCCCGCGGTAATGGCGTAGCTCACAGGCGCAGCGAAGGTCCCGGGACTCACCTGCAGCAGGATGTTGACGGTCGGTGCCGTGCCCCCGGTCGGGCCCGGATCCGTGATCACCAGATCGTTGGCGCCGTCGTTGTTCACATCAGCGATTGCGACGATGTTCGCGCCGGCGACATTGGCATTGGGCGTCTGGGTGAACACGCTGACCGGGGCCGCGAAGGTGGTCGAGGAGGCGGCACCGGTGTGCAGCAGAATCTTGACGCCGACGATGTCGGTCAGCACCACATCCGGTGCGCCGTCGCCATTCAGATCACCGACCGCGACCCAGTTGGCGCCGCCCGAGTACAGGCTGATGGGGGCGGCAAAAGCCCCCGGGGAGGTCTGCACGAAGAGCGAGACCCCATAGTCCGCCGAGATCAGGTCCGGCATGCCGTCGCCGTTCATATCGCCGATGGCCACCTGCGAAGCACCGGGACTCGACAGCACCAGGGGAGCACTCAAAGTGCCGGGGCTGCTCTTGTCGTTCAAGAACACGGCCAGCGTGCCGGTAGAGAAGCTTGCGGATACCACGTCCGCAAGACCGTCGCCGTTCAGGTCGGCGCTCGCCAGGTAGAGCGGGTCAAAGCCGTCCGCGACGTAGACAGGCGCCGCATAGGCGCCGGCTGCCGTCGACAGGTAGACCTTGAGATTGTCCAACGCCTGGCCCTGATCCGGTTCGAGCGCACTGGTTGCGATGATGCTGGGAAAGCCGCCGGCGTTGAAGTCTCCGGCGACCAAGCCCCGCGAGATCTCCGCGGGCATCGCATAGCAGTTGTAGCAATAATTGTCGTAGCCGTCGTTGCAGCTGGCGAGAAGCGGAAGCAGCGCGATCGCAAACAGCGCCCGATAGGAGCGGGCCGTTGAGAGGTGGGTCGAGAACGACATGGCTATCTCCTGGCATTGTTCGGGCGGTACCGAAACTAAACCACAAGACCTCCGGAAACCAACGACCACCGCACAAGAATCGGGGCCGGGGCCCCATCCGAAGGCTCTGCCGGTGAAATGGCGCTTCATGACAAGTCCATGACGCAAACTGATCAGCCGCCCACTACCACAGTGACCATACTTCGGTCTTTACCCGGGAGAGCGATGATGCAAGAGCCGAACACGCAGACCGGTCACGCTCGGCGTCCCAGCGGCCGCGACGCCAAACGGGCTGCCAGGGCCGCCCGGGCGGGGGCGTCGATTCCCTACATCACGCGCAAGATTCCGTACTACGAGGTCCTCGGCGAGGAGGGGCTCGTGCTGATGGAGCACAACGCCGACACCATCCTCGAAGAGATCGGCATCGATTTCCGCGACGATGCGGAGGCGCTCGAGATCTGGAAAGCCGCGGGCGCCGATGTGCAGGGCGAGCGCGTGCATTTCCCCCGCGGCATGTGCCGCTCGCTCGTGCAGAGCACCGCGCCGCGCGAGTTCACTCAGCACGCGCGCAATCCGGCCCGC
>DATFZF010000055.1:0-59184 GCA_035314705.1 Steroidobacteraceae bacterium | reverse complement strand
AAAGAGGTGTTCGAGGCGATGTGGTCCGAGGGCACATCCGCGGACGCCATCATCGAGGCCAAGGGCCTCAAGCAGATCACGGACTCCGTCGCCATCGAAGGGGTGATCGATGCCGTGATCGCCGCCAATCCCAAGCAGCTCGCCGATTACCGTGCCGGCAAGGAGAAACTATTCGGCTTTTTCGTCGGCCAGGTGATGAAGGCGACAGCAGGCAAGGCAAATCCGGCGCAGCTCAACGAATTGCTCAAGCTCAAGCTGGGTGGTGGCGTCTAGCATGCATGACCGGGACTGCCTGCATCGGTTCATGTTCGAGCAATACCCGATTCGCGGACACTTGGTGCACCTGGACGCCGCCTGGCGCGCATTGATGGAGCATCGCGAGTATCCGGCGGCGATCCGCGATACGCTGGGAGAAGCGGTCGCAGCCTCGCTGCTGTTGGCGGCGACAATCAAATTCGAGGGTGTTTTATCGCTGCAACTGCAGGGCGACGGGCCCGTGCACCTGTTGCTGGCGCAGTGCACCAGCGGTCTCGGCGTGCGCGGGCTGGCGCGCTACCGCGAGGGCGGCGCTGCGGGCGATGTTGCCCGCAACGGCGGCGGCAGGATCGTCGATTTGATCGGCAGCGGCAATCTCACCGTGAGCTTGGAAACCGACGAGGGATCGCAGCGTTATCAAGGAATCGTGCCCATCGCGGGCGAACGCCTGGCCGAATCGCTGCAGGTCTATTGTGAAAATTCGGAACAATTGCCGACACGGCTGTGGCTGCATGCCGACGCGTCCGGCGCCTCCGGGATGCTGCTGCAAAGGCTGCCGGGTGCGGATGACGTGGACGCCGCGGCCGTCGAGGACGCGTGGCGGCGCGTGCAGCTGATCGGCGAGACTCTCACGCCCGAAGAACTGCGCACGCTTACCGATGCGGAAATTCTGCACCGGCTGTTCAACGAAGACGATGTGCGCCTGTATGAACCGGCGCCGGTTTTTTTTCGCTGCCGGTGTTCGCGCGAACGGGTGAGCAGCATGCTGCAGGGCCTGGGGGAGGCGGAAACGCAAGCGGTGCTCGCGGAGCGGGGCGAAGTCGAAGTGCGCTGCGACTTCTGCAATCGCGCCTATGTGTTCGATGCGGTGGACATCGTGCAATTGTTCAACGCGGGTGTGGCGAGCCACAGTGGCAGCTCGCTGCACTGAGACGATTCCCTTGGTGGTGATCCTCGGGGGGGCGTTGCTGTGCGCGGCTCTTGCCGATGCGCCGTTCTATGCCAATACCTTCGAGAAGACGCCGTCGGCGGCGGCCCTGACTGACATCGGCCGGGCGCTGTTCTTCGACAAGTCCCTGTCCGCTTCGGGCGGAGCGGCCTGCGCGACCTGCCACGATCCCAAGCGGGCGTTCGGGCCGCCGAACGACTTGCCGGTGCAGCGCGCCGGCGGCGACGGGCGGCGCTTCGGCGCGCGCGCCGTGCCCTCCTTGATGTATGCGCAGAGCATTCCGCCGTTCAGCGAACATCATTTCGACGATGAGGGGGATGACGGTATCGATCAAGGCCCGGCGGGCGGCCGCACCTGGGACGGGCGTGCGCAGTCGGCGCATGATCAAGCGCGCCTCCCGCTGCTCTCGCCGTTCGAGATGGCCAATGCGAGCGCCGCGGCAGTGGTCGCAAGAGTGCGGCGCGCGGGCTACGCGGCGCGGTTTCGCGCCGTCTTCGGCGAAACCGTGTTCGACGACGCCGCCTTGGCGTTCAAGGCCGTGCTGATGGCGTTGGAGACTTATCAGCAAACCCCCGCGGCGTTCTATCCCTACAGCAGCAAGTACGACGCCTGGCTGCGGCATGAGGCGCGGCTGAGCGATGCGGAAATGCGCGGTCTCGCCGCCTTCGATGATCCGGCAAGGGGAAACTGCGCCCGCTGTCACCCGAGCGGCATGCGCAACGGCGCATTCCCGCAGTTCACCGATTTCGGCTACGCCGCGCTCGGCGTGCCGCGCAACTCGAGCATTCCCGCGAATGCGGATGGGCACTACCACGATCTGGGATTGTGCGGGCCGCTGCGCACCGACCTCGAGGACAAAAAAGAGTACTGCGGCCTGTTTCGAACGCCGACGCTGCGCAATGCGGCGACCCGGCGCGCGTTCTTCCACAATGGCGGAGTGCACCGCCTGGAAGACGCGGTGCGTTTTTATGCCGAGCGCGACACCCAACCGCAGAAGTGGTATCCGCGCGGGAGCGGCGGCATGACGCTGAAATTCGATGATTTGCCGCCGCAGTACCGGGGCAACGTGGAAACCCAAGCGCCCCTCGATCGCCACGCCGGCGATCGACCCGCGCTCACCGAGGCCGACATCGGGGACATCGTGGCGTTCTTGAACACGCTCACCGATGGCTACCGATAGCGGGCGCAATGGGACCAAGGTACCGCAATACCCGCGTCCGCGCCCACGCTAGTATCGAAGCGGCTGCTTCCGGAGGAGCTCGTTTTTGTTGCGCATGGGTCCCGTCAAGCCACGGTTACGCGCGGCGGCGTCAGTCATTGCGGCGCTCGGGGTTCTGTCGCGGCTGACGTTTCCGGTCCCGGCTGCGCATGGCGCCGAGCCGGGGGCGCCCGTCCCCGCGGGCCAGGGAGGCACTGCCCGAGCGCCGAGCGCCGGGGCGGCCGGCTCGATGGAGCCGGAGCCCGGCGCCGACAGCGAGGCTGAGGAAGCACCGAATTCCACGGAGCAGGGCCAAACCCACCTGACAGAGAGTTTCGAGCGCAGACCCATCGCGACATTGCTGCAGGAGTCGCGCTTCGTCGGCTTGCGCGACACCACGTTCAGCGTGTTGTTGCGTTCTTTCTATGATGACAAGGACAATTTCAATCACACGGAGAGTCAGGCCTGGACTCTGGGCGGACTGGCGGGCTTCAGGACCGGCTACTTCCTCGACTTCATCAGGTTTGGCGCAAGCGGCTATACCTCGCAGCGCCTCGATGCTCCGGTGGACAAGGATGGCACCCAGCTGCTGCAGCCCGGGCAGAAGCCCTACACCGTGGTGGGAGAGAGCTATGTGCAGCTGCGGTTGACCGATGAGATCTCGGCACTTGCGGGCCGCAAGGGATTGGACACGCCGTTCATCAATACCCAGGACTCGCTGATGACGCCGAACACTTTTCAGGCTTACGCCGTGCAAGGCGTGGTCGGCAGCATGGACGAGCAGTCGCTGCGCTTCGGCGCCGGCTATTTCGACAAGATGAAACCGCGAAATTCCCAGGACTTCGAGTCCATGGCCACCGCCGCGGGTGCGCCGGCCGGGGTAACGCGCGGCGTCGATGTCGCGGGCGCCAACTTCAAGACCGGCCAGCTTTCAATCGGCGCGATCGACTATTACAGCCCCGACATCATCAATATCGTCTATGGCGAAACCAAGTTCGTCATCCCGCTCGCCAATAAGGTGCGCCTGCAATTCGCCGGCCAATACACCCGCCAGAACAGCACGGGCGATGATCTCCTCACCGGCAAATCGTTTTCCACGGACCAGTACGGCTTCAAGGCCGAGATTGCCATCGGAACGGTGCTGCTGACTTCGGCACGCACCGTCACCGCCGTCGGCACGACGAACAGCGCGGGCAGCGGCACCAACGTTCGCAGCCCCTGGGGCGGCTATCCGGGCTACACGGCGGTGCAGGTCGAAAACTTCTTCCGCGCGGGAGAAGACGCGACGATGCTGCGCGCCGCGTACAACTTTCCGAGAGCGACGGGCTTGAGCGTGTACGGATTGTGGGTGCATGGCTCAACGCCGCAAGTCGCGAGACAGTACGCCCAGACCGAATACGACCTCAACCTGCAATGGATCCCGCGGATCGCCGCCTTGAAAGGACTCAATTTTCGCATGCGCTACGGACACGTCTCGCAGGAGGGTCCCGCCAACCAGCACGAGAACGATCTGCGGTTGATCCTCAACTACGTGCTTCGTTGATTAACTTTTGTCCAACGGCGGGTTGCCGCCGGTGAAGTCCAGGCGCGCCTGCGCGAGCCGGTATTTGTGCTCGGCGCGCCAGCGGCGCCAGTCGCGCAGACCGCTGATCACATAGACCAGCTTGAACAGCTTGAGGCGCCACAGCACCTGCGGCGAGTCGAACAGGTCGCCGGCGAGCATCGAGATCACGCCCTGCTCCAGCCGCCAGGTATTGCGCGGCCGGCGGAACATCTGCCGCATCACCGGGCCGTTGAAGCGGTAGATGAAGAAGGCAAATCGCGCCATGCCGGCGCGCTGGCGCTTCTCCAGCTTGCGCAGCAGGGCCCGCTCGCGCGCCGGTTCGCGCAGCGCAATGTCCACCGCCGCCGCGGCCTGCTCCGCGCCGGTCATCGCCAGGTACACCCCGGAGGAGAACACCGGATCGAGAAACGCGAAGGCATCGCCGATGAGCACCCAGCCCGCGCCGCCCATCCGCGTCGAGTCGTAGGAATAGTTGCCGGTGACATGCACCTGGTTGCCGATCAAATCGGCGCGTTCGACGCGCCGCCACAGCGCCGGGCTGCCCTTAAGCGTGTCGAGCAGGAACCCCTGCGTGCGGCCCTTGCGCTGCTTGAGATATTCGGGCCGGCACACCGCGCCGACGCTCATCACATCGCCGGGCAGCGGGATCATCCACATCCAGCCATGCTCGAAGCCGTAGATGCTGATGTTGCCCGCGTCTTCGCCGGCGCGCCGTTCGGCACCGCGAAAGTGGCCGAAAATCGCCGCGCTTTGATGCCCGCGGTCCTTGCGCCGCAGTTTCTTCCTCGCGGACAGAAATGCGTCGCGGCCGCTGGCATCGATCACGTAGCGCGATCGAATACAATAGCCGCCCCCGTCATCGGTGCGCACATCGAGCCTAAAATCGCGCGCGCCGTGCTGTTCCATCGCCGTCACTTCATGGCCCTCGCGCGCATCGGCACCGCATTCGCGGGCATGCTGGTAGAGCATCTGGTCGAAGTCCTGGCGCCACACCTGATAGGCATGCGGCGGACTGGTGCCGATCGCGCGGGAGAACGCAAAGGTGTTGTAGCCGCGCGGGTTGTCCGCCTCGAAATCCGCGCCCGCCTTGAACACGCCCAGCGCACGCACCTTGTCGAGCACCCCCAAGCGCTCGAACAACGGAAGATTCATGGGCAGCAGCGATTCGCCGATGTGAAAGCGCGGGTGATGCGCCTTCTCCAGGGCGATGACCTTGTGGCCGCGCCGCGCCAGCAATGCCGCGGCGGTGCTGCCGGCCGGGCCGCCGCCGATCACCACCACGTCGCACAATTCGGTCGTCGTTTCCACCGCGCGGCCCCTCAAGCCCTCAGGTCATTTCTGGTCGGAATAAATCTTCACCAGGCGGTACAGAAAATCGCGGCAGTCGAGCAGCGACTGCACGCTGATGTATTCGTTGAGGCCGTGAATGTGGCCGAGATCGGGGCCGGCGAACAGCGGCTCGATGCCATAGGTCGCGATGCCCGCGGCGTTCAGGAACTCGCCGTCGGTCGCGCCGGGCTGCAGGATGGGTAAAACCGGCACGCCGGGAAAGAATTCGGCCGCCAGCTTCTCGAACGGAGCCAATATTTGCGGCGTCAACGGCGGCGGCGGCGAGCTCGGCCCGCGAACCTCCAGCGTCGTGACCTTCACCGCCGGGTCGGCAACAAGATCCTCGAGCTTGCGCCGCACGGCCTCCGCGGCGACTCCCGGGAAAATGCGGCAGTTGATATTGGCCCGGGCACGCTGGGGCAGCGCATTGGTCGCATGGCCCGCGTCGAGCATGGTCGCGACGCAGGTGGTGCGCAGGGTGGCGTTCCAACTCGCATCCTTGGCGGAAACCAGTGCGATGGCCGCGGCGTCGTTCGGGTCCTTCACCAGCGCACGCATGGCCTGCGCCACGTCGGATTTGCCCTTGGCGGCCTGGATCTGCGCCATACCGGTAAAATACGCCCGGTTGGCGTCGGTGAACTGGGCCGGGAAATCGTAGCCCTCGATGCGCGTCAAAGCCGCGGCCAGGCGATATATCGCATTGTCCTTGACGGGCCGCGAGCTGTGTCCGCCGGCATTGGTTACTTCGAGCCGGAAGTTCTGCGCCGTCTTCTCGCCCGCCTGTATTTCCAAGGCCACTTTGCGGCCTTCCGCATCCAGTTCGCCGAAGGCACCCTCGTTGAGGGCGAAGGCGGCGTCGATCAGATCACGCTGATTTTCAGTGAGCCATTGCGCGCCGTTGAAGGCGCCGGCCGTCTCCTCGCCGCAGGTGAGAGCGAGTTTGATGGTGCGCCGTGGCCGGAAATTTTCGTGTTTGTAGCGAATCAGGGTGTCCACCCAGATCGCCGCTTCGGCCTTGTCGTCGATGGCGCCGCGCGCATACAAGGCACCGTTCTCCTCGACCAGGGTGAACGGATCGCGTGTCCAGTCCTCGCGCTTTGCCTCGACCACATCGATATGGGCGAGCAACAAGATGGCCTTGAGCTTGGGGTCACGACCGGCATAGAAAGCCACCAAGCCGCCTTCCTTGGGGTGGCCCGGCGCCGCAAAGGGGTGCAGATCGGCGTCGGCGAATCCGGCCGCTTTCAGGCGAGCGGCCATACGCTCCGCGGCGAGCGTGCAGCTGCCGCTCGACAGGGTGGTGTTGGTTTCGATGAGCTCCTTGTAAAGCTCGCGAAAGTGCATCTCGCCGGCCGCGTCCTCGGCGCCAGCGTGCGGTGCGGCAGTCAGGAAAGCGACGGCGGCGACAGCGGTCAGGGTCTTGTGCATGGGGCATGGATCCTTGTCATATTGTGATTTTCTCGGCTTCGCGGCCGGCAGTCTACCCTGGGATGGATGGGTACGGTTATGATGCTGGATTACCCGCATCGATACTAAGAACTCCAGTGCGAGCGAGCCCACCGAGATGAAGGCATTCACCATGCGTCTTGCAATCATGGCGGCGATGATCGGCGTGGCCGCATCGAGCCACGGCACGCAGGCCGCCGTCACGAAGCGTAGTACCTCCTTTGCGATCAGCTTTCCCGCCGCGCAGAGCGGCGTTGCGCTCGATGGCCGGCTGATTCTCTTGCTGAGCCGGGACTTGGGCCGCGAACCGCGCACTCATGTGGAGCCCAACGAGCCTCTCGCAAGCCCTTATATTTTCGGTCTCAACGTCGATGGCCTGGCGCCCGGTCACGCCGTGATTCTCGACGACAATGCCTTTGGCTGGCCCGCTGCCCGCCTGTCGAGCCTTCCCGCGGGCGAGTACCTGGTGCAAGCCGTATTGAATCGCTACGAAACCTACACCCTTGCCGACGGCCGCAATTTAAAACTTCCGCCCGACCGGGGCGAAGGTCAGCAATGGGCAAAGAAGCCCGGCAATCTGTACTCGAGGCCGCTACGCCTGCGCATCGATGCGTCCCACCCCGTGCGCACCGCTTTGATACTCGACCGGCAGATCGAAGCGCTCCAGCCTAAGACGGATTCCGAGTTCGTGCGGCACGTACGCATCCGCAGCGACTTGTTGTCGCGTTTCTGGGGGCGCGAGGTTTTCATAGGCGCGCATGTGCTGATACCCAAAGGCTTCGACACGCACCCGCAGGCGCACTATCCCCTCATGGTTTTCCACGGGCATTATCCCGAGGACATTTCGGAGTTCCGCACGACCCCGCCCGATCCGGACTTGCAGCCAGACTACTCGCAGCGATTTCATCTGGCAGGCTACAACCGCATCCAGCAGCAGGAGGCCTACGCGTTCTACCAGAAATGGATATCCGCCGACTTTCCACGCTTTCTGGTCATCGAGATCGAACACGCCAACCCGTATTACGACGATAGCTACGCCGTCAACTCCGCCAATCTCGGGCCCTACGGCGATGCCATCAATCAAGAGTTGATCCCGGAGATTGAAAAGCGGTTCCGGGGCATCGGCGCCGGCTGGGCGCGATTCACCTATGGCGGTTCCACCGGGGGCTGGGAAGCGCTCGCCACCCAGGTGTTCTATCCCGACATGTACAACGGAGCCTTCGCGGCCTGTCCGGACCCCATCGACTTCCGCGCCTATACCATCATCAATCTCTACCAGGACGCGAACGCGTACACCCTGCACGGAGAGGCCTCATCGGTGGAGCGCCCGGCCTTCCGCAACTACTTGGGCGAGATATTCGCGACCCAACGCGATGCGAATTACATGGAGCTGGCGCAGGGTGATCGCAGCCGCTCGGGAGGTCAGTACGACATCTGGCAAGCGGTGTTCGGCCCGGTGGGAACCGATGGCTACCCCAGGCCGATATTCGACAAGGTCAGCGGCGTCATCGATCCGAGCGTCGCCGCCTACTGGCGCGAGCATTTCGATCTCTCGCACATCATCGCCCGCGACTGGACAACGCTGGCGCCCAAGCTCACGGGCAAGATACACATCTATGTGGGCAGCGGCGACAACTACTATCTCACCGACTCGGTATATTTTGCGCAAGAACGGCTCGAGGCGCTGCAGCCACCCTATGGCGGGTCGGTGGCCTACGGCGATCGCGCCGAGCATTGCTGGAACGGCGATCCGAAGCTGCCCAACGCCTACTCGCGCCTGCATTACAACTATCAATATCTGCCGCTGATTCTGCAACGGATCGAGGCCACGGCGCCCGCGGGGGCCGACCTTAAGAGCTGGCGCTACTAAAGGGGTGCGCGGCATCAATTTTTTCGCCCAATTCCGCCGGCTCACCGCCCAGCTCGGCCGACAGCAGGCCGAGGCGCGCTTCACGGAGTTGGTGCGCCGCTCGGCCGACATGATTGTGGTGGTGACGGCCGACGGCACCGTGTCCTACGCAAGCCCCGCGGCCGTCTCGCTGGTCGGATGCACACCCGAAACCTTGGTCGGAACCCCGGCGCACAACCTGTTCGGCCCGTCCCGGTCCGCGCGTTTGTCGTCCCTTCTCAAAGAGACCCTGTCCAGGGCGGCCGATCCCGCGGAAATCGAACTGGGTGCGGATGCCGCGGCCGGACTGCCGCGTACGGTGCAGGTGATCGCCAGCAACGAATTGTCGAATCCTCTGATCACGGGCATCGTGCTCACAGTGCGGGACGTGACGGAGCAGCGCTCGATGGAACGCGAAGTGCTCGATGTCGCGGCCCGCGAACGGCAGCGGTTCGCGTCCGAAGTTCATGAGGGGATCGGTCAGGACCTGGTCGGCATCACGCTGATGCTGAAGGGTCTCGCCGCGGAATCGCAACCCGACCCGGATTCCGTGCGCGAGGCCTTGACTCTCATTGTCGAGCAGATGAACCGTGTGGTGGCGTCGATGCGCGGGCTCGCGCACGGACTGTCGCCACTGACGGTGGTGCACGGCTCATTGACCTCGGCGCTCATGACGCTGGCCGCCGACACCGAGGCGGCCCACCGGATTTCGGTCCGGCTGCGTTGCGACGACACACCGAATGTGGGCGCCGCCGTGGCCGAGCACCTGTACAACATCGCGCGTGAAGCGGTCGAGTACGCGGCGCGGCGCAGGTCTTGTAAGGGCATCGATCTCGAGCTGCGCTGCTTGGGTCCCGGCACGGTGCTGGCGATCCGCGACGACAGCCTGGCCATCCCCGGTTCCGAAAAGGCGGTCGACGAATTGGCGGTCGACGAATTGGCGCTGCGAATGATCGCCTATCGGACACGCCTGATCGCCGGCAGCATGCGCATCCAGCGCCTCCCCGGCGCCGGAACGTGGATCGAAGTCACCGTCCCCAACTCGTGCTCGCCGGAACGCATGGACGCCCTATAGGGCCGACACACCCGCAAGTTCGGTCAGGCTTTGAGCTCGGGTCAGGGCAATGAACTCTCTGATATAGGCGGCATCGGCGCCGGCGTCGGTGGTCGCGGCATACAGGGCGCAGCGCAGACCGTTCGCGCCGATGGGGCGGGATACCACATAGCCGCGCTCGATGTAGTTGCCCACGGTCCAGGAGGGCAGCGCGGCGATGCCGCGACCGCTGGCAACCAGCTGCAAAATGGCCACGGTCAGTTCTGCCGTGCGCCGTTTCGGGCTGATCCCCGCGGGCGTCAAGCAGTGTTTCATCACGTCCAGCATCTCGTCCGGCACGGGATAGGTGATGAGCGTTTCGCCGGCAAAGTCCGCGGCCTCGAGCCAGGGTTTGGCGGCCAGCCGATGCCGCGGGCTCATCAGGGCGACGCTCTCGTAGCGAAACAGCGGGCTGAACACCACGTTCGGGCGGGCTTCCTGCGGGTCGTGGATCACCGCAAGCTCAGCCTCGCCGCGATCCAGCAGCGGCAAGGGATCGACGACGAAGCCGGAAATGATGTCGAGTTCGACTTCCGGCCACAGGGACCGATAGGCATCCATGGCCGGCATCAGCCAGTCAAAGCAATTGTGGCATTGCACCGCCACACGCAGCGGTCCGGCATGGCCTTGGGCGAGGCGGGCGACGTCCCGTCCCGCTTCGGCCACCAGCGGCAGCACCACCTTGCCCAAGGTGAGCAGGCGCTGACCAATGGCGGTAAAGCGCAGCGGCCGGACGTTTTTTTCCACGAGCGCCGCGCCATAGTGACTCTCCAGGGCCTTCAACTGGTGCGACAGCGCCGATTGGGTCAAAAACAGGCGCGCCGCCGCCTTTGACAGACTGCCGCATTCGGCCAGCGCCAGTAAGGTCTCCAAGTGCCTGAGCTCCAGTGCGGTCGATGACATGAGCCGGTTTCATTCCCCGTATGAGAATAATGAGTTTGGATCATAGCGTACGATCTTGCATGCTTGCCGTCGAGAGCCTTCGGTCGGGAGTGTGCGATGTCGAATCCAGTGGCCGTGTCCTTCGAATTCTTCCCGCCCGGCGATGAGGCCAAGGGGCTCGAGCTGTGGGCGTGCGTGCAGAGACTCGCGCCCTTGCAGCCGAACTTCGTGTCGGTGACCTATGGCGCGGACGGTTCGACGCGCGCCAGAACACACGACTGCGTACTGCGAATCCTGCGCGAAACGACTCTCACCGTGGCGCCGCATCTGACGTGCGTGGGAGCCTCGCGGGCCGAGGTGTTGCGAATCGCGCAGCAGTATTGGCAGCACGGGGTGAGGCACCTGGTCGCATTGCGCGGCGATCCGCCCGCGGCGCAGTGCCCGCCCGGCACAGGCTATCGTCCCGAGCCTGAAGGGTTTGCGTATGCATCCGACCTGGTGGCGGGACTCAAGGGGACTCACAATTTCGATCTGTCGGTGGCCGCGTATCCGGAAGGGCACCCGGAATCCGGCGGCGTCGATGCTGATTTGGAGAACTTGAAACGCAAGGTGGATGCCGGCGCCCGGCGGGCCATCACGCAGTTCTTCTTCGATACCGACGTTTTTCTGCGCTACCGCGATCGCTGTGCCGCGGCCGGCATTCGCGCCCGCCTCGTGCCGGGCATTTTGCCGATCACGCGCTTTGCGCAGCTCGTGCGCTTCGCCGAGCGCTGCGGCGCCTCAGTACCCGCGTGGCTGCGGCAGCGCTTCGATGGCCTGGAAGATGATGCGGAGACGCGCCGCCTGATTGCGGCGAACGTCGCCATCGAGCAGGTGCAGCGCCTGCGCGCACACGGCGTGCACGAGTTTCATTTCTATACCCTGAATCGCGCCGAACTCACATATGCGATCTGCCACGCCCTGGGTCTGCGGCCTCGCGCGCTCGAAGCGCGGGTGGCCTGATGCCGCGGCGGCGATCCGGCGAGCGCGCCGCGGCCTTCGCCGCGCTCCTGAAGCAACGCCTGGTGATTCTCGACGGCGCCATGGGCACGATGATCCAGGGGCATGCGTTGGGCGAGGAGCAATTCCGCGGCGCGCGCTTCGCGGCTTGGCGCAGTGATTTGCGCGGCAACAACGACCTGCTGACTCTCACGCAGCCGCACATCATCGCCGCCATTCATCGCGAGTACCTGCTCGCCGGCGCGGATGTGATTTCCACCAACACCTTCAATTCCAGCGCCGTATCGCAGTCGGACTACGGCATGCAGTCATTGGTCGGCGAGTTCAACCTGGCGGCCGCACGCCTGGCACGCCAGGTTGCCGACGAGGTGACAGCCGAGACCGGCCGGCAGCGCTATGTCGCCGGAGCCTTGGGCCCGACCAGCCGTACCGCCTCGCTGTCGCCCGACGTCAACGATCCCGGATTTCGCAACATCAGCTTCGACGAATTGGCGGCCGACTACGGCTGCGCCACGCGCGCCCTCATCGAGGGCGGCGTCGATCTGATTCTGGTCGAAACGATCTTCGATACCTTGAACGCCAAGGCGGCATTGTTCGCCGTGCGCGGCGCGCTGGACGAGGCCGGAATCGATCTGCCTCTCATCGTCTCGGGCACGATCAGCGATGCATCGGGACGCACCTTGTCGGGCCAGACCACCGAGGCCTTCTGGAATTCGATACGCCACGCGCGGCCCGCCGTCGTCGGTCTGAATTGCGCGCTCGGCGGCAAACAATTGCGGCCGTACATCGAGGAGCTGGCGCGCATCGCCGACATTCCGGTGTGCGCCTACCCGAATGCCGGCCTGCCGAATGCATTCGGCGAATACGAAGAAACCGCGGAACAGACGGCCGCCACCTTGAGCGAGTTCGCGGCCAGCGGCTTTCTCAACATGGTGGGCGGCTGCTGCGGCACGACGCCGGCCCACATCCGCGCGGTCGCCCGCGCCGTCGCGGGCGTGCCGCCGCGCCGGCCGCCGCGCATCAAGCGAGCCTGCCGCTTGAGCGGCCTCGAGCCGCTCAACATCGAAGCGAAAACCTTGTTCGTCAATGCCGGCGAGCGCACCAACGTGACGGGATCGGCCAAGTTCCGCAAGCTCATTGAAGCGGGCGATTATGCCGGCGCCGTCGACATCGCGCGGCAGCAGGTGGCGAACGGCGCGCAGATCATCGACGTGAACATGGACGAGGGCATGCTCGATTCCGCCGCGGCCATGACTAAGTTCCTGAGTCTGATCGCGGGGGAGCCGGATATTGCGCGCGTGCCCGTCATGATCGACTCGTCCAAGTGGTCGGTGATCGAGGCCGGCCTCAAGTGCGTGCAGGGCAAGGCCATCGTCAATTCCATCAGCCTGAAGGAGGGCGAGGGCGCGTTCCTGGCGCAGGCCCGCTTGTGCATGCGCTACGGCGCCGCGGTGGTGGTCATGGCCTTCGACGAATCGGGCCAGGCCGACACCCTCGAGCGGAAAGTGGCGATCTGCGAGCGCGCCTATGCTCTGCTGACGCAACGCATTGGATTCGCGCCCGAGGACATCATCTTCGATCCGAACATCTTTGCGGTGGCGACGGGAATCGAGGAGCACAATCGTTACAGCCTCGACTTCATCGAGGCCGTCGCCGCCATCAAGCGGCGCATGCCCGCGGTGCACTTGAGCGGCGGAGTCAGCAACGTGTCGTTCTCGTTCCGCGGCAACGAGCCGGTACGCCAAGCCATGCACTCGGTGTTTCTCTACCACGCGATCCGCGCCGGATTGACCATGGGCATCGTCAACGCGGGCCAGCTCGCCATCTACGAGGATATACCCGCTGATTTGCGCGAGCGCTGCGAGGACGTGATTCTCGCGCGCCGTCCCGACGCCACCGAGAGGCTGCTGCAAATCGCCGAAGGCTTCAAGGGCGGCGTCGGTCCGAAGCGCGGCGATGACCTGGAGTGGCGCAAGCTGCCTGTGCAGGAGCGCCTGCAGCACGCGCTCGTCAAGGGCCTCGATGAGTTCATTCTCGGCGACACCGAAGAGGCGCGGCTGCAGGCCAAGCGGCCGCTCGACGTCATCGAGGGACCGCTGATGGACGGCATGAACGTGGTCGGCGATCTGTTCGGCGCCGGGAAGATGTTTCTGCCGCAGGTCGTCAAGTCCGCGCGGGTCATGAAAAAAGCCGTTTCGGTGCTGATCCCGTTCATCGAGCAGGAGAAATCCGGCGCCAGCCGCTCGAACGGCAAGGTCGTGATCGCCACCGTCAAAGGCGACGTGCACGACATCGGCAAGAACATTGTCGGCGTGGTTCTGCAGTGTAACAACTTCGAAGTGGTGGACTTGGGGGTGATGGCCTCGTGCGAGAAGATTCTCGAGGCGGCGACCCGCGAAGGCGCCAATCTCATCGGACTGTCGGGGTTGATCACCCCGTCGCTCGATGAAATGGTGCACGTTGCCAAGGAGATGCAGCGGCTCGGCTACACCCAGCCCTTGCTGATCGGCGGCGCCACGACCTCCCCGGCCCACACGGCGGTGAAGATCGATCCTCAGTACCAGGGCGCCGTCATTTACGTCAAGGACGCGTCGCGTTCGGTCGGCGTGTGCCAGCAGCTGGTGACCAAAGGTACGCGCGACGCCTACATCGCGACCATCAAGGCCGATCATGAGCGGCGCCGCGAGCAGCATCGCCACAAGAGCGCCAAGGCGCCGCAGCTGGCGCTGCCGCAGGCGCGGGCGAAGAAATTGAAACTGGACTGGATTTCGTACCTGCCGCCCAGGCCCAATTTTCTGGGCGTGCGGTGTTTCGACGACTATCCGCTCGCCGAGCTGCTGCCGTACATCGACTGGATGCCGTTTTTCAATGCGTGGGAATTCGCGGGAAAATTTCCCGACCTGCTGCAGGATCCGGTGGTCGGCGCAGCGGCGACCAGCCTGTACACGGACGCGCGGCGCATGCTCGATCAATTGGTCGAGGGCAATTGGCTCAGGGCGCGGGCGGTAGTGGGATTTTTTCCGGCCAACGGCTGCGGCGAAGATGACATCGTGGTGTTTACCGATGACACGCGTCAGACCGTCCAGCTGCGTCTGCATCATTTACGCCAGCAAAAGGCCAAGCCGCAGAATCAGCCGCAATCGTGCTTGGCGGATTTCGTCGCGCCGCAGAGCAGCGGCCGCGCGGATTACATCGGCGCATTTGCCGTGACCGCGGGCATGGGCATCGATGCGCATGTGGCGCGATTCGAGGCCGCGCACGATGACTACAGCAGCATCATGCTCAAAGCGCTGGCCGATCGGCTCGCGGAGGCCTTGGCGGAGCGAATGCACGAGCGCGTACGGCGCGAGCTATGGGGTTATGCCCCGGACGAGCGGCTCGACGGCGCCGGCCTGATTCGCGAGGAATACCAAGGCATTCGCCCGGCGCCGGGATATCCGGCCTGCCCCGAGCACACCGAGAAGGCGGCGCTCTGGCGGCTGCTCGATCCGGAGCGCAACGCGGGCATTCGCTTGACCGAATCATTCGCCATGCTGCCGACCGCGGCCGTCAGCGGATTTTATTTCTCGCACCCCAAGGCTCACTATTTCGGGGTGGGTCAAATCGGCCGCGACCAAGTTGCGAGCTACGCGCAGCGCAAGGGGTGGACGCTCGCCGAAGCGCAGCGCTGGCTTGCGCCGAATCTGGGGTATGACCCGGATGCGGTTGAGAAGGCGGACGCGGCTTAAGAGGCCGAACACCGATGGCATGATGGCGTGCACGCGTGCACCTACCAATTCTTGCAAGCGCTATATATGATAGGGTATAACGAACGCGCTTTGATGGCGGTGGTCGGCAGCAGGGAGAAACATAATCGTGAAAAAGGCGGTCCCGGCCTCGGGTTGCGCAATTCGGTCTGTCTTGTGGTGCGCCCTTGCGGCGCTCGCTTCGAGTTTCGTTTTGAATCATGCGGCGCGCGGCGCCGAACCGGCTGCGGCTGCTCCAGCCGGCCCCGAAGCCTGCGGGAGCGTCAAGGAGTTCGTCGCCACCGATTGCGCATTGACCTGGAACGGCATCACTATCTACGGCGCGTACGACGTCGGTGTGGGCTGGGTCAGCCACGGCTTGCCGGAAAATGGCTACAACTATGAAGGCGAATCGCTGGTCAACCGGAACGGCAATCACTCGCAATTCCTCGTTGCGCCGAACAATCTGCAGCAGTCGGGTGTGGGCATCAAGGGGAAGATAGAGTTCATGGACGGCTGGTACGCTCTGTTCAACGCGTCGACCGGCTTCAATCCGCAGTCCGGCCAACTCGCCAACATGGCAGCCACCAACACCACGAACAACGGACTACCCAGGGGCAGCTATTCGGTCACCGGCGACGGCGCGCGCGCGGGCCAACCCTTCAATGACGAATACTATGGCGGTGTCTCGTCCGCGGAACTCGGCACGCTGACCTTCGGTCGTCAGCGCTCTCTCGGCACCGACTCGATGCTCGCGTACGATCCGGCCGGCGGCGCGTACTCCTTTTCGTACATCGGGTATAACGGCACGATGGCCGGCGGCGGCGACACCGAGGACACCCGCTGGGACGAGGCCATGAAATATCGCCTCAAGCTTGGTCCGGTCCATTTCGGCGCGATGTATAAATTCGTCGATGGTTCCGGCGGCTGCTATTCCGCCGCCGCCACCTGGACCGCGGCCACCTGTGCGCCGGAGGAGGCGCACAACTCCGCCTACGGATTCGACCTCGGCGCGGAGTACGGCAAATTCTCCGCCGACGTCGTTTTCCAGCATTACAACCAGGCGATCAGCGTACTCAACCCGTTGCTGGGCCCTGCGAGTCGGACCGCGCCTTATCAGTCTACCCTCAACAGCATCAATACAAACCCCATCAACGGGGCGAATCTGATCGGAACCTACAACACCGAATATGGCATCGTGACCGACAACACCGCGGTCATGGTCGCTGCCAAGTACAGCTTGGACCCGTTCAAGTTCTTTGTCGGCTACGAACACATCCAACAGTTCAACCCGTCGAACCCGTTGGGCGTCGGCGCTTCGGCCCAGGGAGGTTATCTCCTGAGCGGTGTCGAAAACAACAATCTTGATTCTCCCAAGATCGTGCAGGTCGCATGGACTGGCGTGAAATTCGCTTACGACCGAAAAACCGACATCACTTTGTCCGCCTATCACCAGTGGCAGAACGACTTCCGTGTTCCGCCGGCCTGCCCGCCCACCAGTTTCCGCGCTTCCTGCTCCGGCTTCCTCAACGAGGTTTCGCTCTACACGGATCATCACTTCACCAAGCGGTTCGACGCTTATGCCGGCATTGCGTATTCCAACGTCAGCGGCGGTCTGGCCATCGCCATTCCCCACGGCCCCGGCGTTCCCTACAACTACAACAGCAACGTTGCTCCGACAATTGGCGGTCGCTTCAGCTTCTGATGCGGACCGGGCCCGCTGCCGCCGTCCTACAGCGAGCGAACGGCGACTGGTTTGTTGTGTTTTGCGGAGAGTCCGGCCGCTTCGGCGAGCGCAAGCGCCGCCACGGCATCCTGGTAGCCGACGGCAGGCGCGGTTTCCCCGCGCAAGATGGCGGCAAAATGCGCCATCTCGCGCCGATAGCTTTCAGCGTATCGGTCGAGAAAGAAATTCTGCAGCGCATCGCTGGCGCAGCCGCTCTCTCCCCACGCCGTGACGGTGCTTACCATGACGTTGCCGGCACGTAGCGATCCTGCGGAACCGTAGGCTTCGATGCGCTGATCATAGCCGTAGGCCGAGCGGCGGCTATTGCTGATGACGCACAATCGTCCGGTCGCGCTGCGCAAAATGGTTTTCGCCGTGTCCACGTCGCCGGCGCCGCCAATGGCGGGATCGATGAGGCAGCTCGCGCTCGCGAACACCTCCTCGGGGTCCTGGCCCATGAGCCAACGGGCCATGTCGAAGTCATGAATGGCCATGTCCTTGAACAGACCGCCCGATACTCGGATGTACCCAATGGGCGGCGGCGCCGGGTCATGGCTGATGATGCTCAAGGTCTCGAGGCGCCCGACTTCACCCGCATCGAGGCGCGTTTTCAGCGCCTGAAAGTGGGGGTCGAAGCGGCGGTTGAAGCCCATCAGCAGCGCGGCCGTCTCGAGCCGCGGTGCGGCCGCGCGCGCGCGCTCGAGGTCGAGATCCAGCGGCTTCTCGCAGAAGATCGCCTTGGCCGCGGCCGCGGCCAGCAATACCTGATCGAGATGAGCGCTGGTCGAACTCGCGATGATGACTCCCGAGATGGACGCCTCCCCCAACGCGGCATCGCAGTCCACCACCGCCGCTCCGGTCCTGCGGGCCAGCGCGCCGGCCGCCTCGCGATCGGGATCCACGATGTATTTCAGCTTGAGGTCGGCGCGCGCGGCTGCATTGCCTGCGTGAATTTGACCGATTCGGCCGGCACCGAAGAGTGCGATGTTGAACATGGAACGCCCCGCGTGATCGAAACCGGTATCTACAATGCAATAAAGATTATAGTCTGTTCCACCTCGGGGGGCGGTGAGTGGACGCGGCAGGAAAAGACACGGCTCTGGATCTGATCGCGGTCGGACGGTCGAGCGTCGACCTCTACGGCGAGCAGATCGGCGGACGCTTGGAAGACATGGGCTCGTTCGCAAAATACGTCGGGGGAAGCCCGACGAATACCGCGGTCGCTGCCGCCCGGCTCGGGCTCAAGTCGGGCCTGCTGACGCGCGTCGGCGCCGATCACATGGGGCGCTTCATCCGCGAGCAACTCATCCGGGAAGGCGTCGAGGTTCGCGGAGTTCTCGCCGACCCGCAGCGGCTCACTGCCCTGGTCCTATTGGGAATTCGCGATCGTGAGTCCTTTCCGCTCATATTCTTCCGTGAAAACTGCGCCGATATGGCGCTGTGCGAGCAGGATCTCGACGCGGCTTGGCTTGCCTCGGCGCGCGCCGTTCTCATCAACGGCACGCATCTCTCGACGCCCGGTGTTTATGCGGCCAGCGTGGCGGCCGCGAGACACGTCAAGGCGGCGGGCGGCAGGGTGGTGTTCGATGTCGATTACCGGCCGGTGCTCTGGGGACTTACGCCCAAGGATCTGGGGGAAAATCGCTTCGTTGCGCACGACGCGGTCACGCGGCGGCTGCAGGCCGTGTCGCCGCTTTGCGACCTCATCGTGGGTACGGAGGAGGAAGTCCGTATCCTGGGAGGCGCAGAGGATACGGTTGCCGCCCTGAAGAATATCCGTGCCCGCACCGCCGCAACCCTCGTCTGCAAACGCGGCGAGTACGGCTGCGTGGTGTTCGCGGGCCCGGTGCCGGACAGCCTGGAAGAAGGCCTCATTGCGCCGGGATTTCACGTCGAGGTGTACAACGTACTCGGAGCCGGCGATGCCTTCATGGGAGGATTCTTGCGGGGCTGGCTGCGGGACGAGCCGATCGAGCAATGCTGCCGCCTCGGCAACGCCTGCGGCGCCATCGTGGTCTCACGGCATGGCTGCGCGCCCGCGATGCCGACATGGCCGGAACTGGAGCTTTTTTTCGCGACCCACGACCGCAAATTTCGCCTGCGCGAGGATTATGAGCTCGAGCATGTCCACTGGGCCACCTCTCGCGCGCGCTCCGACGACGAAATGTGCGTTCTCGCCATCGATCACCGCAACCAATTCGAGAATCTCGCCGCCGAACTCGGCGCCGACCCCGAACGGATCTCGAGGTTCAAGATGCTGGGACTGCGCGCCGTGGACTGCGCGGCGCGGGGCGACGCTCGATTCGGCGTGCTGCTCGACGGGCGCTATGGATTCGACGCACTGGCCCGGAGCGCGGATTATCCCTATTGGGTGGGCCGGCCCATCGAGGTGCCCGGGTCGCGTCCGCTCGAATTCGAGTGCTCCGCGGACGTGGCCACCGAGCTCAACACCTGGCCTCTGACGCACATCGTCAAGTGCTTGATTCTCTTCCATCCGGACGATGCGGCTGATTTGCGCGAGAGACAGGAGCGGCAGCTCGGGCGGCTCTTCGATGCCTGCCGCAAGACCCGGCATGAGCTGCTCGTCGAAGTCATGCTTCCCGCGCCATTGCCGGTGGATGAGCACACCGTCGCTCGCGCGATTTCGAGCATTTACCGGATCGGGGTGCGCCCGGACTGGTGGAAACTCGAGCCGAGCGCGAACCCGGCGGCCTTTGAGAACATCGAGAGCGCGATCATGCGCGGCGATCCGCATTGCCGGGGCGTCTTGTTGCGCGGGCGGTCGGCGCCCGAGGACGAGCTCGCGGTCTGGTTCGCGGCCGCGGCCCGCTGCAAAATCGTCAAAGGATTGGCCGTCGGGTGCCCGATCTTCGAGGCGGTCGCGCGCGAGTGGTTTTGCGGCAGGGTGGGGGATGAGGCTGCCGTGAACGGCATGGCCGAGAGACTGGCGATGCTGGCGGGCGCCTGGCGGCAGGCGCGCACGGAGGCCGCGGCATGAACACGATCAGACTGACCGCAGCCCAGGCCGCGGTCCGCTATCTTGCAAACCAGTACGTGGCGGATCGAACCGGCGAGTCCCGATACTTCGCGGGAGTGTGGGCGATCTTCGGCCATGGAAACGTGGCCGCACTGGGCGAGGCCCTGCACTCTGCGCGAGACGAGCTTCCGACCTACCGAGCGCACAACGAACAGGGCATGGCCCATGCCGCCATCGCGTACGCCAAGCAGATGCGGCGCCGCCGCGCCATGATCTGCACCAGTTCCATCGGCCCCGGCGCCACCAACATGGTCACGGCCGCGGCGCTCGCTCATGTGAACCGGCTCCCCGTGTTGTTCCTGCCGGGCGATGTGTTCGCCTCGCGCGCGCCCGATCCGGTGCTGCAGCAGATCGAGGTCTTCACGGACGGCACGGTCTCGGCCAACGACTGTTTCCGGCCGGTCTCCCGCTATTTCGACAGAATCCATCGGCCCGAACAAATCCTCGAATCTCTGCCGCGCGCCATGGCGACGCTGCTCGACCCCGTGTCCTGCGGACCGGTCACCCTGGCCTTCTGTCAGGACGTGCAGGCGGAAGCGTTCGATTTTCCGGAGGTGTTTTTCCGCAGACAGACGTGGGCCATCCGGGCGCAGCCGCCCGACCCGCGCGAAGTGGACGAGCTGGTCGTCATGCTGCAGGCCGCACGCTCGCCCTTGATGATCTGCGGCGGCGGCGTCCTGTACAGCGGAGCCGAGGCGGCGCTCGCGGCATTGGTCGAGGCCACGGGTATTCCGATCGCTGAAACCCAAGCCGGCAAGGGAGCACTGCCCTGGAACCATCCCTGCAATCTCGGCAGCATCGGCGTGACAGGATCAAGCGCGGCCAACGCCGCCGCCGCCGCATCCGATCTGGTGGTGGGTATCGGCACGCGGCTGCAAGATTTCACGACCGGATCGCGGGCCCTGTTGGGTGCGCCGGGCCGACGGCTCGCGCAGATCAACGTCGCGGCTTACGATGCCGCGAAACACGGGGCGGTTCCCGTGGTTGGGGATGCCGGTGCGGTGCTCGCGGCGCTGCTGGATCGCCTGGTGCGCTGGCGCGCGCCCGCCGGCACACAAACCATGGGCATGGCCGTCGCACAGTGGCACGCCGCCTGGGAGCAGGCAACGGCCTCGCCGCGCGGGAAATCCTTGCCGTCGGACGCCCAGGTCATCGGTGCCGTATGGCGGGGTGCGGGAGGCAATTCCGTGGTGGTTTGCGCCGCCGGCGGTCTTCCCGGCGAGCTGCACAAGCTGTGGCGCTGCCGGCGCGCCGGCGACTACCACGTCGAATATGGCTACTCCTGCATGGGATACGAGATTGCGGGCGGGCTGGGCGTGAAAATGGCGGAGCCGCAGCGCGACGTCCTTGTGCTGCTCGGTGATGGCAGCTACCTGATGCAGAATTCGGAGCTCGCGACGTCCGTGATGCTGGCGCAGAAGCTGATCGTGATCGTGCTCGACAATCGCGGATTCGCCTGCATCAATCGCCTGCAGCGGGCGGCGGGCGGCGCCGCCTTCAATACGCTGTGGGCGGACTCGCGTCATGAAATCCTCCCGGCGATCGACTTCGCGGCTCATGCCGCGAGCTTGGGAGCGATCGCCGAGAAAGTGAGCGGCATCGCGGAGCTCGAGCGGGCGCTGGGCCAGGCGAAGAGCTCCGATCGCACCCACGTCATCGTCATCGAAACCGACCCGGGGGCGGCCACCGATGCAGGGGGCGCTTGGTGGGACGTCGCAATCCCTGAAGTCTCCCTGCGTCCCGAGGTGCGGGCCGCCAGGGCAGCGTATGTCGATCGGCTCAAGACGCGGACTTAAGGGAGACAGCGTGAGCATTCACTTCGGCGTCAGTCCCATCGCATGGATCAACGACGACATGCCCGAACTCGGCGCCGGCACGCCGCTCGAGCAGGTGCTTGCCGAGGCCCGCGACCTAGGCTACCGGGGCATCGAACTCGGTGGACGATTTCCTCGTGATCCGCAAACACTGGGCGCGCTGCTCGCCCGGTTCCGGCTGGCGCTGGTCGGTGGGTGGTACAGCGCAAGCCTGCTGTCCCGTACAGCCCGCGAAGAGATTGCCGCCCTGCAGGCGCACCTTGCGTTGCTAAAGGCGCTGGGTTGCCGCGTCTTCATCCACGCCGAGACCAGCAACGCCATTCACGCCGACCGCGCGCGTCCGCTGTCGAATACCCCTCGCTTGAATCGCGCCGACTGGCCGCGCTTCGGTGAAAAATTGACCGAAGTCGCCGACAGCGTGGCCGCGGCGGGCCTGCGCTTCGCGTATCACCATCATCTGGGCACCGTTGTCGAGTCCGGCGAGGATGTCGAGCGGTTTCTCGAGTCCACCGGACCGTCGGTGGGAATGACCATTGACACCGGGCACGCCGCCTTGGGAGGAGTGGATGCCGTGTCGCTGATCCGGAGCCACCCGCAACGCGTGGCACACGTGCACTGCAAGGACATTCGTGGCAAGGTGTTCGTCAAGAACAAGGCCGAGGGCGGGAGCTTTCTGCGCGGCGTACTGGACGGCATGTTCACCGTGCCCGGGGATGGCGACCTCGATTTTACGAAGGTGATGCAGGCGCTTGGCGACATCGGCTATTCCGGTTGGATCATCGTCGAGGCGGAGCAGGACCCGGCCAGCGCCGACCCGCGGCGCTACGCAGAACTCGGGCTCGCCACTCTGCGGCGCGAAGCGGCCGCGGCGGGCTTGAGAACGGCGGAGTAAGCACATGCCCAATCTACTGGTACAGCCCCATGCTCCCGATGCCAACGGGTGTGTGCTCGACGTCACGCCGAAGAATGCAGGCTGGCAGCGCGTCGGATTTCGGGTGAATCGCCTCTCCGCCGGGCAGGCCACCGACGGCGGCGAAGCGGGCCGCGAAGCCTGCATCGTCGTCCTCAAGGGCACCGCCGACATCACCGCCGGAATTCATCGCTTCGAACGAGTCGGCGGCCGCTCCAGCGTATTCGATGACTCACCGCCCGGCGCCGTGTATGTGCCGGCCGGCATGCAGTTCAAGGTGATCGCCCGAGATGAGGTCGAGTTGGCGGTCTGCTCCGCACCCGGGGAGCCGGGACGCATGCCACGCGCCATCGACCCGGGCGACATGCCGAAGGTGGTGCGGGGCCAGGGCACCAACACGCGCTATGTCCGCAACGTGCTTCCCGAGGAGCGGAGCGCGGACAGCCTCATCGTGGTCGAGGTCATCACGCCCGGCGGTCACTGGTCGAGCTATCCGCCGCACAAACACGACACGGCCACGCCGGGACGCGAAACCGCCCTCGAGGAGACCTACTACCATCGACTGAAACCGTCGCAGGGCTTCGCGTTTCAGCGCGTGTATACGGACGATCGCGATCTCGACGAGACCCTGTGCGTGCACGACGGCGACGTCGTGCTGGTGCCGCGCGGATATCATCCGGTCGGCGCCGCGCACGGCTATGATCTTTACTATCTCAATGTGATGGCGGGACCGCTTCGCGCGTGGGTGATCCACAACGACCCCAGGCACGAATGGATGCTTGGCACGCCCCAACCCAAAGGTTGAATCCGATGAGCAGCGGCAAAAAGCGAGGCGGTTTGGTCTGCGCGGTCCTCGCGGCGCTGTGGCTCGCGGCGGGCGTCGGGTGTTCCCCCAAGGGTGCTCACGACAGACTGGTGGTCGTCGTGAGCTTGCACAATCTGTCCGAGCCGTTCTTCAACGTCATGCGGCGTGAATTCGCGAGCGAGGCCGCGCGGCTCAACGTGATGTTGTCGGTCGTCGACGGGCAGTCGAATTCGGCCAAACAGACCGCCGATGTCGAGGCTGCCGTCGCGAGCGGCGCGGACGGCATCATTCTCGCGCCGACCGACGTGCATGCTCTCGCTCCGGCGGTGGAAAGCGTGCTCAAGGCCGAGATACCCATCGTGACGGTCGACCGGCGCGTGGAGAATACCAGCGTCATCGTGCCGCACGTCGGTGCCGACAACATTGCCGGCGGACGCGCCCTGGCGCAATGGGTGATCGAGAATTATCCCAACGGCGCGCACATCGTGTTGATCACGGGGCAGCCCGGATCGAGCTCCGCGATCGACCGGACGCGGGGCATCGAAGTGGCGTTCCGCACGGCGGGACCGCAATTTCAAATCGTGGCGGAGCAGTCCGCGAACTGGCAGCGCGAGCAGGGACTGACGGTCACTCAGAACATACTTACTTCCTTGGGGGCGCAGATTCCCCAGGTCATCCTGTGTGAAGACGACGACATGGCCTTGGGAGCGCTCGAAGCGCTGCGCACCAGCGGCATTGCGGGCGTCAAGGTGCTCGGATTCAATGCAACCCCCGAGGCGCTGGCGCGGGTGCGCGATGGCGAGATGGCGGCGACCGTGGAGCAGTCTCCGTCCCGCCAGGCCCGGGCCGCGCTGCAGCAGCTGGTTGCAAGAATCCGCGTGCATACGCCGATCCCGGGCGCCAGCATCAATCCGATCCTGATCACACGGAGCAACCTCGGCCAGGCCGAACGCTTCGGCGAAGTTCACTGACTCTCATGACGGGCCCGGCTCTCGAGGTTCGCGACGTCCACAAGCAATTCCCGGGCGTCAAGGCGCTCGACGGAGTCCAAATGCACGTCGATCGCGGCGAAGTTCACGCCTTGCTCGGCGAAAACGGCGCCGGTAAATCGACGCTGCTGAAGATCCTCTCCGCAGCGCTGGCCGCGGACCAAGGCGAGTGCCTCCTCGATGGGCGTGCGCTCGATCCCACGGACACGCCGCTTGCGCGCCAGCGACTGGGCCTGGCGACGATCTACCAGGAGTTCAATTTGCTGCCGTTCATGTCGGTCGCGGAGAATTTGTACATCGGCCGCGAGCCCACGCGACGCGGTTGGATCGATTGGACGCGCATGCGCGCTCAAGCGGGCGCTGTGCTCGCGGAACTGGGCCTCGATGTCGACCCCGCCCAGCAAGTCCGCTGGCTGAGCGTTGCGCGGCAGCAGATGGTGGAGATTGCGCGCGCCATGACCCAGAGCGCGAAGCTGATCATCATGGACGAGCCGACCGCCGCGCTCAGCAGCCGGGAGGTCGAGGTCCTGCACGGAGTGATCCGCAACCTGAAGGCGCGCGGTGTCAGCGTGGTCTATGTTACGCATCGGTTGCGGGAGATAAAGGAGATCTGCGACAGCTTCACCGTGCTGCGAGACGGGCGCTTCGTGGCCCGCGGCGCGGTACGCGACGCCGAGGTCGCGGATATCGTGCGGCTCATGGTCGGCCGCGACGTCGAGTTCGTGAAGCGCGCGCGTACCGGTCCCGGCGGCAGCACGGTAATGTCCGTCAAGGGCATTTGCACCGAGCGCGGCCCCCTGGGGTTTCACGCGACGGCGCTGCACGACGTGTCGCTCGAGGTTCGCGCCGGGGAGGTGCTCGGATTCGCAGGTCTCGTGGGCGCCGGCCGCACCGAGCTTGCGCGGATTCTCTTCGGCGCGGATCGGTGCGTGCGGGGTGTCCTCTACCTGAGCGGACGCGAGCTGCGGCCGTTCACCGCCCCCGCGGATGCGATCGACGCGGGCCTGGCGCTGGTGCCGGAGGACCGCAAACAACAGGGCTGTTTCCTCGAACAATCGGTATGCCGCAATCTGACCCTGCCCAGCCTGCGGCGGCTCGCATGGGGGGGATTCTTCGTCAACGAGCGGCGCGAGCGTGAACTGGTGGAGCACTACGCCGCGGCGCTTGGCATCAAGATGGCCGGCCCGCACGCAAACATCGGAACGCTGTCCGGCGGCAACCAGCAAAAGGTTCTGCTGGCGCGCTGTATGGCGCTGAACCCCAAAATCCTCATCGTCGATGAACCGACTCGGGGCATCGATGTGGGAGCGAAGGCCGAGGTTCATCAGCTTCTCTGCGGCATGGCCGCACGCGGCGTGGCCGTCATCGTCATCTCGTCGGAGCTGGCGGAGGTGATGGCGCTCAGCGATCGCATCGTGGTGTTTCGAGAAGGCCGGGTGAACGGCGTCGTCGCGGCCGAGGACGCCAGCGAGGCGGTGCTCATGGATCTCATGGCAGTCGCGGATGCGAGCATGCCGCAGCCGGCGCCGGCGATGTGAGGCCGAAGATGGCTCCCGTCACGGCATCCCGCAGGCGTTTCGATGCAATAACGTGGCTGCGCAAATTTGGAACGACGCTGTTTCTGGCGCTGCTGGTCGTTTTCTTTGCATCCCAAAACCAGCGCTTCATCTCGCTGCGAAACTTGATCAACATTCTGACGGAGGGCTCGATCTACGGCATCATCGCCGTCGGAATGACGTTCGTGATCCTGACCGCGGGCGTCGATCTTTCGGTGGGCTCGCTGCTCGCGTTTGCCGGCATGGCGGGAGCGTGCGCCGTACAGCTGATCGGGGCGGATTTTTCCTTGAATTGGATGGCGGCGTTGAGCACGGCGGTCTGCGCAGGCGCGGCCGCAGGATACCTGCAGGGAAGGGCGGTCACGCTGCTCGGCATTCCGCCCTTCATCGTCACCTTGGGCGGCATGACCATCTGGCGCGGCGCCACGCTCATTCTTCACGACGGTGGTCCGATCTCAGGGTTCGACAAGGCTTATCGGTGGTGGGGAGTCGGCACGATTGCGGGGTTCCCGGTCCCCATTGCCCTGTTCGTGCTGGTCGCCGCCGCGGGCTACATCGTGCAGCGCTACACCCGGTACGGCCGGCATGTGTATGCGGTGGGCGGAAATCCAGAGGCTGCCCGGCTCAACGGGCTGAACGTGGCGGCCATCATTACCAGCGTCTATTTGATCGTCGGCGTGCTGTCGGGCCTCGCCGGGTTTCTACAGTCCGCGCGGCTCGGCGCAGCCGAAGCGACAGCCGGGGTGGGCTACGAACTTCGAGTCATCGCCTCGGTCGTGATTGGCGGTGCGAGCCTGTCGGGAGGGCGCGGCGGCATCGGCGGCACCATCATCGGCGCGCTGCTCATCGGCGTGCTGACCAACGGGCTCGTCATCATGCATGTTTCCTCCTACTGGCAGCAGGTGGTGATCGGTCTGATCATCGTGGCGGCGGTGGCTTTCGACACCTTTGCGAGGTCGCGGCGGTGAGCGGGATGCCGCGCCCCTTGGACTAGAGCGACCTGAGGAAGTCCAGAATTGCCTGCTGGTCGCCATAACACGCCGTGCGCGCGCTGTGGTCATGCAGCAGCGTGTCGGGAATCTGCCGGGCGCGGTTGCGGCACTGTCAGAGGCGGCCGAGATTTGCGCTGGCTTACAGTCCGCCTGTACAAGCGATGCCATCTCGCACTGGGTCAGCCGGAACAAGCTGCATCATTGCTGGCCAGCGCCGAGACGATTCAGGCGACCCATCGCGATCTCGGCGCGCAGTACGCGGAGCCGCTGCGCAAGTTGCGTCCGCAAATGAGATCGAAGCTCGCCGGCGCTGCGGCCTGTGCCGCCGATGCCGCGGCGAGCCGTCTACCGCACGGATTTCGGGTGCCAACCGGCCGCCCACGTCGATGGCTTGGGTCCCATGACGAAATCCAATTTGCCGCCGGCTTCGATCTGCGCGTAGGTAATCACGGGCACAGCGAGCGGCTTGCCGTTGAGCCTCGCCGATTGGATGTAAACGTTTTGCGCGGTATTGTTCGGCGCCGAAATCTCGAAGCTCCTGCCGTTGGGCAGTTTGAGCGCAGCGCGGACAAAGAGCGGGCTGCCGATCAGGTACTCGCCCGAGGCCGGGTTGAGCGGGTAAAAGCCCAGCGCCGTGAATACGTACCACGCCGACATTTGTCCGCAATCCTCGTTGCCCAATACGCCGTTGGGCGTATTGGAATACGCGGTGCGCGCAATCTCGCGCACGCGTGCCTGCGTCTTCCACGGTTGTCCCGTGTAGTCGTACAGATACCCGTAATGATGACTGGGTTCGTTGTCATGGCGGTTGTGGCCGCCATTGAAGTGCTCGTCCAGCTTGGCCGAAGCGGCCTCGCGCCCCCCCAATAGCTGTACTACGCCGGCAACATCATGCAGCGGCGCGAAGAGATACACCCACTGATCGCCTTCGGTCCAGCCGTCTTGCGGAGAAGCCCAGGTGCCATCGGAATTCCTTGCCTGCATGAACCCGCGCCCCGGATTGAAGAGGCGCTTGTAGTTGGTCGACCGCTTCATGAAGAACGCGTAGTCGGCGGTGTTGCCGACGGCCTTGGCTACCTGCGCCACGGCATAGTCGTCGTAGGTCTCCTCCAGCGTGCTGGACGCGGACTCGGATATTTTGTCGGCCGGAATGTAGCCGAGGGTCTTCGCAAAGGTCAGCCCGGCCCGCGCCTCGTAGGGGGTGTCCGGCTCTCGATCAAACCAATGCCGCGCCGTGTCCTCATCCGGTGGAGTCATCGCATCCTTGTACACCGCTGCATAGGCGAGCTTGTAATCGAACCCCTTGAATCCCTTGTTGATGGCTTCGGCGACCAGCGAATCGGCATGGGTGCCGATCATGATGTTGGTGTAGGAAGGGTTGGGCCACTTCGGCATCCAGCCGCCTTCGACATAATTCTGCAGCAGCGACTGCACCATGGCGTCGATCCGTTCGGGTGCAAACAAAGTCAACAGGCTGTTTTCGGCGCGAAACGTGTCCCAGATCGAATAGGCGGTGTAGGCGGTGCCGTCATGAACCTTGTCGTCGAAGGCACTGTAGTAGCGGCCATGCTCCGACATCAGTTTCGGATACAACAGGGCGTGATACAGGCCGGAGTAGAAGATGCGCCGCTCCTCGTCGGTGGCGCCTTCCAGGGACGCGATGGCCAGCTTCCTGTTCCAACTCGCCTCGAGCGCGTCGCGCACACCCGCGAAATTCCAGCTCGGCATTTCCGCGTCAAGGTTCGCCTGCGCCTGTTCGATGCTGATGAAAGACGTGCCTACCTGGACGTCGACCACGCCGCCGCCGCTGGTGTCGAACGCAACATAGGCGCCCACATTGAGGCCCTTGACCTCGTCCTTGCCCGGCACCGCCCACACGCCTTCATAGATGGCTTGCGCGGCAAAATGCTGCCGGAAGCGAACCGCGAAATACCCCTTGAAGTCCGGCAATTTGAGGGGACCCAAGTGCGAGTCCATGCGGTCGGGGTTGTAGCCGACGATTTCGTTTTTGTCCGCATCGATTTTCACGAAGCCTTCGATGCCGGGCCGCGTCACCTCGATGAGCACATTCGCCTGCGATCCTCGAGGATAAGTGAAGCGCAAATAGCCCGCATGATCGGTGGCGGTCATTTCCGCGCCGATGCGATGCGCAGCATCCGATCCCATCTTGACCGAGTAGTAGTACGGCGTGCTGACTTCATCCTGGTGCGAAAACGCAAGCCGGCGCGCTTCGGGCGCGTAGTTGACCGGGCCGATTTCCGGCATCAGCGTGACATAGCCGTAATCGCCCATCCAAATTGCCGGCTGATGCGTGCCGATGAAGCCCTGGATATAGGAATCCTCATAGGCATACGACGTCACGCTGATGCGATTCTGCCGCGTCTGTGCGGTCCAGTTGGTCATCCCGAAGGGCGTGGTGACGAAGGGCATGGTGCCGCCGTAGTCCGCACCGCCGCCGCCGGTGCCGATGAAGGTGTTGACCCAGTCCACCGGCGTCGGGTCCATGGCGGCGGCGCCGATGGTGGGCGCGCCCGCCATCCCTGCGAGCGCCGCGACCGCCCACCTCAAACGAAAACGAACTCTGTCGCTAGCTGTCATGTATCACCCCTGCGCCATCACTCGCATCCACGCCGTCGTTTCAAGGACGCCCTATACTATCCGGATCCCCGGCGGAGCGACCGGTAGGCATGCCAAGCGGCATGGGAGCGGGCACTGACATGTCGGACACCATTGATGCCGAACGGCGCAGGCTTCTGGCATTCGGCCTGCTCGCGGCAGGCGGCTGGCGCTGCTCTGCGCGCGCGGCGAGCCGGGCTGGCGCGGATGCGATCGAGGCGCCGCTCTGCGAATTGGAGTACGGCCAAGTGCAGTTCGGCGCCGGACCGCTCTACGGCCAAGCGCGCGAGAATCACCGCTTGGTCCTTGGGTTGGATGAGGATGCGCTGCTGCGGCCCTTTCGTGCGCGCGCCGGACAGCACGCGCCCGGCCCGGAGCTCGGCGGCTGGTACGGCACGAATGCGTTTGCGCCCGGCGCCACCTTCGGGCAATGGATGAGCGCGTTGTCGCGTTACCACGCGATCACCGGCGATGCCCCGACGCGCGCCAAACTGCGGCGCCTGGTGCGCGCGTATGCGGCGACGGTCGACGCTGAGGGCAGTTTCTACCGCAAAAATCGCTTCCCCGCCTACACCTACGACAAACTCGTCGGTGGATTGCTGGACGCCCACCGGCTGAGCGGCGACGAGGCGGCGCTCGCGACGCTTGCCCGTACCACCCGGGCCGCCGTCCCGTACCTGCCGCCGCGGGCCATGCCGCGCAACGAGCATGCCCAGCCGGGCGAGGACTTCAGCGAGCATGCCTGGGACGAGAGTTACACTCTGCCCGAGAATCAATTCCACGCCTGGAAATTGACCGGCGATGCGCGTCACCTCGACCTGGCCCGGCGATTTCTCTACGACGAGTTCTTTGCGGCGCTCGCGCGCGGCGACAATGTACTTCCGGGCAAGCATGCCTACAGCCACGTCAACGGGTTGAGCTCGGCGGCGCAGGCCCATCTGTCGCTCGGGACGCCGATGTATCTGGCGGCAGCGCAGCAGGGCTTCGAGATGATCTCTGCACAAAGCTTCGCCACCGGCGGGTGGGGCCCGGACGAGCACTTCGTCGTTCCCGACAGCGGCGCGCTGCGGTCGAGCCTCGACGGTGAGAGCAAGAGTTTTGAAACGCCCTGCGGCGCCTATGCGCACTTCAAGCTCACGCGCTATTTGCTGCGCATGACCCGCGGCGCGCGCTACGGCGACAGCATGGAACGCGTGCTGTACAACACCGTGCTTGGCGCGTTGCCGATCCAGCCGGACGGACACGCGTTTTACTATTCCGACTACACGCGCCGAGCGAGGAAAACCTTTCACCCCGACCGATGGCCGTGCTGTTCCGGCACGCTGCCGATGATTGCCGCCGATTACACCATCAGCACCTGCTTTACCGATCCGCAGGGCATCTACGTAAATCTTTATGTGCCGGCACAGGTCGCCTGGACCCAGAACGACGCGGCCTGCGGCCTGTCGATCCAAACCAACTATCCCTATGCCTCCACCGTATTCATAACGTTGCAACTGCCGAGGGCGCAAACCTTCACGCTCAATCTGCGCATTCCGGCCTGGGCGCAGGGCGCCGGTCTGTCGATCAACGGCAGGCGTGAGGCGGGCTCGCTCGAGCCTGGCCGCTTTGCCGCGCTTCGGCGCGAATGGCGCTCGGCCGACCGGATTGAACTCGAACTGCCGCTCACGCAGCGGCTGGAAAGCATAGAGGCGGCCCACCCGCAGACGGTGGCGTTGATGGCCGGCCCGCTGGTGCTCATGCGGGTCTTGGACGAGCAGGGCTCGGCCACGTCGCCGGTTGCGCGCACCAACCTGTTGGCGGCACAACGCGATCGCAGTGGACGGCATGAGTGGCACGCGCAGACGGATGCGGGGCTTCTCAGACTGAAGCCCTTCCTCGACATCGAGGGGGAGAGCTATAGCGTGTACCAAGAGGTGTTGCCGTCCTGAATACAAATCCTAAGTCCGTCTTGCGCCGGGCGCTCATGATGATGGTTGCCGGTATCGCGGCGATGGCGCCGCTGCCCGGGATGGGTGAACCCGGTTCCGAGCTGCGCCTGTCCTTCGATGTCGAGGAAGGTCCCAATCTGAACAGCTTTCTGCGCGACGGCCCCGTCGCCGCCCATTTGCTGCTGCGCTCAGGGTTGGATCCTCGCGTGCTGGTGGCCTTTCCGGCCGGCAACAGCGGCGTCGGCCTTTGGTTTGCCCATGGCGCAAAACCTGTCGCCTGGACCTTGCTCGGGCAACCACGGCCGCTCATGGTCAAGGACCAGCAGGGGCGGCCTCTGTACGGCATGTGGGCCGAGGCCCGCGTGACGGGAGATGCGGATCTGACCATCAGGCAGGCCGTGTTATCCAGCATCCGCGTACTTCGGGATTATCAGGCCCTGGGCACTTTTCCGGCTGAAGTGGCAGCCAACCCGACCATTCAGCACTCGACCGTTACCTGGGCGCGCGATCGCCTCGACGGTGCGGCCGGATATCGCCTGAGTGTCGAGGTCACTCGCGGCACGCTCCGGGCGAACCATGTCAGCGCCGCAAGCGACGGCGAGATCCGCCTGAAGATCACCGCGGTGTGCGGCGAAGCGCCGCTGACCCCGCTCGCCGGCCGGGACCTGCTCGACACGAGTGCCGGTACAGACACCGCGGCCCGCAATGTGCTCACTTTCCTCAGCTACCAAGAGAAGTTTCTCGCCGGCTCCTGGCGGTTCAATACCTACTTCGGCCGCGACACCTTGATGTCGGTGCGCCTGCTCATGCCCGTGCTGTCGCCAAAGGCGGTGGAGGCAGGTCTTGGCGCCGTGCTGGCCCGCCTGTCGCCGCAGGGCGAGGTGGCGCACGAAGAGGACATCGGTGAGTTCGCCATTCTCGATCACCTGCGCACCGACCACCTTAAGTCGGATGCAGCGGTGTTCGATTACAAGATGATCGACGGCAGCTTCATGCTGGCACCCGTCGCCGCCGCCTGGCTGCTGGACGATGCGCGCGGCCGATCGCAGGCCGTGCAATTCCTGGCGCGCAGCGACGGACGAGGCGTGTCAGCGCACCCGCTTGGGTTGGATCTGGTCGGCAACTTGAGGTTCGTGCTGCAAGCCGCGGCGAAGTTTGCACAGGATCCGCGGGCGGCGAATCTGATCGCCCTGAAGCCGGGTGTTTCAGTGGGTCAATGGCGGGACAGCAACACCGGGCTGGGCGGCGGACGCTACCCCTTTGATGTCAATGCGGTGTTCGTGCCGGCGGCGCTCGAGGCCGCCAGCCGCTTTTTACTCAGTGGCCTGCTCGAGCCGTATCTTCAGCCGGCCGATCACGCGATGTTCGCGCGCGCCGAGGCCCAATCGAGACTCTGGCGCGATGAAGCCAGGCCGCTATTCGGGGTCACGGTACCGAATGTGGATGCCCGCCGGGACATTACCCGCTATGCCGCTGCCCTGAATGTGTCCCGCGATGCCGCGCTCCGCTCCGTGGGCGACTCACCCGTACTCTTCTACGCCCTGTCGCTCGACGCCGATGCCAAGCCCATCGCCGTGGTCCATTCGGACGAAGGGTTTGACTTGTTGTTCGGCCACCCGAATCCCAGGGCGCTGCGCCGAATCGCGAAGACGCTGATGCAGCCGTTTCCGGCCGGCCTGCTCACCGATGTGGGTATGGTCGTGGCCAATCCGGTGTATGCCGCGCCCGCCATCCAAGCCGAGTTCACCAACAACGCCTACCACGGCACGGTGATCTGGTCCTGGCAGCAAGCGGTCATGGCGGCGGGACTCGAGCGGCAACTACGACGCCCGGAGCTGGCGCCGATCGTGAAGGAGGAGTTGCGCGCGGCCCAGGGTGCGCTCTGGGAGGGTATTCGCGCGACGCACAGCATGCAAAATTCGGAGCTCTGGTCCTGGACCTTTGCCGGAGGCCGCTTCCGCATCGCGCCCTTCGGCGCCAATGCCGCCGACGCCGATGAGTCCAACGCTGCGCAATTGTGGAGCACGGTCTACTTGGCCATACCCGACCCGGGCTAGGCGTATAGTCGCCATCCTAAGTGTGATTTCAAGCCTGGAGAGTGATGGCAAAGCGATCCCGCAAGAAGCCGCGTGCGAGCACGGGAAAGGGGCATGCTCGCAAGGCGAAGGCCGGCCGGATGACCATGGAAGATCTCGGCAAGATCGCCGGCGTGTCGCCGATGACGGTCTCGAGAGCGCTGCGCAACAGCGCGATCGTCAATTCCGCGACACGCGACCGGATTTTTGACCTGGCGCGAAAACACGGCTACCGCCTGAACCTGCCCGCGCGCAATCTTCGCCTCAACAGGAGCCATACGATCGGTGTCGTGATCGAAATGGATCCGTCGCCCGAAAGACCGATGACGGACCCGTATCCGCTGACGCTGCTCGGCGGAATTTCCCAGGAATTGACCTCGTCGGGATATAACTTGCTGCTGACGACCTTGCACGCCCTGGATACCAACACGATCAACGCAGCCGAAGGTCTCATCCTTCTCGGTCAGGGCGCCGATGACGTGGCCGTGCATGCGATCGAGCGGCTGGGAATTCCGTGGGTGGTATGGGGTGCGCTTCGAGCCCGGCAACACTATACCGTGGTGGGTACCGACAACGAGCACGGCGGTGCCGTTGCAGCGGCACGCCTGCTCGCGCTCGGCAGACGCCGCCTCGTCTTCATCGGCGACCTGCGCCACGCCGAAATCGCGGCCCGCCACCGAGGATTCGTGGAAGTCATTCAGAGCGCGCAGGATGCCACGCTGGCGACCCGCACCAGCCCATTCACATTCCATGGCGGAGCGCAGGTTGCCGCCGATTTGCTGAAGGATGGCGTTGCCTTCGATGGGGTATTTGCCTGCTGCGATCCCCTGGCCATGGGGGTGATCCGCACCGTGATCGAAGCCGGAAAGCGGGTGCCGGAAGACGTCTCGGTGATCGGCTACGACGACTCGCCGTTGGCGGCCTCTTTCGTGCCGCCAATGACCTCGGTGCGGCAGGACTGGCGTTCGGGCGGGAACTTGTTGGCGCGCAAAGTCGTGGCGCTGATTGAAAACAAGCCTGTGGTGTCGGAAGTTCTGCCGACCAATCTCATCGTGCGGGCGACATAGCCGCCGCTGCCATGCCGCGTTCCGTTTCGCGCCGAAATAGAAACAGCGCCAGCAGCAGCAGCAGCATCGGGATCAGTGAAAAATAGAATGCACGGATGCCGTCGAAGCGCGAGAAAACGATGGCGGTGATTCGAGAGCCGAGCGTGCCGCCCAGTGCCGAGAATACGACGATCAGGCCGGTCATGGCCGCATGCAGCGGTTTGGGCAGGGAGCTCAAGGCGACGGAGTTGATGACCGGGTAGATGGGCGCCATCAAAAGCCCAATCAGCGGTATCACATAGGCTGCCACCGGCGCATTGAACCAACCCACACCGGAATGGGCGACCACGTTCGCGGCGAGCGGCAGGGTCAGCACGACCAGCAACCCCATCGCGACCACGCACAGGTTCAGCAGGACGAACCACGGCACGCGTTTCAATACCAGCCCCGCGCCGATCCGCCCGATCGCCGTGGCCCCGGCCAGTATGCTGGCCAGCTGGACGCTCATGGTGTTGGGCAGCTTCAGAATCTCGCGATTGAAGGTTGGCAACCAAGTGCCGAAGCTCTGTTCGATCAACACATAGAGAAATGCGGAAATCAGAAAGCAATACACCAGGGGGCGCGCCAGCAGCTTGAACATGCCGGCGACGGATTGGCCGGCCGACGCCTTCCCCGCGGCGTGTGCCGCAGATTCATCCAGCGGCGAGGTCGCGAGCAGCACCAGAAGCACGCCGGCCAACGCGGCCAGCAGCCAATAGACATTGAGCCAGCTGGGGTTGGCCGGAGCGAGGGGATCGATGAAGGCGCTGAACAGCCAGCCGCCGAGCAGCACCCCGACCATGAACAGACCCTCGATCAGGTTGGTCAGCCGCGAATGCGCGGTCTTATCCGCCGTGAGCAGGCCGATCGAGGAATATACGGCGACCTTGGTCATCGCAAAGGACAGGCCGACGCACACGAACAGAATTTCGGTGGTGTGAAAACCCGGGTAGATCGGCATCAGGGTGCAGGCCCCGCCGACGATGGCGAGCGACAGGAGCATGGCGCGCCGATAGCCCAAGGCCGGCAGGAACGATGCCACGATGAATGAACTCCCGGCGATGGTGAGATCCTTGCAGGCCTCGAGCAGGCTGGCGCGCGGCTTGTCGACGCCGAAGGCGACGATGGACTGCAGTATCACCGTACCGACGCTGTTGAGCAGCACGGCAAACAACATGTAGATCAGCACCAGAGCGATGATGATGCGGGTGCGACTCACAGGAACCGCTTGATGCGCAGCGCGGTCATGTCCGGAACGACGATGTCGGCCTGCGCCAGCACGCGTGAATCTCCGATGCCGATGGCTTTCATGCCGGCTCGCTTGATGGCCGTGATGCCGGCAATCGCATCCTCGACACCGATGCAGCGCGAGGGATCGGCGCGCAGGGCGGCGGCCGCATCGAGGAAGATATCGGGAGCCGGCTTGGGGTGGGATTTGGCCGGATCGGCAATGTAGTCGAAGGCGCCGCCGATGCCGAGGCGCGTAATGATGGTCATGGCGTTGCGGCTCGCCGAGGCCAACGCCACCCGCGCGCCGCGCTCGCGCACATCCCGCAAAGCCTCGAGCGCTCCCGGCAGCAGCGACTCGGGCGTCAGAGTTTCCAGCAATTTGCCGAAGTAGCCGTTCTTGCGCTCCGCGAGCGCGCGCCGCTCGTCCGCGCCGAAGGCGCGGGCCGCACGTTCGAGGATGATGTCGAGCGACTTCAAGCGATCGATGCCTTTGAGCCGCTCGTTGGTCCTGCGGTCAAATGGCACGCCGATCTCCGCGGCCAGGCGCGACCAGGATTGAAAATGCAATTCCGCCGTATCGGTGAGCACGCCGTCAAGATCGAAAATGACCGCGTCCACGCGGCGAGGGCGGGCAACGGGGACAATTTTGGGGAGCGGCATCAGCAGTGCATTGTCCGCCGACACGATGACGGATGCACCGTTATGAGAAAACGTCAGAGTGGCGCCGCGCCGCAGATCATAGTGCACGCCCGCGGCACTGACAGTGACTGTGAGCAGGCACCCGCGCCACTGCAGCGAAAAGTAATACCGCCCCCAGTCCGGCGGCAGCACGGGCCGCAGCTGCAGCACGCCATCGCCGTCGATGCGCAAGCCGCCGAAGCCCCACACCAGGCTGAGCCAGGTACCCGCCATGGCGGCCATGTGCGCTCCATGGCTGGCGTTGCCGTGCAAATCATCCAGGTCGAGACGCGCGCCTTCGCGAAAATAGCCGAGCGCCGAATCGAGCAGCCCGAGTTCCGCGGCGAGAATGGCCCACGTGGAGGCCGACAGCGAAGAATCGTGTACGGTGAGCGGCTCGTAGTAGTCGAAGTCGCGGCGCTTCTGTGCCGCGGAGATCTCCTCGCCCAGCAGCACGTGGGCGAGCACGACGCTGGGCTGCTTGCACACTTGATGGCGGTACAGCGTCAGCGGATGAAAGCGCAGCAATAACGGGCGATCGTCCCCCGGTTGCGTCGCGAAATTCCAGGCCGGCCGATCGAGAAAGCCATCATCCTGAGGATGTACGCCATGACGGTTGTCGAGCGGCAGATACATGGCATCGGCCGCGCGCCGCCACGCAGTGGGCTCGGCATCCAAGAGATCCATACCGTGCGCGAGGGACCGATAGTCGTCCGGTGAGGATCGGGCCAGTCTCCCGGCCACGTCGGCGGCGTAACGCAGGTGCATTTGCGCCATGCGGTTGGAGTAGTAGTCATTGTTGACGAGCGCGGAGTATTCGTCCGGTCCGGTCACCGAATGGATGCAGAACGCGCCGGCGCGTGCCGGATCATGATGCCCGATCTGCATCCAGATCCGGGCCGTCTCGAACAGCACCGCGGCATCTTCGCTGTTGACGGGCAGGGGATCATTGCCCAGGTGCTGCAGGCGCAGGGCAAAAGCGATGGCGGCATTGATGTGGTACTGGGCGGAGCCGGAAGGAAAGTAGCCGGATCCCTCGTCCCCGGCGATCGTCCGCCAGGGATAGAGAGCACCGATCGGGTGATTCAGTTCGCGCGCGTGCGCGCGCGCCGCGGGCAGCGTCGAGGCGCGCCAGTCCAGGCTCGCTCGCGCGAGCAGCGGCGCCGTCATTTGCAGCACCGGTAATGCAAAGACCTCCGTATCCCAGAACACATGACCTTCGTACCCTTGCCCGGTCAAGCCCTTGGCGGCGAGCGCATGACGTCCATCCGGCGGTGCCGATTGGCGCACGTGAAACAGACTGAAATGCAGCGCCTGATCCAACGAGGGATCGCCATCCAACCCTAAATCCGCATCGCTCCAGAACGCGCTCCACGCGGCCGCGTGCGCCACCTCGAGGGCTTCGAAGCCAAGGCCGGCGGCGTCCTCGGCGGCGCTGACGGCCTGCCTCGACAGACTGTCCGGATGGGAGCCCGCAGCCCAGGCGACGAACTTCTCAATCGTGACGCAGCCGTCCGGCACCAGCTCGGCCTGGAAGCGCTGACCGACGGATTTGGGCTCCCCGTCGATGGGATTCTCTGCGGACATGTCAGTCACCGCACGGTGGGTCTGCGAGATCGCCACCTGAATGCCGGAGCGCTGCGCAGACTGAGTCATCACGGCCGAGGCGCCTTCGATGCGGCGTTCGCCCACCGTCAACGCGGCGCCCGATTCAGCGCCCATGCGGGGATCTTCCGCGCGAACCGCCGCATCGGTGGCTTCGATGCACGACTCGAGCAGCACCGGCCCCCGGTAATCGATCGAGCGGATGGAGAGTCGAATGGCCAGCAGCGTCCCGCCGTTCAAGGGCACCAACCGCGTGGCGTTGATTTCCAGGGTGCCGCCGCCCGGCGCGCGCCACAGCGTCGTGCGATGCAGCAGGCCATGCTGCAAATCGAGGATACGACGGCAGTGCAGACGCTCGCCCGCGCAAAGATCAATGGCGGTGGGACCCAGCCGTATCCGAATGCGCTTGCCGTCGGCCACGGGCACGCGCGTATCCGAGGAACGCGCAAATCCTGGAAACGCCTCGTGGTAATGAATCGGCACGCATTCGTAGACTGCCGCCAGGAAGGCGCCATCGGTTGCACTCGGCTGCTCTTCCCTGCCGCCGCGCACGCCCAACAGACCATTGGAGAGCGCGAAGAGCGTCTCGGCCTGTGCCGCATTGGCCGACGGGCCCTCGTCGATCATGAGCAGCCGCCAGCGTTCCGGCACATTTGACGGAAGCACGCCGGCATTGGGCGCCGTGGACGACAAATTGCCCTCCCCCAAAATTCAGCCTGATCGGGTCAGCGCCCGAGTATTTCTTTGTGCCAGACCTTACACAGGTGTGTTATCGATATCAAGGCAATGGATTCGATCGCGCGGCGCGGGACAAGAGGATTCGCGGCCGCGACCGCGCCGCGTCACGGGTCCGGCTGGAATAAACGCGCATTTTTGTGTTTGTAGCATAATCGCAACACAACTTGATATCGATATCAATTCCGTGGTATGAATCCGAAAACAAGAAGAGCGGTGGGGGACAATCGGAACGAAGAACTAAGGTGCGTGACCAGCATCGCCGGCGGCGGCGGCTTGGGTTGCGACAGCCTTACGGACCATTTCCCGTACTGCTCGAGATCGGTGTCCGATCAATGTTGGGGAAGCTGTTCGATTGCCTTAGCAATTACTACATCAATCAAGGTATTCAAGGGGGGGACGATCCGTGAAACTAAAGAACAAACACCAAGCGCGACGCAGCACTGGGTTCGCGAGACTATCGATGGCCAAATCACCGGCGCATGCACTGCCTGTCGTCGGCGCAATTTCACGGTTGGGCCCCCGCGTTGCGGGCTTGAATGCCGTCGCCGCCGCGGTGGCCGGGATTCTGTACTGCGCCGGCGGCACGGTCCACGCGGCGGACACGGATACGGCCGCGTCCGCGTCCACCGAAACGTCCGCGTTGGATGAAATCGTGGTCACGGCTTCCGCGCGCGGCGTGAAGAAACTCGATGCCAGTTACAACATCATCTCGGTCGACGCCGAGGCCATCAAGATGGCGAATCCCAAGAGCACGGCCGACGTGCTCAAGCTGTCGCCCGGAATCTGGCCCGAGTCCTCGGGCGGTCAAACCGGCGCCAACATTGAAATCGCCGGCATCCCCGGCGGCGGCGACGCGCCGTTCTTCACCAACATGGTGAACGGCTCGCCGCTGTACGGCATGCCGTCGCTCTCCTTCATGGACTCGAGCTCGTTGCTGCGCCTCGATGATACGGTGGAACGCGTCGAAGTCGTGCAGGGCGGTCCGGGCGCCATATTCGGCCCCGGACAAATGGGCGCCACGGCCAACTTCATCTTGAAGAGAGGCACCGCCGACCCAACGGGTTCGGTGGGCGTGACTTACGGCAGCGAAGGCTTGGTGCGAGTCGATGCCTTCTACGGCTTCCCCATCGCCGACAAGTGGTATGTCAGCGCCGGCGGCTTTTATCGGGAATCGCACGGCGTCCGCTCGCCGCAATTTGACGCCGACGACGGCGGCCAGTTCACCGCGACCCTGTCCCACGATATGGACAATGGCTCCTTCATGCTCTGGGGGCGGACACTGAATGAAAAGAATCAGTTCATCGTGCCGGTGCCCCTGATCGAGAGCGCAAACGGGGACTTCTCCAATTATCCCGGCTTCAACGCACTGACCTCGGCCTATGGCAGCAGGGCCATGCAGAACGTGCTGCTGCCGAATCCGGCGGGTGGTTTTGAAAGTGCGGATCTTGCCAACGGACGCGGCGGCAACTTGAACTTCTTCGGCGGCAATTACGATGCCGATTTCAACGGCTGGAAAGTGTCGGACAAGTTCATCTGGGATATCGGCAGCCTCAACACCAATGCGCTGTTCTCCGGCCCCAACCCCAGACCCTTGAATTACTACCTCTACGGCTGCCAGGTCGCGCAACCGGCGGGCTACTGCAACGGGGCCACGGCGGTCGACTCCAACAATTTGGGCGCCGGTGGCCAAGGCCTGCCGCTCGCCACCAATGTCAGCGCGAGCTACCTCGGGGGCGGCCCGGTGGCCGGGGACCAGAGCGTGATCACGCAGGGCTGGTGGTATATCCAGAAGAAACTCAACAACCTCAACAACGAGTTTCGCGTCAGCAAGGAGATCTTCGACGGCAACACGGCCACGGCGGGCCTGTACCTGACCCACTACACCGACCACGACAATTGGTCGCTCGGCAACACCATGCTCATGAGCAACACGCCCAATGCGACGCCGATCATCCTGAGCTATGTGAATGGCGGGAACACCTACCATTTGACGAGCCCGCAGGGCTTCGTCAGCTTCAACAACAACTACAACATTCTCGAAGACGGCGAGGGCACGAACACGGCGCCGTACTTGTCCGATTCGTGGAAGCTGGACAAATGGCTGTTCGACGTGGGCGCGCGATATGAACACATCTCCGTGCGTCAGGACACGTGCAACCGAAGCCCGGTGCAACTGGGGACGGCTTTCGATCTCTGGGACAACGCCACGCCGGTCTGTAATGGCACCTATGATGTCGAGCATTACAGCAAGAACGCCACGTCTTGGACGGTGGGTGTCAACTACGAGATCTTCAGCAATATGAGCGCCTATGTGCGCGTCAACAACGGCACGCACTTCGACGACTTCGACAACGGCATACGCGGCGTCAGCCCCAACGGCAATTTCTCACCGGTGGAGACGCTCAAGAATTACGAAGGCGGTTTCAAATTTCAGAACTCGATTGCCTATGTGGATATGAGTCTCTACCACAAGCAATTCACGGGCTTGCAATATCAGGAAACCAATTCGGTGGGCGTGGGGACGGGTGCGATTGCCAACTACGGCTCCGATTCCAAGGGCATCGATTTGATAGCCACCTTGACGCCGATTCCGCACCTGAACCTGACGGTGGTCGGCGACTACATGGACGGCCATTACACACACTTCGATGGCTGCGCCCCGTACACCGACATCAACGGCAATGCTCAGTGCGCCGCCATTGACGGTGCGCCGCTGCAGCGTCAGCCGAAACTCCAGGTCCGGTTTACCCCCAGCTACCAAGTGCTGCCGTCGTGGGGCGATGCGACTGGATGGGTGACCTACGAGCACGTCGGCCAGCGGTACGAGGACATCTCGGGTCTGCAGCCCCTGGGAGCGTATTACATGCTGAGCGCCGGGATCGTTGCCAACTACGGCAAGAACTGGCAGGTGCGTTTGCAAGGCACGAACCTGACCAATCAGATCGGACTCACGGAAGGCAATGCGCGCAAGTTCGGCGTCCAATCGGGCATCGGCGGCGTGATCTTGGCCCGGCCCATCGAAGGGCGCGAAATCAACATCGGAGTCAAGTACAAGTTCTAGTGGGGAACTCCCCCCTCGCGGCCGGCGCGAGGGGGGCTTTTTTGGCCTCATCTCCGCCCATTCTTCCCAGCATTGAGAGGGGACGTCAACGCGTCGGTCTGTTAGCCTCGCTGCGAATGGCCGTGAACAATCCCGCACTCATCGATGCCATGCGGCACGTCAGCGCGCTGCTGCAGGCGGGCCAATTTCGCACCGCGCAGGCCGAGCTCGAGGCCATCGTCGACGCCAACCCTAAGTTCGTCGAAGGGTTGCGTCTGCTCGCCGGCACCAAGCAGGCGCTGGGTGACGCCGCGGCCGCGGAAAAGCTCCTGCGGCAGGCACTCAACCTCGAACCCAGCTGGACACCGACGCTGGCGACCTTGGGCGAGCTGCTGCTCACCAGTGGCCGCACCGGCGAAGCCGAATCGCTGTTGCTGCGCGCGGCGGCCGGCTCGCCACCCTTTCCTCGCGCGGCATTGCTGCTCGCGCGTTACTACAATGATATGGGACGTCCGGCCCAGGCGCTCAACGTCGCCGCGCCTCTGTGCGTCAGCGGCAAGGCGGACGCGGAATTGGCGGCGCAGCACATCGCCGCGCTGGCCGCGCTGGGTCGTCAAGACGAGGCGATTGCCGGTTATCGACGCATCGTGGCCGCGGCGCCGGACAACCTCGCCGCGGCGCATGCGTTGGCGATTGCCCTTGGCATGGCCAATCAGCATGCGGAAGCCGCGCGCATCGCCCAGCAGACGCTGACACGGGGACATCGATCGGCCGCGCTGTACAACACCCATGCCCGCAGCCTGATTGCGCAGGGCGATCTTGAGCGTGCCGAAGCGGCCTTGCGCGACAGTGTGCAGCTGGACCCACATCTCATCGAGGCGCACAACAATCTCGCGAAACTCGTCTGGATGCGGACCGGCGACATCGCGCAGGCGACCGCAACGCTCGATCGGGCCTTGCAGACCTTTGCCGACGACGATGCCCTCTGGGCCGCCAAGGCCGCCATCGTGCAGGGCGCGGGAAATTCGCGCGCGGCTTATGCCTGCTTGGCATCCCAGGCCTCGCGCCCGCAGGCGCCGCCCATGTTGCTGGTTCGCGCCGGGCTGGCGGCTTTGGAATTCGATCCGGCAGCCGCGTTGGGCCTGGCCGAGCGGGCGCTGTGCGCGGTGCCCGCGAATGCCGCCGCACGCACCTTGTTGGCGGCCGCCCAACTCGGCATCGGCGATGCGCGCGGCGCGCTGCCGCACTGCGAAGCGCTGTTGGCCAACAGTCCCGATGATCAATATCTCATTGCATTGCAGACCACCGCGTTGCGCCTGCTCGGCGACGCGCGCTATGCACGGCTCTGCGACTACGAACGATTGGTATTGCGGCAGCAGCTCGATGCGCCGCCGCCGTGGCCGGATGTGGCCAGTTTTATCGCGGACCTCAAAGTCAGTCTCAACCGCATGCACGACCCGCATGGCCATCCGCTGCTGTTTCAATCGCTGCGCCACGGCACGGAAACCACGTTCGACCTGGCGCGAAGCGAGGACCCCGTCATTGTCGCGCTATTCAAGAGCTTTGCGGCGCCCATCCACCGTTACCTCGAACACGTGGGTCAGGGCACCGATGCGTTGCGCCGTCGCAATCACGGCGGCTGGCGTTTCAACGGCAGCTGGTCGGTGCGGCTGCGCACCTCGGGCTATCACGCCAACCATGTTCATCCGCGCGGCTGGCTTTCCTCGGCCTGCTACATCGAGCTTCCCGATTGCATGGCCGATGCCCGCAGTGAGGCCGGCATTCTCACGTTCGGCGAGCCGGGCATCGCAACCACCCCGGCGCTATCCGCCGAATACTCGGTACGCCCCAGCGTCGGCATGCTCGTGCTGTTTCCGTCCTACTTCTGGCACGGCACCGTGCCTTTCACCGGCGACCAGCCCCGCCTCACCGTCGCGTTCGATGTGGTACCCGATCGATGACGCCGCGCCGCCGTCTCAAGGCATCGTGGAGGGAGCGCCGTCCACGGCGTTGAAGGCGATGGTGATGCGCGGCTCGTCGCTGTCGTGGGGCTCGACATAGTGTTCCATCCAACACGGGAACAACACCAGCAGACCGGCGCTGGGGGTGAGGTGGACATCGGCGTGGCCGTTGGGCACGCCTCCTTTGACCGAACCGTGAATGACCCCGGGGCGGGGATCGCGGAACACGAATTGGCCGGAGCCGCGAGGAACGTGGAGATAAAAACTGCCCGACAGCAGCGACCCCTCATGCATATGCGAGAAATTGAATCCGCCGCGATCATGCAGGTTGATCCAGGACTGCAGACCGAATGCGATATTGCCCTTGCCCATTTCGCCGAGGGCGCTCGTGCACGCGGCACGAACCGCCGCTTGCAAGGGAGCGAAGTCGGGTTGCTGCAGCACGGCCATGTCGGCGCTGTTCCAGCCGTGACGGACCGTTCTGCCGGCCGGCTTGGGGTTGGCGGCCCGCATCGCGAGCACGACTTTCACCCATCGTTCCAGATGCGGAACGAGAGCCTCGAGTTGAGACTGCCATATTCGCGTCGGGAAAAGATCGAACGATTCCAATACCGGCGCCACGGTGGGATTCAATCCCTGGACCGGTGTGCGGTTCGTGTCGCTCGGCACCCGGTATGTCACATTGATTTTTCCAGCCATCGCCTTCCCATCTTACGGCAAGCCGAGCGCCTTGAGCAGTGCGGCGGGCGGCCCCTCGAAGCGCGCCAGCGGCACATTGCCGATAAATTTCAAGTCATCACGGCCAACGGGCGTCGAATAGAACCCGGCCGCGGTCAAGTCGCGATACAGCGCAAAGAAATGGGCGGCCGCATCGAGCGCAGCCGTCGCGCGTGATTTATCGCAGATCTCGTCGCAGATGCCGTGCTGTGAGGCGGCGTCGAGGTCCGCAAATTCCCGGCCGAACCGGCGCGCAGCTTCGCCGTCCAGCCAGGCGAAACCACCCTGCACGATGCCGCGGTCTCGTTGGTGGGAGGGATACGGTGCACTAACCCACTCATCGATGAACTCGACCACGCCGACGGCCGAAGCGCTGGGCGAGTGGTCGTCGGCCGGGATGATGAGGTCCGAAAGTATGCCCGCGAGACGCCGCTCGGCCACCGTCAAGGTCAGCGGCCACAACTCGCCGGGCCGGTAATTCGTCGCCAGATTCGGGTCCGTCCCATAGCCCTGCGCCGCCGGCGCCGCGTCGGCCCGCGCGCCGCGCCCGTGGAGATGCGGCCAGGCCGCGCCGGCGGCCAACACCCACTTGAGGGTCGTGCGCCGATCCAACTAGAGCTCCCTGCGCCGCATGCGCTCGAGAATATGGTCCGCAGCGCGCCAGGCCAATGCCATGATGGTAAGCGTCGGATTCTTGTCGGCATTCGAAACGAATACGGCACCGTCGGTCACGAACAGGTTGTCGACGTCCCAGGTCTGGCACCAGGGGTTGGTGACCGACGTAGCGGGATCTGCGCCCATGATGGCCCCGCCAACCTCGTGAATGATGGAGCCGCCGGGCGCGATGGCCTTGGCGCCGTCGCTCTTCGGAGGATCGCGCGGCTTGCCTCCCATGGCTTCAATGATGTCCGTGAAGGTCTTTTGCATATGTGCTGCCTGCTTGAGCTCGTGCTGCGACCATCCCCAATGGAATCGCAGCACCGGGATTCCCCACTTGTCCTTGACCTTGGGATCGATCTCGCAAAAGGACTGATCGTTGGGGATCATCTCCCCGCGCCCGCTGAAGTAGACGAAGGAACCGTAATAGCGCCGAACGTCCCGCTTGAACTTCACCCCGTAGCTGCCGCCGGTCAGCCATTCAATCCCGGCGGCGGTTCCATAGTCCGGCATGCGCCTGCCGCCGCCGAATTCAATGTGGTAGCCGCGCGCGAACCCGAGCTTGCCGGCGCGCTGCTCCTGATACAGCCACCAGGGAACATACAGTTGCATGCCATCGGCGGCATCTTCGTTGAGCGGCGGCAGGCTCTCGAGCAGCGGAATCTGCCCGCGCACGCTGCTGCCCACGGTATCCATCAAGTAGCGACCCACTTTGCCGCTGGAATTCGCCAGTCCATCGGGAAACTGCGCATTGCGGGAGTTGAGCAGAATGCGCACCGACTCGCAGGCGCCGGCCGCGAGTATCACGACCCTTGCCTTGACGTGGAAGTGTCTCCCACTGGTCCGGTCGATGAAGCTCACGCCGTTTGCCCGGCCGTCGCGCCCGACGGTAACCTCGTACACCATCGCGTCGGTCGTGATATCCAGGTTCCCGCTTGCCAAGGCGGGCGGCAAATGCACGGTGGTCGACTGATAATTGGCGCGGACGGAGCAACCGCGCCCGCACGGGGTTGCCCAGAGGCAGGCCGCGCGGTTGCGCATGTCTTGGGCGAGAATCTTTTGCGCCGTGGCATTGCCTGGATGCAACCGCGCCGGCGACCGCCGGTAATCGAGCGGCTGGGTTAGAACCGCACGATGACCCGGAATGACCGGTATCCCCAAGCGCTTTGCTCGCTGCGCGACAACCAAGTCGCTGACCAGGGGCTTGGGCGGCGGCAGCAGGCATCCCGGCGGGGAATCCGGCGTATTCTCCAGACCCTCGTTGCTGCCGTAGACGCCGATCAGCAACTCCACCCTGTCGTAATACGGCGCGACGTCTTCATAGCGTAGGGGCCAATCAAATCCCAGGCCATCCCGACTCCGCGATTTGAAATCGTAGGGGCCGTTGCGCAGTGAAATGCGCCCCCAGTGATTCGTGCGACCGCCCAGCATGCGCGCCCGCCACCACTCGAAGCGGCCCGCATCCTCCTCGCTGGCGCGCGTATAAGGCTCACCTGGTACGTCCCAGCCGCCGTCCACCGTCGCGTCGTAGAAACCAAACGGCTTATCGGGGGTACCGACACCGGCCAGCGGCGCCAAATCCGGCGTCTGGAACATGGGCGTCTCGGATTCGGGAGAATATTTGCGCCCCGCTTCGAGCATCAAAACTTTCGCGCCGTCCATGCAGAGCGTATAGGCTGATTGCCCACCGGCGGCTCCGGAGCCGACCACGATGACATCGTAGCCGCTCTTTTGGGAATTCGCTGTCACGAAGGGCATGGCTCTCAGTTTATGCTAAACCGTCAGGAGGCGAACATGCGTTACACACCAGGCAAACACGCCCGGCCTCTCGGCGTCGGATTCATCGGCAGCGGCTTCAACGCGCGTTTTCACATGCAGGCGTTCCGCGCCGTGCGCGACGCCGACGTGCGTGGCGTGTGGAGCCCGAACCCCAAGAATGCCGCCAGCGCCGCTGCGCTGGCGCGGAGTTTGGACATTGGAGAGGCGAAGCCCTTTGCTTCGATCAGCGATCTCGTCGCGGATCCCTCCATCGATGCCCTGTGGCTGACCGGCCCCAATCAGGCACGGGTTGAAAACATCGAGGAAATCGTCCACGCACTCGAGTCCGGAAAGGGGACTTTGCGCGGCATTGCGTGTGAGAAGCCGCTGGCGCGCACGGTGGCCGAGGCGCAGCACATCGTTCGTTTGATCAAGCGCTCAGGTGTCGCACATGGATACCTGGAGAACCAGGTGTTCGCGCCACAAATACAAGCCGGCCATGCGTTGTCGTGGGCCAGGGGCGCGGCCGCCGCCGGCCGCCCGTACCTCGCGCGCGCCGCCGAGGAACACAGTGGACCACATATGCCGTGGTTTTGGCGCGGTGAACTGCAGGGCGGCGGCGTGCTCAACGACATGATGTGCCACTCGGTGCTGCTGGTGCGGCATCTGCTGACCCGACCCGGCGCCGCATTGTCCTCAGTGCGCCCGGTGCGCGTCACGGCGCACATCGCGAGCCTCAAGTGGACGCGCCCTCACTACCGCAGGCAGCTCGCGCGCACCTTCGGACGTGGTGTCGATTACGGCAAGCGTCCGTCGGAGGATTTCGCGAGTGTGACCATCGAATTCGCCACCGACGATGGCCACACGGTGATCGGCGAGGCATCCACTTCGTGGAGCTTCGTCGGAGCGGGGCTGCGCTTGTCCGCGGAACTCTTGGGGCCCGAGTATTCGATGGCATGGAACACGCTCGACAGTGGCTTGAAGCTGTTTTTTTCACGCGCCGTGCAGGGCAAAGCCGGCGAGGATCTCCTCGAGAAGCAAAACGCCGAAACCGGACTCATGCCGGTCATTGCCAATGAACCCTCGGCCTACGGCTATGAGAACGAAGATCGGCATTTCGCGCGCGTGTTTCTGGGCAAGGAAAAGCCTTTACTCACCTTCGATGACGGCCTGGAGGTCGTGAAGCTTTTGATGACCGCCTATCAAAGCGCCGAGCAGCGCAAGACGCTCTCGTTCCCGCCCCGCGGCCTGGACAAGTTCGTTCCCGCAGTGGCCCGGGGTCAATGGCGGCCTGGCAAGGGGAATTGAGATGTCGACTACGAACGACCTGACCCGCCGCAAGTTTGTCGCGGGCACGGGCTATGCCGCACTCGGCGCCATGGCGGCGACGAGCGCGCCGTTGATCGTCTCGAGCCGCGTACTGGGGCGCGGCGCGCGCGCGCCCAGCGATACCGTGAATGTCGCCATCGTCGGATTCGGCGGAATCGGCAGTCAGAATGCGCTCGCACTGGCGCAATCCGACCATATCGGCGCCGTCTGCGATGTGGACTTCGCCTATAGCGAGCACACCGTGGCGTCCAAATTAACCGATGAGCACGGCAAGCCGCGGCCCGATGGACTGAAACTCAAGGAGCAGTTCAGCAAGGCGACCCGCTATGTGGATTTTCGCGAGATGCTGGAGAAAGAGAAGGGCATCGACGCCGTCTTGATTGCAACTCCCGACCATCTGCATGCGGTGATCGCGAAGGCGGCGATGGATCTGGGCAAACACGTGTATGTGCAGAAACCGCTCGCGGCTACCGTGCACGAGGCCCGCGTTCTGCGGCAAAGCGCGCTCGCCAATCCGAAGCTCGTGACCCAAATGGGAAATCAGGGGCATTCGAGCGAAGGCGCGCGTCTGATCAACGAGTGGATCGGCGCGGGCATCATCGGTCCCGTGCACGAGGTGCACGTTTGGACCAATCGACCCGTGGTCTACTGGCCGCAGGGACTGCCGCGCCCCACCGGCATGGCGCCGGCCGAAGTGCCGCGCTCCTTCAGCAATCCTTGGACGTTTCGTCACGTACAGGATGTGCTCGCTCAAGCCATGGGAAGCGGCGGCCCACCGCCCGCGGGACTCGACTGGAACCTGTATCTCGGCCCCATTGCGCAAGATGTTCCCTACCATCCCATCTACCATCCCTTCAACTGGCGCGGCTGGCTTGATTTTGGCTCGGGCGCGCTCGGTGATATGGGCGCCCATCTCATCGACCACCCCTTCTGGGCCCTGGGACTCACGTACCCCTCGAGCATCGAGGCCACCTCCACGCAATGGGGAACCGCTCCCGGGGTGGGACCGGTGTCATATCCGGTGTCCACCAGCGTGCACTATCAATTCGCAGCCCGCGGCACGCAGCCGCCCGTGAAATTATCCTGGTCCGACGGCGGAATTTATCCGGCGCGCCCGGACCGGCTGCCGGATGAGGTCGAGCTCGCGAGCGAAGGCGGCGCGATTTTCATCGGAGAGAAGGGCATTCTTTTGCACGACACCTACGGCAAGAATCCGCGGCTGTATCCGCTGGCGCTCGGCGAGGCGGCGGCGGCCATTCCGCAGAGCATTCCGCGAATCGCCTGGAGCCATGAGCTCAACTGGACCAAGGCGATCCGGGGCGAGGCGAAGGCGAGCTCACCGATCGAGTACGCGGCGCAGCTCACCGAGACCATGCTGCTCGGTGTCGTCGCGCTGCGTGCGGGCCAAGGGAAGAAGATTCTGTACGACGGCGAGCGCGGGCAAATCACCAATCAACCCAGCGCGAACCAATACTTGAGCCGCGACTATCGTGCCGGGTGGGCGATATGAAGCGTCACTTTAGTGAGTGCAAATAGTCATAGTCCACCTGCACCGCCTGCAGCGGATTCATGCGCGAAAAGGGGCCCTCCTGTTCCACGAAATAGTGCCGCAAGCCGGCTTTCTCGGCTGCGGCGAAGATGGGTTTGTAATCGATGACGCCGCGTCCCAGTTCCGCGCCGAGCATTTCCCGCGCGCCGCCCGCGACCGCGCCGCGCGCGGCCGCGCTCGCGGCGGGCGCCGGCAGGAAGTCCTTGACGTGAATCATGGGAAAGCGATGCGGGTATTTCATGAAATAGTCGATGGGATTTCGCCCCGCAAAAATCATCCAGCCGCAGTCGACCTCGAACTTGACCAGCTCCGGATCGGTTTCCCGCAATAGCACGTCGTAGCTGGTGACTCCGCCGCCCTGATCCGCGAATTCAAAATCGTGATTGTGATACACGTATTGCAGAGCCGCCCGCTTGGCGGCCGCACCGATGCGATTGACGAGCTCGGCGGTGCGCTTGGCTTGGTCCAAGTTCATGGTCGGCGGCCACGGTGCGTTCGTGGCTCTATCAGCCACAAGCGCTCCGCTGGTGGCATAGGCGGCCCCCAATGCATGTGCATCCTCGAAAGAGGCGTCAAGGTTGTTGACGTCGAACGACAGGTGAGCGCTGGGACAGGCAAGGCCCGCATCGTCCAACAGCCCGCGGAATTCCTTGGCTGAACGCTTGCCGAAACCAGCGGACTCGACTTCGCCGAATCCGATGTCGCGAAGCTTCTTGAGCGTGCCGATGGGATCCGCCAGCATCGCCTCCTTCACCGTGTACAGTTGAAGGCCGACCGGCCGGCCGAGCGGATTGGCGCGCGCGCGGCGCGCAAGCCACGCCGGCGCGAGTGCCGCGGCGCCGGCCTGGCCGGATTGGATGAGAAATCTTCTGCGCGAGCCGGTATGCATGTACCACAGTCTAGCGCAATGCAAAGGCAACGTATGCGCTGCCTTGGCGGGCGCTGCGATCCCTTGCGCTGCTGGTGCAGATGACCAGGTATTGCGTGCCGTCGATCATGTAGGTTGCCGGCGTGGCGGTTCCGGAGAAGGGCAGTTCGGTTTCCCACAGCAATTCTCCGGTCTCGCTGTCAATTGCGCGCAGCTTGCGGTCAAAGATCGTCGCGCCGATGAACAACAGGCCGCTGGCCGTGAGAATCGGTCCGCCATAATTCTCCGAGCCGGTGTTCCTCATCCCGTTTGCGGCCAGTTCCGGGTATTCGCCCAGCGGAATTTTCCACCGATACTTTCCCGTGTTCAGATCGATGGCGTTCAGCGTGCCCCAGGGCGGGGCGACCGCCGGGTAACCATCCGGATCGAGGAATTTGTTGTAGCCTGTGAACTGGTACTTGTCGGCGGAGATGTCGCCATCCGGCGGCTGCATTTTGCCGGCCGTCGCGTCAGCGCCGGTGCGAACGAATTGCACGAGAGCATCGAGGGCCTTCTCGCTCAAGCCGGCAAACGGCGGCATTCTTCCCCGGCCGTTGCGAATCACCGCCGCAATCTCCTCGCCGGATAAGCGCCGATCCACGTCGATCAAGGAAGGGAACGCGGGCGGCGATCCGCGGCGATCCAAGCCATGACAGGCCGAGCACTGAACCTGATAGTGGTTCGCGCCGATGCCCGACGCCGGATTGATTTCAGCCAGCATCCCGGTCCACGCCACGCCGTTGGCATTGACGTAGATGACGCCGCTGCGCGGATCGACCGCAGCGCCGCCCCATTCCGCGCCGCCGTCGAAACCGGGGTATATGACCGTAGGTCGGTCGGTGCCGAAGGGGACGAACTGACCGTCGCTGCGGAAGGTATTGAACTGTCGCAGCGCCCAGGCGTGCGCTTCGGGCGTGCGCTGGGTCAGCAGGTCCGGCGTGAGCCGTTGCCTGGCGTAAGGCTCCGGGAGCAGGGGCATCGGCTGGGTCGGCGACGTGAATTCGCCGGGCATACCGCTGGTGGGGGCCGGGCGTTCTTCCACGGGAAACAAGGGCGCGCCCGTGACGCGATCGAAGAGGTACACGTAGCCCTGCTTGGTGGTCTGGGCCACCGCGTCGATGCGCTTGCCGGCGTGCCGCACCGTCAGCAGCACGGGCGGCGAAGGTAGGTCACGGTCCCACACATCGTGATGCGTGGTTTGGAAGTACCACAACAGCTTGCCGCCGGCCGCATCCAGGGCGAGCAAACAGTCGGCGAAGAGATTGTTGCCGCGCCGGTCGGCGCCGTAGAAGTCGCTCACCGCCGAGCCGGTCGGGGCATAGAGGATGCCGCGTTCTTGGTCGAGCGCAAACCCAGCCCAGTTGTTCGCCGCGCCCGAATATTGCCAGGCGTCCTTGGGCCACTCCGTGTAAGCGAATTCGCCCGGATGCGGAACGGTATGGAAAGCCCACCGCAGCCGGCCGGTGTGCACATCGAACGCCCGGATGTCGCCTGGCGGGGCCGGCTTGGATTCGGCGGTGCGAAAGCCCACGATGATGAGGTCCTTGTAGACGATACCGGGCGTTGTCAGGGACACATAGTGCCGGGTGAAGTCGCCGCGCAGGTCCTTGCGCAGATCGATGTAGCCGTGGTCGCCGAAGGTTTCAAGCGGCGTGCCGCTGGCGGGATCCAGGGCATAGAGTCGATGCATCACGCTGGCGAAGAGCCGCCGCTCCTTGCCATCGGTCCAATAGGTCAGGCCCCGCTGCGGACCGGAACCGTGAATGCCCGAATCGAATGTCCAGCGCAGGGTCCCCGTGGCGCCGTCCAGCGCGATCACCTTGAGCTGCGGCGTGTAGGCGTACAGGGTACGGCCGATCAGCAGCGGATTGGTCTCCGCATCGCCCCTCTCATGGGAATCAAAGCGCCAAATTTCCCTGAGTCTGTGGACATTGCTCCGATTGATTTGCGTGAGCGAGGAATAGTGATCCTGACGGTCGTTGCCGCCATACATGGGCCAGTCGGCAGCGTCCACGACACCCGCCGTCAACGTCGCGAGCACGATGAGGATTGCAGCAGGGCCGGACAGGTTGCCATTCATGACTAGTTGTCTATTATAGGTAAATGAAGTCCACGAGCTACGATGCGATTGTGGTTGGCTCCGGAATCTCCGGCGGATGGGCGGCCAAGGAGCTTGCGGAAAAGGGTCTGCGCGTGCTGCTCCTGGAGCGAGGCCGCAACGTCGAGCACATCAAGGATTACGTCAACGCGACGAAGGCGCCGTGGGAGTATTTGCACCGGGGCGGCCGCACTATTGCCATGGAGGAGGCATATCAGGTGCTCAAGCGGGACCTGCTCAACGAGAAAAACCTGGCTTTCTGGGTCAATGAGAAGGAGTCGCCGTACACTGAAGTGAAGCGCTTCGACTGGTATCGCGGTTATCAAGTCGGCGGCCGTTCGCTGATCTGGGGACGCCAGAGCTACCGTTGGAGCGACTTCGATTTCGGCGCCAACGCCAAGGAAGGGGTGGCTGTCGACTGGCCGATTCGCTACGAGGAACTTGCGCCGTGGTACGACCACGTGGAAAAGCATGCGGGTATCTCCGGCGCGCGCGATGGACTGCCGCAGCTTCCCGACGGGCAATTCCAAGCGGCGATGCCGCTCAACTGCGGCGAAGAGTTGATTGCCGGCCGATTGAAGAAATCATTCGACGGCCGGCGGCATATCATCATTGGGCGCACGGCGAACGCCACTCAAGCGCTCGAGGGACGCGCGCCCTGCCAATACCGCAATGCCTGTTGGCTGGGCTGCCCGTTCGGTGCGTACTTCAGCACGCAGTCCTCCACGCTGCCGGCGGCGGCGAAGACCGGGAGGCTCACGCTCAAACCATGGTCGATCGTGACCGAGGTTCTACTCGACAAGAACCGCAAGCGCGCCACCGGCGTGCGGGTGCTCGATGCGGTCTCGGAGCAGTGGACCGATTACACCGCAAAGGTCGTCTTCCTGTGCGCGTCGACGCTCAACTCGACCTGGCTGCTGCTGCGCTCGGCCACCGATGTCTGGCCGGGAGGGCTCGGCAGCAGCTCCGGTGAGCTCGGCCACAACCTCATGGATCATCACTTTCGTTGCGGCGCGGAAGGAAACATCGCAGGCTTGGATGATAAGTACTACTACGGCCGTCGACCGACCGGCATTTATATCCCACGGTATCGCAATCTGTTCGGCGACAAGCGTGAGTACCTGCGCGGCTTTGGCTACCAAGGAGCCGCGAGCCGGGAGGGCTGGTCGCGAGCGGTGAAGGAGTTGGGGATTGGCGCCGCGTTCAAGGACGCGGCAGCAGAGCCCGGTCCTTGGAAATTCGGCGCCACCGCCTTCGGCGAAATGCTGCCCAATCACGCCAACAGCGTCGGGATCGATGCGACCAAGCAGGACAAGTGGGGGCTGCCCGTGCTCAAGATCGATTGCGCAACCGGCGAGAACGAGCGCCTGATGCGCAAAGACATGATCGCCGACATGGCGGAGATGCTCGAGCAGACCGGTGCGAAATCGGTGGAGAGCTTCGACAATGGCTCCTTCCCGGGGATGGCCATCCACGAGATGGGCACGGCGCGCATGGGCCGTGATCCAAAGACTTCGGTGCTCAACGCGCACAATCAGGTGTGGGATGCACCGAACGTGTTCGTCACGGACGGCGCCTGCATGACGTCCTCGGCCTGTCAGAACCCTTCGCTCACCTACATGGCGATTACGGCGCGCGCGGCGGACTTTGCGGTGAACGAACTCAACCGCCGCAACCTCTGAGCCACCCATGAACTCGTCGTCCGAGGCCGAGCCGGTTTTGTTGGTCAATCGCCGCGAGGCGATTCGCCGCCTCAGCGCCGTACTCGGCGGACTCGCATTCGCCGGGGAGAGCGGCGTGCTGGCCGCACTCGAGAAGTCGGGCCTTCTTTCGACGGGAGGCTATGGGGAATTCACCGCCGCCGATATCGCCTTTCTCGACGAGATCGCGGAAACCATACTTCCGGCGACGAAGACACCGGGTGCGAAGGCGGCGAAAACCGGCGCGTTTATGGCGGTCATGGTGACCGATAGCTACGCTCCCGCCGAGCAGAGGATCTTCCGCGATGGGATGCGCACGGTGGACGAGGCGATGAGGCAGGCCAATCACCACTCGTATATGGCGGCGACGCCGCCGCAGCGCTTGGCGCTGCTCACCACGCTCGATCAGGAGCAGAAGCGCGTGATGGACTCGCGCCTGGCCGAGGATCGTGAAAGGTTCGCGGCGGGGGTCGCGAGGGAGCCGGCGCACTACTTCCGCATGATGAAGGAGCTCGCGCTGCTCGGCTACTTCACATCCGAAGTCGGCTGCACCCAGGCGATGCGCTACATCGAGACGCCGGGCCGCTTCGATCCGTGCATTGCCTACACGCCCGGTGAGCCGGCGTGGGCGGCGCATGCCTGAATCCTCAACCTGAACTCCAAAAATTGGGGAACTCCATGAAATACCAGTTCTTGTCCGTATGCGGCCTGGCGGCGATTCTCGGCGGCGCGGCCGCTTCACAGAACGCCCCCGCGCAACCCAAGCCCCAGGACACCGAACAATGGCAGCCCGTTCCGCTCAAGGTATCGCCGGGAGTGGGTGAGGGCGCGCCGCCGTCCGATGCCATCATTCTCTTCGACGGCCGGAACCTGGATGAATGGGTCATGACCAACGATCGCTCGCCGGCGCGCTGGCGGGTCGAGAATGGGGTGCTGGTGGTCGACAAGCAATTCGGCAACATTGAAACCAAACGCCTATTCAAGAACTATCAATTGCATCTCGAGTGGCGAATTCCGGCGGACATCACCGGCGAAGGTCAGTTGCGGGGCAACAGCGGGCTTTTCCTCGCATCGACCGGTCCCGATGATCGGGGCTACGAGATTCAGATTCTCGACTCATGGGAAAACCCCACGTATGTGAACGGCCAGGCGGCGAGCATTTACAAGCAGCAGCCACCGCTGGTCAACGCCTCCCGCAAGCCGGGAGAGTGGCAAAGCTACGATGTGGTCTGGACAGCGCCCAGCTTCCTGTCCGATGGAACCGTGGAAACGCCGGCGGCGGTGACTGTGTTTCACAACGGCGTGCTGGTCCAGAATCACGTCCGTTTGTTGGGCGAGACCGTGTACATTGGCAAGCCCGCGTATAGAAAACACGATCGCGCAGCCATCAAGCTGCAATCCCACCGCGACCCCAGTGCGCCCATCAGTTTCCGCAACATTTGGGTGCGCGAGTTGAACTAGCCAGATGCGGGGCTAATGCTAATGGCATCCTCAGCCGGTAGCCGCGGTCACAATGCCTTGCGCGTGAGCTTCACCCGGCCGCTCGCGTCGCGATCGACGATGATGTCGTAGTGCAACCCTCGGAAGGTAATATCCTTGAGCGTCATGGATTTCCACTGCGGCGGAAGCACGGGCGCATAGGCCTCGATGAGGCCTTTTTCTTCGATGCGCAGGCCGCTGAATCCATAGAGGAGATTTTGCAGGAATCCGCCGGCCGCGGTGACGAAATAGCCGGTGTTGTTGGTGGCGGTCTCCGTGCGCACATTGAACGGCGGCTTGATCAGCCCGGTGGTGAAGTTGCTCTGCAGCCAGGCCACCGCCGACGGCGTATCGCCGACCGCGGCGGCGGCAATCGAGGCCGGCGCCAGGCTCATACCATGCGGAGGGTGGTGCCCTTCCTTCACTGAGATCATGGTGTAGTCGAAGTCGTTGCGGCGAATTTGCGCCGTCATCGCCAAGTCGAGCGAGGGATACATCAAGAGGCCCAAGGTACTGCCTTCCAAAGGCTCGCGCGGCACGCCCGCATCGAAGTCGAGGTGCCGCTGCTCCGCCTCGGAGAATGGGATGTACAGCTTTGCGGCGACCTCCGCCCAATGCGGGTCGGCCCGCCCACCGGCGAGCGCGGCCGCCTCAGCAGCGATGCGCAAGACCTTTTGCGCGGACACATTGGTAAAGGTGTCGTTCGGCACATCGTTGTAGCTCTCGGCGACCGAGGTGACGTGCACGATCTCGTAGCGCTTCTTGTCCGCATTCCAGGTCGCGCGGCTGGCCCAGAAGTCGGCCACGTTGCGGATCACCGGCCAGCCATAGTGTTTCAGCCAGGCCCGATCTTGGGTCGCGAGCCAGTATTGCCATTGCGCGATGGCGATGTCGGCATTGACGTGGATTTCCCGCTCGCCGAGCACGTAGGCAAAGTGCGGCGTCTGCTCGGTGCCGTACTCCGGGTCGGCTTCCCAGGGATACTTCGCGCCTTTGAACCCGCTCACCATCGCGCGCGCCTGGGCGGCGGGCAGCGTGTGAGCGCGGAACATCGCCAGTGATTTCGCGCGCTCGGGATGCAGCAGGAGCAGGGCAGGGAAGATCCATGAATCGCTGTCCCAGAAGGCGTGGCCCGTATAGCCGGGCGTCAGGCCGCAGGCGCCCATCGGCCAGTGCGTGTCGGCCGTCGAGGTTGCGAGCAGATAGTAAAGATCCGAATGCACGGCCGTCTGCGCCCGCGCATCGCCTTCGATCGCGATATCGGATCGCCACAGATCGCGCCAGGCGGTGCGGTGCCCCTCGAGAAGAGAGTCGAAGCCGGCGCCGCGCGCTTGCGTCGCCAGCTCGAGGTCGGACTTCGCGTCGCCGCCCCAGTCCTCGCGCGAGGCGGCGACGAATTTGGTGAAGGTATAGGTCCTGTTCTTCTGCACCTTGACGTTCAGATTCAGGGCGAGGCGATACTGACTTTTGTACAGCGCGATATCGGTTGCCTGGATGCCGTCGGACAGGCGCAGCGCCGCCGCCTCGGCCATACGCAAGCCCTGTTCGGCACGCCCATCGAGCCACAGGGTCAACTCCCGGGTATCGCCGTCCGCCGCCAGCACGTGGGTATCACCGTGATACCAGACGGCTGCGCGGTCCGGCGTCGCCGGCGGAATCGCCTCGAGCTTCATATTGTGCGCCGCGACGGCTTCCTGCATTTCTTCGCCGGTGAGTTTGGCGAGCGGCAGGCGGGGCTGGTAAGGAGCCCAAAGATTGAGCGCGAACGACAGCTGCACGGTGCCGTCGAAATCCGGGGTCAGCGAAATCTGCGTCGCGGCCAGATGGGTTGATGCCTGGCTGACGAAGGTGGTGACCTTGATCTGCGTGGATCTTCCGTGGTCGACGTAGCGATAGCGGGTCGTCAAGGTCGCGTCCCGCATATTCAAGACCTGGCTGTAATCCTCGAACTGCGCCGCGCTGAGCGGCACTTGATTCATCCAGAAGTGGCCCGCGGCGGAGTCGCCCGTGGAGTAGTCGATCTCGCTCCAGCCCGGAATCGCGGCGGGACGCGCGATATCGTCGGCGCCGTAGTCCATGAACGCCACCATGTAGGCGAGATTGCCCTCGGTGCCGCGCGGCGCCGTCATGGTGGAAAAATAGCCGTTGGCGAGGTAGCTCGGAAAGTAATTGCCGAAATCCTCGGCGCTCGCGCTGAGACTAAAGCTAGAATCGGAGCCGGCCAAAGCGGCGCCGCCGGCCAAAGCGGCGCCGCCGGCCAACGTGAGCCAGGGGAGAATGAGAGTGAATGGCTTCATGCGCGTTGCCTCGAGAGATCGCCTCGGAGTGCGAAGTGTGAACCTCGCGCACGTGGAATATCAATTGAACCGCCTGCTGATCTTGGGCTTGGCGTTGACCGCCCTCGCTTTCCCGTCCACGGGGCTTGCGCGTCCGCGCTGGTCGGAGCAGGCCGCGCAAGCCTGGTACCACCAGCAGCCCTGGATCGTGGGCAGCAACTATATCCCCGCCAGCGCGATCAACGAACTCGAAATGTGGCAGGCGGACACCTTCGATCCGCAGCGCATCGATCTCGAGCTCGGGTGGGCGGAATCTGTGGGGATGAACACCATGCGGGTGTTCCTGCACGACCTCTTATGGATGCAGGATCCCCAGGGGTTCGGACAGCGCATCGATGCTTATTTGACCATTGCCGGCCGCCATCACATCAAAACCCTGTTCGTTTTGTTCGATTCGGTCTGGGACCCGAGCCCGCACTTAGGTCCTCAGCACGCGCCCGTGCCCGGCATCCATAACTCGGGTTGGGTCCAGAGCCCCGGTGCCGTGACCTTGGTTGACCCGGGCGAGTATCCGCGGCTCAAGGCCTATGTGACGGGC
>DATFZF010000054.1:0-5016 GCA_035314705.1 Steroidobacteraceae bacterium | reverse complement strand
GCCGGCTTCGAACCAAAACGCCGGCTCGAAGCTCGCGCGTATGCGTCCCGCCAGCGCCGCATAATCGACGTGATCGTCGGGCTGCTCGAGTTCGGCCGCCAAGTCGCGCAGGATGGATACCGCGTTGAACCATAGCGCATTGATTTCCACCGGTTTGCCGATGCGCGGCGTGACCACCCAGTCGCCCACCTTGGCATCCATCCACGTCAGCTGCACCCCTGGCTCGCCCGCCCGGAGCAGCGCGTCGGTCCGATCCATGTGGATGCCGAAGCGGGTGCCGCGCATGTGCCAATCCAACATGTCTTTCAAAGTGGGATAAATCTCCGCGGCAAAGACAGGGTCGTGCGTGGCACGCAAATATTCGTGCACGGCGACGAAGAACCACAGGCTGGCGTCCACCGTGTTGTATTCCGGCGGGTCTCCGGCATCCGGAAATCGATTGGGCAGCATGCCTTGACTGACGAATTTCGCGAAGGTACGCAGGACGCTGGCGGCAATGTCGCTGCGGCCAGTGGCGAGCGTGAGCCCGGGTAGCGCAATCATGGTGTCGCGGCCCCAGTCGCTGAACCAAGGGTATCCGGCAATGACCGTCTTGCCCAAAGGCTTGCCCGAGGAATCGCGCCGCTCGACCAGGAATTGATCGGCCGCGAGGGCCAGCCGATCGATCGGCAGGCATTCCGTGCCTGACATCATCGCGTGATGCGGGCGCTGAAACCGGTCGGAGATATCCTGCTGACGCGTGCGTTCGCCGGCCAAGGCGGCGCTCGCCGGCATCGGTTCGTGGATCTCGGCGGTGAGGATTACGCCTTGGGATTGGCCGGGCTCGAGGTCCAGCTCGAAGGCGGCCGGCCGCAGCAGGTCCTCCAAATCGTCCAGACCGCGAGCGCTCTCCTCGCGGTGCCTGAAGCTCCAATACCATTGCGGTTGTATTGCAACATCCGCGCCCGCGCCCAAAATGCGATAGGGTCGTGCGCCATCGTGCGCATCAATCCGCACGCCGCCAGGGATCGGCTCGACGCCGAATGCTCTCTCGCCGCGGAGTTGCCAGTGGTAATCGCGATAGGTGCAGAGCGGCTCGATCGAGAGACGCAGCACTTTCGAACCGCCGATTCGGGTGAATTGCACGTACGTGGTGTTTTCGCCGTGCCGCATCCAAAGGCGCTGTTCCAAGCGGGCATCTGCAATCAGCCAGGTCCAAACCGGAATGAGCCCCTCGAGCCGGAAGGATTCAAGATGACAAAATCCCCGTGGGGCGACCGTGCCGTCGGCGAATTCATTGGTGGCGAGCGGCACTGGCGTGCTGCCGTAATTGGCTGTGACATCGAGCTTGGCCACCAGAGCCACTCGATCCACGGGCGGGCGCAGCGCGGCAAACAGCAGGCCATGATAGCGACGCGTATTTAACAGGCTCAGCGTGCCCGCCGCGAAACCTCCGATGCCGTTCGTGACCAGCCACTCACGTTTACCGGTCGCATCGAAGCTGCCGAGCGCATCCCGCGCCAGCACGATGTCACCGCACGATGGCGCCCGCTCGGCCGAGTGATCGTGCAGTCGGTTCCTCATGGCAGAGGGCCGGGGATGAGCACGTCGATCCGATACAGCCTATCGCTCGCGCACAAGTACAGGGTACGCCCGTCGGCGCCTCCCCATGCGAGGTTATGCACGACACGAGGAACGGTAATCGTGCCCAGATGCTTACCCGCTGGCGAATAGATGCGCACGCCATCAGGTGCCGTCACGTATAAATTGCCTTGGCTGTCGACCTTCATGCCGTCGAGCGCATCGTCGCCCGGCAGTTCGGCCGTCATGTCGACGAATACCTGGCTCTTTCCCACGGTACCGTCGCGCCGTACCGGAAAGCGTAGGATGACCTTTCGATGCGCCGACCAATTGTCGACGTAAAGAAAATCCTCCGCCGGCGAAAATGCCAGTCCGTTCGGCCCGTCCAATTCGTCGGTCACCAACGTAACCTTGCCGTCGATCGCCCGAAACACCCCGCTGAAATTAAGCTCCTTGCGCGGGTCATCAAAAAACTTCGGCAACCCAAAGGGGGGGTCCGTAAAATAGAGGCTGCCGTCCGACTTGTAGACCAGATCGTTGGGGCTATTGAGCCGCTTGCCGCGATACTTGGCCGCGAGAACGGTCCGGCTGCCGTCCGCTTCTACGCGAACCACCCGGCGATTTCCATGTTGATTGATCGTCAACCGTCCTTGGCGGTCGACGGTCAGGCCGTTGGAGCCCGGCTGGCCGTATTCGCCGATGTCACTGCCCTCGTAGCCGCTATGATCGCGATAAACCGCGAGAACGGCGTTCTTCGGATCGTAGGAATAAATTCGATTGGCATTCGGATCGCTAAATAGCAGATACCCGCCATCGCGAATCCAAATCGGGCCCTCGGTAAATTGGAATCCCTCCGCCAGCTTGTACAGCTTCGCGTTCGGAGGAACGATCCCATCGATCGAGGGGTCGAGGCGTTCGACGTGGACGTTGACCTCTTGCGGTTCGACGGCGATCGCACCGCTCGTCGGCGGATCCGGCCGGTAGAACGTCAGTTTGGCGAGCCGCATCCAGATGAAATTGGTCGGCGGGTCGGACAGCGGGCCATTGATTCCGAAGACCGCGATTTGGATTTTCTGACCGGGTTGCACGTTGCGGACGATCGTCAAATGATTCACGGCGTTCCACCCTTTGATCACGGAGCCGCCGCTTTGAGCAAAGGCGCGCGGCAGCTCGCCGTCGACCCAAACTTCTGCGTAGTCATCGATAGAGGTCTCAAAATCGACGCTTGACCCACGTGTCTCAAAACCATTGATGAGCGGCGGGACCGTCACCTGTATTCGATACCATGCGAAGGAGAGTCGGCCGGGGCCGCGGTGCTGCGCAAGAGTCGAGGCCCCGATCACGGGCCAATCGCGGTCATCAAAATCGCGCCCTCCGGCATGCGGCTGAATATCCCAAGTCGATATCTCAGCACCGGTCGGTTGGCCGTCATCCCCGGGCGCATGAAATGGCACTCTCGTCAACTCGACGTCCTTGTACCGCCACGAGCCCTGCATCAGGGAAACACCGTCCGGAGCCATCAAATCGACGCTCGCCGCCGGTTGGTGCGCCTCATCCGCGCCAGCAACAGCCCATGCTCCGGACAAGAGCACAGCCAGCAAAGAGATCGAGACACGCAACAACGGGTTCATTGGTTTGTTCTGCTTACGGAGTGGTTGATTTGACAACGTAGTACGTAAAGGGCGTACTCACGCGTTTGAACCAGTGCGGCACGCCGCGGGGGATGACGACCACATCGCCGCTCGCGATGGAGCGCTGCTCGCCGCCCTCGATGGCCAGGCCGCGAATTTCCCCCTCGGACAGTGGGCGCGGGTCGCTCAGTTTGCCCCCGACGATCAGGTCCGCGCTGCCCTTGAGCACGTAAAATATATCCGTGTCGTGCAGGTGCACCTCGGCTTCACCCGGCCCCGTGCGATGACTCGCTTCGACCCGAAAGCCCTCGCCGCTCAGCAGCCTCGCGTCCTTGGCGAAGCCGGCATCGACCGTCGCGCGCGGCACCACGGTCACCTCCGCCGCCCGCTGCTCATGCTGCTTGGCGAATTCTGCCGCTGCCGCGCTGGCAATCTCGTCGTCCTGGGCGGCGCTGGCCGCACCGCTGACGCCGACGGCACCGGCCACTTGCCCGTCGATCTCGATGGGCACGCCGCCCATGAGCGGCGTAAAAGGCGCGATATCCGGCAGCGCCAGCATGGTGTAGCGCCCCTTGTTCACCAGCTCCTCGAATACACGGGTCGGCTTGCCGAAGAGCACGGCGGTACGCGCCTTGCCGATGGAAATATTGGCGGCGTTCTGGAACGTCCCGTCGACGCGCTCGACATACAGCAGAATCCCGCCTGAATCCACGATCGCAATCGCGGCGCCGGGCGCCCCATGTTCGTGGGCGTAGCGGATCGCGGTGCTCGCGATCGATTTGGCGCCGTCGAGCGTGAGCGTCGGCCGACGGTCGATGTCGCCGGCGCGCGCGTTCGCACCCGTCAAAATCGCGAGAAGAAGAAGAACGCTCGAAGACAATGGACGCAGCATCGGTAGCTCCTATGAGTGCGCTGGCGCGCAATTTGACAATTGCTGCCGCGAGTGTTGATCGGCCAGACTGAGATAAGCGGCATGGTGCACGATTGGTGCCGGTTCGCGCCGGTCCCGGTAACCGCTCAACGTCTCGGCGACGCGCTGCGGCGTTCCGAGATCGCTCCAACCGCAGGCGGGTACGCTCAATACGCGCAGCGCGGCTTCCTGTCCTTCGAGAACATCTCGAGAAAAATCCACGGTCGGTAAACCGGAATACAACCGCTCAGCGCCCAACGCATCATGCGTGCGCAGTCCATCCTGCTCCACCGCAGCCGTCATTCGTGCGATCAAGTCGGGGAAACGCTTGGTATACAAGCCCAACAGGGCGCGGACCGATGCCGCCAAGATGAACACGTTCCACAACGCGCCGGTGTCGATCAGCCGGCTGGCAATGTCGAATGCCGGTTTCTCGAAAAACCGACGCACGTGCGAGACACCCAAGCGCGTGCGCCCCTCCGGCACGATGTAGCCCAGTTCCGGATCGATCCGCTCGGGTACGAGCCCCAGCAGATAGACATGCTGGTGATCGGCGTGCGCCAGCCGGGCGGCGTGCTGCAGACTCTGCGCGAGCACTGCTTCGTCGCGGACGAAATGATCGGACGGCAGAACGAGCACCGTTGCATACGGGTCGCGCTGCGCCAGGTGCAGCAGCGGCAGCAGCAGCCCCACCGCCGTGCCTTTATTCTCCGGCTGGACGATGATGTTGAGAGGCGGCAGCGACCACAGCGGCGCCTCCCACCATCGTCGATGCCGGTCGGAGACCACGGCCAGCATGCGACACCGCGGCACGACGGCTGCGGCACGCGACAGTGTTTCTTCCAGCAAGGACACGCCGCCGTGCAGCGAACAAAACTGCTTGGGCACGGTCAGTCCACCTGGCGTGGTGGTTAG
>DATFZF010000053.1:0-10671 GCA_035314705.1 Steroidobacteraceae bacterium | reverse complement strand
TCGAGAAAATAACGGGGCGAAGAGTGTAGCAGAGCCGCTGTAAGGGGCGCGGGCGACGGCCCCCGGCGCTCCGCTGCGGTTTGTTTTACGCAGTTCCCGATGTCATACTTTGCGCTTCTTCTTGGGCGGTTAGCTCAGCGGTAGAGCACTGCTTTCACACGGCAGGGGTCACAGGTTCAATCCCTGTACCGCCCACCAATCAACAACTTAGCTACGTTTCCCTTACCAGGTGTACCTTGCCGAATGCCTGAAATGCGCACGACCATCGCAGCGCCGGTGAGCGTCTGTCTGGCCACCTTCAAGCGCAACGAACGCCTGGGTGCGGTCCTTGCGGACTTGGCGCGGCAAGACCGGGTTCCGGACCAAGTGGTCGTCGTCGACAATGATCCAGCCGCCGGCGCCAGAGCGACGGTGGCGCAATTTAGGGCGTCGGGCGTCCCGTTCCGCGTCGACTATGACGTGCAGCCTCTCCCCAACATCGCCATCACGCGGAATCGAAGCGTCCAACTCGCGTCAGGGTCCTGGATCGCCTTCCTCGACGATGATGAACGCGCGCCCGCACATTGGTTGCGAGAACTCATGCTCGCCGTCGAGGCCCATGGCGCCGACGCGGTCCTGGCGCCGGTCGAACCCCAGGTTCCCGAGAATGCCTCCGCATGGATCCGGCGCGGGCGATTCTATGATTTTCCGCATCAGCGCGAAGGTGCCGAAGTGCCTCTCAACTGCATGCGATTCGGCAATGTCGTGCTGCGAGCCGATCTATTGCATGCGGAAGACGGGCCCTTCGATCCTCGACATGGCCTCATGGCGGGCGAAGATCTGGACTTGTTGGTCCGGCTCGCGCACAAAGGGGCCAAGGTCGTCTGGACCGAAAAGGCTCCGGTGTACGAGGCGGTCGAGCCCAAGCGGCTTTCGTTGCGATTTCTCACGCTGCGTGCGCTGGGCGCCGGTCAAGGCTTCGCGCGATATACGCTTGCCGGGGGCTTTCGGAGCATCGGCTGGCCGGGTCGCGCCTTGTTTTTCTTGCAGGCCGCCGCGCAAATGCTGATTGCCGGCGCCTTGTCGCTGCTATCGCTGCCTTTTGGCCGCCATCACGCCGCGCACTGGCTCATCCGGACCAGCGCCAATTTCGGCAAGCTATCGGTGCTTTGGGGAGGGAGCTACCACGCCTACGGCCGAAATGCTGGACCGGTCAAATGAGCCCGGGTCGTTCGCCGCCGACCGCTGCGCGGCGGAATTCGGCGCGTAGAGTTCCTCGGAGAGTATCTGCCCCAGTGCGGCCCGCGCCCGGCTGCGGGTAAAATCATGGTCGGCGCCATCGATCATGCGGATGCAGTAGCGCTCGTTCAGTTCTTTCTCCGACAGCCCGCTTTGCAACTGCAGCAGACGCATGCCCACGTCGCCTCGCGAAAATACGAATACGACTCTGACGCCGCGCGCTTTGAGATCCTTCAGTGCCAATCCAAGGTCGTTCTTCAGGCGAATGTGCATGCCTCTGGCCAGATCGCGCAGTGCGGATTTCACGGCCAGCATCGGCCGGTGCAGATAAATCTGCGCGACTCTCCAAATGCTGACGTCGCCGAACAAGAGCCGTCGCCATGAGTCCATGGACCAAATGCGTCCGAGGTAGGCCACGGGCTTGTGCACGACTTCCCATGGCTGCACGTCGCTAATGTCTACCCGATCCTTCCAAAAGAAGATCAGCGGATTGATCGCCAACACACGATCGACGGCTACGCCTTCCATCCCGGCGCGCACCGCGTGTGAAGCGCCCGAACACATGCCCGCGAGCGTAATGTCGCGCAGGCCATATTGGCTGCGCATCGACTCTACGGCGAGGCGTACATCGTCGATTGCGTTGAGGGGAAATAATTCATTGCTGGGCTGGCCGGGCAGTGTCGCACTGTCCCCCAGGCCCGCCAGATCCATGCGCAATACCGTGTAACCGCGTTTGGCCCAGTCGCGCGCCAGCGAGACATACAGACGGCGCGGTCCGATGTGATGGTCGCCACCGGAGTTGAGCAGTATGACGCCCCGCCGCCGGACCTCGCCCTTGGCCGGCAGCGTGACGATGCCGAACAGCATGGGGCGTGGCCGAAGAACCAACGGATGCTCGGCGAGCGTCGCGTCGCTGTCATCCTGTAAATTCAATACCGCTGAGGATGCGTCTGAAGCGGGCGCCGCATTCGAACGATCCGCCGATGCGATCGACCCAGAGCGCTGGGTCAGCCACGCGCGGGCCGCAGCGACCATCGCTTCAGGCACCACGGTCAAATTCGGAGGTCGCATGATCATTTCCACGAACCCCGGCAGGGCGACGTACTGAGTCCGGGTCCCCGACTCCGACATCACACGTTCCCAAGCGCCCGCCACCGGAAGGTCCTCGCGATCTATCACCAACGCCTCCGCCAGAGTGGGCGGCGGCATGGTCAACAGGTCGACCTGCTGCAGAGCGGATATCGTCTTTGCGTTGAGGAAGAAACCGCTAACCTCCAGATGTCCGGCACCCGCCAATTCCGCGTCGAGCGATGGAGTCTGCTGCGGAGCCCCGGCAAGCGAAGCCTGAGTCTGCGCCGCGGCGAGTTCGAATGTGCGCAGCTCGCGAATGTAGCGTTTTCCGCTGAGTACCGGCGCCACCGCAATCAGTGCCTTGACCTGAGGCGCTCGCGACGCGGCGAGCACCGCGAGCAGTGCACCCAGCCTGATTCCCAAGAGGCATACGCGTTCGACGCCGGTTCGGCTCTGCAACTCACGGATCGCGGCAATCACGTCTCGCAGCCAGGCATCCAATTGGTCGGCGGCGGGTTCCAGATCTGCCGAGTCGCCGCTGCCGCCGTAGTCGAAACGAAGGGTGGGTATTCCAAGTTCGGCGGCCATCTCTGCAAACGCCCGGACGCTCAAATGCGCCGACATGGCTTCAAAGCCGAAAGGTTTGCAGATCACCAGACCCAGGGAGGACGGCACATCGTTGGGGATCGAATGCAGCCACCCGAATAGGCGATGAACTCCTGACGAAAAATACAGCGGCAGCGCGGTCGCGGCGGACTGCGTCAGCGTTGGATTTTCGGTAGGAACTGCGCTCACGAGGGTGTTGTCTTCACTGGAAACGACATCGTCACATTTAAGCACTGTTTTTGCCGGTGAGACTTAGACCGGATCCCCATTTATGGGCGTCGCGTTGCCGTGCGTGGCCCGCCCCATGCAGCCTGCCGGTAGAACCCATCGGATCTTGGACATAATAACATTCGCCCAATTAACCCACTCCACGCGGGTGCTCGGGCCCGAGGGAGGCGGCCGCTGTGTGCCGTCTCACGCCAATATATGGAATTGGCCAGCAATATATGGAATTGGCCCGTAGAATCGATACTCTCCCGCCAGATTGAGATAGTACTATAGGTTTCCCGGTCTGCGCGGCCACGGGTCCGTTTTGATGTCTTGTCCGGAGGTTTTGGCGTGTCAAGTCGCTCGGTCATCCTAAATTCCGGGCTCTGGTTGCTTATTTGGTCGGTTTGCTCCCTTTCCGTGAATGCGGCGCAATCCCCCAGTGCGAGCGACCCGCCGGCCCCGGCAATCGACGCAGCGCCGCGAATTATCCAACTCGGACCCGGCGACAGTGTGAGCATTCAGGTCTACGGTCAGCCGGACATGACGACGACGGTGTACGTATCGGATGACGGTACGATTCCAGTACCGCTCGCCGGGCCCGTGCAGATCGCAGGACTGTCCCCCGCGGAAGCGAGCCAGAGAATCGAAAAGGCGCTCAAGGACGGCAGGTTCCTGGTCGACCCGCATGTCACGCTGACGGTGACGGTATCGCGCAGCCAGCGAATCAGCGTCCTGGGCCAAGTCGGAAAACCGGGCGTTTATCCGATCGAATCGAATACCAGCATCTTCGATCTTCTCGCAATGGCCGGCGGTGCCCTGGAGACCGGCTCGGATGAGATCTTTTTGCTGCGCAAGGACGCGGCCGGTACCTTACAGCGATATCCCATCAACCTGAAGGGTTTGAACGACCCGAAAAATGCCGTTCCGGCGCAAGCGTTGCGCGGCGGTGACTCGATCCTCGTGCCGCGGGCCGAGCAATTCTATATCTACGGAGAAGTGGCCAGTCCGAAGAAGTACCGAGTCGAGCCGGGCATGACGGTAGTCCAGGCCATTGCGGTTGCCGGAGGAGTCACCGCGCGCGGCAGTGAGCGGCGCGTCGACATCAAGCGGCTGGTTGCCGACGGTAAGTACGTGACCGTGAAGGCAAAATTAAGCGACTTGGTCAAGCCCGACGACGTGATTCACGTCAAGGAGAGCATCTTTTGAATATTTTTCGAAACCTGCCGGTGCTCACGGCGGCTCGCGCAGAGGTGCAGCCGCAAGAGCACATGCCCTCTTTTGATCATGATGCTTCGCCTCCCGGGATGTCGATGGCACAGCTGCGGGCGATCGTGCTCGCCTACCGTTGGCAGTCGATCCTGATCGCAGCGGCAATCGTGATCATGGTGGCGGGCGTAACGAAAATCATGCCAAAAACCTATGCGGCGACAGCGACGCTGATGGTGAACTACGAGTCCAACGATCCCCTGGCTGCGCGAGGAATCCAGACTGGGCCGGTCGCCGCGTACATCTCGACCGAGATAGAGCTGATGCAGAGCAGCGAGGTATTGCTGCCGGTGGTCGATAAACTCAATCTCACCGCCGATAGGAATTACACGGCCGGCTATAAAGAGGGCGGCGGAGATCTGCGCGATTGGGTCAAGGATGTGCTCAGAAAGGATCTCGAGATCGAGCAGGGCCGGTTCGGCAGTCAACTGATCTACATCACCGCGTCGGCTCGAGATCCCGCGCTCGCCGCCTCGATCGCCAATGCGGTTGCCGACGTTTATTTGGACCAGCAGCGCCAACGAGTCTCCGGCCCCGCGTCCGAAAGAGCGCAGAGCTACGCCCGGGAACTGGCCGAATTGAAGCATAAGGTGAGCGTCGCCCAGGATCAGGTGACTGCGTTCAGGCAAAAGTCGGGAGTGACCGACGCGGCCGCGCAGACGAACAATGTCGAAGGCGATCTGCTGACAAGTCTCGAACTAAAATACCAGGAAGCACAAAACCAACGTCGCGCCGCGGAGGTGGCCGCGAGCCGCGACCGACTGAGCTTGCAGGCCGAAAAGGCTTCGGACCCCTTTCAAATGTTGAGAAAACGGCTAAACGACCAAAACTCGCAGCTGGCCGTGTTGCGCGCCACGATGGGCCCGGCACACCCCAAGGTCATCGAACTCGAGAATCAGATTGCCGCGACGAGCAAGTCGTTGAACGACGAAATAACGGCGAGTCAGAACAGCGCAAACGCCGATCTGGCCGGAGCCAGGCAGCTCGAGCAGAAACTGGCTGCCGCCGTGGCAGAACAGCGTGCCAAGGTGCTTGGCGTTCGCAAACTTCAGGATGAAGGCACGAAGTACGTGCTCGAGTTGGAGTCGGCACAGTCGGTGTATAAACGGGCGCTGGACGGGTATGACCAGATCATGTTTGCCAGCGGCGAGCACTACGCCAACGTCAATTTCATCAGCCGGGCCGTCCCGGTCATGAAAGCGATGAAACCCAACAAGCCAAAATTGGTGCTGCTGGGGGTGCTTGCCGGCCTGCTCCTCGGCTTGGGTACACCTTTCGTTTACGAACTCCTCTTCAATCGCCGGGTACGTTGCCGCGACGACTTCGAGCGCGGCTTCGGGGTGCCGGTCCTGAGTGAATTCGATGCCATCAAATTCGCCCCGAGCTCATCGTGACCGCGCCCTCCTCCAAGGACTCGCTCGCAGACGCGGCCATGGCTGCCGGCACGGATGTCGAACTGCACGCGGCGCTGCTGGCACGATTTAAATTGTCGCCCGAAGAGATCAAAGCCATCTATGCCGTGATGCCGATCGAGTCCCTGAGCTTCGCGGAAGCCGCATTACGGCTGGGTTTTGTCACGCAAGAACAAGTAGACGACGCTTTGGTTTGGGCTAAGCGCCGCCAGACGATGGATACTAGCGGCCTCATTGAGACGGCGATCCGGAGAATTTCCGAAAATCGCCAAGTCGTGCTCGCCCAGGGCGAAAAGGTCAAACCGGGTCCCCGCCTCATTTTGGCGCATGATCCGGATAATCCGCGCAGCGAGAAAATTCGCGCGCTTCGCACCGAGTTGCTGCTGTTGAGCGAGGCCGGCAGCGGGGCCAATACCATCGCCCTGTTGAGCGCCTGCGCCGGCGAGGGCCGTTCGCAATTGGCGGCGGAACTCGCCATCGCGTTTTCCCAGCTTGGCAGGCGGACCCTGCTCGTGGATGCGGATCTGCGCCGACCCCAGCAGCATCTACTGTTCGGCTCGAGCAACCAGAACGGGTTGACGGAGGCGATCGAGCGCAGGCAAAAACCCTGGTTTCACCCGGTCGATGGGTTGCCGCAACTGTCCCTGTTGACTTCCGGGACCGCTCCACCCAATCCATTGGAACTACTGTCCGACGGGCGATTCTCAAGAATCCTGCAGGATTGGCGCAAGACTTTCGAATTCGTCGTGCTGGACACCCCGCCCATCAAAGAGTTCGCGGACGGCTTGGCCATCGCCACGCTGGCCGGTAGAGTGATCGTACTCGGCCGCGGACAGCGCAGCTCCTTTGTCGAGACGCGTGAATTGTTGCGGCGTCTGTCCAGCACTCAGTCGCAGATTCTCGGCGCCGTGATCAACCACTTCTAGCTCGCGATGGTTATCAACGACGGCCAATCCCGACCGAAAGCCTCCCCGGTCAGCAACATGAGCATAGGCGTGTGTATCGCAACCTACCGCCGCGCGGACCGGCTCGCAGCACTGCTCGATGATCTGTCGCGGCAGAATTTGCCGCCCATCGAAATCGTCGTCGTCGACAACGACGCCGCGGGGAGCGCACGGGCGACGGTCGAGCAACATCGCGAGCGAGTGAGCGCCTATCCGATCCGCTACGACATTCAGCCCGCCAGGAACATCGCGTTGACCCGCAATCGCACCGTTGAGATGGCGACGGCGGAATGGCTGGCGTTCATCGACGACGATGAGCGCGCCCCGGATGTTTGGCTGTCGCAACTGGCGGACGCTGCCCACAGGTATGCGGCGGACGGCGTCCTCGGACCCGTGGTGCCGCTCGTGCCCGACGCCGCGCCCCAATGGATCCGTCGCGGCCGCTTCTATGACTTTGCGCGATTGGCCAGCGGCGAGGCAGTCCCCTTGAATCGCATGCGGTTCGGCAATATTTTGCTGCGCGGCTCCTGCTTGAGGCAGGAGCCGGTACCCTTTGATCCGGCGTACGGGCTGACCACCGGGGAGGACGCCGACTTGCTGATCCGGCTGGTGCACAAGGGCGCCAAGATAGTCTGGTGCGATGAGGCCGTGGTGCTGGAACCGGTGGAGTCCACGCGGCTGTCGCTGCGCTGGCTGCTGCAGCGAGCGTTGAGCGGAGGCCAGGAATATGCGCGCAAGACGATCTCCGGCCGATACGGACCCGTCGGCTTGGCGGGCCGCCTGCAGCTGATCGTCCGAGCGCTCGCGCAGCTGCTCATCGGCGGCGCGCTTGCCATCGCGGCGCTGCCGTTTGGCCGACATCATGCCGCCGCCTGGCTGATCAAGGCGTCGGCGAATCTCGGCAAGCTCTCGATTTTTTGGGGTTGGCACTACCAAGAATATGCGTAATCGCCCGTGACGTTCGCCGCCTATGTGTTGCTGCTGGCGATCGCCGTTCCGGCCGTCGCCGCATGCGCCTATCTTCTGCTGCTGACGCTGCTATCGCAGCAGCTCGAGCCGATGAGCCCCCGCTCGAGAACGCTGAAATTCGACCTCATCGTGCCGGCGCACAACGAGGCCAGCGTCATCGAGCGCACCGTCTCCAGTTTGCGCAAGATCGACTGGCCGGCGGATCGATTTCGGATATTGGTGATTGCGGACAACTGCACGGACGCGACGGCGGCGCTCGCGCGACTTGCCGGCGCCACGGTTCTCGAACGCCATGACGCCAGCCTGCGCGGCAAAGGCTACGCGCTGAATTTCGCTTTTCGGTCGAGCCGCGAACACGCGTGGGCGGATGCAGTGATCGTGGTGGACGCCGACGCCGAAGTCTCGAGCAATCTCGTGGCCGCCTTTGCCGCGCGAATCGAAGGGGGTGTTCATGCGATCCAGGCGCACTACGGCATATTGAACCCCTTGGCATCGTGGCGCACGCGCCTCATCACGATTGCGAAGGCCTCGTTCCACATCGTGCGTTCGCGCGCTCGCGAGCGCATGAAGCTCTCGTGCGGAATACGCGGCAACGGCTGGTGTGTGACCCATGAGTTGTTGAAAAACGTCCCCTACCAAGCGTACTCGCTCACCGAGGACCTGGAATACGGCATCGACATCGGGTTGGCCGGATTTCGCGTGGCCTATGTGGACGAGGCGCACTCGAACGCAGAGATGGTAACCGACGAGAAAACCGCGGGCACGCAGCGGCGCCGTTGGGAAGACGGTCGATTCCAGCTGATCCGATCGCGAACGATTCCCCTGCTGCTCGCAGCGATCCGTCGTGCGGATCCCGTGTGTTTCGACTTGGCGCTCGACCTGATGGTCTTGCCGCTTTCCTATGTGACCTTGAACGTGCTTTTGCTGCTGGGCTCGGCGCTCATCGCAGCACATTGGCGGCTGGCGAGTTTTTCATGGGTTTGGGTGGCCCTGGCCTGCGCGATGAGCCTGCTGGCCTATGTCTTGCGGGGTTGGCAATTGAGCGGCATCGGCGCGCGCGGCGTGTTCGATTTGGCACGAGCGCCGGTATTTTTGCTATGGAAAGTCATATTGATGCTGCGGCCCCGCACCGAGGGTTGGGTTCGGACCGATCGAGAGAAGTGAGGCTTGGGCGTGAGGCGAGCGCAGACGCGTCAGCGGCCGCCGATCCGTACCCGCAGATGCTCGGCGAGCCTCACCGCCAGCGCAACGATGGTGAGTGTCGGGTTCGCATGACTGCTGGTTGGAAAGACCGCGGAGCTCGCCACGTAGAGATTGCGCACGCCGAACACGCCGCAGTTCTCATCCACCACCCCGCCGCGTTCCGACGCCGCCATGCGTGCGGTGCCCATATGATGGCCGCCAAGCGGCAGCGAACGGCCGATGCGCTCGCGCAGCCGCGTCTCATCGAATTCGAGCCGGCAAACGCCCCTGCGATTCACGGTGTCCCGCAGCAATACGTGTGCCCGGTACGCCGCGTCTGCGTCGGCATCGCTGATCCGCCACGCGATGTGCACGCGCCGAAGTCCGTGCCGATCCACGTCCTCGGACAGAGTCACCCGATTCTCGGGCTGCGGTGTTTGCTCCGAGTTGAACTCGAGCGGATACGTTCCATCCGCATTGGGTACGAGCGTGTATGGCAACTTGCGGTGCGCCAGCCGGATGCGAAACAGCCAGTCCGCCGTGAAGCGCATGAGTTGCGGCAGCCCCGTCAGCACGTTGCGCAGATGCGCAAGCTGCGGCGAAGCCGGCGATTCGGCGTTGGCCGCAAATATCGCGCGATATTCCGGAATCATGGTCGATTTGGCGAGATAAATGGTGGACATGACCGAACTGCCATGCGTTGCGTCCGAATAGCTCGGAAAGTGCAGGCGAAAGGCCGTGTTGAGCAGGCGATGATGCTGCATGGCGTCGGGGGTGAAGCGTAGCTGGCGGCGGCAGTACACACCGTCCGCCGTGCGCTCGAAATCGAACGCGACCGCCGCTCCGTGCGGAACGATGCGGCCGCACGTATTCTCGAAGTGGCACATATAATGACGACCGAGGCAGTCACTGAGATTGCCGAGCCCGGCGCCATCGGGATCGGACAGCATCAAGAGTCGCGGAACTTCGATTCCGCCCATGGCGAGAACAAACACATCCGCCCGTACCCTACGGCGGCGGCCCGCTCGGTCCACGACTTCAGCGGCCTCGATACGCTCACCGCCTGCCCGCCTCACGAGCCGCAGGCAGCGCGCCCCGAGCAGCGCAGTCACGTTCTTCGAGGCATGAATCCTTGGGCGATAACACCGGCCGAAGTCAGTCGGCAGACTGTAGCGCTCGATCTGGTCCGTCATGACGATTTTCTCGCCGTCCGGGCCGGTTCCGTCGAATCCGTCGATGGTTGGCGCGGGTGCAGGCAACGAACCCGCCAGCGTGAAATCGAAGCTCCCCGCGTCGCAGTACTGCATCGCCTTGGGGTAGAACTTCGCGAGTGCCTCGTAGCGGATGGGCCAACCGCTGTCGGCAACGTGCTCGCGGCGCTGCAAATCGATCGGATCGAAGGGAATACAGCGTCCGCCCCATATTCCGGTCGTGCCACCGAACATTACGCGCCGAAACTGCGTTGGATCCGGATGGGGATTGGTCGCCGACCCACGATAATAGTCGTCGAGGTTCGCGTCCGGCTTGAGGCCCCCGGCTTCCAGCAGCAGGACTTTGAAGCCGCAGCCATCAAGCTCGCTGGCGAGCGTGATTCCTGCGGCGCCGGCGCCGATAATGCACACCCGGGTCTCGAGAGCGGAATCCTCGATCAGGTCGAGCGCGGCGAGAGTCACGGCATCATCTTCTCAAGCCTGTCCGATTGCGAGCCGCGAGCGGAGGCTTGGCCGCACTCCGCAATGCCCGCGAATGCTTCTGATCGAGCAAACTACGCGCCAGCGTGAAGGTCGACAATG
>DATFZF010000052.1:0-4977 GCA_035314705.1 Steroidobacteraceae bacterium | reverse complement strand
AGCTTGCCGTCCTTGACCACGAAATGCCCGGCGATGTCGCGATGCGTCTGGCCGCCAGTGTGCAGTTCGCCAATGCGCAACTGGACATCCGCATCGGCACTGCGCAGCACGGCGAGGTCAAGCGGCGCGTTGGAGAACAGCAGATTCGGATTGCTGCGCCGCCCCGGCGGTGGCGCGGGCGTCGCCGGCGCCGTCGTGGCCTGCTGCCCCGCTGCTGCCGGCGGCACCGGTTGATTGACCGACTTCAGCTCGAGCAGCGCATCGAGATCGATCCGCTTGGACGTCGCATTCCCGGTGATCGATGGAGGCCGCGTGAACGTCACCGAAACATCGCCAGCGATGTCGCCCTGCGACAGGCTCAGCGTCGCTTGCGTCAGTGCGATGCCCTTGGCGAACCCGCCCTGCGATTCGGCGAGATGCGCATCGAGCGCGATATCCTTCACATCCGGCACCGGCCGCCGCATCAGCGCCGCGAACGGCGCCAGCGCCGGAATGCGCGCGCTCACGACGAGCTCCGCCCCGTCGACGCGCGCCGGATCGGCCAGCGTGCCCTTCGCCGTCGCTGTGGCCCCCGCGATTGCAAGCGAGACATCCACTGGGAATGCCTCCCCGCCGATCAGCGCGCTCGGCGCGCCAAGCGTCGCCGAGATGTTCAGGGGCGCGTCGGCATAGTTGCCCTCGGCCTGCACGGTGACCGGCTGATCCATCCGCGACGACCGAATATCCACCTGTGTCAGCATCAGCCCCGGCACATAGGCGAAGAGATCGGACGCCCCGGCATGCAGCATAACATCGGTGACCCGCGTGAGCGGCGGCCCGCTATTCGCGACATTGGCGTTGAAGCTCAGCCCTTGCACCGACGGCAGCGTCGTGCCCGGAACGAAAGGGTGCAGCTGCGCCAGATCGGCCAGCTTCCCGCTCACCTTGCCCGAAAAGCTCGCCGGTTGCAGCGGCGTCGTGGATTGCCCTTCCACCGAGAACTCCGCTCCGTCCGAGCTGACCGTCAGCTTCACCGGCCACGGCGTCTTCACCGCCGTATCGCGCAGTCGCGCCATCGAGCCGGTCGCGCCATGTGCTTCGAACCGAGTCCCGGCACAAGTTGCGACGGCCTCGAACGTTATCGGAGACGTCTCGCTCGGCTCCCGCAATTCAAACGAATTCAGTGCGACGGTGACGCTCTGCCCCGTTATGCCGTTGCGCCAAGTCACCGTGCCATCCTCGACCGTCACCGATTTGACTTGGATGTCCATTGAACTCCCCGCCGCCGCGGCTGGTGCCGGCGTGGCGTTCGGCATGGCCGGCTTGGCGAACACCCAGTTGCCGCGACTGTCCTGCGTAGTCTCGATCAGAACGTCCGGCTTGATCATCACGAGCCGAGGAATGTCGATGCGATTCGAGAGCAGCGACAGCAGCGCCACCTCCGCCTCGATGTTTTGCGCGGTCATCATTTGTGGTCGCGAGCCGCCGTCGATGTTGCCGAGCGCCACGTCGCGTGCCTCGATGGTCGGTACAAGCGACCATTTGAGCGAGAGCGGCCCATTCAGCGAAAGCTCGCGCCCCGTCGCGCGCATCACCGCATCCTGGATGCGTGGCTTCCAGCCGTTCGCATTGAACGTCGCGATGAAAATGCCGATCGCGGCGATCGGCAGGACCACCACCAGGCCGATAACGATCAGTAGGATTCGGCGCCAGCGCATGGAAGCTCTCCCCCTATCGTGCCCGCCGCTCCGGCGCGCGCGGCGGCCGCGCCTCGAAGCCCCGCGTCGCGAAAGTGCTCCCCATGTGCGGCGGCAAGTCTGCCAACACCGTCAGCCACGCGCCCGCCGGATGCGGCAGGTGCGGCGTGCGTATGCAAATGTAGCGCGTCCGACAATCTCTCGACCACCGCCGCGCCATGCCCCGCCCCGCAGAGGTCACGTCGCCGAGAATGGGCGCGTCCAGCCCGCGCGCGCAATGAACGCGCAGCTGATGCGTTCGCCCGGTGAGCGACCGCAACTCGAGCAGCCGATTTCCGCGCCGCATCATCGAGCGTACCGTAATCGGTAACCGTCCGCGCCATCTCCTTGTCGCCGCGCGCCGCTGGCGCTCGTGCGCCGTCGCCGCCCCTCTTCCACCAGCGCGACGGTGTCGTGCCGCTGCTGCAATCCTCCCGCGGCACCTTTCCCTTCATCGAATGCATCTTCACCGATACCGCCTACGCAAGCGACCGCGTGGCCAACGCGACCTGCGCCGCCTCCACCAGCCGTACCGCCGCCGCCAGCCGTACCCCTGCGGACGGCGGGCCCAGCGGCTCCGGGGCTAGGCCCGAAGCCTACTCACGAACCGCTGTAATGGGTGGCAAGCCGACATCGAGCCTCAAGATCCGCAACCCAGCCCACCACCGTAACCGCGCGCGTTCGGCACTGGGCAGGGCTGCGACTGCGGCCACGAGCCGTGCAGCCATCAGCTACCCGGTTTCGATGCTAAGACGTCGGATGCGGCACCGACTGCGGAACGCGTTCGTCCGGCTGGACAAAATGGGGAGTGACGTTGCGGATCGGGAAAGGGAAAAAGGCCGAGAGGGTGCTGCGCCTCTCGGCCTAGGGGAACACGCGGTGTCAGCCGCGCGGCTTCGCTAGTTCGAGCAGGAAGTTCTGTAACATAGCCCAGCACATCCGTCTGGCGCGACCCACGGTTGCGTGATGCCGAGCACAATCGCGCTTCGCCATCCAGGGCCCCAATAGGGCCCAACAGGCCCCCCAGGCAACGCGACCCGCGCCTGCAAGCGTGCCGCGACCGGTGGGGGCACCGGCCGGCTCTGTAGCGCCTTCTGGCTGATCGCTGCCGACCCCGACCGCCTGCGCGAGTGAGTTCGTCGTCAGCGCCACCAGCTTACGCGTGTCCATCGACGCTGCGGGATAGTTCCGGCAGTCGCGCTTCTCCCTCGTGCCGGAACCACCGTGACGCCATGCGAATGTGCAAATAGCTTGCATTCCCTGCAGGGCGGACCGAAGAATGTGTGTAGGGCAGACTAAGGTCGTGCCATGGTACAGGTGGCGCTAACGTACAGTTATGTCTACCTTGGCGCAGGCGGCCCGCATGAGCGGCGGCCGGTCAGAACGCCTGGGGGTCCTGGCGGCTTTGAACTGATCGCTCAGAAGTCCGGCGGGACACTGCAAACGGGCGATCAATTTCAAATCGGCGTGCCGCTACCACCGACCCAGGTGGTCGATGGTGTGACTTACACCTTTGCCTTCGTGAACGTCTCAGGCGGAACACCGAGCGGTGCTCAAGTTTCCTTCGACGATTCCAACCCGCCGCCCTACGTCACGGTTGAGTCGTCCCCGATCAATGTCCTCGTGCTGTATGTTCCGCCACCCGGTGGGAGTGGTGTCCCCGTCGGCGGCTCGGGCGCGACGATCGACTCGTTCGATGAAACCACCGGCAGTCTTTTCAATGACATTTTCGTGTCGGTGGCACCCGATGCCAGCGGCGCCTTGACCGCTTCTGGTAACAATATGGGCTACGTTGACACGACCGATAGCCAGGAGGCGATCACCGCTATTTCTCCGACGTTATCAGGCGTGATCTTCGATCAGTGGCGAATCTTGCTACCGCCAGGGCCCGACGTGGGACACGTTCTCACGGTCGGCAAAGGTGTGTCGGTCAACGCCTTAGCCTTCTACAAGGCGCCGCCGCCTCCATCGCCCGAGCAGCAAACCTGCAGCAACGCCGTGCAGTTTCTCCAGCAGATCATCAAGGACCATGGTCCCTTGTTGCTGGTGGCGATGTACGACGAGCTCAAAGCGACGCTGGAACAATGCGTTAGGGAAGGTATCCTGACCCAGGCCTTCGTTGACAACCTGCTTGCCGAATATGCGACTATCGGGGAAAGCCGGAATCCGCCGCCGCACCTTCCCAATGCTTGAGGGCGCCTAAACGAAAAGCTCAAGGGCTCTCGCGACTTCACTGCGAGGGCCTGAGAGCTGACAAAACCGACCAGTTCCACGCCCATCGCCGCGGGTTCGCGCACCGTTCGCCGCGCTGCATGACATCCGGAGCGACTTCGGTCTTCCTAATTAGCGAGCCTGCTCCGTGCCGGATGCCTGAAACAGGGGCACGACGTGGAACTTCCGCGCGCTCGCCGCGGGCTACGCCCGCACGGGCCAGATCGACGCGGCGCGGCACGCATTGGCCGAGGCCGACCGGCATTGGCCCTACGCGCGGTGCGTAGCGTCAACCATGACAACTCACCGAGCCGCGTCTACCGAGAACAGATCAGGCGGTTTCAGGACGCGCTGCGCCTCGCCGGCATGCAAGACGGTCGATCCGATCACTGTGCGCGCTCTGCCGGCGACACGTGCCCTCCGCGATCTCGGCTAGTAATCGGTCTTGATTGCGGCTGGGGGGCTTGCCGCGAATAAGGCTCGCCAACATTGCCACGCACTACGCCGCCGAACAGCTTTCACTTCGCCCAAACGCGTGCAGCTTTCCACACAGTCCCATCCGGAGCTGCACCAGCCCAAGGACGCGAGCGGGCGTCTGTATCAAGATCCGTGTTCGCTCGCGATGTCCGCTGAGGGTCGACTGCGGTCGAAATTCGACGCGCGCTTCGGGTGGAATCCGGTCCTTCGGCCGTGTGCATGCCAACGGCGAGGTAGCGCCCAGAGCTGCCACTCACTCGAACGGCGCTGCCCCTCCAAAGCGGACAGTCGATCCGTCGACCTCCCAGGCTGCAGGGGCTGGAATCCGGACCTTCAGCTTGTGCCGAAATTGAGCGATTGCGACACCTTGTTGCAGGGATCCGGTGGCTGGCGTCCTGGGTAGGGTAGCGCAGAAGGCCGGCCTCCCTTCGGAGGGGGTCTTCGCGGTAGCTGGCCAGGGTTGCACGGCCGCAAGCCTCCGCGGGCGGCAAATCCCGGCATGCAGTCCTACATGGATGGCCCTGCCCTCATCCATAGTCCCGGAATGTCCGCCGTGCCCTTCAAGGTCAATGCC
>DATFZF010000051.1:0-183007 GCA_035314705.1 Steroidobacteraceae bacterium | reverse complement strand
GGCGCCGCGTTGGTGACCGTCGAGGCCATGAAAATGGAACACACCCTGACCGCGCCCGCCGATGGAACGGTCACGCGAGTCGCATTCGGCTTGGGGGAGCGGGTGGCAGCAGGCGCAGTCCTGGTGGAACTCGCGCCGCTCGACACTTAGTGCGTCGCTGTGGGCCGCGCCGCGCCACGCCGCGCTTCGCTCAGGCGACTTGCGCGTTCTCGTCGGCCACGGCCGGCAGCGTGACTTTGAAGCGGGTCTCGTGACCCAGCAGAGTGGCCAGCGCAATCTTGCCGCCGGCTTCATGCACATAGCGCCGCACCAGGGACATGCCGCTGCCGTGCGCCGCTTCGCCGGGCGCCGAGGCCAGGGTGGTGTAGCCGGACTTGAAGATTAATTTGATGGCCTGACGGTCGCGCAGCCGCGAAGCGACATCCGCGGTGATCAAGCCCCGGGAAACGGCCGTGGCGCGCACCCTATCCGCATCGAGCCCGCAGCCGTCGTCTTGGAAATGCAGCTCGTAGGTTTGATCCGGCATGCTCTTGAACTCGAGGAGCAAGGCGCCGTTCACGGGCTTGCCGCTTTGCGTGCGCAGCGCCGAGGGTTCGATGCCGTGCAGGACGGCGTTGCGAATCAATTGAATCGCCACATTCTTGATCGTGGCCTGATAGCGAGGGGGAACGAGCTGCATGCCGATGCACTCGAGCACCACCTTTTTGTGATGCTCCTGCGCCGCGAGCTCGGTGAGCGACAACAGCGTGCTCTCGAGGCTGCCCGCCTGCGCCACGCGGTGCGCCTTGGGCGGCGCCAGCTTTTGCTGCAGCTCGGCGAGGAATTTCGGCGCATCGATGATCTGAGTGCCGTTTTCCGTCATGCGTGCGTCGCTCACGCCGTCGTCCGGTTCAACCGCCGGGCCTGCCTGCGAGCAGAGCGAACGCAGCAGCGCGAATTGTCCAAAGAGCTGGTCGAGCTTGACGGCCAGCGGCAGGAAATCGCTGCCGGACAGTTCGCCGCGACTGCGCAACTCCTGCAATGCATCCTCCAGCAGCCGCGCCGCCCCTTCGAGTCCGGTGAGCCTGAGGGCCGCGGCATCGCGCCGCACCCGGTCGACCAGGTCCAAAGTCTCCTCGAGCTTGCTGCGAAATGCATCGGCCTCGCGCGCCGGCTTTTTCAAGACCCCGTTGATGGTCTTCATCGAGGCATCGGTGCGCTGCAAAAACGCGCCGAAACGCGCGCCCCCGGCCTGCAGCACGGCGCGCAATATTTCGCCCTGAATCTGCAGGTGCGCGCGCAGATCTTCGAGCTCGCGATGCTGCTGCACGCGGGCGGTGATATCGGTCACGCAGACCAGCCACGAGCGGGGCTCCTGCGGCAGGTCGGCCGCACGGAAGTCGAAGGAGTAGTGCGCGGTCTCGAAGCTGCCGTCCGGATTGGCCAGGCGCACTTCGACGTCCTGCAGCGGATTTTCGCGCGCCGCGTCGCTGGATGTCCCCGCGTCGAGCAGCCGGGTCACGTACGCGCGCGCGGCGCTCAAGGTCTTGGCGCTGACGAGCGGCCCGATCAATTTCTCAAAGCTCAGATTCGTGAAGTCCTGGCGCCGAAACAGCGTGGCGAGCGACGCCGATACCTGCGGCAGCACCCTATCCTTGGCGTCGAGCAGAAACAGCCCCTGGCCAATGCTCTTCAAGATGGCATCGGTCAATCGGTTGCTGGCGCCGATCAGATCCTGCTTTTCGCGCTCATGACGTTTGACGGAAATGAACATATCAACAGGGTGCCAAAGGCGCCGGGGGGCAGGCTTGATGAGTGTCACAGCCTCAAGATGGGCCACAGCATTTGCTGCACCGAGTCACGAACGATTGAGACCCACGTCACAGCAAGGAGTGGGAGCGGGAGTTCTTAAGCTACGCGACGGCCGCCACGAGAGGGCCCAGATCGGCCAGTAGTTCGTCTGCCGAGGCATAGCGGGCGCCTGGCTGCTTCGCCATGAGGCGATCGAGCAGCGGCTGCTGCACCAGCGTGGCCGCCGGCAGGGCGGGCACCGGCGATCGGGTGTGCTGGTCCATAATGGCCACGGCACTGCGGCCGGCATAGGGCCGCTGGCCGGTCAGCATTTCATAGAACATAACACCCAGGCTGTAAAGATCGGTGCGTGCGTCGACGCGCTGTCCCTGCGACTGTTCCGGACTGATGTAGTAGGGCGAGCCGAGCACCTGGCCGGCACCGGTGGTTCCGGCGTCTTCCATCGAGCGGCGCGCCAGGCCAAAGTCGATGAGCACCGGCGAATTGTCCTCGCGCAGCATCACATTCGCGGGTTTCAGGTCGCGGTGCAAAATGCCGAAGACATGAATGACGCGCAGCGCCTCGGCGATGGCGCGCAGGTAGTACAGGCTCTCGTCCACGCTCATGGGATTGCGCAAACGGTCGCGCAAGTCGCCACAAGGGAAGTATTCCATCGCCAGATACAGATGGCTGGGCAGGGAGCCGAAATCATAGATTTCGGCGATTGCGCGGTGCGTAATGCTGGAAATGATTTCGTATTCGCGCTGGAAGCGCTCGGCATCGTCGAGTTCTCTGGACGAGGTGCCGCGGTGCATGACTTTGAGCACCACGTTGCGCCGCAGGCGTTCGCTGCGCGCGAGGTAAACCTGCGAGAAATTGCTGGTCGCGATTTCCTTGAGGATGGAGTAACCCGGCACTTCGATGTTGGCGCCTTCGCCGCCCGACTGACTCAAGGCCTTGCTGGCCTGGGTGGCCGCGCGACGCTTGGAGCACGCTTCCGCGATCGCCGCCAGCAGTATATCGCGGGTGATGCGCGCCAGCGGCAAGTAGTCCTTGGCGCCGCTCTTCAGGGCCCGAACCGCGGACATTTCGCTGCCGTTGTCGGCGAGCAAGATGCAATGCAGCGCGGGCTGGGTGAGCAGCATCTGCGACAGAGTGTGCAGTGCGCTGGTGGCCGTGATTTCGCTGCCGAAATCCGCTTGCAGGAGAACGGCATCGGGTGCCCGCTCCGCGATCAGCCGGTTGAGGGTGGCGGAATCCTCCACGGGCACGGTGGTAACCTGGCCGTTCGGCCAATGACTGGTGACATGATGGGTGAGCCATTGCAGGCGCTTGGTATCGCCGCCCACCACCAACAAGTTCGGACCGCTCGCGTCTGCCATAGATGAGATCTGTTAGAAGGAAAGCCAGCCTAGCGCTTAGGTAAGGGCTTGGCCCGTCGGGATTTCACATTTTGAGGCTCCGCAGCGGCGGTTGCGGGACGCCCAGAAACCCCCAAACGCAAAATTACCGACCTGTAAGCTGGAAAATGCAACCAATGACCCTATTTGACGGTCTGGTCCGGTATCTGGACTCATTTCTCTAGGAGGTCTTATTTCAATGGGAAGCATCAGAACCTGGTCGCTCGCGCTGATCGCGGGCATCTTCGTTGTGGTCGTCAGCCATCAACGCTCGCACGCCGACGCCGCGCTGGCGGGCCCTGCTGCGGCGCCTGCCGCGGCACAGATCGCGGCGCCCGGTCCGGCCCAGCCTTCGCGGGTCACGGGACTGCCGGATTTTTCAGGGCTGGTGGCCGAAAATGGCGCTGCGGTCGTCAATATCAGCGTGGTCGAGAAGGCCAAAAGGCCGGGTAATTCCGGCAACCCCGGCGACGAGAGCGACGCCGACGACCCCCTGTCGCAGTTCTTCCACCACTATCAAATGCCGGCGCCGCGCAACGCACCGCCGATGAAGGGCATTGGTTCGGGATTCATCGTGAGCGCGGACGGCTACGTGCTCACCAATGCGCATGTGGTGGACGATGCCTCGGAAGTGACCGTCAAGCTCACCGATCGGCGCGAATTCTTGGCCAAGGTGATCGGCGTTGACAAGCGCAGCGACGTGGCGCTGATCAAAATCGCCGCGACCGGGCTGCCCACCGTGCGCTTCGGGGATTCCTCGCGCCTGCGTCCCGGCCAGTGGGTCGTGGCCATCGGTTCGCCGTTCGGCTTTGAAAACAGCGTGACCGCCGGCGTCGTAAGCGCCACCGCGCGCCCGCTGGATGAGAACTACGTGCCGTTCATCCAGACCGACGCGGCCGTCAACCCGGGCAATTCAGGCGGACCATTGTTCAATGTCGACGGCGAGGTCATCGGCATCAATTCACAGATCTACAGCCGCACCGGCGGCTACCAGGGGGTGTCCTTTGCCATCCCGATCGATCTGGCGTTGAACGTCAAGAATCAGCTGCAAACCAAGGGCAAGGTGAGCCGCAGCCGCATCGGCGTCGCGGTTCAAGACGTCGACCAGAAGCTCGCGACCTCGTTCGGCTTGGGGTTGCCGCACGGGGCGCTCATCAGCGCCGTGGACCCCAAGGGTCCGAGCGAAGGCGCCGGCTTGAAGCCGGGCGATGTCATCACCAGCGTCAACGGCCGCAATATCGATCATTCGTTCGATTTGCCGACAATCATCGCGGAAATTCCGCCGGGCAATGTGGCGCATATCGGCATCTGGCACGATCACAAGGCCGGCGAGGTCGACGTCAAGACCGTGCTGCTGGAGGACGGGCCGGTGCAGAAGGCGGCCAATGTGCGTGAGGGCGGCGGCAAGTTGGGGCTGGCGCTGCGCCTGCTCGACCCGAAGGAGCAGCAACAGCTGCACACCCGGGGCCACCTGCTCATCGAAGACGTCTCGGGTCCCGCCCTGGCCGCCGGAGTGCAGCCGGGCGACGTGGTGCTCGGGGTCAATGGCACGGGCGTCTCCTCGGTGGAGGAATTGAAGCGCGAAGTGGACCGGTCGGGCCATAGCGTCGCGCTGCTGATTCAGCGCGATCAGGCCCAGCTTTATGTTCCGGTCGACATAGGGTGATGGATCAGGCCTAATCGCGGGCGTGCAAACCGCGGCCCCCCTATTTTCCAGTCTTAAAGAGAGCGCCGCCGGCAGGAAGCCGGCGCCGTTCTTGCCGACCAGCCGCGCCGAAATGCAGGCCCTCGGCTGGGATCGCTGCGACGTCATCATCGTGACCGGCGATGCCTACGTGGATCATCCGAGCTTCGGCATGGCCATCATCGGCCGGGTCCTCGAGGCCTCAGGGTTCAGAGTGGGCATCATTGCCCAGCCGGATTGGCATAGCACCAAGGATTTCGAGGCGCTGGGCGCGCCGCGGCTGTTCTTCGGCGTGACCGGCGGCAACATGGATTCGATGGTGAACCGCTACACCTCGGATCGCCGGGTGCGCAGCGACGATGCCTATACGCCCGGCGGGCAGGGCGGCAAGCGTCCGGATCGCTGCGTCATCGTGTACTCGCAGCGAATCCGCGAAGCCTACAAGGCCGTTCCCATCGTGATCGGCGGCATCGAGGCCAGCCTGCGGCGTATCGCGCATTTCGATTATTGGTCGGAGCATGTGCGCCGCTCGGTGCTGGTGGACTCCAAAGCGGATCTCCTGGTGTACGGCAATGCGGAGCGCCAGATCGGTGCGATCGCGCGGCGATTGAATGAAGGCGAGAGCGTCGCCGATATCACGGATTTGCGCGGCACGGCCTATTTGCGGCGCGGCATGCCGGAAGGGTGGGTGGAAATCGACTCGAGCGAGTTGGATGCGCCGGGTCCCTTGAATCCGCCCGTCGATCCGTATGCCAGCGAAGAGGCTCGCCGCGCGACGAACTCCGCCGCCCCAGGCGCCAACCCAACTGCCGCCGCGGCGACTGCGGCCGCGACGAACGTCGTCAAGTTTTACCGCAAGGTTCCGAATGCGCAGCGCGAGCACAGTGTCATCCGGCTGCCTTCCTTTGAACAGGTCAGCGAAGATGCCGTGCTGTATGCCCATGCCTCGCGCATATTGCACCTGGAGTCGAATCCCGGAAACGCGCGCGCCCTCGTGCAGCGCCACGGCACCTTCGAGCTATGGCTGAATCCTCCGCCGATTCCACTCTCCACTGCCGACATGGATGCGATCTACGAACTGCCGTATGCGCGCCGCCCGCATCCCGCCTACGGTACGGCGAAGATTCCCGCCTATCATATGATTCGATTTTCGATTGCCATTCAACGCGGCTGCTTCGGCGGCTGCACCTTCTGCTCCATCACCGAGCACGAGGGCCGGATCATTCAGAGCCGCTCGGAAGACTCGGTCATCCGCGAAATTGAAACCGTTCGCGACAAGGTCCAGGGCTTCACGGGCGTGATTTCCGATCTGGGCGGCCCGACCGCGAACATGTACCGGTTGCACTGCAAGAGCCCCGCGATCGAGTCGGCGTGCCGCCGGCCCTCCTGCGTGTTCCCGGGCGTATGTCCGAATTTGAATACCGATCACGCGCCGTTGATCAATTTGTACCGCCGGGCGCGGGCCGTGAAGGGCATCAAGAAAGTGTTGATCGCCTCCGGCGTGCGCTACGACCTGGCGATCGAATCGCCGGAGTACGTGCGGGAACTCGCGGCCCACCACACGGGCGGGTACCTCAAGATCGCGCCCGAGGCGATCGGCGAGGGCCCGCTGTCGAAGATGATGAAGCCCGGTGTCGGCGCGTATTACCGCTTCAAGGAATTGTTCGACAAGTATTCCAAGGAGGCGGGCAAGGAGCAGTACCTGATCCCGTATTTCATCGCGGCGCACCCCGGCACCCGCGATCAGGACATGCTCGAGCTGGCGCTGTGGCTGAAGAAGAACGGCTTTCGCGCGGATCAGGTGCAGGCGTTCCTGCCTTCGCCGATGGCCACCGCGACCGCGATGTATCATTCGGGCAAGAATCCGCTGCGGCGCATAACCCGCGCGAGTGAAGAAGTCGTCATCCCGAAGGGGATCAAGGTGCGCCGCCTGCACAAGGCGTTCCTGCGATATCACGATCCGGAGAACTGGCCGCTGCTGCGCGATGCCCTGAAGCGCATGGGCCGCGCGGACTTGATCGGCAACGGCAAGCATCATCTGATCCCGGCCTACCAGCCCGTGGCGACCGCACGCGGCGGGGCCAAGCGCGCGGCGCCGACGCTGCCGTTTCGCACCCAGCACACCGGACTGCCCAAATCGGGCCGCGGCACCGCCCCGGCCAAGAGGCGCGGCCGGAGTGGCTGAGACTTAGGTCCACGGGCCGAAGCGGGAATTGCTTGCTAGGCTCCCCGCGGTGCGATTAAAGTTGTGGGCTGTCTAGCGGTTTCCCATCGCAATTCATCAGCTTAAGTGGTTTGGGAGCAATAAGAACGCCTGAGCGAGGCGCGGGCGCGTGTGAAGTATGGACAACTGGATCGTACATAAATTTGGGGGGTCCAGCGTCGCCGACGCGGATTGTTTCCGCCGGGTCGCTGACATCGTGGAAGCCTCGCCCAATCCGCGCGAGGCGGTGGTGCTGTCGGCCTGCCGCGGCGTAACCGACGCGCTGTTGGAGCTGATCGCCTTGGCCGAACGGCCGGATGGCGATTTCGCCTCGTCCATCGAGCGACTCAAGACCCGGCACATCAACCTCGCGGCGTCCTTGGTTTCCAAGGCCGTGTGCGATGGCTATCGCGAGCAGCTGGAGCGGGACTGCCGCGATATCGCGGGCATGCTGCAGACCGTGCGCCTGATCCGCTCGTCGACCTACTCCATGAGCGATGTGATTTCCGGCTATGGCGAGCTATGGTCGACCCGGCTGTTCGCGCCCTACCTGCGCGAGCGCGGCCGCATCCAGGGCGACGTGCTGTGGATCGATGCGCGCCAGGTCATCATCGTCGAATGGGGGTCGCTCGGTCCGGCGGTTCAATGGACGCTGAGCGAAGCGAACCTCAAGCGCCTGGTGCCCGCGGGGTTCAAGGGCCGGCTCATCGTCACCGGTTTCGTGGCGTCCACGCTCAAGGGAAATCAGACCACCTTGGGCCGCAACGGCAGCGATTTTTCCGGCTCCATCTTCGGCGCGCTGCTCGACGCCGCGGAAATCATCATCTGGACCGATGTGGACGGCGTGCTGTCGGCCGATCCACGGCTGGTGCCCAATGCCCAGGTCATCGATCAGCTGTCGTACAACGAGGCCATGGAGCTGGCGTATTTCGGCGCCAAGGTGATCCATCCGCAGACCATGGAGCCGGCGGTGGCGCGCGATATTCCCATCTACATACGCAACACCTTTGCGCCGCAAAAGCGCGGCACGCTGATCTGCGCGAATCCGGTATCGGCGCTCAAGGTCAAGGGAATCACGACCATCGACCCGGTGGCGCTCGTGAACCTCGAAGGCGCGGGCATGATCGGGGTGCCCGGCACGGCGCATCGGCTCTTTGGTGCGCTGCGTGATTCCGGTATCTCGGTGATCTTGATTTCCCAGGGTAGTTCCGAGCATTCCATCTGCTTCGCCATCCCCGAGGCGCAGGCGGTGCGTGCCGAAGAGGCGGTGCGCCGCGCGTTCGAAGTGGAATTGCACGACGGACAAATTCAACACGTGGAAGTGGCCCGGGGGATGAGCATTCTGGCGGTGGTGGGCGACGGCATGGCCGGCGCGCACGGCGTCGCTGCCAAAGTGTTCAATTCGCTCGGCGACGCGGCCATCAGTGTGCGCGCCATCGCTCAGGGCGCCTCGGAACGGAATATCTCCGTCGTGGTGGACGGCAAGTTCGGCGCCAAGGCGCTGCGCGCCGTGCATGCCGCCTTCTACCTGTCGCCGAATACGCTGTCCATCGGCTTGATCGGTCCCGGCATCGTGGGCCGCGCGCTGCTGGCGCAGATCGACTCGCAGATCGAGCGCTTGCGCGCGCTGAATCTGGATTTGCGGGTGCGCGGCATCGCAAGCTCGAAGCGCATGCTGCTGGAGGAAACCGCGGTCGACCTCACTCGCTGGCAGGAGCGGCTGGCCGAGGCCGGCGAACCCTTGGATCTCGCCAAATTCGTCAATCACGTGCAGGCGGACTACATACCGCACACGGTCATGGTCGATTGCACGGCGAGCGCCGATGTCGCAATGAATTACGCGGCCTGGATGATGCGCGGCATTCATATCGTGACGCCGAACAAGAAAGCCAACAGCGGCACGCTGCCGTACTACCGCGAATTGCAAGAGGCGGGACGGGCGGCGGGCACGCACTATTTGTACGAGGCCACGGTGGGCGCCGGCCTGCCCATCATTCAGACGCTGCGCGACCTGCGCCAAACCGGCGATGAGATCACCCGCATCGAGGGGATTTTCTCCGGCACGCTGGCCTATTTGTTCAATGTGTTCGACGGCAGCGAGCCGTTTTCCTCGATTGTGCGTGCCGCCAAGGCGAAGGGGTATACCGAACCCGATCCCCGCGACGACTTGTCGGGAATGGACGTTGCCCGCAAGCTCATTATCCTGGGACGCGAAATGGGCCTGATCTTGGAGATGGCGGACGTGCAGGTCGAGGGGCTGGTGCCACAGGCCCTGCAGGGATGCAGCGCCGATGAATTCATGGCGCGCCTCAAGGAATTCGACGCGACCATGGCGGCGACGCTGGCGAGCGCCCGCAGCAAGAACGAAGTATTGCGCTACGTCGGCCGGGTCGATGCCGACGGCACGGCCACCGTCGGGCTCACGCGCCTGGACGCCAAGCACGCGTTCGCGAATATTGCGCTCACCGACAATGTGGTGCGATTCGCGACTCGCCGGTATTGCGACAATCCGTTGATCGTGCAAGGTCCCGGGGCCGGCCCCGAGGTGACGGCAGGCGGCGTCTTCTCGGATCTGTTGCGCTTATCCGCCTACCTGGGGGCACACCTGTAATGCTGACCGATGTCACCGCTTTCGCACCGGCCACCGTCGCCAACGTCGGCATAGGCTTCGATATCCTGGGACACACGGTGGAGGCTGTCGGAGACAAGGTGCGCTTGCGGCGCATCGACGAGCCGGTGGTGCGCATTCACTCGATCACCGGAATCGCCGGCGATTTGCCGGTGGAACCCAAGCACAACACGGCGGGACGCGCGGTCCAGGCCCTGCATGCGGCGCTCGAGCTGGACTTCGGCTTCGAAATGGACATCGAGAAGGGCATCCCGCTCGGCTCTGGTCTCGGCGGCTCGGCGGCGTCCGCCGTGGCGGCGGTGGTGGCTGCGAACGCCCTGCTGCAGAGGCCGATCCGGCGGCTGGATTTGTTGAAGTTTGCGATGGAGGGCGAAATCGTCGCCAGCGGCTCGGCGCACATCGACAATATCGCGCCCTGTCTGTTCGGCGGATTGACGCTCACCGTCGGCATCGACAATCCCCGCGTGAAGCAGATTCCGGTTCCCCCCTCGCTGCGCTGTGTGCTCGCGCATCCCCACATGTATCTCGGAACGCGCGAAGCCCGCGCCATCTTGAAGACCAATGTCTCCCGTTCGGATTACGTGTGGGCCAGCGCCAATCTGGCCGGCTTCATCAGCGGCTGCTATTCGAACGACCTGGACATGATCCGCGAATCCTTCAACGACGTGATCATCGAGCCGCAACGCCACTCGCTGATTCCTGGATTCAAGGATGTACAGCGCGGCGCCATGTCGGCCGGCGCACTGGGTTGCTCGATCTCCGGCGCCGGCCCGACGGTGTTCGCGTGGGCCGAGATCCAATATGCCGAAGCGGTGCGCGGCGCCATGGTGGCCGCGTTTGCCCAGCACGGCTTGAAGTCGGATTACTGGATCTCCGGAATGGAAAATTACGGCGCCCGGGTGGTGAAGGCCTGATGTCAGATATGCAATTCGTGAGTTCGCGCGGCGCCGCGCCCGCGCTGAGCTTGAGCGAGGCCATCGCCACCGGGTTGGCGCCCGACGGGGGTTTGTACATCCCGACCCGGTTGCCGACGGTCGATCCGGCCGCCTTCAAGGGGCTGTCGCGCTTGCCGGAGATCGCGCGCGGCGCGCTCGACGGGTTCTTCGCGGGCGATCGGCTGCGGCCGGCGCTCGGGGAAATCGCGGATGCCGCGCTGAATCTGCCCGCGCCCACGACCGCCGTCGAGGGTTGCCCGGACCCGCTGTTTGCACTCGAACTGTTTCACGGCCCGACCGCGGCCTTCAAGGACTTCGGCGCACGTTTCCTGGCCGAGAGTTTGCAGCGGCTCGAAGCCCATGCGCCTTCGCCCCTGACCATCTTGGTGGCGACCTCGGGAGACACCGGCGGCGCCGTGGCCGCGGCCTTCCACCGGCGTCCATGGGTGCGCATTGTCATCCTGTACCCCGCGGGCCTGGTGTCGCCGCGCCAGGAGCAGCAGCTGACTTGTTGGGGCGACAACGTAGCGTCGCTGCGGGTGGCCGGCACCTTCGATGATTGTCAGCGGCTGGTGAAACAGGCCTTCGGCGATCCTGCTTTGAGCCGCCGGCACCGATTCAGTTCGGCCAACAGCATCAATATCGGCCGGCTGTTGCCGCAGATGGTCTATTACGTGGCGTCCAGTCTGGACATCGAACGGCGCACCCGTGCCAAGGCGTCGTACATCATTCCGGCCGGCAATCTCGGCAATGCCTTCGCCGCGCTTTGGGCGCGTGCCTTGGGCTTCCCCATCGCGCGCATCATCCTGGCGCACAACCTCAATCGGACCGTTCCGGATTTCTTGAAAACCGGAGTCTGGCAGCCGCGGCCCAGCATCGCGACCCTGGCCTCCGCCATGGACGTCGGCAACCCCAGCAATATGGAACGCGTTCGAGCGCTGTATCCGAGCTTAAGCGAGATTCGCGAACAATTGAGCGCCGACAGCGTCGATGACGCTACAATCCGAGTTCGTATCGGAGAGGACTTCATGCACTATGGACGGGAATGGTGCCCGCACACGGCGACTGCAGCGGAAGTCTATAGTCGCTTGAGCGTGGGGGAGCGCCGCGATCGCCCGTGGGTCGTGGTCGCCACGGCGCACCCCGCGAAGTTCAACGAAATCGTGGAGCCCATTACGGCCAAAGCGGTGACGATTCCGCACAGCCTCGAACGATTGCTGAAGCTGCCGCAGCACATCGTGGACATACCGCCGACGCTCGAGGCCCTGGCCAAAGCGCTCGAATGACCAGCATTGCAATGGACCCGCAATGGATTGGGATCGGCGCGCTCGCGGTGCTGCTGGTTGCCGTCGCCTATTGGGGCGGGCGCGCCTATCAGCGGCGCGCGCGGCGGCGTGCCTTGCTGGCGCGCCTGGACCGCATCGCCTTCGAAGCCGTGCATCAGGTTCTCGTTCCCGACGGCATGGGCGGGTTCATCCATATCGACCATTTGCTGCTCACGCTGCGCGGCGTGCTGGTGCTCGACACCCGCCGCGTTGCCGGGGTGATCTTCGGCGGCGACCAGATGAGCGATTGGACGGTCATGGCCCGCGGACGGCGCTACACCTTCGATAATCCGCAACCGGCGCTCTACGACCGGATCGCCGCGGTGAAGGCGCTGACCGGGGATGTGCCGGTCGAAGGACGCCTGCTGTTTTCCAACGTCGGAAAATTCACCAAGGGCATTCCCAAATGGGTGCTGATGCTGGACGGCATCGAAGTGGAATTCCCCGTCGTCGATCGCGGCATGAAAGGCGCGCCGGCGATCGCCCACTTCGCGCAGGCCTGGGAGCGGCTGGTGTCGCAGCTGCGGCCGAGCCCGCATCTGTTCACCAATCTCTAGGCTCGGGCAGGGGCGGCGGCTTCCGGGGCGCCGTCGAGCCGGAAAAATCGAATCGCGTTGCGAGTGGTCGATGCGGCGACGTCGTCCAAGGATTCGCCGCGCAAGCGTGCGACGGCCGCGGCGATGTGCGGAAGGTAGCACGGTTCGTTGCGCCGCGAATGGGGGCGGGGGACCAGATCCCGAGGCAATAGATAGGGAGCGTCGGTTTCCACCAGCAGCCGATCGGCCGGGATGTGGGGCACGGCCTCGCGCAGCTGCTGGCCGCGGCGCTCGTCGCTCACCCAGCCGGTCACACCGATATACAGATCGAGCGCCAGGTAATCCTCGAGTTCCGGCCGGCCGCCCGTGAAGCAATGCGCGACGCCGCCGGCCACTGCATGGCGAAAATCCTTGAGGATGGCGGCAAAGTCCGCGTGCGCGTCGCGCTGATGGAGGAATACCGGTTTGCCCGCGCCGATGGCGACTTCCAATTGCGCCACGAAGGCTGCGCGCTGCGCATCGGGGGGCGAGAAGTTGCGGAAGTAGTCGAGGCCGCATTCGCCCACCGCAACCACCTCGGGGCGGCGCAGCAGCAGGGTCAGCTCCTCGCGCCGCGACGCATCGAAGCTGCGGGCGTGATGGGGGTGGACCCCGGCGGTGCTCGACAGCTGCGCCGGATTCGCGGCCGCGAGCGCCGCCGCCTGGTGCGAACTCGCCATGTCGGCGCCGGTGACGATCTGGCGCCGTACGCCGGCCTCGAGCGCGCGTGCCATCACGGCGTCACGATCCTGTGCAAAGGTTTCATGCGTGAGGTTCGAGCCAATATCGATTAGTGATATCTTCATACCGGCATTGTAATCGGGAGCGCTCAAGGTTTATCGGCGCGCTGGAGTTGCGTTCAATGTTTGCCGCGAAAAATTTCATCTGGTCGGCACTGCTGCTGCTCACGGCGGCCGCGGCCTGGGCGCAACTGGGCGGGGATCTGCAGGCGCAAATCCTCTACGCCTACCAGACCGAGGATGCCAACAGCCTGACGAATTTGATGCAGGAACTGGCCACGCAGCTCAAGGCGGACGCGGGCGACGCGTCGCTGAAGTATCACCTGGCCCATGCGCAATACCGCCGGGGACTGCTCGCCGGCAACAAAAATGCCCGCGAGGCGGAGTCCGCGTTTTCCGACTGCATCGATCAGTTGAAGCCGCTGCTGTCGCAAGATGTCAAATCGGTGGAGGCCATGATCCTGCAGTCGGCCTGCTACGCGGGGCTCGCGACCCATAGAACAATCGAGTCGGTCCTGCTGCGATCGCGCTCGGAGGAGCGTCTCGCCGCCGCGCTCAAGGCGGCGCCGCGCAATCCGCGCGCGGTGTTCCTCTCGAGCATGCAAGGCTTGAGTCAAGCCAAACCCGGTTCGCCGGCCCGGCAGCAGGCGTTCGAGCAGCTGCAGCTTGCGGTGCAATTATTCGAGGCGTCCTCGGCAACGAGCATCGACACGCCCGGCTGGGGACACGCCGAGGCTTACCTTGCGATGGGCCGGGAGCTGCAGGCGCGCGGCGATCAATTGGGCGCCCGCAACTGGATCGAAAAATCCCTGATCGCCGCGCCGGACTTCAAAGCGGCGCAGCGGCAAATGGCGCTGTTGGTGCGGCCCCAATCTTGAACCTGGTATCATTCGGCGCGATGAAGCCACAAGGCACGCAGTTATCGCTGTTCGAGACTCGTAGCTCATGCGACCCATTTGCCGTCCGGGTCAGTCCGCGTGCGCGGCGGCTGACGGCGCGCGTGCACATCGGCGGCCGCGTGGAAATCGTGGTGCCGGTCGGCGTCAATGCGCGCACCGTGCGCGACTTCGTGCAGCGCTTCACGCCATGGATCGATCGCAAGGTCGCCGCCATGCAGTGTTTCGGAGTGCCGAGCGAGCCGGTGCCCGCCGGCATCGAGTTTGCCCTCACGGGCGAAAAATTCGCCGTGGAGTGGCGCAGGGGCCCGAAACCGCGCCTCGACGCGGGCGCGGATCATATCGAGGTTCACGCCCCGGATGAGCGGGGAGCGCGCGAACTGCTGCAGAACTGGCTGAAGCGGGCGGCCCACGAGCGCCTCGCGCCGCGGCTGCTGCAATTGGCGCAGGAACTCGAATTTTCCATCGCGCGGGTGTCGATCCGCTCGCAGCGGACGCGCTGGGGAAGCTGCTCGACCCGCGGCACGGTGACCTTGAATTGCTCCCTGGTTTTCCTGAAGGTGGACGTGGTGCGCTATTTGTTCATCCATGAATTGGCGCATACCAAGCACATGAATCATTCCGCCAGATTTTGGCGGCTGGTGGAACAAATCGAACCGGACTACCGGCGCTTGGACCGCGACTTGCTTGCGAGCTGGCGTACGGTGCCCGGCTGGGTCTTCAAGACTTGAAAATGAACGAGACCACCCCGCAGGCGAAGTCCTTCGTCGACTTGAGCGACGAGCAGGTGCATTGGGACTTGGGCGAGTCCCTGAGCTACTCGCAGTACCTGAATCTCGACAAGCTCCTGAGCGCGCAGCATCCCCTGTCCTATCAGCACGACGAGATGCTGTTCATCGTCATTCACCAAGTGTCCGAGTTGTGGATGAAATTGTGCCTGCACGAACTCGGCGCGACCGTGGACTGCGTGCGGCGCGACGATTTGGGGCCGACCTTCAAGATGCTGGCGCGCGTGTCGACGATTCAGCAGCAGTTGCTGCAGTCGTGGGACGTGCTGGCCACGATCACTCCGCACGACTATTCGGCCTTCCGCAACACCCTGGGGAAATCCTCGGGCTTTCAGTCGCCCCAGTATCGAATGCTGGAGTTTCTCATCGGCAACAAGAATGCCGAGACCATCAAGGTGTTCCGCGGCGATCCGCCGACCTATGAAATGCTCGAGCGGGCGCTGCGCGCGCCCAGCCTGTACGACGAGGTGCTGCGGCTCCTGAGCCGGCGCGGGCTCGACGTGCCGCCGGAGGCCATCGACCGTGATTTTGCGCTGCCCTACCAGGCCAGCAAGCAGGTGGCGGCGGCGTGGCTCAGCGTCTATCACAACTCCGTCAAGGAATGGGATTTGTACGAGCTGGCGGAACGCCTGGTCGACCTCGACTACAAGTTCCAGCTGTGGCGGTTCGCGCACGTCAAAACGGTCGAGCGCATCATCGGCTACAAGCGCGGCACCGGCGGCACCGGCGGCGTGTCGTATTTGACCAAGGCGCTGGAACTGAAGTTCTTTCCGGAGCTTTGGACCGTCAGAACATCCATGTAGGCCGCCGGATGACGAACATTCAAGACCAACTGCAGAACGTCAATGTCGCGTCCAGCGATCTGCTGGCCACGCCCGAGGAGGTCAAGCGGCGCCTGCCGCTCACGACCCGAGCGGCGCAGACGGTGTTCAAGGCGCGCGAGGCCGTGCGGGCCATCTTGGAGCGCCGCGATCCGCGCCTTTTCGTGGTGGTCGGACCCTGTTCCATCCACGACGTGGCCGCGGCGCGCGAGTATGCGGGCCGCCTCAAGGCATTGTCCGACAGCGTCGAATCGACGCTGCTGCCCATCATGCGCGTGTATTTCGAGAAGCCGCGCACCACCGTCGGCTGGAAGGGATTGATCAACGATCCGGACCTGGATGACTCCTTTCATATCGAGAAGGGGATTCTGATGGCCCGGGAGCTGCTGCTCCACGTCGCCGAGCTCGGGCTGCCGGCGGGCACCGAAGCGCTCGATCCCATCATGCCGCAGTATTTATCGGAGCTCATCACCTGGACCGCCATCGGCGCGCGCACCACGGAATCGCAGACTCACCGGGAAATGGCGAGCGGCCTGTCGACGCCGGTGGGCTTCAAGAACGGCACCGACGGCGGGCTTGCCACCTCGATCAACGCGCTGCAGTCGGTGCGTCACCCGCACCATTTTCTCGGCATTACCCAACAGGGACAGTCGGCGGTGTTTCGCACGCGCGGCAACCCGCACGCGCACCTCGTGTTGCGCGGCGGCGGCGGCCGGGCCAATTACGACGCGGTGAGCATCGCCGTGGCGGAACGCGAGCTGGCCGCGGCCGGCTTGCCGGCGACCGTGGTCGTGGACTGCAGCCACGGCAATTCCAACAAGGACCCCGGACTGCAGCCGCTGGTGGCGGAAAACTGCATCGCGCAGATAACCGACGGCAACCGCTCGATCGTCGGGCTCATGCTGGAGAGTCATTTGAAGGCGGGGAATCAGTCCATTCCGAAGGACTTGAGCAAGCTTGAATATGGCCTGTCCATCACCGATCCGTGCATCGACTGGCAAACCACGGAAACCCTGCTGCTCAAGCTGCATCGGTCCTTGCAATGCGTGCGGCGCTGAACTGCGCGAGCGAACGACGGTGCTTCCATAGGCGATATCCCAGCAGCAGCGTGAGGCCGCACACGTAGAGCAGAGGCTCGCGGATGTCTTTTTTCACCTGCCACCAGAAGTGCCAGACGCCTAAGGTCGCGATCACGTAGACCAGGCGATGCAATTGAGTCCAGCGCCTTCCCAAGCGGCGCTGGGCCTTGGCGGTCGAGGTCAGGCCGAGCGGGATCAACAGCAGCAGTCCCAGCATGCCGATGGTGATGTAGGGCCGTTTGACGATGTCCTGCCACAATTCACCAAGCTTGCCGCTCTGATCGAGCAGCAGGTACACCGAGAAGTGCAGCAGCACGTAGAAGAGGGCGAACAGTCCGAACATCCGCCGGAACCGCAGCCAGAACACCGAATGGGTGAGATCCTTGAGCGGCGTCATGCACAGCGTGATCATCAGGAAATTGAGCGTCCAGCGGCCGCAGGTGTGCAGCATGACTTTGACCGGGTCGGCGCCCAGGGATATGCCGTCGATGTGCGCAACGCCGGTGGCATTCAGCACCCCGGCAATCAAGCGCAGCGCGGGAGCCAAGCAGGCGGCGAACACGATGGGCTTGATGATCCAACGGAGCTGCCACATCCGAACCTGCCACATCAAAAGAATTTCCGCAGATCCATCCCGCTGTAGAGGCTCGCGACCTGCTCGGCGTAGCCGTTGAAGGGCAGGGTGGGACGGCGCGGGCCGAAGAGGCTGGCGCCGATGTGCCGTTCGCTCGCCTGGCTCCATCGAGGATGGTCGACGGCTGGATTCACGTTGGCGAAGAATCCGTACTCGTTGGGTGCGGAAATCGCCCAGGTGGTGCGCGGCGCACGCTCCGTGAACTTGATGCTGACGATGGCCTTGATGCCCTTGAAGCCGTATTTCCAGGGAATGATCAGCCGCAGCGGAGCGCCGTTCTGGTTCGGCAAGACCTTGCCGTACAGCCCGACCGTCATGAGGGTCAGGGGGTGCATGGCTTCATCCATGCGCAGTCCCTCCACATACGGCCAGTCGAGCACGGAGGAGCGCTGACCGGGCATTTGCTGCGGGTCGTACAGGGTCTTGAACTCGACGAATTTCGCCTTCGAGGTGGGCTTGAAGCGCTTCAGCAAGTCGCCCAGGGGAAAGCCCACCCAGGGCACCACCATGGACCAGGCCTCCACGCAGCGCAGCCGATACACGCGCTCTTCCAGTGCATGGGGTTTGAGGATGTCCTCCAGGCCATAGGTTCCGGTTACTTCGGCCTCGCCGCCGATGGTGACCTTCCAGGGCTGAGCGCGAAATTTCTGCGCGTTCGCGGCGGGGTCGGATTTATCGGTGCCGAATTCGTAGTAATTGTTGTAGGTGCTGATGTCCTGATACGAGTTGGCGGCCTCCGTCACGCTCACGGCAGCGTTGCGCACATAGGTCAACGCCGCCGGCGGCTGGCCGAAGGCGCCGCGCGCAAGACCGCCCACGCTTTGCATCGCCGCCAGTCCCAAACCGCCGGCGAGCAGGCTGCGGCGCGACAGGTAGCGGTCGCGCGGGGTGATCTCGGAGGGGAGGATCTTGGCCGTGGCGGTTCTCTTGCGCATGGTCGCTTCTCTTGGTTGCCCAAAGTAGGGAGGTTACGTCAATAGACCGGTCGAACCCCGCATTTGTTTCGGCACGGCCATCAGCCCCAAGTCGAGGTGGGTATTCCGCATTGCGCCGCCAGGCCGCGCGCCGCGGTACTGCCGTTCACCAACAGTGCCCGATCGGCGCCCCGCAGATGATCCAGGTCGGAGGCGCTGTTGCCGTAGGCGATGATGGGCAGATCGGGATATTGCGCCCGCAGCCAGGCGAGGCAGCGTGATTTTTCAGCGCCGCGGCGATTCTCGGTTTTGAGCGCGCCGTCGAGCCGGTCGCCCCGCCAGAGAACCTCGGTGCACAGGGTGCGCTCGAACCCCAGCGATCCCCCCAGCCGTTGCACATACAGGTCGGGACTCGCCGACAGCAACACCAGGTGGTCTCCCGCCTCGCGATGCGCGTCGAGCACGGCCAGCGCGGTGGGCCTGAAGCGCCGGCGCGGCCTGAGTGAGCCGACAAAGGAGTCGGCGCAGGCCTCGACGGCCGCGCGGCTCGCACCGCCCATCACCATCCGGATGACGCGCGATTTGAGCAGGCCGCGGTCGCGATCTTGCGTGAGGTAACTGAACAGCGCGAACGGCAGGCGCCACAGGCCGAACAAGCGCCACGGATGACGCCGTAAAAAACTGGCCAAGAACGGCAGCAGAGTGTCCCGCCAGGTCAACGTGCCGTCGAGATCGAATACGGCGACCCAGGGGCGCGGCGCGGAAGATCCTGAGACTGTCATCGCTCACAATATACACGGGCGCGTTTGCTATTCTAAAGGCCATGAGTCCATCAGCCGCCATCGTCGGGGCGGGCGCCATCGGCGCCTGGATCGCCGATGCCTTGGATCGCGCGGGATGGACGGTGGCGATGCTGGCGCGCGGAGCGACGCTCGATGCGCTGCGCTCCGGCGGCCTTCACGTCGAGCGCGGCGGCGAGACCCGGCGCAGCCGCCCGCGGGCCGGCTCGGCCGCGGAACTCGGAGTCCATGATTACGTCTTCCTCACGGTCAAGGCCCAGGCCTTGCCGGGTCTCGCAGCCTCGCTCGGCGCCCTCATCGGCCCTTCCACCGTGGTGGTCAGCGGCACGAACGGGATTCCCTGGTGGTTCTTCCATGACTTCGGGGGGAGCTTGGCGAATCAGCAGCTCAAGGCCGTGGACCCCGACGGATCCCAGGAGCGCGCGTTTCCGCGGCAGCGCACATTGGGCTCCGTGGCGCACGCGACCGCGCGGGTTGTCGCGCCGGCGCAGATCCAGGTCGTGGCCGCCGACCGGCTGCTCCTCGGCGAACCGAGCGGCGAGGTGACGAGCCGCCTCGAAACCGTGGTGAACGGCTTGCGCGGCGGCGGGATCAATGCGCAGATATCCGCGAGAATTCGCCACGAGGTGTGGGCCAAGCTCTGGGGAAACATGAACATGAGTCCGGTGAGCGCCCTGACGCGCTGCGGAACTTCCAGGATACTGGGCGATGCGGACGTGCGGGAATTATGCGTGCGCATGATGGAGGAGATGCAACTATGCGCGCAACGCCTGGATTTGCAGATGAACATGACACCCGCCGAACGCATGGCCATTACGCAGCGTCTCGGCGATTTCAAGCCCTCCATGCTCGCCGACCTCGAGGCCGGGCGGCCGCTCGAACTCGATCCACAACTCGGTGCGGTCGCCGAGATCGCACAGCGCCTCGACATTGCCGCGCCCTTCGTGCGCTCGATTCTCGGATTGACTCGACTGCTCAGTCCGTAGGACGTAGCCTACGATTTGTGACGTCGGCTACCGCTTCGGGCGCGCTCACGTGCGTGACACACTCGGGAACACCAACAGGGCGGTAAACAAGATGATGTTGTTACGACTTGGCTACGAATTGGCCTACGAGTTCCCCCAAGCCACGCCGATGATCATGAACCTGAACGTGCACTACAGCCGGTCGTCCGACTTGGTGCGCGCCGACAACATGCTCACGGAACCGGCCGTGCCGCTCTGCATGTATCGCGACAGCTTCGGCAACTGGTGCACTCGCCTGGTTGCGCCCGCGGGACTGTTTCGCGTCACGAGCGATGCATTGATCAAGGACTCAGGGTTGGCCGAGCCGGGCTTTCCCTACGCCTCGGAGCACCCGGTGGCTGCGCTGCCGGATGAGACCCTGGTGTTTCTGCTGCCGAGCCGCTACTGCGAAACGGAACTTCTGTCGGCCGCCGCGTGGAGCCTGTTCGGCGGCATGATGCCCGGCTGGGCGCGAGTGCAGGCGATCTGCGATTTCGTGCACCAGCACGTTGCGTTCGACTACCAATGCGCCCGCCCCACCAAGACCGCGTGGGAAACTTACAATGAACGGCGCGGCGTGTGCCGCGATTATGCGCATCTGGCGCTCACCCTGTGCCGCTGTTTGAACATCCCCGCTCGGTATTGCACCGGCTACCTCGGCGACATCGGCGTTCCGGCCATGGATGCGCCCATGGATTTTGCCGGCTGGTTCGAAGCCTATATCGGCGGCGCGTGGCGCATCTTCGACCCGCGCAACAACCAACCGCGCATCGGGCGCGTGCTGATTGCGCGCGGGCGCGACGCGGCGGATGTTGCCATCAGCATGACCTTTGGTCCAAACGTCCTGCAGCGTTTCCGCGTGTGGACCGACGAAGTGCAGACGGCCGCCGCCTAAACCCACTAGAATCGAGAATTCCGGTGCAACCCAGTGTGCAAGGGGTCGGGGGACCGTATGCGTGAGAAAGTCGATATTCTTGGATCGCGGGCCGCCTGGGTTGCGTGCCTGTGCGGCGCGGCGCTGGGCGCGGCATTCCCCGCGGTGCGGGCCGCAGCCGTGACGCCGCCGGCGCCTGCATCCGTGCTGCCGCCGCAGCCGGGATCCGCCGCGGCGCCGGGCTTTACCCACGTGAAATCGCTGGGTGGAATCGACGAGTATCGGCTCGACAGCAACGGCCTCACCGTACTGCTGGTGCCCGACCACTCGGCTCCGGTGGTGACTTTTCAAGTGACTTATCAGGTCGGCTCACGCAACGAGGTGACGGGTACCACCGGGGCGACGCACATCCTGGAACACCTGATGTTCAAGGGAAGCGAGGGCTTCAACGACCCGAAGGGCAACAGCGTCAAGCAATTTCTCGAACGTGTCGGCGGCCAGTTCAACGCCAGCACCTCCTTCGACCGCACCAATTATTTCTCGACCGTCGGCCGCGAGAGTCTGGAGGGCTATATCGCCATCGAAGCCGACCGCATGCGCCATCTTTGGCTGCATGAGGCCGACAAACAGTCGGAGATGACGGTGGTACGCAACGAGTACGAGCGCGGCAAGAACGACCCCGACACCGTGCTCATGGAAGAGGTGACGGCGTCGGCGTACGTGGCGCTGCCATACCACCACCCGACGATCGGCTGGAAGAGCGACATCGAGCACGTGCCCATCGCCAGATTGCGCGAGTTCTACGACACTTTCTACTGGCCCAACAATGCGACGGTGACGGTGATCGGCGACGTCGACACCGCGCCCACCTTGAACCTGATCAAGAAATACTACGGCGTGTATCCCCATTCGCCGGCGCCCATTCCCGCGATCTATACGGAGGAGCCGGCGCAGAGCGGGGAGCGCCGCGTGACCGTCAAGCGCCCGGGAGAACTGGGGACGGTGATCATCGCTCACAAAGTTCCGAACGGCCGGGATGCCGATCAGCCGGCGCTCGACATGCTGGATGCCATTTTGAGCTCGGGAAAGAATGCGCGGCTGTACCGTGCCTTGGTCGACCAGGGACTTGCCTTGAACGCCGGCGCCGGCACGGATCTGCATCGCGACCTGTCGCTGCACACCGTGTACGCGGTACTCGCGCCGGATGCAACGCACGCCGATGTCGAGAGGGCCCTGTTGGGGGAGATCGCCAGGATCAAGAGCGACGGCGTGAGCGCCGCCGAAGTGGCGCGGGTGAAACAACAGTACATTGCGGCCGACGCCTACAAGCGCGACGGAACCGCCGCCATTGCCGAGGAGATCAACGAGTGGATCGCGGTGAACGATTGGACTCTGTACGTGACTTTTCCGCAGAAGGTGCAGCAGGTGACTCCCGCGGATGTGCAGCGCGTCGCCCGGGAATATCTCAAAGAGGATCAGAGTACGACGGGCTGGTTCATCCCGGTGCCGCCGGCGGCGGAGAAGGGCTCGTGATGCGACGCTACGCATTGACTGCATTGTTATTGCTGAGCGGTGCCGCGGCCGCCGCCGCCCCGGGCGCCCCGGGCGCCCCGGACAATAGCAGCCGTTCGCAGGTTGCCGGCATCGATCTGATCACCTATCGCACCGACGTGAAGGATGTGGTGGTGATTTTGGGCGCGCTGCCTGCGGGCGATGCCATGTCCGAACGCGGCAATATCGCGATTGCCACGCTCGCCGGCATGATGCTCGACCGCGGCACGAAGACTCTCGACAAGTTCGCGATCGCCGAGCAATTGGACAACGTGGGCGCCGAAATCGCCTACAGCGTGGGCAACCAGACCCTGGAATTTCGCGCCAAGTGCCTGAAGAAGGACCTGCCGCTGATCATCGGCTTGATTGCGGCGGAGCTGCGCACCCCGGCCTTCCAGACGCAAGAGTTCAACAAGGCGAAGCAGCAATTCGTCGGCGCGCTGGAAGCCTCGGCGCAGAACACCGAGGCGCGCGCGCAGGAGGCGTTCAATCGTGCGGTATTCCCCGCGGGTCATCCGAACCGGCCGCATACGGTCAGCGAGTACGAGGCCGCGGCGAAGGCCGCCACCCTCGATGAAGTGAAGGCCTTCTACGCGGCATATTTCGGCCCCAGTCACATGACCTTGGTGGTCGCCGGCGACGTGGACGCGGCGCAGGCGCAGTCCGAGATCGGCAGGGCGTTTTCCGGCTGGAGCGGCGGCAAGGATTACCTGCGGCCGGGCACGCCCGCCGCCTTGAGCGCGCCGCAAGAGTTGTCGGTGCCGCTGGCCGACAAGCCGAGCGTGTCGGTGATTCTCGGGCAGCCGACGGGGATGATCTACAGGGACCCCGATGGTTTGGCCTTGCGTGTGGGCACGGCCATTCTCGGGCACGGCTTCACCGGCCGGCTGATGGGCGTCGTGCGCGACAAGGAGGGCCTGACTTACAGCATCGGAGCGGCGGTGTCGGACGACACCATCGCGGACGGGCGCTGGGATATCTCGGCCAGCTTTGCGCCCGCGCTCTTGGAGAAGGGCATTGCTTCGACGCGCCGCGAGCTCGAGAAGTGGTGGAAGGACGGCGTCACCGATCAGGAATTGGCGGCACGCAAGCAGGGATTGGTCGGCGGCTACCTGGTCGGTCTGTCGACCACCGCCGGCCTGGCGACGACCCTATTGAACAACGCGCTGCGCGGCTACGAGGTGAATTGGCTGTTCGGCTATCCCGAGGCGATCAATGCGCTGACGCGAGAGGAGGTCAACGCCGCCATCAAGAAGCACATCAATCCCAGTGTGATGGTGCTGGTGAAGGCGGGAAGCGTCGCGCCCGCGGCGCACTAGAACTTTGCGCTCACGGCCATGGGATCCAAGCCCCGGTACAGCTTGATGGCAACCGCGGTATTCGCGTCGCACGCGGCTACGGCGGACTGCAGCTCAGCCACCGACTTGACGGGGCGGCCGTTGAATTCGTAGAGGATGTCGCCGACGATGATGCCCGATTTTTGCGCGACGGAACCGCCGTTGACCGCAATGACCAAAATGCCGCTGCGCTTGGGATGCTCCACGCTCGCGGGCACGGGTATGCCGGCAACGCCAAGATCGAGTTGCCCCAAGGCAACGATGGCATTTGCCTTGACGGCGGGATGCTCGGCCGCAGGCTCGCGGTAGCCGTCGAGTCTGGCGAGAAATCCGGCGATCTCCGCGTTCGAGAGCCCGCCGGGAAAATCGCCGCCTGATTTCGCGATGACCCTGTAGGACCAAATTGCCGGCTTGCCCGGCACATATCCCGCCGCGAGCCGGCGCAGCAGCTCCTCATCCACCGAAAAGGCGATGTGTTCGGTGTAGGTGCAGTCTCCGACCGCGCAATTCAGCGCCTCCTTGCTGATCTGCGTCGCCGGCACCCGGCGGGTCCCGTCCGGCGTCTCAAAACTCGCCGCCTGATAGAACCGCCACGGGCCGGTGTAGGTGATTTGGTCGTGCACCTGCAAGGATTTGCCGCCGGTGTTCTGGTCGATGACGGCGGTGAGAAATTCGTCGTGCCACACCATGTGCAGCAAACCCGTGTGCTCCACATAGCCGTTTTCGGTGGATATCACCACGAGGGCATTTCGAGGGTCGTTCTTGACCGTCGCGGTATCCCGGAAGTGCTCCAGGCTGAGCGATAGCAGCGGCGGATCTTTCGCATGGGCTGGGTTGGCCGCGAAGCCGAACACGAGGGATGCGGCGAGTGGCGCGCGGCGGAGGGTCGAGAGCAAAAAGCGCACGGTGCGGACCGAAGGCTTAGGCCCGCCCCAAATAATCCAGCTTGCCGAGTTCGAGTCCCGACTGCCGGAGAATGTCATACGCGGTCGTGACGTGGAAAAATACGTTCGGCAGCACGTGATTGAACAAGTAGGGCGTGCCCTGCATGTTGCGGGTGGACGTGCGGGTCTGCCACGTGATGGTCCGATCTTCGGATCCCTCGAACTGCGCGGGTTTGAGTGATTCGAGATACGCGATCGTGGCGCGGGTCGCGGCGATCCATTCGGCAAGAGTCCTTTCCTTCGCTTCGAACACCGGCACCGGCGCACCGGCCAGCCGTGCCGCACCGCCCTGCGCAATGTCGTTGGCGATCTGGATTTGCGTCGCCAGGGGAAACATGTCGGGAAAAAGTCGGGTGCTCAGCAAGACGGCGGGTTCGATCTTGCGCGCTTGCGCGTGCGCGGCCGCCTTTTCGAGGATGGCCGCGAGGTTGTTCAACGCGCGCGTACAGGTCGGCACGGTGGCCGTATACAGGGAAAGAGACATGAGTTCAGGCCGCCTTGTTGGTGGTGAGGAGCTGCCGCAACACGTATTGCAGTATGCCCCCGTGTTGGTAGTAGTCGAGTTCCTTCGGGGTGTCGATGCGCAGACGCGCCTCGAACTCGATGCCGGTGCCGTCGTCGGCCTTGGCAATCACTTTGACGAACTTCGCCGCGCCGCGGTTCAGTCCGACGATTTCAAAGCTTTCCTTGCCGGTCAGCCCCAGGCTTTGGGCGTTTTGCCCGGGTTTGTATTGCAGCGGCAGCACGCCCATGCCAATGAGATTGGAGCGGTGAATGCGCTCGAAGCTCTCGGCGATCACCGCCTTGACGCCGAGCAGCATGGTGCCCTTGGCCGCCCAATCGCGCGAGCTGCCGGTGCCGTACTCCTTGCCGGCGAGGACCACCAGCGGCGTGCCCGCAGCCTTGTACCTGACCGAGGCATCATAGATCGACATCTGCTCGCCGCTGGGAATGTGCAAGGTCACGCCGCCTTCCGTACCCGGCAGCAAGAGGTTGCGCAGCCGGATGTTGGCGAAGGTTCCGCGCATCATCACTTCGTGGTTGCCGCGGCGCGCGCCGTAGGAATTGAAATCCACCGCCTGCACGCCCTGCGCCATCAGATACTTGGCGGCCGGGCTGGACTTGGAAATATTACCGGCCGGGGAGATGTGATCGGTGGTCACCGAATCGCCGAGCACCGCCAGCGCGCGCGCGCCCTTGATGTCGGATATCGCCGCCGGAGTCATGGTGATGCCGTCGAAGTAGGGCGGATTCTTCACGTAGGTGGATTTGCCGTCCCAGGCGTAGATCTTTCCCGCCGGGGTCTTGATGGCGCTCCAGTTCGCATCGCCCGCGAACACATTGGCATACCCCTTCTTGAACATCGCCGAGTCCACCGAAGCGGCCACCGCGGCGGCCACATCCTTGGCGCTTGGCCACACGTCCTTGAGATACACCGGCTTGCCGTCCTTGCCCACGCCCAAGGGTTCGGTGGTGATGTCTATTCCCAAGCTCCCCGCCAGCGCATAGGCGACCACCAGGGGCGGCGAGGCGAGGAAATTCATCTTGATTTCCGGGTGCACGCGGCCCTCGAAATTGCGGTTGCCCGAGAGCACCGAGCAGGCGACGACGTCGCCGGCCCTGACGGCTTCGGAAATCTCCGGCTTCAAGGGTCCGGAGTTGCCGATGCAGGTGGTGCAGCCATAGCCCACGGTATAGAACCCGAGAGCCTCCAAATCCTTCAGTAATCCGGCCTTCTGCAAATAGTCGGTCACCACGCGCGAACCCGGCGCGAGCGAGGTCTTGACCCAGGGCTTGGAGGTGAGCCCGCGCGCGCTCGCATTGCGGGCAAGCAGGCCCGCAGCCACCAGCACCGCAGGATTCGACGTATTCGTGCAGCTGGTGATGGCGGCGATCAGCACCGCGCCGTCCTTCACCTCGAAGCTCTTGCCGCCGACGCTCGCCGTGGCGGAGCCCGTGGCCTGCGGATTCTTCTGCGCGCGCTCCTCGGCCATTTTCTTCACGCTGCTCTCGTAAACTTTTTTTGCACTGCGCAGCGGCACGCGGTCTTGCGGCCGCTTCGGCCCGGCGAGAGAGGGTTCGACGGTCGACAGGTCGAGCTCAACGACATCGGTGTAATCGGCTGCCGCAGCGCCGTTGACGCGCCACAACCCCTGAGCCTTCGCGTAGCTTTCGACCAGCGCAATTTGCTCCGGCGGCCGGCCCGTCAGGGTGAGGTAGCGGATGGTTTCCTCATCGATCGGGAAAATGGCGCAGGTCGAGCCGAATTCCGGCGACATGTTGGCGATGGTGGCGCGGTCGGCGAGCGGCAGCCCCGACAGGCCGTCGCCGAAGAATTCGACGAATTTGTCCACGACGCCATGCTTGCGCAGAATCTCCGTGACGGTCAGCACGAGGTCGGTCGCCGTGGTGCCGGCGGGCAGTGCGCCCGTGAGCTTGAAACCGATCACCTGCGGAATGAGCATGGTCACCGGCTGACCCAGCATGGCCGCTTCGGCTTCGATGCCGCCCACGCCCCAGCCGAGCACTCCCAATCCGTTGACCATGGTGGTGTGCGAATCGGTGCCCACCAAGGTGTCGGGATAGGCCACGCTCTTGGCCAAGGCATCGTCCGAGAAAATCACCCGCGCGAGGCGTTCGATGTTGACTTGATGCACGATGCCGGTATTGGGCGGCACCACCTTGAAGTTGCTGAACGCCGTTTGCCCCCAGCGCAGGAACATGTAGCGCTCGCCGTTGCGATTGAATTCAATCTCGTTGTTGTGCTTGAGCGAGTCGGCGCTACCGTATTCGTCGACCTGCACGGAATGATCGATGACCAGCTCGGCGGGCGCCAGCGGATTGACCCGCTGCGGATCGCCGCCCAGGCGGACGATGGCTTCGCGCATTGCCGCCAAATCAACGATGCACGGAACCCCGGTGAAGTCCTGCATGATGACACGCGCGGGCGTGAAGGCGATTTCATGACTGGGCAGCGCCTTCGGATCCCATTTGAGCAGTGCTTCGATATCGCTCTTGGTGACGTTGACGCCGTCCTCGAAGCGCAGCAGGTTCTCGAGCAGGATCTTCAAGGAAAAGGGCAGACGGTCGACATTGAGCGACTTGAGGGCGCTGAGACTCAAAATCTCATACTGCTGCGTCCCCACCTTGAGCGTCGTTCTTGCCTTGAAGCTATCCGTCATGATCCCTCCACGGAAAAAAGAGAATTATAAGTGATTCCGCGCGCCGCGGCGGCCATGCGGGAATTGAACGCCCTGGAAATGACGCCGCCGCCGAGACAGCGGGCACCGTCGTAGAACACGGCGTACTGGCCGGGAGTGACGGCGCGCGCGGGTTCGCTCAGGGTCACGCGCCAGTGCGGCTCGGCGCCGGGGCCTGGTGCGGGGGCCGGATGCACCGTGCAGTCGAGGTCGCCCTGCCGGTAGCGCGTCTTGACCGCGCAGTGCACGGGCCTGCCGCCGGCGGGAGATTGCAGCCAGTGCATTTGTTCGACGTCGAAGGCATCGGACAGCAGCAGGGGATGATCTTGATGCTGCACGACAATGAGCGCATTGCGCTCGACATCCTTGCCGGCCACATACCAGGGAGCGGCGGCGGCGCCGGCGCGGCCGCCCAGCCTCAATCCGGAACGCTGTCCCAGGGTGTACAGCGCGAGACCGCGATGTTCGCCGACAACCAGGCCGGCGTCGTTTTCAATCGGTCCCGGGTCCGTGTGCAGATGGCGGCTCAGGAACTCTTGAAAAGGCCGCTCGCCGATGAAGCAGATGCCGGTGCTGTCGGGCTTGTCATACACCGGCAATCCGGCCGCATGCGCCAGTTGCCGCACCTCCGCCTTGCGCAACTCGCCGATCGGAAACAGGGTCTTGGCGAGCGCGGCGGGGGCAACCCCGTGCAGAAAGTAGCTTTGATCCTTGGCGGTGTCCGCCGCCTTCAAGAGCTGGGTGCCCGCGGGCGAGTGCAAAAGCCTCGCATAATGACCGGTCGCGATCCGGGAAGCGCCCAGACGGTGCATGTAGTCCAGGCACACGCCGAACTTGATTTCGCGATTGCAGAGCACGTCCGGATTGGGCGTCCGGCCGGCCGCGTATTCGCGCAGGAACAGCGCGAACACCCGCTCGCGATATTCCGCGGCAAAACTCACGCGATGCAGGGCGATGCCGAGCACCTCGCAGACACGGCGCGCATCCTGGAAATCGGCCGCGGTGGTGCAGTAGGTGTCGTCATCGTCCTCCCAATTGGACATGAACAGCCCTTGCACGGGCAAGCCGGCGCGCTGCAGCAGGAGCGCGGCGACGGCCGAGTCGACGCCGCCCGACATGCCGACGATGACGGTGCCGGTGGGTTCGAGATCTGGGAGAGAAGGCGGGGGATCGGGGCGCGGCTCCTGCATCCGCGCATTATACGGGCGCGGATGCCCCAAGCCGAAGGCTACATGAGCATTTGTCGCATTTGCGATTCTTGCATGCTCGTCTGCCAAACCTCGTCGAAGAAGTTCAAATAGCGGCGCACGACGGCCGGATCGTTCATATCGGAAATGCCGTCCCAACGGTCCGCCTGCAGTCGATACACCAGCGCCTTGTCGTCGGCGATGATGAACGCGCCGGCGCTTGCCGGGTACTCGGGGCTCATGGCCCGCAAATCGATGCAGCTGGTCAGGCGGCGCGCCAAGGCGAGGAAGCGATTGTTGTCGACCATGGCCCGGGACGGATCGGCGAGCAGGACGCGCACTTTGGCGTAGGAGCGCGCCAAAACCAGGCGTTTGATGGCTTCGAGGAAGGGCTCCTCGCCATAAATCAGGGGTTCCAAATCCTGCGTAAAGATCGACAGCAGGCGCTGCGCGGACTTGGCGACTTTGAGGCTGGCTTCGCGAACTTCCGGCATGGTCGTCAGAATGGTACGCGTACCCGATCCTGCGGACGCGTCTGCGCCCGCCGCAGCGGCCTTATCCACTGCCGGTTTCGTCCGTTCTTCCGAATTTCCCGCCATACGTAATTGCCTCGATGAGAGGTACGCCGGCATTGCCCCGACCCAGCATACTCTCAGGCGATAGTACCGTTTGGCCCGGAAGGGCCCGTGCTAACTGCGTCACGGTTTCGGACGCCTGGATGGGCAAATTCCTCGGGCTAGGGACTGCGTCCGCGCTTGGCAAGCGTGGGCGCCAAACCCACGTAGTCCTTGGGTTCCAGGCGCAACAGACGCTCTTTCTCCGCCGGCGGCAGCTCGAGCGAGGCAACGAATTCACGCATGGCTTCCTTGTCCACCGGCCGGCCCCGTGAAAAGCTTTTCAAGCGGTCATAAGCGTCCGCGATCCCATGCGCGCGCATCACCGTCTGGACGGCCTCGCCCAGCACCTCCCAGGCGCGGGCCAGATCTTCGCTCACGCGGCCCTGATCGAGCTCGATTTTGCCGAGTCCAAGCTCGAGCGACGCGTAGCTCAAGACACAGTGACCGATCGCCACGCCCACATTGCGCAGCACGGTGGAGTCCGTGAGGTCGCGCTGCAGCCGCGACACGGGCAGCTTGTCCGCGAAATGCCCGAGCAGCGCGTTCGCCAATCCCAAGTTGCCCTCGGCGTTCTCGAAGTCGATGGGATTGACCTTGTGCGGCATGGTGGAGGAGCCGACTTCGCCCTCGATCATGCGCTGTTGGAAATAGCCGAGCGAAATGTAGGTCCATAGATCGCGCGCGAGGTCGAGAAGCACGGTGTTGACCCGCATGAGCGCATGGCAGTACTCGGCGATCCAGTCGTGCGGCTCGATCTGGGTCGTATAGGGATTCGATCTCACGCCGAGGGATTCGACGAAGGTTTGGCTGAATTTGAGCCAATCGACGTGTGGCAATGCGGCGACATGCGCATTGAAATTGCCGACGGCGCCGTTCATCTTTCCCAGGATCTCGACGCGCTCGAGACCGGCGCGCTGGCCGTGCAGCCTTGCGGCGACATTGGCGAATTCCTTGCCCACCGTGGTGGGAGTCGCGGTCTGGCCGTGAGTGCGCGCCAGCATCGGCTCCGCGGCGTGACGCTGCGCCAGAAAATCGAGCTTGCCGACGATGCGCTCGAGCATGGGCAGCAGCAGCGTCGCGCGGGCGTCCTTCAACATGAGCGCGTAGGCGAGGTTGTTGATGTCCTCGGAGGTACTGGCGAAGTGCAGCCATTCGAGGTCGGCGGCCGCCGCGCCGCGCTTCGCAAGTTCGCCGCGCAGCCAAATTTCCACCGCCTTCACATCGTGATTGGTGCGCGCCTCGATGTGCTTGATGGCCGCAACGTCGGTGCCGGCCGGATCAGCCGCGAGGGCGGCGAGCAGGTCTTGCGCGGGGCGCGGCAGCGTGGCCAGCGCCGGCGCGGCCGGACCCGCCGCGAGCGCCAGAAACCAGGCGCATTCCACGCGTACCCGTTCGCGCATCAGGCCCGCTTCGCTGAATAAATACCGGACCGCCCCGAGTTTGCCGGCATAGCGGCCGTCGAGGGGCGAAAGGGCGTCGGTGGATGAGAGGGTCATCGGAGGATGCGGCCGCTTTGAGTGTAGAATCCCGCAATATTACCGTAAACAAGCGGACCAGCGAGGTTAAGGCGCGATGACAGCAATCACTCGCGTCGAGCACGACAGTATGGGCGCGCTCGACGTGCCGGCGAGCGCCTTGTGGGGCGCGCAAACCCAGCGCGCGATTCAAAACTTTCCGTCCTCCGGACTGCGCATGCCGCGGGCTTTCATCCGGGCATTGGGGCTCATCAAGCATGCCGCCGCCGCGGCCAACGCCGAGCTCGGCGATCTGCCGCAAGAGCCGTCGGCGGCCATTCAAGCAGCGGCGCTCGATGTCGCCGCAGGCCGGTATGACGACCAGTTCCCGCTGGATGTCTTTCAAACGGGGTCGGGCACCAGCAGCAATATGAACGCCAATGAAGTGATCGCCACACTGGCATCCCGGACATTGCGCGGCGCCGTGCATCCGAATGATCAGGTCAATATGAGCCAGAGCAGCAACGACGTGGTGCCCACCGCAATCCATGTCGCCGCGGCGCTGCTGCTGCACGAGCAGCTGCTGCCGGCGCTCGAGCGGCTGCGCGAAGTCCTGGGCCTGCGAGCCGCCGATCTCGGCGCCGCCGTCAAGACGGGCCGGACCCACCTGATGGATGCCATGCCCGTCACCCTGGCGCAGGAGCTTTCAGGCTGGCAGGCGCAAATCGACGCTGCCCTGGCACGGTTAAGATCGGTGACGCCGCGTTTGCACAAGCTCGCGCAGGGCGGTACCGCGGTCGGTACCGGCATCAATGCCAGGCCTGAGTTCGGCGCCGTGTTCGCACGCTGCCTGAGCATGGACACAGGACTGGATTTCGGCCCGAGCGGCAATTTTTTCGAAGCGCTGTCGAGCCAGGACACGGCCGTGGAACTGTCCGGCCAGCTCAAGGTCGTGAGCGTGAGTCTGATGAAGATTTCGAACGACTTGCGCTGGATGAACAGCGGACCGCTGGCGGGCTTGGGTGAAATTGCGCTGCCGGCGCTGCAGCCGGGCAGCAGCATCATGCCGGGCAAGGTGAACCCTGTGGTGCCCGAAGCGGTGGCCATGATGGCGGCGCAGGTGATGGGCAACGACGTGACCATCACGGTCGCCGCGGCATCGGGGAATTTCCAGCTGAACGTCATGCTGCCGGTGATCGCCTATAACCTGCTGCAGAGCCTGGAACTGCTCGGGATCGGGAGCCGCAATTTGGCGGATCACGCGCTTGCCGGGTTCACCGTGAACCAAGCCCGGCTGGACGATGCACTGGCGCGCAACCCCATCCTGGTCACGGCGCTCAATCCCATCATCGGTTACGAGAGAGGCGCGGCCATCGCCAAGAAGGCGTATGCGCAGGGCCGCCCCATTTTGGAGGTGGCCGCGGAAATGACAGACTTGAGCAGCGATGAACTGCGCCGCCTGCTCGACCCGAAGACGCTGACCGAAGGCGGCATCCACGGCACCGGTGCCAAAGATTGATGGATTCTCTTTACTCGAAAACGCACATCCGCGAGTGCCTCGATCCGCGTCCTTCGACCCCGGACGAGGACATGCAATGGTTGGCCGGTGCTTCTCCCGAAGTGACATCGCGGGTGCGCGCCGCGCTGCCCGCGCAGCGGACCCCGGCGGCCGTGCTCGTGCCGCTGGTGGAGCGCGACACCGGATTGACGGTGCTGCTGACCGAGCGCGCCGCAACGCTCAAGGATCACGCGGGCCAGATCAGCTTTCCCGGAGGCCGCATCGAACCCGAGGATGAGGACGCGTGGCGCGCGGCGCTGCGCGAGGCCTACGAAGAGATCGGTCTATCGTCCCATTTGGTGGAATTCGCCGGGTACTTGCCGGATCATTTCGTCATCACCGGTTTTCGGGTGACGCCGGTGGTCGGATTCGTCAATCCGGACTATCAGCTGCGCATCGCCAAGGACGAAGTTCACGATGTATTCGAAGTGCCGCTCGACTACATCCTGGACGCAGCCAACCACAAATCGCGCCGCCGGCAGCTCGGCGGCCTGAACATCGACGTGCACGACATCCCCTACGGCGAGCGCAATATCTGGGGCGCGACGGCGGGCATGCTGATGACCCTGCGCCGCATGCTGCAGTCGCGCGGCGGAAAGGCTTAAGTGGCGAATCGGATGCGCGAATTGCTCGGCATCATGGCGCGCCTGCGCGCCGTGGACGGCTGCCCCTGGGACAGGGAGCAGACCTTCGCGAGCATTGCGCCCTATACCATCGAGGAAGCTTACGAAGTGGCGGACGCGGCGGAGCGCGGCGACCTGCGGCACCTCAAGGACGAATTGGGAGATTTGCTGTTTCAGGTCGTGTTTCATGCGCAGATGGCGAGCGAGACCGGTCAATTCGACTTCGACGCGGTGGCCGGAGCGATATGCGACAAGCTGTTGCGGCGGCACCCGCATGTGTTCGGTGCAAGCGGTCCGTTGACGCCCGCCGAGCAAAGCGCCGCGTGGGAGGACATCAAGGCGGCCGAGCGTGGTGCCGCCGCTGATGCGGAGCACAGCCACTTGGACGGCGTTCCACAGGCCCTGCCCGCCTTGATGCGCGCCTTCAAGCTCAGCAAGCGAGCCGCGCGGGTGGGATTCGATTTCGAGCATGCCAGCCAGACGGCGGACAAGGTGGCCGAAGAGCTCGCGGAGGTGCGCGACGCGGCCGCGCAACACGCGCTGAGCGGCGACTCCCGCGGGCCGCCGGGTGCATCCGCGCATATCTTCGAGGAAATCGGCGATCTATTGTTCGCCGCCGCCAATTTGGCGCGCAAGCTCGATGTCGACGCCGAGGCGGCGTTGCGCGCGGCGAACGCGAAATTCGAACGGCGGTTTCGCGGCATGGAATCCTTGGCCGCGCGGCGCGGCGAGGTGTTCGCCGAACTGAATCTCGAGAGCCAAGAGAGGCTGTGGCAAGAAGTCAAGCGTGGCGAGTAGCCGGCGCGCGAGTGCCGCCGCCCGCGGCGCGCAATCCCTGGTTTTCAAACACGACCCCGACCTGCCGATCTCGGCGCGCCGCGAAGACATCATGGAGGCGCTGCGCCTCAACCAAGTCGTGATCGTCGCCGGCGACACCGGCTCCGGCAAGAGCACGCAATTGCCGCAGTACTGCCTGGAGCTGGGCCGCGGCGTGGAGGCTCAGATTGCGCATACCCAGCCGCGGCGGCTGGCGGCGCGCGCCCTGGCGGCGCGCATCGCCGAGGAAGTGGCGCAGCCGGTGGGCGTGAGCGTCGGATTTCGGGTGCGGTTCGCGGATCAGGTCTCCGATGCCACGCGCCTCACGCTGATGACCGACGGCCTGCTGCTGGCGGAGCTCTCGGCCGACCCGCAGCTCAAGCGCTACGACACCATCATCGTCGACGAGGCGCACGAACGCACGCTGAACGTGGATCTGCTGATGGGGGTGCTCAAGCGCCTGCTGCCGCGCCGTCCCGACCTCAAGGTGATCGTGACCTCGGCGACTCTGGACGTCGAACGCATCTCGCGGTTCTTCGATGATGCTCCGATCATCACGGTGAGCGGACGCACCCATCCCATCGAGGTTCGCTACCGCGAAGCGCCTGAAGACGCGGAAGATCCGGACTTGCCCGCGGCGGTCCTCGCGGCGTACCGGGAAATCGCCGCCGAACCGAAGCCGATCGGCGCCGGCGACATACTGGTATTTCTGCCCGGCGAGCGTGAGATCCGCGATGTCGGCGAACTCCTGCAGCGCGAGCTGCAGGGCGAAGTGGAAGTCCTGGAACTGTATTCGCGCCTGTCGTGGGAGCAGCAGAGCAAGATATTTCAACGCGGTTCGCGGCAGCGGATCGTGCTGGCGACCAACGTGGCCGAGACCTCGATTACGGTGCCGGGCATCCGCGCCGTCATCGATTCGGGCCTGGCGCGCATCAGCCGTTACAGCCCGCGCAGCCGCCTGCAGCGCTTGCCCATCGAGCCCGTATCGCGCGCCAGCGCCGAGCAGCGCAAGGGGCGCTGCGGCCGCTTGGGTGCGGGGCTATGCCTGCGGCTGTACCCGCAGGCCGACTTTGAAGCCCGCGATGCCTTCACCGAACCGGAGATTCTGCGCACGAACCTCGCCGCGCTGCTGCTGCGGCTGGCCGCGGACGGCCTGGGCGAGGCGGAGAGTTTTCCCTTCATCGATGCGCCCGACGGGCGGGCGCTCAGCGACGGCTACCGACTGCTGCAGGAATTGCAGGCGCTGGACGCCGAGCGGAAGATCACGCGCCGCGGCCGCGCCATGGCGCGGTTGCCGCTCGATCCCCGTCTGGCGCGCGCGCTGCTCGAGAGCAAGCGCTTTCGTGCCGAGAGCGAGCTTTTGGCCATCGTCGCGGGCTTGAGCGTGCCCGATATTCGCATCGCGCCGACGGCGGGGTCGGCCGCGGCCGTCGAACCGGCCCAGAAGGACGCGTTCGAGGACAGCAAATCCGAGTTCTCGGCGCTGGTCAAGGTGTGGAGGGCCTACCGCAGAGCGCGCGAGGGCCCGCGGCGCGAGCTCAAGCGCTGGTGCAAGGAGCGACGCTTCTCGCTGCTGCGCCTGTCCGAGTGGGACGATGTCTACGCCCAGGTGGCCGACCGCGCGGCGGAGATCGGCATCGTGGCGCAGCGCCAGGCGGCGAGCTACACCGGCGTGCACCGCTCGCTGCTGGCCGGTTTTTGCACCATGGTGGGCATGCGCGGCGAGGACGGATACCAGGGCACGCGCGGAGTCCATTTCCACATTTTTCCCGGGTCGCCCCTGGTGCGGCGGCGGCCGCGCTGGGTCATGGCGGCGAACATCGTCGAGACGTCGCGGGTGTTCGCGCGCCGTGTCGCGGAAATCGAGCCGCAGTGGATCGAGGGGGCCGTGCCGCACCTGCTGAAGCGCGAGTATCTTGAACCGGACTGGGACGAGGAACGTGAGGAAGTGGTGGCGCGCGAACGCGTCAGTTTTCTCGGGCTGACCTTGAGCGCAAATCGGGTGGTGAACTATGGTCCCATCGCGCCGGAGGAGTCCCGGCGCATTTTCGCGCGCGAGGCATTGGTTCATCAACGGATGCACCGCAGGCCGGAGTGGCTGCTGGCCAATGACGCCGCGGTTCGCGAGGCGCAGCGCATGGAGGAGCGGCTCCGCACGCGCGATCTACTGCAGAGTACCGAAGCCTTCGTCGAGTTCTACGACCGCGCGTTGCCGCGCCAGGTATCGAGTGCCGCCACCTTGGAATATTTCACAAGGCACCTGTCGGAGCCTGAGCGGCGCTCGCTCCACCTCACTGCAGGACAGATTTTCGCGCGCGAGCCGGCGCCCGAAGCGCTGGCGCAATTTCCCGAAGTCACTCAGGTAAACGCCGTGGCCATCCCGGTCGAGTACCGCTTCGCGCCGGGGGAACCGCAGGACGGCGCCACCTTGCACATACCCCTACTGGCGGTGCCCGGACTCACCCGCGGCGCGGTCGATGCCGCCGTGCCGGGACTTGCCGAACCGCGAATCGAGGCGCTGCTGCGCTCGCTGCCCAAGGATGCGCGCCGGCATTTGATCCCGATCGGGGATACCGCCGCCCGATTTCTCGCGAGCGCGAGCGCGAGCGGGAGCGCGAGTGCGGGCGCGGGCGCGGGCACAGGTACGGGCGCGGGCGCGGGGTCGAGCGGCGCCGCGGCCGATCCGCAAGATCTCAAGCGGTGGCTCAAGGAAACGCGCGGCATCCCGGAATCATTGCTGCGATTCGATCTCACCGCCGTGCCCGCCCATTTGACGCCGCGGCTGGCCGTGGTCGTGGACGGCCGGGATATTGCGCAAGGTGGGACCCCGGCGGAATTGCGCCGCACGAGCGCGGCCGCGGCGCGGTCCGAACTCGACAAGCTGGCTCGAGCCGCTTACGGGCAGAGCGGCGCCTGGCGCCGCTTCGAGATCGACGCGCTGCCCGAGTCGGTGCCGCTGTCGCTGGAGCAGGGGACCGTGTGGGTGTTTCCGGCCCTGATGCGGGCCGGCCAGACATTGGGCGTCAGATACGAATGGACGGCCGCCGAGGCGCGGCGCACGTGGCGGCAGGGCGCCGTGCATCTTGCGCGTGCCATGCTCGCCGGACTCGAGCGCGATCTCGCCAGGAGCATGGCCGGCAGCGCCGCCCTGTTGCTTGCCGCCAGCCCCTATGCGCAGAGCACTGCGCTCATCGAGGCGGTGCTGCAACTCACGTTCCGCCGCGCCTGTTTTGGCGACGCCGAGGCGCCGCGGACGCGGGATGCTTATGAGAAGGCCGTCGATCAAGGGCGAGCCCGATTGCACCCCTGCTTGGACGAGATTGTCGCCGGCGTCTCGGGCTGGTTCACCGAGGCGCGCGCGGTGCGGCGCGCGCAAGGTACCGCGGCTCTTTCACCGCTTGCCGATGCCGCCGAGGAGAGCGCGCTGCATTTGCAGCGCTTATTGAGCACCGGCCTGTTCGAATCGTGGTCGGCGGACTGGCTGCGCCAATTGCCGCGGTATTTGAAGGCCGAGGAGAGGCGCTGGCAGCGAGGCACGGCGCGCGGCAGTGAGCCGCCGCACATCCTCCGGGAACTTCGCGCCTGGACGGCGCGTTACCATCACCTGGCCACACAGGTCGGCGCCGAAATGCGCTGGATTCCGGAACTCGATGAGTTGCAGGGCTGGATCGAGGAGTACCGGGTGTCGCTGTACGCGCAGGAGCTGAAAACCTTGGGTCCGATCTCGGCGGCGCGCTTGGAGCAGCGTGCCGCGGAGATCGAAGCGTGGTTGACTCGCTGACGACGCGTCGTGCGCCGGCGCGGGCCTAGACGTTGAAGCGGATCCCCTGGGCCAGGGGCAGCTGTGAACTCCAGTTGATGGTGTTGGTCTGGCGCCGCATATAGGCCTTCCAGGAATCCGACCCGGCTTCGCGGCCGCCGCCCGTGTCTTTCTCGCCGCCGAATGCGCCGCCGATTTCGGCACCCGAGGTGCCCAGATTGACGTTGGCGATGCCGCAGTCGCTGCCCTCCGCGGACAAGAAGCGTTCCGCCACTTGCAGGCGATCGGTAAACACCGCCGACGAGAGGCCGTAGGGGACGGAATTTTGAATGGCCACCGCTTCGTCCAGGGTGTCGTAGGCAATCAGGTACAGAATCGGCGCAAAGGTTTCGGTTTGCACCACCGCCATGCCGGCGTGGGCGCGAATGATGGCCGGCTCCACGAAGTTGCCGGGACGTTGCAGGACCTTTCCGCCGCACAGCAGCTGTCCACCCTCGGCCCGCGCCGTGTCGATTGCCGCCAGATAGCGCGACACGGAGCCCGCATCGATCAGCGGCCCCATCAGGGTGTCCTCGGCCAGCGGGTCGCCGATGCGTACCTGGCCGTAGGCCGCGATCAGCCGCCGTTCCAGTTCAGCCGCGCGCGAGCGATGCACCAGCACGCGCCGCGTCGTGGTGCAGCGCTGGCCGGCGGTTCCCACCGCACCAAAAACGATTCCGGGCACGGCCAGGTCCAGGTTCGCGCTGTCGTCGACGATGATGGCATTGTTGCCGCCCAGCTCGAGCAGGCTCTTGCCGAGGCGCTCCGCGACGCGCACGCCGATTTGCCGTCCCACGTGAGTCGAACCGGTGAAGGAAACCAGCGCCACGCGCCGGTCATCGACGAAGCGCATCGCGAGCTCGGTGCCGGCGTCGATGAAGATCTGGAAGATCGCGGGCAATGCATGACGCTCGAGAACCCGATTGCAGATGTGCTGCACGGCGAGGGAACACAGGGCGGTCTTCGGCGAGGGTTTCCACACCGTGGCATTGCCGCTGATTGCGGCCAGGAAGGCATTCCATGACCAGACCGCCACGGGGAAATTAAATGCGGAAATGACGCCGACCACGCCGAGCGGGTGCCACTGCTCGTACATGCGGTGCTGCGGCCGCTCCGAGTGCATGGTGAGGCCGTAGAGCATGCGCGATTGGCCGACCGCGAAATCCGCAATGTCGATCATTTCCTGTACCTCGCCCACGCCCTCGGCTTTGATCTTGCCGTTCTCCATGGACACCAGGCTGCCGAGCGCCTCTTTGTAGCGGCGCAATTCCTCGCCCATCAGCCGCACGGCTTCGCCGCGCTTCGGTGCCGGCACCTGCCGCCAGGCGGCCGCGGCGGCCACGGCGGCGGCCATCACGTGTTCGTAGTCTTGCGGAGTGGCGCCGCGCACCGAGCCCAAGCGCTTGCCCGTGGCCGGATTGACGGATTCGATCAGCGGCCCGTCGGTTTGCGTGCTCCAGCCATGGCTGCCGGACCAGGTTCCGGGATTCAAGTCGCGAAGTCCCAGGGCCTGCAAGGGATCGGTGGTCTGCTGCAACATGGGATCGGTCATCTGCTTCATGAGTCTTTCCAAGGGTTTGATAGCGTCATTGCGTGGGGGCGGCCGAGCGAATTGCCAGGGGGACGCCCATTCGTAGGGGGCGCATTTTGACTCGGGGTGGCCGACAACGCTAGCATCGCTGGATCATGTCCCAAAGTCCCGCCTTGACGAACTGGCACCCCGCCAGTTGGCACAGCCGTCCCGCCACTCAGCAGCCCAAGTACTCCGACCCGCAAGCGCTGGAGCGCGCCGTGGCCGCCTTGAGCCGGTTGCCCCCGCTGGTGGTGTCGTGGGAAATCGAGGCGCTGCGCGCCAAGCTGGCCCAGGCGCAGCGCGGCGAGCAGTTTCTCCTGCAGGGGGGCGACTGCGCCGAGAGCTTCGCGGACTGTGAGTCCGACAACATCGCCAGACGCCTGAAGATCCTGCTGCAGATGAGCCTGGTACTGCTGCAGGGCCTGAAAAAGCCCATCATTCGCGTGGGCCGCTTTGCCGGGCAATATGCCAAGCCACGCTCCGCCGAAACCGAAACACGCGACGGCGTCACCCTGCCGTGCTATCGGGGCGACAACGTCAATCGGCCGGGATTCACAGCGGCGGAGCGCGAACCGGATCCGGAGCTGCTGCTGCGGGGCTACGAGCGCGCCTCGCTCACCTTGAATTTCGTGCGGGCGCTCATCGACGGCGGCTTCGCCGACCTGCATCACCCGGAATACTGGGACTTGAGCTTCCTGCGCCACGCGGCGCTGCGCGATGGCTATCAAAAAATCGTCGATTCGATTGCCGAATCGCTGGAATTCTTCGAATCCATGAGCGGCCAGCGGGTGCACGCGGCCACGCGCGGCGACTTCTACACCAGCCATGAGGGGCTGCACCTGCTGTCGGAGCAGGCACAGACGCGCTATATCGAGCGTCAGAAGCATTGGTACAACCTGTCCGCGCACATGCCGTGGATCGGCATGCGCACCGCGAACATCGACGGCGCGCACGTCGAATACTTTCGCGGCATCGCCAATCCCATCGGCGTCAAAGTGGGCGCCGCGATGAGCGCCGAGTGGCTGCAAGAACTCGTCCATGTGCTGAATCCGCAGAACGAGCCTGGCCGATTGACGTTCGTGCATCGGTTCGGCGTCAAGGACATCGAGAAGCGGCTTCCCGAAATGATCCGGGCGGTGCGCGCCACGGGCTCGTCGGTACTCTGGGTCTGCGATCCCATGCACGGCAATACCGAGACCACGGCGGGAGGGGTGAAGACGCGCCGATTTGACAATATTCTTGGTGAGGTGGAGGCGGCCTTCCGCATTCACGAGGAGGAGGGGTCCATGCTGGGCGGGGTTCACATTGAACTCACCGGCGAGGACGTGACGGAGTGCATCGGCGGAGCGCGAGGCCTGGCGGAGGCGGATCTCGCCCGCGCCTATAGGTCCCAGGTCGACCCTCGTTTGAACGCCGAGCAGGCCCTGGAATTGGCCATGCTGATCGCGCGCCGGGCCGGCGCCAACCGGCGAATGGCCAAAACAGCGCAGCCCGCGGGCTAGGCTTGCCGCTGCGCCAGCCAGCGAAAGGCACCCGGGAGCAGCAAAGACATATAATTCAATAGTTTACATAATATACCTAGAATTCTCCCAGAAGAGCCGCGGCGGTTTTTGAAAAGGCGGCTTGCCTCGATGCGTGCAGATGCTATTCTCAATGTCAGACCCTTTCCTGCCCCATGAGATAGAGCGTCGCGAGGCCCGAACCGCTCGGACGGCAAGCAAATAATTTAAGACAAATTGCGCGGAATTTTTCGGGCCGCAATGAGTCTGACGGGATCCATGCCCTTAAATGGGCGAAGGTTGGGTTGCGCTCGGGTTAGTCCAAATGCCGCGCGCGATCGACGGCGGGCTACGCGGAGTTTCCGCGTAGCCCGTTTTTTATTGCAGATGGGGGCGGGGCTGCCAGCCCGATGAACAACACTTTTGATCCTGGGTGCCGACGCTGCCCGCGCTTGGCCGCCTTTCTCGACGCCGTGCACCTCGAGGAGCCGCTCTATCACTGCCGGCCGGTCCCGCCATTTGGCGACCCCAAGGCGCGGCTGCTGATCGTCGGATTGGCGCCGGGCATGCATGGCGCAAACCGCACCGGCCGGCCGTTTACCGGCGACCACGCCGGGATACTGCTGTACGCCACGCTGCATAAGTACGGGTTCGCCAGCGGTCCGGTGTCGAGCGCCGCGAATGACGGACTCGAACTCAAGGACGCGCGCATCACCAATTCGGTGAAATGCTTGCCGCCGGCCAACAAGCCATTACCCTTGGAAATCAAACTCTGCAACGAGTTTCTTCGCGCGGAGCTTGCGCAAAGCGGCGAGGCGCGCGTGATACTGGCGCTGGGGGCCATCGCCCATGCGGCGGTGCTGCGCGCCTGCGGTTTGTCGAGCGGCGCGCAGCGCTTTGCGCACGCCGCCGAACACCCGCTGGGTGCAGGTCGGGTGCTGCTGGATTCCTATCATTGCAGCCGCTACAACACGCAGACGCGGCGGCTGACGACACCGATGTTCGAAAGCGTCATCGCCAGGGCGCGCGACCTCGCGTTCGCTGCGCGGCCCGGATGAGCTTCGACGCCAAAGCCTACGTCGACAGTTTGCCGGCTCGCCCCGGGGTCTACCGGATGCTCGACGCCGGCGGCGAGATTCTCTATGTCGGCAAGGCGCGCAATCTGAAAAGCCGCGTCGGCTCGTACTTTCAGCCCAGCAACGTGCAGCCGAAGGTTCAGGCCTTGGTCGCGAAGACCGCCAGCATGGAAGTTACGATCACGAATTCCGATACGGAAGCCTTGCTGCTCGAGTTCAATCTCATCAAGAAGCACCGGCCGCGCTTCAATGTGGTGCTGCGCGACGACAAGAGCTTTCCCTATCTGCATTTCGAGACCGAGCACGAATTTCCGCGCCTGGCCTTTTATCGCGGCTCGCGCAAGGAGCCCGGCCGGTTCTTCGGCCCTTACCCCTCGGCCGGCGCGGTGCGCGAAACATTGCAGCAGGTGCAGAAGCTCTTCCGCCTGCGCAATTGCGACGATGCGTATTTCGCCAACCGGTCGCGGCCCTGCCTGCAATACCAGATCCAGCGCTGCACGGCGCCCTGCGTGGGGCTCATTTCCCAGGAAGACTACGCGCGCGACGTGGGCGCGGCCATCAAGGTGCTGGAAGGGCGCAACGATGAGGTGTACCAAGACCTCGGCCGGCGCATGGAAGCCGCCGCGGAGCGTTTACAGTTCGAAGAGGCTGCGCAGCTGCGCGACCAGATGGCGAAGCTCAAAGCCGTACAGGCGCAACAAATCGTGACGGCCGGCATCGATCACGACGCGGACGTGGTTGCAATTGCCCCCGGCAACGGCGAGTACTGCGTGGCCTTGATGTTCATTCGCGCCGGCCGCAGCCTCGGCAGCACGACTTTTTTCCCCAAGGCGCCGTTTGCGGAAGCGCCGGAAGTCCTGTCGGCATTCGTGGGTCAATACTACCTGGAGCGCGAGGCGCCCCCGGAAATCATCGTCGAGCAGGACTTCGACGAAATGGCCCTGCTCGAGGCGACGCTGGCGCAGCGATCCGGCCACAAGGTGCGCATCGCGTCGCAGGTGCGCGGCATACGCGCGCGCTGGCTGCAGATGATGCGCGACAATGCGGAACAAGCGCTCGCCATGCGCAGCGTGGCGCGCGCCAGCATCGAGTCGAGCCTCGAGGATCTGCGCGAGGCCTTCGATCTGGACGAGGCGCCGAACCGCATCGAATGTTTCGACATCAGTCACACCGGCGGCACGGATACGGTGGCCTCCTGCGTCGTCTTCGGCGAGGAAGGCCCGATCAAGAGCGATTACCGCCGCTTCAACATCGGCGGGATAGAACCCGGCGACGACTATGCGGCGATGTACCAGGCCCTGACCCGGCGCTACAAGCGCATACGCGACCGCGAGATCGCCGCGCCCGATGTGCTGCTGATCGACGGCGGCAAGGGGCAGCTCGGGGAAGCGGCGAAGGTGCTCGAAGAATTGGGGGTCACGGGAATTACCTTGATCGGCGTCGCCAAGGGTGCCGACCGGCGCCCAGGCCAGGAACAACTGTTCTTGTTGGGTCAGGACACGCCCACTATACTGGCTCCGGACTCGCGGGCATTGCATCTGATTCAGCGCGTGCGCGACGAGGCACACCGCTTCGCGATCTCCGGCCACCGGCGCAAACGGGCCAAGCGTCATAGCCAGTCGATACTTGAAACCATTCCGGGCTTGGGGCCCGTCAAACGACGCGAGCTACTGAAGCAATTCGGTGGATTGCAGGGGATATTGCGTGCAGGCATTGAGGATTTCGTGCAAATCCGCGGTCTCGGTCGCGATCTCGCCGAGGTAATTTATGAGCACCTCCACCCAGGGCGCTGACGGTCGATCGCATTGGAATGTGCCGAATACGCTGACATGGCTGCGTATTTTGATGATTCCCGCGATTCTCGCGTTGTTCTACCTGCTGCCCTATCCGTGGGCCGATCCCGCGGCTTGCGCCGCTTTCGCGCTGGCCGGCATCACCGACACCTTGGACGGCTATTACGCGCGCAAATTGGGCCAAACCTCGCGTCTTGGGGAGTTCCTGGATCCCGTCGCCGACAAGCTCATCGTCGCGGCCGCGCTGGTTTTGATCGTGAGCAAGGATCCGCGTTGGTTCGTGGTCATCGTCGCGGTCGTGATCATCGGCCGGGAAATCGCGGTCTCCGCGCTGCGCGAGTGGATGGCCGAGATCGGCGCGCGCAGCCGCATCAAGGTGTCGCTGCTGGGCAAGTACAAGACCATCATGCAAATCGTCGGGTTGTCGATGCTGTTGTTCCGGCAGAACCTGTTCGGCCTCCCAACCTATAAATTGGGGTTGGCGCTGACCGGGGTGGCGGCGGTCCTGACCCTGTGGTCCATGGTCCAGTACCTGCGGCTCGCATGGCCGGAATTGCGGGGTAGTTCAACGCTTTAGGTGCATTTCGCACCCAGTTCTTCTTGACTCCGGGCGGCACGGCCCTACAATTGCGCGTCTGTTTAGGGCGGGAATAGCTCAGTTGGTAGAGCGCAACCTTGCCAAGGTTGAGGTCGCGAGTTCGAGCCTCGTTTCCCGCTCCAAGAATCCCTTGTGCTTCCGCAGGGTTAGCCGCGTTTCGGGAGCCGCCTCTGCTTTCGGGCCCTCAAGATCCGCGCGTCCGCGCCGCTAACAGCATGGACGCGTATCGACGCATGGACGAGTGATATGCTCGAGCACCTCAAGAGCAAACTGAAAGCGTCCGTGAATTTCCCGAGTCCGCCGGCGATAGCCCAGCGGATCATCGCGCTGGCAGCGGACCCTCACGTCGATATCTCGCAGATCGCCGCAGCGGTCGGCAGGGACCCGGGCATTGCCGCCAAGCTGTTGCGCGTCGCCAATTCCGCGCTGTATTCCCGGCAGCGCAAGAGCACGAACCTGCGCCAGGCGCTGATCGTGCTCGGATTGCACGGAGCTACCACGCTTGCACTCGGCTTCACCCTCGTCGGCACTTATAGGGGTTTGAAGAGCAACGGTGTGGATTACGACCGCTATTGGCGGCGCGCGATACTGGGCGCCTCGGCGGCCAAGTGCTTCGGCGCGCTGCAGAACCTAGGCGCGATGGACGACATTTTCCTCGCGGCGCTGTTGCAAGACATTGCAATCCTCGGCGTCGATCGCACCGTCCCGGATTTCTATCGCGACCTGCCCCGGAACGCCGCCCACAGCGAGTTCATGGGGTACGAAACGGCCCGCCTGGGAATCGATCACGCCGAGCTCGGCGCGTGGCTTCTGGAGTATTGGAAGCTGCCCGAGGCGCTATGTCGCGCGGTAGCGTGGAGCCACGCACCCGCGGCCGCGGATCGGTCGACCGCGACGGGGATGGCCGCGTGCTGCGTAGCACTCGGCAGCGAGTGCGTGGAGATATTGCTGGCGTCGGCGGCCGCGACTGATTTTGCGGCGTTGACCGAGCATGCGTCGGAATGGTTGGGGATCGACGCACCGGCGGTGGCCGAGGTGATGGGTAAAATCGTCGCCGAGGTACCGGAAATCGAGCGCTTGTTCGATACGCCATTGCTGCAGCCTGACGCCGCGAGCGTGATCCTCGATCAAGCGCGCGAAATACTGATTCTTCGCGATCTGCATGCGCCCGGGCAGGCCGGCAGTTCGCGCGAGACAAGTTTGAAGCTCGAAGCGCGCACCGCGGCGCTGCAGGATGCGCGGCGCGACGTTCTCACGGGACTGTACAACCGCGGCTATCTCGATCTCATGTTGAGGCGCGAATTTCAAGCTGCGACCACGGGCAATTGGCCGTTGAGCGTGGTGTTCGTCGATCTCGACCGCTTCGAGGGGATCAACCAAGCGTATGGGCATGCGGCCGGCGATTCGGTGCTCGCAGCCACGGCGAAGTCGATTGCAGCGGTGGCGCGGGACACCGACTGCGTCGCGCGCTACGGCGACGAGGAATTCGTGATCGTGTTGCCAGGCGTGGCGTCACCCGGCGCCAAGATCTTTTGCGAGCGTCTGATCGTCCGCCTGCGCAGCATTTTGCATCCGATCGGGGGCGCGATGGTGACCGTGACCGCCTCGGTGGGGTTCGCCACCCACGCTGCGAAGACGCCGTTTCAACGCGCCTCCGACCTGATCAATGCCGCGAACCGCTCGCTGCGCGCTGCGCCCGCGCGCCTCGACCGATCTCAGCAGCGCTGAAACACCAACGTGGCGTTGGTACCGCCGAAGCCGAAGCTGTTGGACATCACGACGTCAACCCGGCGGCGTTCGGTCGCCCGTAGTATCGGGTAATCCGAGCAGGCGGCGTCAAGTTCGTCGATATTGGCGGAACCCGCGACGAATCCATCGCGCATCATCAGCAGGCTGTAGATCGCCTCCTGCACGCCGGCCGCGCCGAGCGAGTGGCCGGATAGCGATTTGGTGGACGAGAGAGGCGGTATGACGGCGCCAAACACTTCGCGCACCGCTTTAAGCTCGATCAGGTCGCCGAGCGGGGTGGAGGTGCCATGGGTATTGAGGTACGAAATCGGCGAAGAGACTGCGGCGAGCGCCTGCCGCATGCAGCGCACCGCACCTTCACCCGAGGGCTGCACCATGTCCTGCCCATCGCCGGTAACGCCGTAGCCGACCAATTCGGCATAGATGCGCGCATTGCGCGCGCTCGCGTGCTCGAGCGATTCCAGCACGATCATTCCCCCGCCGCTTGCGATCACGAAGCCGTCGCGCCCGGCATCGTAGGCGCGCGATGCGGTTTGCGGCGCGTCGTTTCGCGCCGTGGACAACGCGCCCATGGCATCGAATAGCGCGGTCAGGGACCAGTGTTCTTCTTCGCCGCCGCCGCAAAACATCACATCCTGATTTCCCCAGCGGATCTGCTCCGCCCCGACGCCGATGCAGTGCGAACTCGTCGCGCAGGCGGACGTCACTGAGAAGCTCACGCCCTTGATGTGAAAAGCGGTGCCGAGGCAGGCGGCGACGGTGCTGCACATGGTGCGCGGCACGCGCGTCGGGCCTATCTTTCGCACCCCGCGTGCGCGCAGGATATCTGCCGACTCGACTACGTTGGCGGGCGAAGCGCCGCCGCTGCCGGCGATGAGGCCGGTTCGCGGATTACTGACGTCGGCGGGGGTCAGGCCCGCGTCGAATATCGCGGATTTGAGGGAAATTGCGGCAAACGCCGCGGCGTCGCCCATGAACCGAAGATCGCGCCGGTCCAGATGCTGATCGATCGCGATTTGCGGAATCCCCGCGACCTGGCTGCGCAAGCCCATTTCGGCATACCCGGGCGCCAGGCGGATGCCCGGCCGGCTCTCCGCCAGCGAGAGGCTGACCGAATCAAGGTCGTTACCCAGGCAGGAGACGATACCCATGCCGGTGACGACGACGCGACGCATCAGGCGGCTTCGCGCGGGGCTGGCGGCTGAAGTGCGTCCGCGTTCTCAAACAGGCCGACGCGCAAGCCGCTCGCGCTGTAGATTTGTCGGCCGTCGGCTGCGAGCGAACCCTCGGCCGTCGCCATGATGAGCCTGCGCGTGATGACACGCTTGATGTCGATTTGATAGCTCACGCGTTTCACGTGCGGCTGCACTTGCCCAAAAAAACGCACCTCGTCGACGCCGAGTGCGCGGCCCAGGCCGCGGTGGCCGCTCCAGGCCATGAAAAAGCCGACCAATTGCCACAGGGCGTCGAGCCCGAGACAACCCGGCATAACCGGGTCGCCGCGAAAATGACACGCGAAGAACCACATGGACGGATCGATGTCGAGTTCTGCGTGCAGTACGCCACGCCCGTGCGCGCCGCCGGCAAGGGAAATGTCCGTAATCCGATCGACCATCAGCATTTGACCGGAGGGCAGCCTCGGGCTGTTCGGCCCGAAGAGCTTGCCTTCGCCGCAAGCGATCAGTTCCTCGCGGGAATAACTCGACTGTCGCGGCCCGGCTGTGTCGACGCCGTTCCCACCGGCGGGAACTTCGCTGCTCTGATCCTCGGACGACGCATTGGGCATACGCGCAATTCCTGTGGCGCTCAATTGTTCTTCGCGCCTGTTCACGCCGGCGAAAATACCGGCGCCGCTCACATCGCGGTATCCGTACAAGTACCTATTTTCTTGGGTTAATCGGTTATGCGTGTTCCATGTGCATTGAACCGGCGCGCCGTGGTGGACAATTGATAGGCTTCGCAATCGGATTCGTCTGTACGTCAGCGCACGCAGTTCATTGCAGATATATTATGATGTCTGCATGAAAGCAGGCTGCGGAAAATCTCAATGAGTGATGTCGACGGCTCTGCGCAATCGCCGTGCATACGCAATTGCTGCCTGGACGATGACCTCACATGCCTCGGATGCTTTCGATCCTTGGATGAGATCAAAGAATGGGGGGTTGTCGATGGTCATCGACGCCGTGTCATTCTGCAAAACGCCGAGCGGCGCAGACAGGCATATCAGATGCGGGGCGAGGCCGGCGTCTCGGTCAATTCGTCGAGATGAAACCCACCGAACAGCTTATGGCGGAGTCTCGCCGCGCTCGCGGATGCGGCGAGACCGACCGCCATCGGAACGGCGGCAAGCAGAAAGAATTGATGCGGCGGGACCTTTAGGCCGATGAGCATTCCGCCAACCAACGGGCCGGCAATGGAACCAAAGCGGCCAATTCCGAGCGCCCAACCCACACCGCTGGATCGAAACGCAGTCGGGTACAGCAGGCCGGACGCCGCGTTGTTACCGAACTGAGCGCCGAGGGTGCAAAACCCGGAAACCGTCACCGCCGAGACCATCGCGACATAGGAGAGGCCGGGAAGCCCGATGGCGGCGATCGCCAGAGTCGCCAACAAAAAAAGGACAGCAATGACCGCAAAGCCGAATCGGCCGAGCACGAGGCTCACGAGCAGGCCGCCAATCGTGCCGCCGTAGTGATAAAGGCTGGTTGCGATGCCATTCTGTTTTGGCGTGAGTCCATTGCTCTCGAAAATGAGCGGCAGCCAGCTGTTGAGGAAAAAGTTGGCCATGAGCGCGCTGGCGAAACAAACCCACAGCAACGGTGTCATCCACGCAAAGCTGCCGCTGAAGAGCGGCTTGATGCTCAAGCCGCCCGCCGGCGGCGCGGGTGGGACCACGAACCGCGCAGCGTCGGGGATTGCGAGGTCGCGGCGCAGACGGCGTACGGTGGCCAAGAATTCCGCGCGCCTCCGGGGCTTGGCTGCCAGAACCGTTACCGATTCAGGAAGCGCGAACTGCAAGCCTGCCGCGACGATCAGGGGAGCGAGTCCCCCGACCCAGAACATGACTTGCCAACCATAATGCGGGATGAGCCACGCCTGAATGGCGCCGGGTAGGCCGGCGCCCGCTGTAATGCCGGTGAACATCAACACGACCAGCGTCGCGCGCAGACGCTTCGGCGCGAGTTCTGAATTGAGTGCGATTGCGTTCGGCATCAGCCCCCCGATGCCGATGCCCGTCAGCACTCTCAGCGCCACGATCTGATTGAGAGTTGCGGCCCAAACCGTGGCCAAGGTACCGAGCGAGAAGAGAAGGCAACCGGCGACGATCAATGTTTTTCGCCCGAAACGATCCCCCGCGTGACCCAGCAGCGGCGCACCCAACAGAATGCCGAACAGGCTGGCGCTCAGTGCCGGCGCAAATGCCTTTGGGGCGAGGTGCCACGTTCTGGCGAGGTCCGGTGCGGCGGACGCGAGTCCGGCCAGATCGAAACCATCGGCGACCATTGCGAGAAACGACCAGACGAGCAGGTTCAAATTGAAGCGGCCGAATTTCTGGCCGTCAATCAGCTCCTGCAGGTTCAGCACGAGAGAACTCATGGCTCCCTTGCAAGCCAGCAAGGGGTCGAGTCTTGGACGTCCGGAACCGGAAAATCGATGCCGATTTGCACGTCATCGGAGCCCACGAAGTCGCCGAACCACACGGATACCTTCTCCGGCTCCGAGCTGACGGTGAGGTGAATCTCCTCGTTCGGCGTGGGCAATGGGTGGCTCTCCCGCGCCGCATGCCACCTCGAGTCTTGGTCCTCGATCCCATGACAGTGCGGAAGAGTGGGGGTCGGCTTGACGTAACTCGCCAATGCATTGGATGCGAGCCGCTCTGCAGCCGCGAGACTCGTTGCCCCATCGAAACTGATCCTGACGTGCCGGGACACACCGCCCACATCGACGCTCGTCTTGATTTCCTGATGCAGCGCGCCCGGCTCACATGTCCAGCGGCGCGCATCGCGGGAACAACTCGCCATCCACCATTGAGCGACGCCGTTCTCGCCGATGACAGTGGCGGTCGTCACCCACGCAAACGCACTGTCAGACCACCGGCAGCGCTCTGCCAACCTGAGTTCCTGGTGCGCCGGCAGCACGTGCCGGGCAACGGCATACAGTCGTTCTCCATCCTCCCGGCTGAGCGAAGCCTGTTCGCAATTGCGAATTTTGGCCGTCGCCTCGCGCGGCGACAGAGCTGCCGCGGCGCATAGCGCGCCGGCCGCGAAAATCACTGGCACTCGGCTACGCATAAGGCCCGCTCCCTTCATCGCATCGTCAGGTCAAGAAACACGCCGACATCCGGCGCCCACACGGCAATGCCGTCGCGGCGGGCGCCGAATTTCCAATGACCGTCTTGGGCCGTGGTGCCGAACGACGGATACATCTTTGCCTGATTCGGCGACCCCTTCTTCTCGAGTTCCGCACCCAACACCTTGCAGGGCTCCACACTGTAATCGTTTTGCGCCTGAATAATGAAAATCGGCGTGTTCGCTCGGCGCACCGCCCGCTTCAGCCGCTCGGCCAGCGCCGGATTCCAACTTTGCGCCGCCGGCGCGAACGCCACAAAGGCCTTGATCCCGAGACCCTTCTCGGCGGTCAAGAGAGTCTGGATCCCGCCGAACGAGATGCCCGTCATCGCGATGCGCTGCCTATCCGCCCACGGCTGTTGCTCGAGCCAGGCCACCGCCGCCACCACATCATTGTTGTACAGCTCCTGCAGACCCACGACATCGCTTTGCGCCTGGCCCCGGTCGAGAGGGTGAGCAATATAGGCCCGTGACTGCAGGTCCATGATGTATTCACCCGTTGACGCGCCGTGCCCGTGCCGCTGAAAGGTGAAGAACGCGAATCCCTTCGTCCGGTAGAAGTACCCCAGGTCGGGAGGCCCGCACGGCGCGGGATCCTTCTCGCTACCATGGTTGAATATCATGACCGGGTAGGGAGCCGGCCCATCGGGAGTCCAGAAGCAACCGTGAAGCTGATACCGGCCCGATTGAATCACGACCTGCGTCGGGGTGTCCGCGGCGCTCGCCGGGCCCGCGACACAAACAAAGATGATATGGAGCGCAAGCGCCGCAACTCTCGAACACATGGCCATAGTTTCGGCCGTGGTTTCGTTGTACGCTAGAGTTCGACCTGTTAAACTGGTGGATTGGCAGGGAAACCAATGAGTTAGGTGATTTGCGCCCTGTTTCCCAGAACCCGGCCCCGGCCCAGGGTTCGCCATTTTTGACCCAGGCTAGGTGGCAGAGTGGTCATGCAGCGGCCTGCAAAGCCGCGTACAGCGGTTCGATTCCGCTCCTAGCCTCCAGATTTTATCGCTCCCGATGAAACTCTTTGGGTCCCCGATAAGTCAAACGGCCGGATTGCATCGCTTCGGCCGCTAACCTTAGTGATATTTTGCGGCCGCGCTGCGATACTGGCGCTCGAAGGAACGAAGATTCCGTCGCAGCGCGCGACTTTAAGGCGCCGGCCGCGTCAGCTAACCAGAGTCTAAATCTTGACTTCATCCGCACCCGCGACGAAAAATCGCCTTCTCGAACTATTACCCCGCGCCGACCGCCAACGCCTGCTGGCCGAGTGCGAGCAGGTCGAATTGCGGTTCGGCGACGTGCTGCGGGAACCTGAGTGGCCCATTCGCCACGTCTACTTTCCCACCAGCTGCTGCATCTCCTTGGTCGCCCCCATCGATAGTGGGGGCAGCCTCGAGGTCGCGGTCATCGGCGAAGAAGGCGCGCTTGGGATTTCGGTGGCCTTCGGCATCCACACGGGAGCGCAGCGTGCACTGGTGAAGGCGGGCGGCACCGCCTGGCGAATTGCGGCGGCGCCATTTTGCCGTGAATTCAAACGTAGTCCGCGCTTGCGGCGGCTGCTCAGCCGCTATCTGTATGTGGTGATGGCGCAGCTGTCGCAGACCGCCGTGTGCACCAACTTCCACGATGTCGCGGCGCGGCTGTCCCGCTGGCTGCTGATGACCGGCGACCGGGCGCAATCGGACCGGTTCCATATTACTCAGGAATACATGTCCGCCATGTTGGGCGTGCGCCGCGAAGGCGTTAACCGGGCAGCCACCTTGCTGCAAAAGCGCAAGCTCATCCGCTATGTTCGCGGCAACCTCACCATTCTTGATCGGCGCGCCCTGCAAAGCGCCGCCTGCGGCTGCTACTCCGCGGCCAGAAGCGCCTACTTGCTGCAATATCCCGGGGTTACGCGGCGTTAGCAGCGTCCGCTATGATGCGCGCTGGCCGGCGCTCGACCGGCGGCGCGACAACTCGCCGCTTAAGCAAGCGTTTGCGTTTATTGCCGATTGGAGCGCCCGATGTCGGAAGATGGTTCGAAATTGATCAGCATTCCCGCGGCGAATTCGCCCGAGGCCTTCGACTTGCGCCGCGTGGGTGCACATCCCGATTATTGGTATCCGCTCGCCTGGTCCGCGGAGTTGAAAGCGGGAAAGGTGCTCGGGCGGCGTTTCGCCGCGCTGCCCATTGCGCTGTATCGGGGCAAGAGCGGCCAAGTGTTCGCGCTCGAAGACCGCTGCGCCCACCGCCAGGTGCCCCTGCATCTCGGTGTCGTGAGCGGCGATGAGCTCAAGTGCCACTATCACGGCTGGACTTACAATCGAACAGGCAAGTGCGTGAACGTGCCTTACCTCGGCACGGATCGCCTGCCCACCGGCGTGAAGAGCTATCCCGCTCGCGAAGTGGACGGCCTGATCTTTGTATTCCCCGGGGATCCGGCCTTCGCGGAAATGCGCCTGCCGACGGGACTGGGTTCCTCGCAGCGCAAGGACTACAAGACGCGGCGGCTCAATCGTCAAGTGGCCTGCCATTACACCTTCATGCACGAGAACCTGTTCGACATGAACCATCAGTTCATGCATCGCAAGCAGATGGGCTCGATCAGGGCCCGGTGCCTGGGAAGGCAGCATGGGGACGATTGGGCGCAGGTTGAATACAGCTTCAGCCGCACGGAAGGTAAATCCTCGGTGGGCGAACACGTCATCGTGGACTTGATGCGCAAGCGGGGTGAGGCGAAGAAGGATTTCTCCGACCACATGCGGATTCGAACCGACTATCCGACCCAGAATCTCAAAGTCTGGGTGGGGCGCGACATCCAACAGTCGGACGATCCGGTGCTCGATGTGTGGCTCGCTTACACGCCGCTGGACGCCGAGCAGCGCACCAACCGCACATTTGGCTATTTGTCGGTGAAGAAACCGCTGTTCCCGGGACTCATTCACGCGGTGTGGCCCTTCGTGACCCGGTTTACCGAAAACATCTTCCGCGAGGACAAGGAAATTGTGGAGCACGAGCAAAGAGCGTACGACGCACAGGGAGCGGACTTGAACAACGAGGTGTTTCCGCCGATTCGAGATCTTCGCGGCGTGTTGGCCCGCTGCGGCAGGCTCATCGACTAGACGACTCCATGCCCGCGATTCATCGATTGCTGATTCTCACCGCGCTTCTCGCGGCCGCGTCTGACGCGGCCGCATTCGACACGGCCGTCGACGCGACCGACGGCGACCCGACGAATCAGGCACCAGAGTCCGGACCGATCGCGCCGGTCCCGTCCCCGCCTGCCACCGGGTTGTCGAGGTGGTTCAATCCCGCGACCGCGCCCTTCATTCCGGTGCCGTTGATCGGGGTCGATCCCAACAGCGGCACGACGGTGGGCGTCATTCCGACCTGGGTTCAAACCAATAGCAATCATGAGATCAATCGCATCATCGCTCCCGATGTGCTCTACAACCCCAACTTTGGCGTCGGCGTGGACGGACGCGTGTACGGCTATAAGTCCGAGGACGAACAATGGTCGGCCATAGGCGGCGTCAAGCAGCGCGTCGAGCGCGATTTCGATTTCGAAGATCAGCGCGGCCGCCAGCGTGAGGAGCGGTGGTCGTTCACCTCGAGTCTGATCTACGATCGCAGCGGCACACCGCGTTTCTATGGTTTCGGCAATGAGTCATCCAAGTCGTTCGAAACGAACTACACCGCCCAGAGGGAAGAGGTGCAGGAGCAGGTGGGCCTGAATCTGACGCATGAGTGGCAGCTGCTCTACACGGGGCGATTTCAAGTCGTCGATGTACTTCCCGGGACACTGCAGAATATCGCCTCCATCGAGACCCGCTTTGGCCGCATCCTGGGCGTCGGCAGCAACTCGCAGCTGCTCAATCGCTTGGCCATCGTCTATGACACGAGAGACGACCTGACCGTGCCCAGCCGCGGCGTGCAATTGATTGCTTATGGCGGAATGGCCAGCCGCAGCGGCGTGCCCGACAATTCGATGTACAGCGAAGCCGGCGGCGACGGCCGCGCGATTTGGCCGGTGGCGCCCGGCACGGTCTTGGCGGCGCACATGGCGCTGCGCTATCTGCCAACGGCGCACGAAGTGCCGTTCTGGGCGGCCAGCAGCATTGGCGGCGGTGACAGCGTGGTCGGCGGGGAACAGCCGCTGCGCGGCTTTGGCGCCGGGCGGTTCTATAGCCGCGATTCCTTTTCGAGCAGTCTCGAGCTGCGCCGCAAGGTGCTCACCTTCGATGCCACATCGACCAATGTCGACGTGGAGGTTACGCCCTTCGTCGATGTCGGCCGGGTATTTGCGCGCTCGAGCACCAATCCGCTGGATCAGCTGCACCATGTGTACGGAGTGGGGTTTCGCGGCATCGCGCGGCCCTTCGTGGTCGGATACGTGGATATCGGCTATGGCAGCGAAGGCGTGGCCGCGTTCACCGGGATCAACTATCCGTTTTGATGGGGCCGCGCGCCGCGCCGCCTGCCGGCGCCGCTCAGTCGGCGCAAAATCCGCGCACTCGCTCGCTGGGATTGCGCAGGTAGTTGTCCAGGTAGTAGCCGATGAGGGTTCTCGCGTAGCTCATATCCTCCTCCTTGAGGAGCCCCGAGATGTCGCCCAGCCAACCGTCGGCGCACACATCTTTCCTCGCATCCCCGGCGGCGCAGTCGAGTAGATGGGAAAATGCCTTGCGGTAAGCCGTGAATTCCGCCGGGCGCAGGGGCCTGCCGTGCCCCGGCACCAGCCAATCGAAGCGCACCTTCGCGAGATGCGCCAGCGAATCGCGCCAGCGCGCGGGACACGCGCTCTCGAAGAAGGGAGCCGGCAGGGTCACCAGGTCGCCCGCCAACAGCACGCGGCTGGCAGGGTCGAACACCCACACGTCGCCGGCGGTGACGGCGCGCGATTCCAAGTGCAGCTGCAATTCGCGGCCGGCAATGTTCATCGGAGCGGATTTCGAAATGACGTCGGTGGGGTCGAGCGCGGCCCCCGCGTCGATGAGCGCGATCTCCGCGCGCATGGATTCCTGCGCCGCGGGTTTCTTGGCGGATTCGGCGATTTCCGCCGTCAATTTGGCGCGGTAATCGGCCAGAAATCCGGCATGCGCCGCCATGATTGCGGAGCTTGCATAGACACGAATGCCCGGAAACGCCGCGCGCAGCCGCGGATTGCCGCCGACGTGATCCAAGTGCCAGTGCGAGTTGATGATGGCCGCGATGGGGCGATCCTGCATGCGCGCGAATTGCAGTATTTCCTGCATGTGCTCCGGGTGCCGGCCGGTGTCGAACACGATCAACCCCTGCGGCGCGGCGATGACGATGCTATTGCCGTCGGGTTGGCGGTTGGGCGTGGCTTCACCCTCGATGAAATACGTGCCGGGAGCGATGAGCGAGGCGGCGCCGGCGCAAGGCCCGCAGAGCAGCGCCGCCGCCGCCAGGGTTCGAATGCCAATACGCATCACAGGCTTTCGACCGCGGCGCGCAGCGCGGCCGGATCCTGGCTCGCGCTCCCCTCGATGCGGCGCACGACGCGGCCATCGGCATCGGCGATGAGGATGGTCGGAACATCATTCACTCGAAAGGCCCGGAATACCGCGCCGGATGCATCCAAGGTGAGCGGGATCGTCACCTTGTAGTCTGTGCGATAGTGCCGCAAATCTTCGGTGTTTGCCCAAAGGCCGGAGGCGATACCGAGCCAGCGCACGTGACCGTCGGCCGCCAGAGCGCTCCACTGCGCACGCATGTTGCGACAATTCACGGCGACCTCCGGACGCGTGGTCGCAAGATAGGACTCGCACCACGGAGACAGGAAAACCAGGGCGGTCAATTTGCGCGGCGCCGCGTCCGGCTGGAGTTCGAAGCGCGCCCCGTCGAGAGTGCGCAGCGAGCGCTTGGGCAACCGATCGCCAATTCCAATCGGCGGCGGATCGCCGTTGGCCATGGCCACCGCGTGCGCAGCGGGGGCGCCGGGCGAGCGCGCCGCAATCAGTGCGTCGTCGAGCGCTTTGTCGGCGAGATGGCCGATGTACTGGATCCGGCCGTCGCGCCCGATGACGATGTGCGTGGGCGTGACCCGCAGATGAAAAGCGCCGCCCAAGCTGCCGTCGTCGAACACGATGGGCATGGTGATTCCGAGCTTGTTGCGATAGTCCCGGACGGCGTCGACCGAGTCGTTGAACCCAACGTCAATGGCGATCACGGCCATATCCGCACCCGCCGTCTGATAGGTGTGCTCGAAATGCGGCATCTGCTGCCGGCAGGGCACGCACCAAGTCGCCCAAAATTTCAGGTACACGGCCTTCTTGCCGTACAGGCTGCCAAGATCAATGGTCTCGCCGTCGATGGTCTTGAGGACCACACGCGGCGCGGCTGCGCCCAGGAGCGCTCGGCCGGCCGCCTGCGCGCGTTCTTGGCCGGTGGTCTCGGCCGACACCGGAGTGCCCGCGAGCGAGCAGCCGAGGAGAGCGAGACAGCAAAGAATCTTGGCCACGTTCACGACGTCTCCTTCGGCGCCGCGCGCGACACCGGCGCACCTTTGTTCTTGACCATGACCACGAGAATTTTCGCGGCGACGGACGCTGCCTTCAGTATCGGTTTGCCATTCATGGTCGGCCTCATTGGGTTGTGGCGGGAATCCCGCAACACATGCCGTCGACGGTATGGTCGGCGCACTATTTAGCATTACTATCGAGAGAATATTGTATATCCTGAGAAGCAAGCCTTTGGGGAATAAGACTCAATGAATAGCACGGAACGGCGAGGGGGACGATCGCGGCTGCGTCCGGCGGGGATGATCGTTACACGGGTTCGGCCAACCGCGGCGGTGCGCACCGCGCGCGTCACCGTCCTGTTCGCCGACTTGCGCGGCTACACCGGAATGGCCGAACGCCTTCCTGCCGCCCGCGTGGTTCCGCTCTTGGATGAGTTCTTCCGCACCCTGGCTTCCGCCGTCGAAACCTACGGCGGCACCGTGTTTCACATGGCGGGTGATGGAATGATGGCGGGCTTCGGCGTGAACGCCGAGAGCGGCAGCGGAACTCGAGAGGCGCTGGCAGCCGGCCACGCCATGCTAAAAAGCTTTGCGCCCGTTGCGGCGCGCTGGCGCAGCGAATTGTCCATCGAGGCGGGGATCGGCGTCGGGTTGCATCTGGGGGAGGTCGCCGTGGGGACTTTGGGCCCGCCTCGCCATAAGACCACCACGCTGGTAGGCGATACGGTCAATGTGGCCGCGCGGCTCTGCAGCCGGGCGCGCGCCGGCGAGGTGTTGTTCTCGTGCACCGTTGCCGCGGCTCTCGAGAGCGATCACTGGACCCCGAGCGTCGCCGAGGGCACGGCGCCGTTTCTGCAGCTGCCGCAATTCGAGTTACGCGGGCGGCGCGGACCGATCGATATTTGGTGTGTCCCCGCTCCGGAGCGCCTCGCGCTGTAAGCACCGGTCGAAGCTGCTAGAATTCCTAGGGTCAAGCCCTCGTGGCGGAATCGGTAGACGCAACGGACTTAAAATCCGTTGAGAGCGATCTCATCCCGGTTCGAGTCCGGGCGAGGGCACCAGCGGGAGTCACGGCGATGAGACTAGTGGGTTCAAAACGTGACCGCACGCTGGCGGTGAATGCCAGTGGAGTCTTGCTTGCTGAAGGTGCCCGCTTCAATGAGGCCATTTCACGGCTGTCGCGGACCACGTTCGTGCCGAAGGGGATCTATCGCTTCCGTTCGCCTCAAACTGCTATTGCGATCGCTCCATGAACACGGTGCTGATTACTTATTGATCGGCGGCTACGCGCTTGCCGCTCATGGCTATCAACGTGCGACCACCGATATCGATGTGGTTGTCCCGGCAACATCGCAAGGGGCCGGCTCAATAAGGCGGCGAGGGCGAACTTTGCCTCAGGTCGTTCGCATAACCGGCAATCAGACGATCGACGGGATCCAGCGTTTTGGAGAAGTCGCTCTCGAGTGCCGCAAGATCTCGAAGGAGCCGCTCTGTGGGGGGTGCGGTCGCCAGCTCGTGATGGGCCGCATTCAACAGGCTCCCCGCGTGTCTAGCGCCAATCGCCGAAAAGGCCGCTGCCGCATTCCGCAAATTCTCGCCGACCCTCGGACCGAGATGCGTGACGATTGACCGTGCTTGAACAGCCGCCCAGAACTCGCAGACCGTGTACAGGATGCGCTCGTCGCGCGTGAAGTCTCGGTCGCCAGCGGCCGCCCTCAGCAAAATCGACAGCAACACCTCGTGTGCGATCGGAGAATGCCCCCGCCACCTGTCGATAGGTGAACCACTGCGCTGAACGCGGCAGGCGGATGGGCGTGCTCGGTCCCCCAAGACGGTATCCGTGGCCCCGGAAGCGAGACACTCATCGGCAGTGGTTGACTCAGAGCTGTTCATCGGTCCGATGGATTCTAAGGCTTACACCCCGGACGATATGTACGGTGCTGCACATAAGGAGCTTCTTTTGCGCCCGATCGACGAACCGATAAGGCCCCGTGCCGATGCCCTTACTTTGTGCGCGGCAAGGGGTCGAGGCGCCGGACCAACTGTTGTTCCTGGAGGAGCTTGGCTGCGCGGAGGCGCAGGGGCATCACGAGTTGCTCCCAGCGCGGCCCATAATTCGTCAGTTCCGTGTCGGCAAACTCACCGACCGCAATGCTCGACTGTGCCATGCTCACTCGAAGCGCGGGTTCAGCGGCAGCAAGGAAATGTCTTGCGGTGGCCGATTGCGTGAAGCGCTCCATCCGGCGGAAATTCGTGGGCAGCGTCAAGCTTCATCGGCACTTGCCACTGCCGCGGCGGGTTTCGGAGTGCATGTCATAATAAGCGTCTCGGCCGCGCTGTGCGGTAAGATTTCGCCTGGCCTTGGAGTCGCCGGAGTTCTGCCTTGTTCCGATTCTTCGAAAAACTTGTGTCGCCTTACCCGGACGCCCCGCCGCCGGCGCTGCCGCAGGGGTTTTTCGCGTTCCTGTGGGCCTGCGCGCGCGGTGTGCGGCGCTACATCGCGTGGATGACGCTGTTCACCGCGCTGATCGGCGTGTTCGAGGCCTTGATGTTCAGTTTTCTGGGCCGCATCGTCGATTGGCTCGCCAAGGTGCAGCCGTCGCGATTGTGGACCGAGCAGCGCGGGCATCTGCTGCTGCTGGGCGCCGTTCTTGCCGGCAGCACGGTACTGATCGCTCTACAAAGTCTGCTCAAGCAGCAGGCTCTGGCCGGCAACTTCGCCATGCGGTTGCGGTGGAACTTCCATCGCAACATGCTGGCTCAATCCTTGAGCTTCTATCAGGACGAATTCGCCGGCCGCGTTGCGGCCAAGCTCATGCAAACCGCGCTTGCGGTTCGCGATACGTGGATGATTCTTGCGGACATCATGGTCTTCGTCCTCATCTATTTCGTCACGATTGCGCTGGTCGTCGGCAACTTTCATCTTTGGCTGCTGGCGCCGTTCATGGGCTGGCTGGCAATTTATCTGGTTGCCATCGGCTACTTCGTGCCGCGGCTTGGCCGCGTCGCGATGGCGCAGGCCGACGCACGCTCGATGATGACGGGCCGCATCACCGATGCCTACACCAATATCACGACGGTCAAGCTGTTCTCGCATTCGCAACGAGAATCAAGCTACGTGCAGAGCGCGATGGCGGAGTTCCTGCAAACGGTGTACCGGCAGATGCGGATGGTGACCGGCTTCGAGATCGTCAACCATGTACTGAGCATGGGATTGATCATGAGCACCGCGGGCGTGACTCTGTGGCTATGGACCCAAGGCAGGGTGGGAGTCGGCGCGGTCGCGGCGGCGACCGCCATGGCTTTGCGGCTCAACGGGATTTCCCACTGGGTCATGTGGGAAATGGCCTCGCTGTTCGAACAGATCGGCACGGTGCAGGACGGCATCGGCACGCTGGCGCGGTCGCCCACCGTGGTGGACCGGCCGGGCGCGCAGCCCCTGCGCGTCACGCGCGGCGATATACGTTTCGATGGAGTGAGTTTCGCCTACGGCGCCGCCCCAAGCTCGGCGCTCCCGGTGATCGAGAATCTCAATCTTCACATTCGCCCGGGCGAGAAGATCGGGCTGGTGGGGCGCTCGGGCGCCGGCAAGAGCACCATCGTCAATCTGCTGCTGCGCTTCTATGACATTTCCCAGGGCCGGGTGCTGATCGACGGCCAGGATATCGCGCTGACGACGCAGGATAGTCTGCGCGCGCAAATCGGCATGGTGACTCAGGACACATCGCTCCTGCACCGATCCGTGAGCGACAACATCCGCTACGGGCGGCCCGACGCGGGCGACGCCGATATGATAGCGGCGGCAAAGCGCGCCGAGGCGCACGAGTTCATCCTCGCGCTGGCCGATGCGACGGGACGCACGGCCTACGATGCTCACGTGGGCGAGCGCGGCGTCAAGTTGAGCGGCGGCCAGCGCCAGCGCATCGCGATCGCCCGAGTCATGCTCAAGGACGCCCCCATTTTGCTGCTCGACGAGGCCACCAGCGCGCTCGACAGTGAAGTCGAAGCCGCCATTCAACAGAGCCTCAATCGCCTGATGGAGGGCAAAACCGTGGTCGCGATTGCGCATCGGCTCTCGACCATCGCCGCCATGGACCGGCTGGTCGTGCTCGACAAGGGCCGCATCGCCGAGGAAGGCAATCACTATTCGCTGCTGGCCGAGGGCGGCCTGTACGCGCGGCTTTGGGCTCATCAAAGCGGCGGATTCCTGGGCGAGGACGTCGACGATACGAAAATTCCGCGGCGTCAAATCTCCGCGGCCACTTTGAGTCCTTCGTAAATGGCTTCCTCGGCGGTGCGCGGTGAGGCCGCATCGCCGATGACATGAACCTCGAGGTCCTCACCCTCCAGCGCATCCGAGAGATCGTCCACCGGCGTATGTCCGGTGCACAGCACGAGCGTATCGACCTTGTCGATCACCACGGCCTCGCCGCTGCCGACGTGCTGCAGATAGACGCTGTCCGAATCGCTGCCGTACAGCCGCATGTAGGGAAGGACTTTGACGCCGAGTTTGTGCAGTCCTGCCACGGAATGATCCCGGACATAGAACGGCAGGGTTTCTCCGGCAGCAATTCCGCTGACGGCCAGCCGCACGGACCTGCCCATTTGGGCCAGGTGCTCGGCGATGCCGATGCCTATCCAGTCGGCGCGCCAGTCGATGACGACCACCGATTGCCCCACCGTCCCTTGCCCGCGCAGTACCTGCCAGGCATCCAATACCTGCAAGGCTCCTTCCTGCGGAAAATCGGGCCGATAGGGGACGGCACCAGTGGCAATCAGCACCGCATCCGGCGCCTCCGCCAAGATCTTCGCCCGGTCGACGCGTACGCCCCTGTGGATCTGAACGCCGGTCAACTCCAATTCGCGCTGCAGATTGGTGATGAGGCCGCCGAACTCCGCGCGCCCGGGCAGCATCTGCGCGAGCAGCGCCTGACCGCCGAGGCGCCGCTCCGCCTCGAACAGAATGGCGTGATGGCCGCGCTCCGCCGCGATCACCGCCGCCTTCATGCCGGCCGGGCCGCCGCCGACGACCAAGACCCGCTTGCGGCGAGCGGCGGGGGCCAGGGTCCCAAAGCGCAGCTCGCGCCCGCTCGCCGGGTTCTGGATGCAGGAGATCGCATAGCCCTTGTGAAAGTGTCCGATGCAGGCCTGGTTGCAGGCGATGCAGGCACGGATATCTTCCGGTGTTCCACGAGCGGCCTTGTTCGGCATCTCCGGATCGCTGATGAGGGCCCGCGTCATGCCGCACACGTCGGCGTGGTTGCCGGCGATCACGGCCTCCGCGTCCTGCGGCTGATTGATGCGGCCGGTGACGAACACCGGAATGCGTGACTCCCGCTTGATGCGGGCGGCATAGGGCACCACATAGCCCGTCTTCAGGGTCATGGGCGGCGCGATGTGGATGGCGCCTCCCAAGCTCGCGGACGTGCCGACCGTAATGTGGACATAGTCGATGCTGTCATCGAGCCGAGTCACCGCATCGAGTGCCTCGAGCTCCGTCAGGCCGTGTTCGTCGGCTTCCGATCCTGAAATGCGCAGTCCCACCACGAAGCCATCGCTCACCTTGGCGCGGATATCCGCGATCACCTCGTGCAAAAAGCGCAGACGGCCGTCGGCGTCGCCGCCGTAGACATCGTTGCGTAAATTGACGCGGGGATTCAAAAACTGCGCCGGCAAGTAGCCGTGGCTCGCGACGATCTCGACGCCGTCCATTCCGGCGCGCTGCATGCGGCGGGCGGCGTCGCCGTAGCCATGCACGATGGCCTGGATCAGGGCGGGTTTCAGCGCGCGCGGCATCACATGGAACCGCTCGTTCGGCACACTGGAGGGCGCGTACGCCACGTTGAGCAATCCGCCATCCGCCTCCGCCATCTCGCGTCCGGGATGGAACAACTGGCCGAACAGCACCGTGCCAAAGCGGTGCACCGCCTCCGCCACGCTGCGGTACCCCGCAATGGAAGAGTCGTCCGTCGCCATCAGCACGTGATTGGTATAGCGCGCCGTCTCGTGAACACCCGATACCTGCAGCACGATCAATCCCACGCCGCCGCGGGCACGCGCCTCTTGATAGGCCACCAGCGCCGCATTCACCGTGCCGTCCACGGGCAGCGTCGTGTCATGACCCGTCGACATGATGCGGTTCTTGAGCGTACAGCCCCGGATGCGCAGCGGCTGGAAGAGATGCGTAAATGCCGTCATGCAGTAATTGTAATCGAAACGGGCGCCTCGCCTCGCCGCGCATTTTCGACTACCATCTTGCACACCCGTCGGTACCATGAACCTAGCAAATCTTCGCACTTGGCTGCCGAACCGGTGGCTGAATCGCTTCTCACTGGCGCCCACCGATCTGCTGCGCGACGCGACCTACCGGCGTCTCTGGACGTCGATCCTGATTTCGTCCTTCGGCGGCCAGGTCACGTTGCTGGCACTGCCGCTCACGGCGGCGGTGCTCATGCATGCCGCTCCGACGCAGATGGGCCTGCTGACGGCGATGGAGCTCGTGCCCTTCGTGCTGTTCTCCCTGCCGACCGGAGTGTGGCTCGACCGCGTGCGCAAATTGCCGGTGTACGTGGTGGGCGAATTGTCCATTGCGCTGGCCGTGGCGACGGTACCGGTGGCATGGTGGTTCGGCTGGTTGTCGATGCACTGGCTTTACTTCGTGGGCTTCTTGATCGGCGCCGTGAATACCACCGCCGGCAGCGCGGCGCAAATCGTGCTCACGCAGATCGTACCGCGGGAGCGCCTGGTCGAGGCGCATGCGAAGAACGCGCTCGCGACCTCGGCCGCGGAGGTGACCGGCCCCGGCGCCGCCGGCGCGCTGATCAAGTTGACGGGCGCGCCCCTCGCGCTGGTCGCGGACGCGTTGCTATTGCTGATATCCGCATCCATTCTGCGCGGCGTACCGGTGAAGGAAAATCCCACGCTTAAGCCCGCACCCTTCTGGGACGCCATGCGCGAGGGCATCAATTTCGTGCGCGGACACAAATTGCTCGTGACCATGGCGACCTGCGTCGGCATTTGGCAGCTATGCAATCAGGCGGGCATGGTGGTACAGATCTTGTTTGCGACGCGCCAGCTCGGATTGTCGGAGCGCGGTGTGGGCTTGAGCTATGTCGCGCTTGGGGTCGGCACGGTTCTGGCGAGCGCGAACGGACACCGCGTCGTGCGTCGACTGGGGCCGGGACCCACGATGGTGCTCGGATTCGCCGTTTCCGGCACCGGCTGGCTGCTGCTGAGCCTGGCTCCGCTGAATGCCTTCGGAGTGGTTTGCTACGCGCTGATGCTGATGATGTTCGGCGTCGGAGCGGTGTTCATCTTCATCAATTTTCTGTCGCTGCGGCAGTCGGTCACGCCGGGGCCCATGTTGGGCCGCATGACCAGCACCATGCGCTGGCTCATTCTGATTCCCGCCGGGCCGGGCGCGCTGCTCGGCGGCTGGCTGGGCGAGCATTTGGGGCTGCGAGTTGCACTGGGTTTCGCAGGCAGCACGGCGCTCGTTCTGGCGCTGTTTGCCTGGCGCCGGCCGGTGATCCGCAGCATCACCACATTACCAACTCTTAAGGCGGAGGCGGTCACTCCATATTCCTCTGACTGATCAATAGTCTAGTGACGTGGCGTGCGGATCCGAATGCGGCGCTGTCCTACAGACTCGGGTTTGCGGTCAACCGACGATGGCTACGAACCGTTTGGGCAGTAAGTTCGATCGATTTTGGATCGAACCTAAACATCAGGAAGGAGCATGAAATGAAAGTTTCCCTCAAGGCCTTGCTGTTGGGCTTGGTCGTAGCCGCGGGAGCGGTCAGCGCGTCCGGCATTGCGTCGGCGGGAGTGTTCATCGATATCGATGTCGCGCCGCCGCCGATTCGCGTCGAAACCATACCGCCGCCCCAGGTAGGGTTTGTATGGGCGCCGGGATTTTGGGAGTGGCGGGGCGGCGCCCACGTCTGGGTTCCCGGGCGTTACATCCATGAGCGTCACGGCTACCGCTGGGTTCCGGATCGTTGGGAACAGCGAGGGCCGCATTGGCACCATGAGCCGGGACACTGGGAACGCTGAGGCTAGCTGCAGGGTGTTGTTGATGCTCGAGCGGCGGGTGGGCGATTTGGATCGCACCATCCGCCGCCGAGCGCTGCGCGCGCAGCTTGGTGAAGAACCGTGCGTGCCTTAAAGTGTTTGCTCAATGAACACTCAGAGCGATCTACGTGTCGGACTGGTTTCGGATACCCATGGCGTTCTCAGGCCCGAAGCTCGCGCGTTTCTCGTGGGTTGCGACTACATTGTTCATGGCGGCGATGTGGGCGGCAGCGAGATTCTCGACGAGCTGGCCGCCCTGGCCCCCCTGATCGCGGTCAGGGGCAACAATGACACGGCGCCATGGGCCGAGCGGCTCCGGGAGACCGAGCTGATCCGAGTGGGCAACATTTTCGTGTACGTCATTCATGATCTCGCCGAGCTCGGCATCGACCCGCGCGCCGCGGGAGTGCGCGTCGTCGTCAGCGGTCATTCGCACAAGCCCCGGGTCGAGGAGCGGGACGGAATTCTCTACGTCAATCCGGGAAGCTGCGGCCCGCGGCGCTTCAAGCTGCCAATCTGCGTCGGCGAGATCGTCGTCTCGGACGGCACGGTCACGGCGCGCGTGGTCGATCTCATTGGGGGCGGCAATGTTGCAACTACGCCCGTCGTGTGAGTGCTGCGACAAGGCTCTGCCGCCGGAGTCGACGGAAGCACGGATCTGCTCGTTCGAGTGCACTTTTTGTGCGTCGTGCGCAGACACGGTGCTGCACGGGAAATGCCCGAATTGCGGTGGTGAACTGGTCGCACGGCCGCGGCGCCCGGCAGGCAAATTGGCCGCCCACCCGCCCTCGTCGGAGCGAATTTACAAACCCGGGGGCTGCGTCGAGGTGCCTGGGATTCGCGAGCGGCGCTAGGTCCCAGGGCCGCCCGGATCTCCCGCGCCCCGCGCCCAACCCGGCGTGACGAACCGGTACACCAGCGCCCCGGCGGCGCCGCCCAATAGGGGCGCCACCCAGAACAGCCACAGCTGCGAGAGCGCCCAGCCCTGTACGAATACGGCCGGGCCGGTGCTGCGCGCCGGATTCACCGAGGTGTTGGTTACGGGAATGCTGATCAAGTGGATGAGAGTGAGCGTCAAGCCGATGGCCAGGGGCGCAAAGCCGGCGGGCGCCCTCTTGTCGGTGGCGCCCATGATGACGAATAGAAAGACCGCCGTCATGACCACTTCGCAGACAAATCCGGCGGCCAGGCTGTAATTCCCCGGCGAGTGGTCGCCGAATCCGTTGGCGGCCAGGCCCCCCGCCAAGGGATCCGTGCCGTTGCCTCCGGCAATGAAAACCAGTATCTGCGCCGCCGCGATGGCGCCCAGCACCTGCACGATCCAGTACGGCAGCATCTCCTTGGCGGGATGGCGGCCGCCGACCACCAGACCCAAGGTGACGGCAGGGTTCAAGTGGCACCCCGACACATGACCGATGGCAAAGGCCATGGTGACCACGGTGAGGCCGAAGGCCAGGGAGACTCCCAGCAATCCGATGCCGACATGCGGAAACGCCGCGGCCAGCACCGCGCTCCCGCAACCGCCGAGAACCAACCAGAAGGTACCGATGAACTCGGCGGCAAGCTTTCTCACGAGCGGCATATCGGACTCCTGTCTGGCGGTTGTTTTTATGATGCCCGTCGCTGGGCACGTGCAGAACTAAAAATACCAGAATCGCCAACCTAAGTTAAACCTAATCGCCGCATTCCAGCACTCACTCCCTATAGCGCGCCAAACGCCAGTGAGGCCGTGGCCGGACCGTTAGCCGGACGATTGATTCGTGCCCCGCAATTGATGGAGCGACGATGCTTTCAATCCTGGTTTGCCACTCGTACTACCTGAGCCTCGATCAAAAGCAGGTACTGCGCGCCAAACCCTATCCGCCGCTTGCCACCTTGCAGGTCGTCGCCCTGCTGCGCAAGGCCGGGCACCGAGTAGAGTTCTTCGATGCCATGCTGGCCGATGGGATCGACGAATACGATTGCTTGTTGCGGGCCAGCCGGCCCCAGCTCGTGCTGTTCTACGAGGATAACTTCAATTTCTTGAGCAAGATGTGCCTAGGGACGATGCGTCTGGCGGCCTGCGACATGATCACCTCCGCGCGGCGCGCCGGCGCCAGAGTCATTGCGGCGGGTCCCGACGTGACCGACGCCCCCGGGCCGTACCTCAAAGCGGGCGCCGATCTCACCTTGGTAGGCGAAGGACTCTCCGTCTTGTTGGAAGTATTGCCGCGGCTGGATTTGAGTCCAGATGCCGATAGCGCGGATCTCGTGGAAGGGCTGACCGGAATCGCTTGGCGCAGCGGCGGGAAGGTGCTGACTGCGAGCGCCTCGAAGGCCCCGGCCGTGATCCCCGACGTTGGCCTGGCCGCCTGGGATCTGGTCGACATGGATAAATATCGCGCGATGTGGCTGAGGGAGCACGGATATTTCAGTTTGAATCTGGCGGCCTCGCGCGGTTGTCCATTTCGCTGCGCCTGGTGCGCCAAACCGATATGGGGAAATCAATATTTGCAGCGCGGTGCGGCCGAGGTCGCCGCGGAATTGGTCCACATCAAGCGTTCTTTCAACCCCGACCATATCTGGTTCGCGGACGATATCTTCGGCTTTCGGGTCGAATGGGTCGCGGACTTTGCGGCGTCCTTGCAGGCCGCGGGTGTTCAGGTCCCCTTCACCATCCAAACCCGCGCGGACCTGGTGAGCGACCGTATGGCGGAGGCATTGCGCAAGGCCGGATGCCGTGAGGCCTGGATCGGGGCCGAGAGCGGCAGCCAACGAGTGTTGGACGCGATGAACAAGGGCACCACAGTCGCCGAAATCCGAGTCGCGCGCGAGCGGCTCAGGGCAGTCGGTATTCGCGTCGGATTTTTCATTCAACTGGGATACATGGATGAGGAGCTGGCCGATATTGCCGCGACCCGTGACCTGCTCGACGCTGCGCGGCCGGACGAGATCGGCGTCAGTGTTTCCTACCCGCTGCCGGGGACGAAATTCTACGACTTGGTGAAAGCGCAGCTTGGCGGCAAGACGCATTGGCAGGAGAGCAACGATCTGGAGATGATGTTTCAGGGCACCTACACCTCGGATTTCTATCGGTCGATCAGGAACCTGCTGCATGATCAGATATCGCTTCAGACAATCGGCGTGCCTGTGGACGGTGGCGCGCATAGGCGGGAGCGATCTGCGCTCGATCAGCGCTGGCGGGAACTGCTGAGCCGGGAAAGGCAATATCGATCGCCGTCTCGACACGCCGTTGCGGCTGCCGCGGCGGCCGGACAGCGGCGATGAGCGTGGCCATTCGCGAAAGCGCCGCGCCGCCGCCCAAGGCCTTGCAGGTCACCCTGCGCAAGATCACCGAAACCCTCGCCCATGAACTCGCGTCCCCGACGGCGACCGCGCCCGATTGGACCGAAATCGAATGGATGGTTGCGCGGGCCGTGGCGGCGATGCATGGGGTCTCGCCGCTGCTGTCGAGCACCCTGCGCTGGCAAGGTCCGGACGGATGGATGCAATTTCTTGCGCAACAGCGTACCCATACAGAGAGCCGGCAAGAGCGTCTTGGTGCGCTCTTGCAGCGCATCGATGAGATTGCCCGTGAGGCCGGGATTGCAGCGGTTGCGTTGAAGGGCGCGGCGCTGCATGCCATGCAGGTGTATGTCGCCGGCGATAGACCCATGGCCGACATCGATCTGCTGGTGCGGCCGGCGGATGCTGAGCGCACGGCCCGGATGCTCGAGCGCATGGGGTACTACGAATCGTGGGCATGCTGGAAGGAACGCGCATTTGTACCAATCGATGGTCATACCGCGAGCGGTTTCGGTGAACATTCGGGAAATGACCTCAAAATAGAACTGCACGAGCGGATCTGCGAACGGCTCCCATGGCATATCACGGACGTGTCGGGGATCATGTTTCCTCCTGAGCCCCATCCCGGCTTGAATGCTTACCCGTCGAAGGCGTCGTTGATGACGCATTTGCTGCTGCATGCGGCGGGCTCAATGGCGTTCCAATCATTGCGGCTGCTGCACCTGCACGATCTGGCACAGCTCGCATCGCGGATGACGGACACGGATTGGGATACATTCGTCGAATCGAGCGCTCGCGGGGAAAGGTTCTGGTGGGCGTATCCGCCGCTGAAGCTCACGTCGCGATACTTCCCGGCCCGGATACCTGACAGGGTCCTCGAGGCGCTCGCGAATGACTGCCCGTATTTGCTGGAGAGGGCCTCGCGGCACCAAACTTTATACGATGTGTCCTTTTCCTATCTCTGGGTGGATGCATTTCCCGGCATCGAGTGGTCGCGGTCGCTTCGGGAGATTCTGGTGTACGCGGCCAAGCGAGTGTGGCCCGATTCGAAACACCTCGCAGGGCGCGAGCATGTCGCGAAATGCGAACCCTGGGCGTCTCAGGCCCAGTGGTCCCATTTGTCGCAGGGCCGCCGTATTCTGCGCTGGCTAACCTCCCGGCAGACTCGTACGCTGACCATGCATGCGGTCCGTTCCGCGCTGGCCCAGTCATCATGACGCGGCCGGCCTCGGCATGCGGGACCGGCGGGACACGTCAACGGTATGGACCTGGCAGCGGCACACGTCGCTGCGGCTCGTCGTATTGTTGCGCGAAAAAAGATCGCAGAGCCTCGACCGCCTCAAACGGATGACCGCCTCTGCGCAGCTCGAACGCCGCGAGATGCGAAAGCTTGTTGCTGAACGGTCGCCATCGCGGCTGGCTGGCGCCATAGGCTTGATCGAGCGCCAGCCTGGCGCGCAGGTGAGCTTTCGACAGGGGCCTAAGGAGCGGGCGGCCGCCGGCGCTTTGCGGCGATAGGAATACGGTTGCGACAATTGTTAACGGCGATTTGGCTAGGTGGAATCTTTCCCGCCGCAGATCGAGCTCGAATTTCTTCACTCCGCTGCGGCGCTGGATGACGGGAGACTTGGCGATGAGTGCGGCCTCGCGAGACTTTCCAAGCCAACCCAACGACTCGGGGCGGACGTGCAGAAAATTCGAGACGCCAGTGGCCAGCATCGGCTCCGGGGCGACGAACACGCTGTCCTCGGACAGAAAATCGAAACCAGCCAGTAAACAATGCAAAGCTACGGTTGACTTGCCCGCGCCGCTTGGACCCATGATCAGGATTCCTTGTCCGCCGAGCCCTACGCATGCGGCGTGCAGCGGCACCAATCTTTGGGCGCGGGAGGCGAGCGTAAACACGGCGAATTCGATCAGCTCATAGCGAGCGTGATAGGAAGATCGCAGCATGTCGGGCGATACCACCACCAGGGCCGCGCCTTCGCGCACCGACATGACCACGGCATTCGACTCAGCCGTGGTGCCGCCGAGAAATCCTGCGCCATGGATCATCGCTAGCGGCGGCGGCTCCAGGCGGTTGATTGCATGCCGACGGCGGGCCGCCTGCCGACGGGGCGCGAGCAAAAGGCTGACGCGCAAATTGGGTGGCCGGGCCGACAGCCGGTGAGACGGCAAGCCTTCGTAGGCCGCGTCCACAAGTCGAAGCAGCTCTCGACTATTGCTGTCGAATCGAAAGCGCCCCCCCATCAATTGCAAGGGCTTGCGGACCAGCATCGGTGACTGTTCGCCAAATGGATCGGAATTCGGATCGAGCAACATTTTGTGACTTTTGAGGTACTAACCTGGTTAGTACCCTATTTGAACGGTCATGGTCGTAGGGATGAATAAAACTCATATCACAGCACCGGAACCGTCGCCTTCAGGGCTCCACTTGGGCGACGCGCGAGACGCCTTTGATTGCGTCGCTGCCGATTGCGACGGGCCCAGGGGAAATATAGCCTCATCCGAGACATTCGCAGCGAAATGTGGCGGTGCTTGGACACTAGTTTTCCCCGGCGAAGCCGGCTGATCGACTTGGGATGCGGCACCGGTCTGTGCGCATTTTCGCCGGGCACTTCATAATCGTGATGAGGAAGAGATGCCTTCCGCTGCGGATGTCCTGACAAGCCTATTTGGGCGCGGGCGCCGGCCGTGGTCCCGAACCGGAGCACCAAAACTCGTTGCACTCACCGCGACTCGCAACGAAGACTGGGTTTTGGGACTATCCCTGCGCGTAAGTCTGTCGTACTGCGACGCGGTCGTGATTACCGACCACGGGTCCACGGATCGGACCGCGCAGATCATTTGCGAAGCGCAGGCCGAATTTCCGGATCGCCAGATCAGCGTTCTTCGCAATGACGACAACGAATGGATGGAAATGGACGTTCGGCAGGAGATGCTCGAGCGCGGGCGCCGACTCGGCGGCACTCATTTCATCATAGCGGACGCGGACGAGGTTCCCACCGGGAACCTATATCCAGATTTGCGCGCATTGGCGCTGAGTCCCGGCCGCGGCTGTTTGGTATCTCTGCCCATGATTTCAACTTATCACGCGCCCGATTTGTACCGCTGGGATGGCCTGTGGGGTGAGGCCAACCAGATTCCCTGGGCATTCTGTGATTCTGCCGCGCTTCGGTGGAAGATCTCTGACGCCTATCAGCTGCACCGCAGAGTTCCATACGGGGCCGTCATCATCGGGCCCTTATTCGCCGGCAAGAATCTGGGCGGTTTGTTTCACCTGCAGTTCGTCAACAAGACCAGGCTTCGGGGCAAAGCAGTTTGGTACAAGATGATCGAAACGCTGCGATATCCAGGAAAGCGATCGCCGATGGAGCTGAATCGGATTTACGATTGGACGCTGCGTGACGAAGGAGACGCGAAAATCGATGAGATTCCAGATGCTTGGTGGGCCCCGTACCGGGAAAAAGGCTGGCTGCGGCACTTCGCGCCGGACGCGGCATCGTGGCAGCTTTTCGAGGCCAGGAGGCTGGTGGCCGAGCATGGCAAGGAAACATTTCGCGGCCTCGATCTGCACGGCATTGTGTAGCGCGGAGTCGTATGCGCATTGCATTGGTAGTACCGGGAGGCGTTGATCGGTCGGGAGAGCATCGTGTGATCCCTGCACTGTTGGCCTTGATACAGCGGCTAGCGGTAGCCAACGATGTCCAGGTCTTCGCTTTGAACCAGGAGACTGCAGCTGGCGAGTGGGATCTACTGGGAGCGCGCATCCACAATATCGGGGTTGATTACACGCGACTGCGAGCCATAAGCGCTATCCATAAGCTGCATCGCACCGCGCGTTTCGATGTGGTGCATGCCATCTGGTCGGGAGCTTGTGGTCTAATCGCGGTGGCCGTGGGCAAGGCACTGAGTATACCAAGTCTTGTCCACATCGCCGGGGGTGAACTCGTCTCGATGCCCGAAATCGGATACGGTGGCATGCAGACACTGCGGGGGCGAGCTCGAGAACGGCTGGTGCTGCGGGGCGCATCCTGCGTAACGGCGGCAAGCGCTCCGGTTCTCGGCGCGCTCTCGAGTCTCGGCCTGATCGCGCAACGCGTGCCCCTTGGCGTTGATCTGAAGACATGGCCTCCGCGCCGACCCGTCCGCCGACAGGACGGCCGACCCGCAATGCTGATTCATGTTGCAAGTTTGAACCGCGTCAAGGATCAAGCGACCCTGCTGCGGGCTCTCGCCTCGCTCAAGGAGTCCCGCTTGGACTTCGAGATGGATATTGTCGGTGAGGACACTCTACACGGCGAAATTCAGGACATGGCGGGAGAGTTGGGTCTTTCACGCGCAATTAGATTCCGTGGATTTTTGCCGCACCGACAATTGCGGCCGCTCGTGGAGCAAGCTGATCTGCTGATTCATTCTTCCCGTCACGAGGCAGGTCCATTGGTCATGCTCGAGGCGGCGGTCGCCGGCATTCCCACTGTCGGAACTGCCGTTGGCCACATTGCCGAATGGGCGCCTGATGCAGCTGTCTCCGTGCCGGTCGGCGACTGGTCCGGTCTAGCCGGTGCAATAGCACGCCTCCTATTGGACGATCCGATGCGGGTCGATATAGCGACTCAGGCTATGAGGCGGGCCTCACGAGAGGATGCCGATTACACTGCGGAGCGCTTTCATGCGCTGTATAGGGGTTTGATTTAGATGAACCCAATTTCTGACTCTCATCGCGAGCTACCGCCGCAAACACTGCCCCAATTGCAGGAGACTCGAGGCGCGTTTGACAGCGTTGCTGCCGACTATGACGGTCCACGCGGTAACAACCACTTGATTCAAGACTTGCGCGGCGAAATGTGGCGCTGGCTCGACGCCACATATGCGCCGGCAAGCCGATTGATCGACTTGGGATGCGGCACCGGGTTGGACGCCATCCGCATGGCGCAGGTGGGACACGAAATAACGGCAACGGATTGGTCGCCGCAGATGGTGGCGCGCACGGCAGATCGAGCAATGCGTGAAGGATTGGCAAATCGCGTTCGGACGATGACTTTGGGTGCTCACGAGTTGCACCGATTGGGTCCCTCGGGTGCTTATGATGGTGCGTATTCGAATCTCGGTCCCTTGAATTGCGTCCCGGACCTGGCCCATGTGTCAGCGGAATGCACTCGACTGCTGAAGCCCGGCGGAAGACTTGTGTTCACGGTAATAGGCCGCGTGTGCCCATGGGAAATCATTCATTACGCAAGGCGAGGGCGTTGGTCGCGCGTCAAAATGCGCTTCAGCCGCAACGTTGTGCCCGTGGGCATGAATATGCGTACGATTTGGACGCGATACTACACACCACGCGAGTTCTATCGTGCGTTCGAACGCGACTTCGTACTCAACCACTATCGGGGACTTGGCGTTTTTGTGCCGCCGCCCTATCTGACTTGGATACGCGAATACCCACGTTTCTATAAATCGCTGTGGCGGATCGATAGAGCCGCGGCGGGTTGGCCGATGCTGCGCTCGATCGGAGATCATTTCTTGATCGCGATGCAGAAACGGTCAAACCGCCAGGCAATATGAATATTCCCTGCAAACCATGGGCTAACAAAAATCCCCCGCGACGGATATTGGCCATTCGTCTTCAGGCAATGGGAGATGTTGTAATCACACTTCCTTACTTGCAATGGCTGCGCAACGCCTTACCCTCCGGAGTGCGCCTGGATTTCCTTACAAGAGAAGAGACGGAGGATATTCCAAAAAGCATCGATCTCTTCGACCGTGTCTATTCGATCGGGGGTGCGCGAGATTTCAGGAAGCAGTTGCAGAGTACCTTGTTGTTATTGCCGCAATTGTTCTTGCAGCGGTACGACGTGGTCATCGATCTGCAGAACAGTATCCTCAGCGTAATTGTGCGCAAAGCCCTGCTACCCAAAGCGTGGTCCGCCTTTGACCGGTTCTCTCCGACGTCGGCAGGGGAACGAAACCGGCTGACAATAGAAGCAGTCGGGCTGGGACACATTCAGATGGATACCCGCCTGCGGCCGAGACAGCCGTTGCAGGCGGCAACTATCCTGGCAAACAGAGGAATGAATGAGACGGAAAAACTGGTGGTGCTGAATCCTGCCGGCGCCTTCGCCACGCGAAACTGGGAAATGCATAAGTATGTATTGTTCGCACGACAATGGCTGCAACTATGGCCTGATACGAAATTCCTTGTGATGGGGACATCTTTTATCGCCGAAAAGGCAGTTTTCCTGGAAAATGAATTGGGGCACCACCTCTGCAATCTTGTCGGCCAGACCACTCCTTCAGAAGTATTCTCGCTGGTGCAACGTGCTTCGTTGGTTCTGTCGGAGGATTCAGGGCTGATGCATATGGCATGGGTGTCAGGGACGCCAGTGGTGGCTTTATTTGGCAGCACACGAAGCGACTGGGCGCGGCCGCTCGGACGGCATAGTCTTTTCCTAGACTCGTCGGACCTGCCTTGCGGAAATTGTATGCAGGCAACCTGCAGCAGGGGAGATGTGCTTTGCCTGAGCAGGCTCAGCTCCGAAGAAGTGTTTTCTCGCGCCGTTTCCTTGCTCGAAAAATTGAACGATGGCAGCCACTACGGACTGTCCGCCTTTCCGCAGGCTCTTCCCAGGAACAGCCTGCTCTCCTGAATGCCGGAAGGCATTCGGGCGAAACGCTTTCGCACGCGGTAAAGCGCCATCCAAAGCACGAGCCGCGGATCGAGAGCGATTGCAAAAATCGAGGCAGGCCAATTGACGGAAGGCGGATGTCCCGCGGATCCTCGCGGCAGCAACTCTGCGTACACAGTCTCGAAACCGGAGTCCTCTAGATGTTTCGACCAATGCCGCCATGTCAGCGGGTCACGGGAGCCGACGGCGATTCCAAACAGGCGTTTAGTATTTTCGTGCAGCTCCTCGCTTACTACCGCGGTGATTCTTTCGGTCCAAACAGCCTCGACGAAGGCGAGATAGCCACCGGGTCGGAGCAAGGCTCCGGCATGCGCGAAGACCAGCGCGAGATTCATTTGGAAAAATACGCTCTCCGCTATGATCGCGTCATAGAGCGCTGGCGGCCGATGAGCCAGGAATGATTCGCAACGAGCCGACGCACCCAGTCGGCTCTGGAGCTTTGCGAAAAGCATAGGGTCTGGCTCGATCGCAGTCACGTCCCACCCGAGGGATGCCATGCGTGCGGCAGTATTGCCGATACCAGCACCCACCTCCAGAACGCGGTGGACATTTCGCTCGGACAGCCACCGCAGTATCTGTGTGGTTGCCGGCACGCCGCCAGGATGAAGGTCTCCCATGCCCAACTTCCCGCGAAATTGATGGTACTTGAGCATTGGGGGGTAACTCACAGGTCAGTTAGGGGCACAGAGAGCCGATTTCATCGCCGCGCGCCACTCGCTCGGAATGCGATCCGACGCACCAGGGCAGCGACGGCTCTATTCCCGAGTCGTGCCACCCACAGTGGATCGCGCCGTATTCCTGCCACTGAATAGAAGATGAGTTTCTTGAGTTCTAGTCGTCGCGCCGATCGGACCGCCATCCCCAACGTTTCCCGACTGCGTACTTGCTTGATCAGGTGTCTGGCGCGGACAGACAGGCCGGGTCTGTGCAAATACCGGTCTGTCATGAGTACGTGCTCCCGCATCATTTGATCCCATGCACGTTCATCCTGGCCAAAAGTCAGCGAATCAGGGTGGACTCGGTATCGACAGATTAGCCAATCTACCGTTCCAAAGGGCAGGCCACTCAACGCTAACCGGAGCATAAACTCTCGATCTCCGGCGATTTGGTAACTCGTGTCGAAGCCCCCGATCTTCTCAAAAACAGACCTTCGAAAGAACCAGGAGTTGAATGCCGGGCTGAGCACTGTCGAAAGCATCAGCAGATCGGCTTCTGCCGGAACAAACCTGCCCACCACTTCTTGTTCGCCGCGCCCGGAGTCACGGAAAAAAACCGCTCCGCCTACCAGCGCCATGATGCTTTCGTCACGGAGCGCGTGATCAGCGCCAGACAGAGCTTCTTCTCCATAACAGTCATCGGAATTCAATACACCGATGATGTCGCCCCGTGCCAGCGCCAAGCCCTTGTTCAGGGCATCGTAGATGCCGCGGTCCGGGCCGCTAACTACCTTGAGATGCGGATACTGCCTCAGCACGTCCAATGTGCCATCCGTTGACCCGCCGTCGATGACGATATGCTCTGTGTGCTCGTGACACTGACTCACTACACTATCTATCGCATCAGCGATATAGCGCACGCCGTTCAAACAAGGAGTGATGACGGAGATCCTCGGACCGCCTGGCGCCCCATTCCCATCACCTCTCCTTGACCGCGCATCGCCCGGCGGACATTTATTCGTCAACATGCGTTTTGGAAGCGGGGCGGGCAGCCCGCCTCTCACTGGCGATAATTGTGGCTCGTGCCTTTGCCGGCGGCACGATCTTCCCGTTGCGGAGCTCAAAAATGAGATCGCAATGCCGCAGCGCGCCTGCCCGGTGAGCGGCTACCAGAATGGTCCTATTCGGCCGCAAACTATCCAGCATCTCGACGATCTCGGACTCGGCGGTGGTATCCAAGGCACTTGTCGCTTCATCCAGGATCAACAGGGATGCGTCGCGGTACAGCGCGCGCGCAATGGCCAGGCGCTGGCGCTGCCCACCACTCAGCCGGCAACCCCTTTCGCCCAGCAGCTCCTGGAATTTGTTGGGAAGGCTGGCAACGCATTCTGCAAGTCGCGCCAGTCGCACGGCTGTCTCGAGCTGCTTACGGTTGATTTCCGCAGGTGGAATTCCAATAGCGATGTTCTCGGCCAGCGTTGCGTCGAACAGGAACACATGCTGGTGAACGTAGGAGACGGTTGACTGCCACGCTGCGCGATTCACGTGGTCCAGTTCGATTCCGTCGACTTCGATGCGACCGGACTGCGGCACGAGCAGTCCGCTCACGAGATCCAGCAGAGTGGTCTTGCCTGAGCCATTGAGGCCCACCAATCCGACGATCGCGCCGGCGGGAATGGTAAGCGAAACACTCGAGACGGCTGCGGGACGATCCGGTTCGTGGCGAAACGACACCTCGCATAACCGTATTTCACTGCGGGGTTTACCGCGCCAGACGGGATCTGACGCAGCATTGCGCGTGGTCCGCCCGTCGGATCGCGCGCATTCAAGGTCGGTCCCGACGCTGGCAAACGCAGGACGTTCGGCGCGAATCTTTACAATTGCCGAGAACGCCTGCTGCAACGCCGGTAGCAGCCGGTAAGCCGCAAACGCCACAAAGCTCAGCTGAGCCATCCACGGACCCACCGTATCCGTGCGGCTACGCAAGTAAAGCGCCACACCCACCAGGCATGAGACGGTAATGCATTCGAGGACGTACTTGGGGCTCTGGGAGATCGCCAGAGTATTGCCGGCGGCTCGAGAGGCCGATCGGCACTGCTCCGCGAACCGCTGCACGAAGAAATCGCACGCTTGCGCCAATGTGACCTCCTTGATTCCCGCGAAACTCTCATTTACCGTTCGAGTCCGCTCGCGGTAAAAATGACCCTCGAGTTGCCCGTTGCACAGCAGCCGACCGCGGGCGGTCATGTAGATCGCGGCATAGCACACTCCTAGCCCGATAATGGCTACCGCGGCAACGACGGGATTGACCAGCACGATGGAGGCCGCGATACATACGATCGTCACAAGATTGGTCACGAGGATGAGCCCTTGCTGCAGCATTCCAGACGTCACCCGCGCGGTTTCCTGGAGAACCTTGGTTGTAAGCAGTGAGCTGTTGCTGCGAGTATGAAACTCATACTGACGATGCATGTATTCGTTGAATAGACGCACGTGAAGCGTATCGCCGACCCGAAAGGCAAATCGATTGATTGCCAGGAAGCCGGCCAAATTTACCGCGTTGGCGACGAGAACAACGGCTACAAACGCTATTCCGAGTGCAATTACGAACGAGTCGTCGCCATCAAAATGCACTTGTTGCAGGAGCGCTCGCAAAACTGCGTTGTGCTCAATTGCCTTGGGATCGGCGAGGGCGGTAAAAAATGGAAACACGGCAGCGATGCCGCCGACGGTCGAGAGAGCCATTACGACCGAGAGCAGCTGCAGCCACAGAAGCTGGCGACGCTGCTGCCGATCGAGAAGACGCCAAACGGCAGAAAGGATCGACATGGCGCTCAGGGCAATGACGGTCGCCGTCCCGCCCGACGGTATTCCCGAATGGTGGCCTTCAGCCGAGCAGGCAGGTATACGTGGGCTAGAACCATGGCGGCGGCCGCCCACCAAAAAGTGCAACGCCATGAAAAGCGCCAACTGCCCGTGATGACCCGCCAAGCGTCGTCGGTCCTACCCGCAGCAGCAGTGGCGGTGGCGAGCAAAGCGGCATTGCGCGCCCGCGCTGTTCGAACGGCAGCGCGCTGGGACGACCCCGGGACCAGAGTGTGGATCTTTTCCAGCATCCGGGTTCTCGCTTCGAGGGAATAGATCCCGAATCTGCTGAAATGCTCGCTGTGGACACGCACGCAAGCGAGCGGCTGTCGCAGTACGCCGATCTCGCTCAGCATGGCGAGTCGCAGCCACAGATGATAGTCCTCATGCAGTTCCTGGTGCTCGTCGAAACCTCCTAGTTGCTCCAGCAGTTCCCTCTTGACTACAACAGTCGGCATGGCAATGCGAGCCTTCACGGTCAGCAGATGCTCGAATATTGGCCCCTCATACCACACCCAGCGGGCGCTGATGGCGGCGTTTATCTGCACTCCGGCGTGATTGATATGGTTAATCGCCGTGTAGCTCCATTGCAAACTCGGGCGGGCACGCAGCATGGCAAGCTGCAGTTCGAGTTTCGCTGGCATCCACAGATCATCCGAGTCTAGAAACGCGATGAATTCGCCTTGCGCTTGGCGCAACGCGACATTCCGCACCGCGCCCGGAAGTCCGCTGTGCGCAAGCCAGAACACTCGTACCTTCGGCTTCTGGGCGAGGCCATGCAGGTACGCTCGGGTCTCTTCCTCCGAACCGTCATCGGCGACAATCAACTCCCAGTCTTCATAGGTTTGAGCGAACACGGAGTCGACGGCTACTCGTAGGTACTGAAGACGGTTGAACGTCGGCAGAATCACCGACACAACCGGGCGCGGGAGTGTGTGATCAGCGACCATCATTCCCCTCTGTGCTCACAGATGTGCACTCATATGCTCATTGCCCTGGGATCCCGGAGCTGGATAATTCTCTTGCACAAATCAAGCTCCCACGGGCGATCATATTTCCGGAATCGATAGCGCCAGGAGGCGAGTGCACGCAATGCCGACTTTCCGAGCGTGGGTGCACGGATATCCATGACCGTCGGAAACCGGCAACCTAACACCGTCGTAAAGTCCCTTATGCGCCGGTGAAGGCGCTCGGAAAGCCACGGTGCGCCCGCGTGGCACCAATAAGCATGCCATTTAGGTTCGGACCACTCGTCTGCCGTCGCCGGGAACACCACCGGGTTACCGTCGCGGTCACGCAGCTGGCTCAGCGCGCGTGCAACGGCGGCATTCGCGCTGTCCGGAGGCGGCGGCAACGGTGTGTAGATGTAGATCATGATCTCCGTTTCCGGGTAGCGTCGTTTGATCAAGTGAATGAAATCGAGTGTCTTCTCGGTCTCTTCCTCGGGGTCATGGGGTGGCGCCAGCATGAACGACAGCTCGGGGATGACGCCGTGACCACGACAGGCCTCGACGGCCGCAAGCGTCTGATCTGCGCGGGTGCCTTTGCGAATTTCGTGCAACAGCCAATCGCTCGGCGATTCGGCGCCGATGTAGGCCATGCGCAGGCGGCTCTTTCTGACGAGATCCCAGGAATGCTCCGACAGACTCAAAAGGGCATCGGATCGCGCGTAGCACCACCATGGCAGTTCGAACTTCGCCAGAACCTCGAGCAGCGGTATCATGTCGATCTCGCGGTCGAAGAAATTGTGGTCGTAGAACTGGATCGAGTCCACGCCGAAGCGGGTCGTCAGGAATGTCAGGTCCTCATGAAGACGGTCGGCAGGCGGCAACGCCGTCTTACCGCCAAACATTGCGGCGACTCCGCAGAAGGTGCAGCGGTACCGGCAACCCAATGCGGCCTGATAGGAGGCCGTGCGCCGGCCGAGATAGGTTCTTGATGGATACTGCTCCGGGTGCTCCAGCCGCTCGTAGGGAAGCCTTCTAGAGAGGCTGGCAGCCGAAAATGCTCGTGCCTTGTTGTGAACGATTTCCGGCTGGGATCGCCAGCTCAATCCGAAAATCGATGGCAGTGCTTCGGGTGCATGGTTGAAGAGCGCATCGAGAAGCTGAGCAAACGTTTCCTCGCCTTGTCCTCTGACAGCGTAGTCGACGTACGACGTGTTCAAGGCGGCGCGCGGGCAGATGGTCGGAAAAGCGCCGCCCCAGATGATCGGGATTGTGGGGGCTCTCTCCCTAACGGCCTTCGAGACTGCGATCGCCCCATGCAGCTGCGGTCCTCCCATGACAGTCACACCGACGGCGCCGACAGGCGTCTCGTCGATGATGCGCAGCACAGTCTTGATGAAGTCGCGATCGACGTTGCCGTCGACGATGGTCGATGCATACTTGCCGTCGAGTGCCGCAGCCAAGTTCAGGACAGCAAGTGGAAATCGCGCGTTGCGCAGTGCTGTCATCGTCGGGTTGACAAGCAGTACGCGAGGAGAGGTCCTCGAATCCGTTGCGGTGTCCAAGGCAATCATTGCGCATTTTCCACTTCCTGCGGACGCGGCGTCTGTCGCAACCTCAGGAGAGTCAGCTTCTCGTTCACGAAGGCGCGCTCCGCCACGATGGAGATATCGAAATTCCACCGCAGGAACTCACGCACGAATGCGGATGCATCTCCGTACGTAGAGAGCAGTACGAGGGCGAAGCCGGATGGCGTTAGATATTCCCCCAATCCCGCGGCGAAGCGCTCAGCGACGTCCAACGATCGCCAGGCGCGGTCCGCATCGTTCCTGGGCGCGCCGCGGATGAAGGGGGGATTGAATAGTACGATATCGAAGCAACGGCCCTTCACCGGAGCAAACAGATCGCCGTGGGCGACCTCGATCTTGTTTTCCAGGTGGTTGATCAAAGCATTGATCTGCGTGCACCGTACCGCGGCAGGATTGATGTCCACGGCGACGACGCGCCGCGCATATTTCGCGGCAGCTATGGCGCAGACGCCAGATCCGGTACCCATGTCGAGAACGTCGGCGCCCGGCTCGACCAGGCCCGACTGCAGTTGCGCGGCGAAGAATTCCCCGGTTCGCATGACCTTGGGGTTGAGAACTCCCGGCAAGACAAGCAGCGGAAAGTCGCCGATGCGCTCCAGCACGACGGTATCGTGCCGTCTCCTTCGAAAGAGCCGGTAATGCCAGTAGAGGGCTTTTCCGATCGCGAGGCGGGCCGGCCCATAGTGAGGAGAATCAGGAAGTACATCCCCGCTCGTCAGTCCCGGACTCATTGCAGATCCATCGCCAATATTTCGGATGACACCTTTTGGAAGTACTCAGTGTCAAAGGAGCGGGGGTCCCGCCACATCGAGCACACGCAGGTCTTGCATTCGGCGCGTCGCCCGTCGCGAATTGCCGTGCGTAGCGCGCTCATTGCGCTGCTGTTAAGCACGCCCGGAAGATCGCCGCCGAGCCGTGTACCGGTTTCCGACAGGCGTACGTCCGCCGGCCCCGCAATGAAAAAGCACGGCTGTACCCGCCCCGTCGCGCCGATCACCGCCGAGAACTCCGGCGCATTGCAGCGCACCGGCGGGTAGGGCTGCAAGCCCTGAATGGCGGCGAAATACTGGTGGATGCGGCGCAGCTTCTGCGGACTCTCCGCGATGAATCCGGAGCGGAAATCTTCTGGATGATCCCGCTCGAGCGCGGTCAGAATTTGCTCGAATACCGGCAAGTCTTCCGAGCGCAAGGCGAGGTCCGAGCCATAGTCGTCGGTGCGGCCAAAGGCGTGCGGGTTGGACACGTCGACCGCGAGAAAGGAAACCTGGGCCGCCCCGAGTTTCTTGGCCAGATCCACAAAGGCCGGCAATTGACGGTAGTTGGCGCGCTGCAGAGTGACTCGGATACTCGCCGGCGCCCCATGGGCGGCGGCGGCCAGAATACCGCCACACACCGTATGGAATGCGTCCAAGCCGCGAATGGCCGCATAGGTCTCAGGATCGGTTCCGTCCAGGGACACGGTGATGCGATCAAAGAGTTCGGCTGCGTGGCGGGCATGTTTGGCGAGGGCGAGGCCCGAGGTCAATAGCCACACTTTGAGGCCGTTGTTGCGCAACAGGCGGGCGATCGCGGGCCACTCGGGATTGAGCAGAGGCTCGCCGCCCGACAGGAGCACCATTTGAGTGTGCAGCTGCGCAAAACTCGGCAGCAGGCGGCTCACCGCCGCAAGGCTCATATCGGCGCGGCCATGACGCCAATAGTCGCAGGTCACGCACCGGGAGTTGCAGCGATCGGTCAGATACAGCGTAACCAGGGGCAGTTTGCCGAGCGGGGAGGAAACTGCGGGCGCTTCAGGGGACAAATGGTCACTCTCTCTGGCCGATAAGGTACGAGCGCCCCATTGCACGGGCGGCAGTAGTTGATTGTGAGTACCTGGCTGCAGCGAAATGGTTTAGGCGAGACGGGGATTGGGCGAGCCGGCGTCCGCGCTAAGACCTCTTGGTCACTGGCTGGTTGCGGGAATCGGAATCACGGCTCCAAGTAAACCCTTGTCGAGTGAGTCGGCACTGACCAAGCGACCTTCAACATCCTAGCCTCAGGGGAACCATCATGAGATCCACGCGTGCTGCCATGGGCAGCCTGTTAAGTTTGTGTTGCCTATTCGTTTTGCCTGGCTGCGGCGGCGGCTACGGCAGCCACGGCATGGGCAGCTACGGCGGAGGCAGCACACCCCCTCCCTCATCGGTCACCGTGACGGTGACTCCAACTTCGATCACTCTCGGGCAGAGTGCCACGATCACCTGGTCCTCGAGCAGCGGCACGACATGCGCGGCAAGCGGCGCATGGAGCGGTTCGGAGGCCGCGAGCGGTACGACGACGGTCACGCCGACCAGTGCGGGCACCGCGACCTATACGCTGACCTGCAGCGGCGGTGCGTACAGCAGCAACAAGGGTTCTGCGAGCCTCACCGTCGCCGCAGCGAGCGCCTATTCTCTGACCAGCTTGGTCGCCGATACCGCGGGCGGTACGGCGCAGAGCGTCGATGCCAATCTGGTCAATCCCTGGGGATTGTCGATTCCCGCCGGGAAGCCGGCCTGGGTCGCCAACAATCACAGCGAGACCTCGACGCTCTACGACGGCAACGGCAAGCCGCAACCGGCGGCCACTCCCCTGGTGGTGCAATTCGCGGCCACCGCAGGCGGCGTCACTTTCGATCCAACCGGGATCGTGTTCAACGCGAGCACCACGGACTTTGTCGTGACATCGGGCACCAAGTCCGGTGCCGCACCCTTCATCTACACAGGCGAGGGGGGCATGATCGCCGGCTGGTCGCCGGGTGTGGATCTGACCCACGCCGTGACCATGTATGCGGACAGCGCGGGTGCCGTCTACAAGGGCCTGGCCATCGCGACCAACGGCGGCGCCGCATTTCTCTATGCCACGGATTTCCACAACGCCAAGGTGGATGTCTTCAACAACGCCTTCGTCAAGCAGGCAACCTCGGCAACGGCGTTCACTTTCGCCGATCCGAGCATACCGGCCGGTTTCGCGCCATTCGGCATCCAGGCCATCGCCAATGGGGCGAGCGGCGCCACGCAGATCTACGTGACGTACGCGCAGCAGCAAGCTCCCGATAATCACGACAATGCGAACGGCGCAGGCTTAGGCTATGTGGACATTTACGATGCCAACGGCAAACTGATCAAGCAATTGGTCGCCACCGGCGCCCTGAACGCACCCTGGGGCCTGGCGCTGGCGCCCGCGGACTTCGGCACCTTCAGTAACGCACTGCTGGTTGGAAATTTCGGCGACGGCAAAATCAATGCCTACGACGCGGCGGCGGGCGCGTTTCTCGGCACCCTGAGCGATGCGGGCGGTGCGCCATTGGCCACTCCCGGCCTGTGGGGCATCGCCTTCGGCAACGACGTGGCGAACCAGCCGCACAACACCTTGTTCTTCGCCGCCGGTCCGAACAATGAAGCGAACGGCCTCTATGGACGCATCGACTTGGGCGCCACTGCGCCGGTGTTGAATGCGCCACCCATGGTCACGCTCGCGGTGCCCACGGGTAATCTCTCGGGCACGGTGACGGTGAGCGCGACGGTCGTCGACCCGATTGCCATCGCCAAGGTGGATTTCCTGGTCAATTCCAACCTCATCGGCACGGCGACCGCCTCACCCTTCAGTGTGAGCTGGGATACGACCACCATTGCCGACGGGCAGGCCATGGTCGTGGCACGCGCCACCGACCGGGACGCCAATGTGGGCAGTTCGGCTGCCGCAACGGTCACCGTGGCCAATACCGCGCCGCCCCCGGCGCAGGTGACGTTGACGCAATTGCAGACGCAGATCTTCACGCCCATCTGTTCCGGCTGCCACTCCGGCGTCGGCACCTCGCTGCCGGGAGTGCAGAATCTGACGGCGGGCCATACCTTCGGCAGTGTGGTGAACGTGGCCAGCATCGAGCAGCCGGCCCTGAAGCGGATTGCGCCCAACGATCCGGTGAACAGCTACTTGATTCAAAAGATCGCAGGGGCGCCGGGCATCACAGGATCGCAAATGCCGTTCGGCTGCGGCGGAGCGGGTAATCCCTGCCTCGACCAAGCAACGATCGACCTGGTGAAAACCTGGGTCAGTCAGGGGGCGCTCAACAACTAAAGCATTGCAACCGTCGAGGGCTGCACGCAAACGGACGCGCTTTCGCTCCCGACGTCGGGGGCGAAAGCGTGTCCCAAGCGCTAATACTCGGATGAAAAGGTAGCTTCAACCCTTTGATTTAGTTAAGCTCGCGACCTCATGAATATGCCCCATGAAGGTCTTGGCGTCGAAAAGGTGCACGTCTGGCGCGGCGATCGTCATGTGCTGAAGGGCGTGAGCGTCACGCTGGGCGCGCGCGAGCTCCTGCACGTGTCAGGCCCAAACGGCACGGGAAAGACCACGCTGCTGCGGGTGGTATCTGGCTTATTGCGGCCGGAACAGGGGGTGGTGTCGTGGTTGGGGCAGTCGATCGCACGGGTCAGGGGCGAATACCAGGCCGCGCTGGCCTACGCTTCGCACGAGCCGGCGCTCAAGGGTGATCTGACCGCGCTGGAAAACCTCCACTTCGCCGTGGGGCTGAAGCGCCGAGTCACGGCGCCTCAATTGCAGGCCGCCATGGAGCGCACCGGGGTGGCTGCCTGTGCGGATTTGCCTGCGCGAGTCTTATCGGCGGGCCAGCGGCGCCGCGTCGCCATGGCGCGGGTGCTGGCCATGAGTGCTTCGCTGTGGCTGTTGGACGAACCGTTCACCAACCTGGATACGGCGGGGGTGGACCTGGTGTCGGGACTGCTGCAAGAACATGTGCTGGGCGGCGGCATGGCGCTGGTGGTCGCGCATCACGACTTGAGGCTCGACTGCAGCGTGCGCCGGCTGGAACTCCAAGAATGAGCGTCAGTGCTCTACAGGCCATGATCCTGGTGGTGCGGCGTGAACTGTGTCTCAGTTTCAGGCGGCCGGATCAATTGCTGCAACCTTTGGTGTTCTTTTTGATCGTAACTACTTTGTTTCCCTTGGGTCTGAGTCTGCAATTGTCGCTGCTGCGAGACATGGCGCCGGGTGTGCTTTGGGTCGCCGCGCTGTTATCGTCTCTGCTGTCGCTTGATTCGCTGTTCAAGAGCGATGCGGATGACGGAACTTTGGAGCAATTGGCGCTCTGCGGACAGGGACTGACGGTCATTGTGGTGGCGAAAACCTTTGCTCATTGGCTGGTCACGGGCGCGGCGCTGGTCTTGGTATCGCCCGTCGTCGGCACCGCCCTGGGGATTCCCGTCGGCGCCTTTGCGATCATGATGCTGAGTTTGGCCCTGGGTACCCTGACCTTGAGCTGGTTGGGCGCCATCGGCGCCGGCCTCACTGTCGGGGTGCGGCGCGGCAATGTGCTCCTGTCCTTGATCGTGCTGCCGCTCGCGATGCCCCTGCTGATATTCGGCGCCGGCGCGACGGACAGAGCCATCTCCGGCGTGAGCCCGGCCGGAGCCTTGTATTTTCTGGCGGCGCTTTGCGTGTTCACCTGTACGCTGGCGCCGTTCGCGGCAACCACGGCGTTGCGTATTACGCTTGAATGAGGATCGAGTAATCCTAATGTGGACCTGGTTTTACAAGCTTGCCTCGCCGCCCCACGTGTATGGTGCGGCGGCGGCGTTGGTGCCGTGGCTCCTGGGCACCGCGGCGGTTGCCTTGGGGTATGGGTTGATCGACGGACTGGCGATCGCGCCTCCCGACTACCAACAGGGCGAGGCTTTTCGCATGATTTACGTGCACGTGCCGAGCGCCATACTGTCCTTGACCGTGTATACGGTCATGGCGGCGGCCAGCGCCGTCGCGCTCATCTGGCGCATCAAAGTGGGATTTGCCGTGGCGGCGGCGGCGGCACCCATAGGCGCGTCGTTCACCCTCCTGGCCCTGGTCACCGGTTCGCTGTGGGGCCGGCCGATGTGGGGCACGTATTGGGCCTGGGACCCGCGGCTGACCTCTGAGCTCATTCTCTTGTTTCTCTACGTGGGTGTGATGTCGCTGCGTTCCGCATTCGAGGACTCGAGCAGGGGGGATCGGGCGGCCGCGCTGCTGGCGACCGTGGGCGTCGTCAACGTGCCCATCGTGCACTTCTCGGTGGTTTGGTGGAACTCACTGCACCAAGGAGCGACGATTGTTAGACTAGGCGCACCCAAAATGCCTGGCAGCATGCTCTGGCCGCTGCTGTCCATGTGGCTTGGTTTCATGCTGTTCTTTGCCGCGGTGTTGTGCATCCGGGTGCGGGGCGAAGTGCTCATTCGGGAACGGCAGTCAACGTGGGTTCGAGAGGCGATCAAATCATGATGAGCGGCAGCTTTTGGTCCATGGGCGGTTACGCGCGCTACGTGTGGCCGTGCTTCGCTTTTGCGGGCATGGTGCTGGCGTGGAACTTGTGGTCGGCGCGGCGCTTTTTTGCCGCTGCCCGGGTGCGCGCGGCGCGCTCCCTGGAAATGGCGGAAGGTGAGGAACGATGACCCCTCGGCGCAAGCGCTTATTCGTCGTGCTCGGCATTCTGGGCGGCGTCGCCGCCTCGGTGTCGCTGGCCGTCATGGCTTCGCGCGAGAACATCATGTTCTATTACGATCCCAGCCAGGTCATCGCAGGCAAGGCGCCCGCTGCGAAACGCTTTCGCATTGGCGGCATGGTTGTGAAGGGGAGCGTCGCACGCAAGCCGGGGGATCTCGAGGTTCGATTCGTGTTGACCGACTTCGCGCACCAGGTTCCCGTGGAATACACCGGCGTGCTGCCGGATCTGTTTCGCGAAGGGCAGGGTATCATCGCGCACGGCACGATGAATGCGAGCGGCGCCTTCGTCGCGGACGAGGTGCTCGCCAAGCATGACGAGAAATACATGCCGCCCGAAGTCGCCGCCTCGCTGAAGAACAAAGGTGCCGGCCAACCGGCGGCCGGCGTACCGGGGGCCGGCCAACCGGCGGCCCCGAACCCGGCCGGCAACGGGCCCACCACTTAAGCGCGCGGAGAAGCATCGAATGGCACCGGAATTGGGAATTTTTGCGCTCATCCTGGCATTCGTGCTGAGTCTGTCGCAGGCGTTTTTCGGCCTCGCCGGCGCCTGGCGCGGCAAGCCCGTGTGGATGGCGGTGGCGCGTCCGGCGGTGACGGGGCAATTCGTTTTCGTCGTCATGGCGGTCGGCTGCCTGGTGTATTCCTTCGTCAACAATGATTTTTCGGTCCTGTACGTTGCGCGCAATTCGAATTCGCAGCTGCCCCTGTTCTACAAGGTCGCGGCGCTGTGGGGCGCGCACGAGGGCTCGCTGCTGCTGTGGATTTTGATTCTGTCGATCTGGAGCGTGGCCGTCGCCGCCTTCAGCCGCCAGCTCCCGTTGAGTTTCTCGAGCCGCGTGCTCGGTGTGATGGGCCTCGTCAGCAGCGGGTTCATGCTGTTCACATTGTGGACTTCGGATCCCTTTCTGCGCTTGATCCCCGCGGCCCAGGACGGCGCGGATCTGAATCCCGTGCTGCAGGATTTCGCGCTCGCGATTCATCCGCCCATGCTCTACACCGGCTATGTCGGCTTCTCGGTGGCCTTTGCGTTCGCGATCGCGGCGATGCTGGAAGGACGCCTCGATCAGACCTGGGCTAAGTGGACCCGGCCCTGGACGATATTCGCGTGGATGTTTCAGACCATCGGCATCGCGCTCGGCAGTTGGTGGGCCTATTACGAGCTCGGCTGGGGAGGATGGTGGTTCTGGGATCCGGTCGAGAACGCCTCGTTCATGCCCTGGCTGGTGGGAACGGCGCTGATCCACTCGCTCAGCGTCACCGAAAAGCGCGGCATCTTCAAGAGTTGGACGCTGCTGCTCGCGATATTCGCCTTCTCCTTGAGCCTGGTCGGGACCTTCTTGGTGCGCTCGGGCGTATTGGTGTCGGTACACTCCTTTGCCACCGACCCGACCCGGGGTCTCTATATCCTCGCCTTCCTGGTCTTGACGATCGGCGGCTCGCTCACTCTGTATGCGTGGCGTGCGCCCAAGCTGTATGCGCCCGGCGGGTTCGAGCTGTTCTCGCGGGAATTCTTTTTGCTGGTGAACAATGTGATTCTGGTGAGCGTCGCCGGGCTGGTCCTATGGGGCACCCTGTCTCCCCTGGTGTACGAGCTGCTCGGAATCGGCAAGATCTCTGTTGGGCCGCCGGTATTTGCGCTGATGTTCTTAGTTCCCGTGCTGCCGTTGATGGTGTTTCTGGCAATCGGCATGCACTCGGTCTGGCGGCGCGGCAAATTGACGGTGACCGCGAAACCCTTGTGGTGGCTGCTCGCGATCGCCGTGGCGCTGTCGGCGGCCATCCAAGGCTTGATCTTCAAAGAGTTTCACTTGGTGGGATTGATAGGCTTCAGCTTCGGGTTCTGGGTCATCTTCTCTGCTTTGCTGGAGCCGGTGCGCCGCTGGCGGCAGAAACAGACGCTGACGGCGGCGCTGCTGGGGATGTGCATCGCGCATTTGGGCGTCGGGATGTTCGCCATCGGCGCCAGCGGCGTCGAAAGCTTCAAGATAGAAAAAGACGTGGCATTGAAGCCGGGCGGAAACTTCCGCATCGCGGGATATGACTTCACCTTCGTCAGCGCCAAGGATGTGCGGGGGCCGAATTACGATGCAGTCGAGGCATTGATGGAAGTCACGCGGGACGGAAAGCCGGTGGCGACCTTGCGGCCGCAAAAGCGGCATTTCTGGGTGCAGCAGACCGACAACAGTCAGGCCGCCATTTCCGTGAACTGGGCGCGTGATCTGTTCGTCGCCATGGGCAACCCCCTGGGCGAGAACGCCTGGAGCATGCGCATCCAATACAAACCTCTGGTTCGCTACATCTGGCTCGGCGCCTTGGTGATGGCGATCGGCGGCTTCGTTGCCGCAACCGATCGACGTTACCGGGTGAAGGTACCGGTGGCCTCGTCGGCTGCCGTTGCTGCGCCGCCGAACGCGGATCCCAATGCCGGTATCGCCTGATGTGGAAATTCCTACTGCCCTTTGCGGCATTCGTCGCGCTCGCGGTTCTATTCGCGTTCGGGCTCAACCCGCAGCGCGATATCCACGCATTGCCCTCGCCGCTGATCGGCAAGCCGGCACCGGCGTTCACCCTCACCGATGCGATGGACCCGACGCACTCGGTCAGCAGCGGGACCTACCAGGGCCAGGTCTATGTGCTGAACGTGTGGGGAACCTGGTGCGCGGCGTGTCGGGAGGAGCACGAAGCGCTGCTCGCCATTTCGCGTACCCATGTGGTTCCCATCGTCGGACTCGTCTGGAAGGACGACCGCGACAAGGCCGTGCAATGGCTGACGCAATTGGGGAATCCCTATCAGGCCGTCGCGTTGGATGGCGACGGACGCACGGCAATCGATTGGGGGGTCTACGGCGCGCCGGAGACCTACTTGGTTGATGCACAAGGCCGGGTCATTTATAAATTCATCTCCCCCATCACGCAGCAGGTTTGGGAGACCGAGTTCTTGCCGCGCATCGCCGCCGCGCGCCGGAGCGGCGCATGAACCGGCCGGCGGCGCGAGATTCCGTACACAGCGCCGCACTCGCGCTGCTGCTTGCGGGCGCGCTGGGTGCATTCCCTTGCTTGGGAGTGGCCGCGCCGGAGGCCGCGGCCGGGGCGCAGGCCGTGGACGCCAACGGGCAGCTCGAAGATCACGCGTTGCAGTCGCGCTTCGAGCGCATCACCCTGGAGCTCCGCTGTCTCGTCTGCCAGAACGAATCGATCGCCGACTCCAATGCCGATCTGGCCGTCGATCTGCGCAGGCAGGTGCGCGAGATGCTGGTGGCCGGACAGAGCGATGACGCGATATTCGCGTTCATGACGGACCGCTACGGCGAGTTCGTGCGATTCAGGCCGCCGCTGGAACCGAAGACCCTGCTCATTTGGGGCGCTCCATTCATCATGTTGCTGCTGGGCGGCGCCATCATCTTCCGCGTCGTGCGCCATCGTGCGCGCATGCCGGTGGATGACGAGGCCGCGAGCGGCCCAGATATACTCAAGTAAACTCATGAATACATTCCTCGTAATCGCCGCCCTGATGGCTGCGATCGCCGCGGGCGCTGTCGCCTTGCCGCTGCTGCGCGATCGGCAGAGCCGCATTCTCGGAGCGCTCGTGGCGGTGATCGTCATCGGCGCGGCGGCGGGTCTTTACCCGTTGTGGTCCAACTGGAATTGGCACGCGCCGGCGCAGGCGGACGCTGTGGCGGGCGCGGCGGCCGGCCCCGATGTGGCCGCCATGGTCGCCAAGCTGGAGCAGCATCTGCGCGATGCACCCAGTGACACGGCGGGCTGGCTGATGCTCGGCCGCTCCTATCTGGCGTTGAACCGCCTGGACGATGCCATCGTCGCCTATGATCACGCGCATCAGCTGGATCGCCAGAGCGCGGAGGCCGCCATGGGCCTGGGCGAAGCCATGAGTCTGCGGGCCGGCGGCGACATCACGGCGCCGGCGGCGCAACTGTTCGAAGAAGCCCTGACTCTGGCGCCGGGCAACCCGAAGGCGCTGCTATACGGCGGCTTCGCCGCGGCGGTGCGCGGCGATCGCGCGCTCGCGCGGACCCGCTGGCAAGCGCTCAAGAATCTGCATCCGCCGCCGCAGGTCGAGCAAATGCTCGATGCGCGCATTGCGGAGCTGGGGCCGCCGGCTGGGACGAATGCGTCGTCCGCGGGGACGAACACGTCGGCGGGGGACTTAGGCGCGGCGGAGGTTACTGTCAATATCAGCCTTGCACCTGCCCTGAAGTCGCGACTGTCATCGGAGGCCCCTTTGTTCGTGTTTGCGCGTGAGCCCGGCGCCCAAGGACCCCCGCTCGCCGCCAAGCGGCTGACGAGCTCGGCCATCGGCACTCAAGTTCATCTATCGCCGGCCGACTCCATGTTGCCGGGGCGGGTTCTGGTGAGCGGACAACGAGTCTCCATCACTGCCCGGGTGTCCTTCAGCGGACAGCCCGTACCGTCGGCCGGGGACTTGTACGGGGAACTCTCCTACGATGTGGGCCGCGACGGAGTGCGCAATCTCGTGATTGATCGCGTCGCCGAATAGGTGATCGAGATGAGCGTAGCGAAAAGTCTGGCGGCGGGCAGGATCCTCGAAGATCAGCTCTTCCCCTACCCGAATCTGCGCGCCCAAGACCGCGAAACGCTGCGCATGATCGTCGACTCCATCGATCAGTTCCTGGCGCCCAAGCAGCAAGACTTCAAGCGCTGGGACCGGGAGGCTGCGCAGCCGGCGGAGTTCATTCAAGGATTGCGGGATCTGGGGCTGTTCGGACTCATCATCCCGGAAGAGCACGGCGGCCTGGGTCTATCGAACGCCGGGTATGCGCGCGTGCTCAGCCAGACTAGCTCGCACGACAGCTCGGTGTCGCTCACCATCGGCGCGCATAGCTCCATCGGCATGAAGGGCATTTTGTTGTTCGGCACCGCCGAGCAAAAGGCGCGTTACCTGCCGAAACTCGCCAGCGGGGAAATGATTGCGGCATTTTGTCTGACGGAGTCCGGCGCCGGCTCGGATGCCGCCTCGATTCGTACGCACGCCGTCAAGAATGCCGACGGCAGCTGGCTGCTCAACGGGGAGAAAATCTGGATCACCAACGGTGGCATTGCCGACCTGTACACGGTGTTCGCACGAACGTCATCTGCGGCGGGCAAGATCACCGCATTCGTGGTCGAAGCGGCCTGGCCCGGCGTGAGCCACGGTCACCACGAGGACAAAATGGGAATCCGCGCCTCCTCGACCACCACCGTGAGCTTCGCGGACGTGCGCGTCCCGGCGGGCAACGTGCTCGACGCCGAGGGCAAGGGATTCAAGGTCGCCATGGCGATCCTGAACAATGGACGTACCGGACTCGGCGGCGGGGCGGTCGGGGGCATGAAGTCGCTCATCGCTCATGCAGCGCAGCAGGCCAAGACCCGCAAGCAGTTCGACACGCCGATTGCGGAGTTCGGCCTGGTCCGCGAAAAAATCTCGCAAATGGCGCTCGATTGCTTTGCCGCCGAAAGCGCCGTCTGGATGGTGGCCCACTTCATCGACTCCGGGGTGGAGGATTATTCGGTGGAAGCGGCCATGAGCAAGGTCTTTGCCAGCGAGGCCTTGCAGCGCAGCGCCTACGAGGCGCTGCAGATTGCGGCCGGCAGCGGCTTCATGCGCGACTACCCGTATGAACAGATCACGCGCGACTGCCGCATTTTGACGATATTCGAGGGAACCAATGAAGTGCTCAGGCTGTATATCGCTCTATCGGGCCTGAAGGATCTGGGCAAGTCATTCGGCGAACTGAAGGCCGCGATGGATGACATCTTCAATAATTTCATCAAGGGATTCGGCGTACTGACTGAATATGCGGAAAAGCGCCTGACACAGGCGACGGGAGTGGGCCGCGACAAGATTCTGACGCCGTTGCCCGAGGCGTTGCGCGAAGCGGCGGGGATCTATGAGCGATATACTGTGGAACTCGCCAAGGCGTGCGACCATTTATTGCGCAGATACGGCAAGTCGGTCGCCGATCGCCAGCACGACTTGAAGCGCATCGCCGACATCGGCATCGACCTGTTCGTCGGCCTGTGCGTGTTGTCGCGGGCGGCGACCTTGGGCAAGGCGCCGGGCGAATCCGGCGCGCAGGCCATCGGCATGGCGCGAGTCTTCGCCCAGCAGGCGAAGCGGCGGATGGCGAACAATGTGCGGCGAATCTTGCGCAATGAGGACGAGGAGATGAACCGCCTGGCCGGCTTCATCCTGGACAGTGGAAGTTTTCCTTGGGATATCGTGTCATGAATGCAGCGTCGAATGATCTTTCGCAGATAACCGCCGTCCCCTTCGAACGCGGCCGCGCCTTCTGGTACCGGGCGGTGATCATCGGCGCGACCGTCATCTTCGTCGCCGTGCTCGCCTGGCGCCTGACCCAGGCCCTGGGAGTCAAGGCGGCTCCCAACAAGGTTTCCGTGCCCACCGTCTCGGTGACCCAGGCGGGGTTGAGCGCAGTGCCGACCACCGTGAGCATCATCGGCACGATCGCGGCGCGATACGACATGCCCATCGGCGTGGAGGGCGATGCCGGGCGCGTGGCGGCGATTTACGTCGAGGCCGGCGACCATGTGAAGCGCGGGCAAGTATTGGCGCGCCTCAACGTGTCGGTCTTGCAGCCGCAGGTCACGAACCTCGAAGCCGCGCTCGAACAGGCGCGTGCCGAAGCCGAACTGGCCGATGCCGAGTATCACCGTGCTCAGGCCGTCGGCGCCTCGGGCGCCTTGTCCGCCGAGGAGACACAGCGCCGCCGCTCGGCCGCGGTGACCGCGGCGGCCAAGGTCAAGGTGGCGGCGGCGCTGCTGGCGGAGTCCCAGGCGCGTTTGGCGCGCGCCGACGTGCGCGCGCCCGCGGATGGCATCATCCTGACCCGCAACGTCGAGGTGGGGCAGACGGCGACGCCGGGGGGCGAAGCCCTGTTTCGCTTGTCGGAGGGCGGAGAAATCGAATTCCGCGGGCAGGTTGCCGAGCAGGATCTGCCGCTATTGAAGGTCGGCCAGCTCGTCAATGTGCGCCTCACCGGCACCAGCCGCGTCTACGAGGGGCACGTGCGGCTGCTTCCAGCCGTCATCGATCCGCAGACCCGCTTGGGGATGGCTCGAGTGACGCTCACGCCGGATGTGAACCTGCGCCCGGGCGCGTTCGCGCGCGCCGAGGTGACGGTCAGCAATGCCGAACGCGCGGTTCTGCCGCAAACCGCCGTGCTCAATGACGACAAGGGCAGCTATGTCTTCATCGTCAACGCACAGAACAAAATCGAGCGCCGCGCCGTGCGCGTCTCCGGCATGGTGTTGAACGGCGTGACCATCGCCGAGGGCATCGACGGCAATGAACAGGTGGTCGCCACGGCCGGGGCCTTTCTGCAGCCGGGCGAGTTGGTGAAGCCCGTGCTGAAAGAGTCCGGCCGGTCATGAGAAATATTTCCGCCTGGGCGATTCGCCACCCGGTGACGCCCATCGTGCTGTTCGTGGTGCTGTTCTTCCTGGGTGTGGTCGCCTTCATTCGCCTGCCCATCAATCTCGTTCCCGATGTGTCCTTTCCCCTGGTCAACGTCAACATCTCTCAGCCCGGCGCGGCGCCGACGGAGATGGAGACGCAGATTGCGCAAAAGGTGGAAGGTTCGATCTCGAGCATCGGCAATGTGCGCAATATGACCACGTTCATCGTCGAGGGCATGGTCAATATCAACATGCAGTTCGAGATCGGCACGCCCATCGATCGCGCGGTGACCGATGTTCGCGACGCGGTGGCCAAGGTCCGCAACGACTTGCCGCCGGGCATTTTCGAGCCGCTGGTGACGCGGGTGAACATCGACGGCGGCGCCTTCGCCTACTACGGCTTGACGACCACGAATCTCACGCCCGAACAGCTCAGTTGGTTCATCGACAACACCATCACCAAGCGCCTGCTCGGGGTGCCCGGCGTCGCGCAGGTGTCGCGCAGCGGCGGAGTGGACCGCGAAATCCGCGTCGAGCTCGATCCGGGAAGAATGCAGGCCCTCGGCTTGACCGCGGTCGAAGTGAACGAACAATTGCGCGCCCTCAACATGGATGCCGCGGGCGGCCGTGCCCAAGTAGGCGGCGGGGAGCAGGCGATCCGCGTGCTGGGAGGCGCGAAATCGGCGCAGGATCTCTCGGACACTCAGATCATCGTGCCGGGCGGGAAATCGGTGCGGCTGCGGGAAATTGCCAATGTGCGCGACGGGGTGGCCGAGGTGCGCACCATCGCCAGGCTCAATGGCCGCTCCGCCACCACCTTCGGCGTCTTCCGGGCCAAAGGCGCCTCGGATGTGGCGGTGGCGGAGGCGGTGCAAAAGGAACTGGATAAAATCCTGGTTGAGAACCCCGCGGTGCACATGGTTCCCATATTCACCACCGTGGACCATACGCTGCGAACCTATCATTCGGCGATGAGCGCCCTGGTCGAAGGCTCGATTCTCGCCGTCGCCGTCGTGTGGCTGTTTCTACGCAATTGGCGCGCGACGCTGATCTCGGCGCTGGCGATTCCGCTGTCCGCCATTCCGACCTTCGCTTTCATGCAATGGATGGGCTTTACGCTCAACCAGATCACCCTGCTCGGGTTGTCGCTGGTCGCCGGCGTGCTCGTGGACGATGCCATCGTGGAAATCGAGAACATCGTGCGCCACATGCGCATGGGCAAGAGCTGTTTTCAAGCGGCCATCGATGCGGCGGATGAAATCGGCCTGGCGGTGGTGGCGACCTCGTTCACCATCATCGCGGTATTTCTGCCCGTGAGCTTCATGAGCGGCGTGAGCGGCCAATACTTCAAGCAGTTCGGACTCACCGTCGCCACCGCCGTGTTCATCTCGCTCCTGGTCGCACGCCTGATCACGCCGGTGCTGGCGGCGTACGCGCTGCGCGGCGATTCCCTCCCCGTGCACACGAGCGACGGGCCCATCATGACGCGCTACCTGATTCTCCTCAAGTGGTGCGTGGCGAACCGCTGGAAGACGATTTTCGCCGGATTCCTGTTTTTTCTGGCGTCGCTCGGAATCATGATGATCATTCCCACCTCCTTCGTGCCGCCCGAAGACTTCGCCAGCTCGCAATTGGATATCGAGCTGCCGCCGGGCGGCACGTTGGAAGATACGGCGCGGGTGTCGGCGGCGGCGGCGGCCATTCTGCGAAAGTCTCCGGAAGTCACGGATATCGTGGAATTCGTCGGCGACGATCAGGGCGAAATTCGCAACGCCACGACCTACATCAGCCTGGTGCCGCGTTCCCAGCGCAGCATGAGCCAGAAGCAGTGGGAGCAGGCAATGATGCCGCTGCTCGGTCAAGTGGCCGACGGGCATCTGAACTTCTCCAATGGCGGAGACCGCGACATCGGCCTGTTCTTGACGGGCGACGATCCGCAAAAGGTGGAGCAGACGGCCCATCGGGTGCTCGAGGAAATGCAAACGCTGCCTGAGATTCGCGATTCGCGCATCAAGGGCGACCTGCCGCGCCCGGAAATTATCGTGCACCCTCGCCTGGATATCGCCGCACAGCTCGGCGTCAGCGTGCAAAGCATCAGTCAAACCATCCGCATCGCGACGCTCGGGGATTTGCCGCAGAACGGGGCCAAGTTTTCCTTGGCCGACCGGCAGATTCCCATCCGCGTCAGTCTCACCGAAAGCGCGCGGCGCGATCTCACCACCTTGGAAAATCTGCCGGTGCCGACGGCGTCGGGCGCGAGCGTGCCGCTCAAATCCGTCGCGGACTTGAGCTTCGGCCAGGGACCGTCGGCGGTGCGCCGCTACAATCAGAGTCGGCGCGCGTACCTGCAAGCGGATCAGAGTCCTGGCATCGAACTCGGCACGGCCAAAGCGAAAATCTATGCGCTGCCGAGCTTGAAGCATTTGCCGGACGGCGTGCACTTGGTCGAGACGGGCGACACGGAGTTCATGACGGAGTTGTACCAGAACTTCTTGCTGGCGGTGGGCGCCGGGATACTCATGGTGTTCGCGGTGCTGGTGCTGCTATTCGTGCGCGTGCTGCAGCCCATTACGATTTTGTCGGCGCTGCCGCTGTCTCTTGGTGGAGCGGTTCTCGCGCTGCTGCTCACCGGCCTGCCGATGTCGCTGCCCGTGATCATCGGCATCCTGATGCTGATGGGCATCGTCGGCAAGAATTCCATCCTGCTGGTCGATTTCGCGATCGAGGAAATGCGCGCCGGGAAATCACGGCTCGAGGCGATTCTCGAATCGGGACATAAGCGCGCGCGGCCCATCGTCATGACCACGGTGGCCATGGTCGCCGGCATGCTGCCGGTGGCGATCGGCTGGGGCGGAGACAGTGATTTCCGCGGCCCGATGGCCATCGCCGTGATCGGCGGGCTGATCACCTCCACGGCGCTGACCCTGGTCATCGTGCCGGCCGTGTTCACCGTGTTCGATGACCTCGAGCGCTGGCTGGCGCCGAAGGCGGGCAAGCTGCTGGCGGAAAAGGCCGGCGCGCCCGGTCATGGCGCGAGCACTCCCGCGGCGAGCGGGCCCGAACCCGCCGTTTGATCTTGCCGCCGCGAGTCGGCGGCGCTTGATCGATTGCGGCGTCGCCTACTCGAGTGCGCCTTGCATTTCGACGTCGGCATCGGGGACGCCGCGCTTGCCGGGCGGCCGGATGAGCAGCAGCAGCGGGATTACGCTCACGGTCAGAAAGAGCATCAGCCAAAAATCGTTGATGTAGGCGATCATGGTCGCCTGCTGCGTGACCGAAGAGTCCAGAAATGCGGCGCCTCGGGAACTGCCCAGGTCATAAAATCTCGCGATCGCGGGATTGTGCCAGGCCGGATTGGAATAGGTGATGCGCTCGGTCAACGAGGCATGCGAAATGACGGTGTTGCGCACCAAGAAGGTTTGCACCAGCGAGATGCCGATGCTGCTGCCGATATTGCGCACCAGGCTGAAGAGGGCGGTGCCCTGCGCACGCATCGCGGGGCTCAAGGTGGCAAACGTCGCCGCGCTCAAGGGTACGAACACCAGGCCCATGCCGATCCCCTGAATCACGCCCGGCCAGATGATGTCGCCCTGCGACAGATCGAGGGAGTAATGGGCCATTTGCCATAGAGACACCGCGGTGAGCACGAAGCCCACGAACAGCATCAACCGCAGATCGACCTTGCCGATGAGTCGACCGACGATCAGCATGGTGATCATGGTGCCCGCTCCCGACGGCGCGGTCACCAATCCGGTGGTGGCCACCGGGTAGTCCAGCAGGCTCTCGAGCATGGTCGGTATCAAGGCGCGCGTCGCATACAGCACGAGACCCACGATGAAGATGAACGAGACGCCGGTGACGTAGTTCTGGTTCTTGAACAGACGGAAATCGACGAAAGACTTGTCCGCCGGCGTCAACATGGTATGGGCGGCGAAATACGTGGCCATCACGACCAGGGCGATCGCTTCGATCCAGGTCTCGGTGGAGGAAAACCAGTCGTTCTGCTGGCCGCGGTCGAGCAGCAGCTGCAGCGCGCCAATCGCCAAACTCAAAGTGGCGAATCCAAAGGTGTCGAAACGCATGCGCCGCGTGGCCGGCACCGGGCTGATGTAGCGCCACACGCCGTAGCTCGCGAACAGGCCGATGGGAACGTTGATGAAAAACACCCAGCGCCAGTTGTAGCTTTGCGTCAGCCAGCCGCCCAAGGTGGGCCCCAGTATGGGTCCCACCATGACGCCGACGCCCCAGATGGCCATGGCGGAGCCTTGTTTTTCCGGCGGATTGATATCCAGCAGGACCACCTGGGACAGAGGCACCAAGGCCGCGCCGAACACCCCTTGGAGCAGCCGCGCGGCAACGATTTGCGCCAGCGAATCGGACATGCCGCACAGCACCGAGGCCACGGTGAAGCCGGCGATGGACGCCAGAAATATCTCCTTCTGCCCGAAGCGATCGACGAACCAACTGGTGAGCGGAGTGGCGATGGCCGCGGCCACGATGTAGGCGGTCAGCACCCACGCGATCTGATCCTGGGACGCCGACAGCGTGCCTTGCATGTGCGGCAATGCCACGTTGGCGATGGTGCTGTCGAGCGTCTGCATGATCGTCGCCAACATGATCGACAGCGTGATCATGGGGCGATTGAGCGGCCGGGTCATGGCAGGGTGTCGATGATGCCTTGCAAGCCCTCGAGAAGATCGGTTGCGATGCTGAGTTTCTTTTGATCTATGTTGGCGAGCAGCTCTTTGCGAAATGCAGTCGCCTCTTCGCGCACCTTGCCGTACAGCAGATTGCCGGCCGCGGTGAGTACCACCCGCTTGATTCGACGATCCGTGGTCGAGGGCTCTCGAATGACCAACCCCGACTTCACCAAGCGATCCACCATGGCCACCATGGTCGCGCCTTCGACCCCCAGACGGTCGGCCAATTCGGATTGCGACAGCGGCGAGCGCGCCTTGGCGGCGACGGCGATGGTCATCCAACTCGCCTGGCTGAGGCCCAAATCTTTGAGCCGCCGGTCCAAGGCCTGGCGCCAGGCCCGCGACGTGTTGTGCAGCGCGCTCGAGAATCGCTCTTGAAGAAGATCGGGCATTTACAATGATCTCTAATTGTTAGTAATCTAACCAATATAACATGGATCACTCCGCCACGTCACCAACAGCCGCCCACCGCGTCACCAACAACCGCCCGCGGCGTCGCCAACAACCGTCGGATGCGCTGTCGGGCCGGCGTCGGTGGCGGTATCGCGCGCGTTGCGGCGCCGGCTAGCCCTTTAGCCAGACGACGGTGGCGATTCCGGCAATCGTCATGAGCAAGGAGCCCACCACGTGCGCCCCGACCGCGCCCAGGGCCCACAGGTTGCGGCCTGATTGAAGCAGCATCACCACTTCGGCGGAGAAGGTCGAGAATGTGGTCAACCCGCCGCAAAACCCGGTGGTGAGCAGCAGACGCCATTCCGGCGCAAAGTGCGGGTAGGCGGTGAAGAACGCGACGGCGACTCCGATGATGTAGCAGCCGATGAGATTGGCCGCCAAGGTGCCGGGAGGAATTGCCGGGAAATACCGGTTGAAAAATACGGCGAGGCACCAGCGCAGCAGGCATCCGAGCACGCCGCCCACGGACACTGCAAGGAAGGATCGCCACAACGTCATGCCACAGGCCTCCTGCGAACCAGAAAGTACACCGGTGCGCCCAATGCCAACAGCGCGGCGCCCCAGATGACCGCCTCGGCGCCGGCGCCGACGATAGCCCAAAAGGAGTAGGCGGTGGCGATCACCCCGACGATGGCCAGCGCTATCGTGCCTTTGCGCGGCGCGCCCAACGGGCTTGGCCTAAGCCGGCCGGTCCCTTGCAAACGCAGCAGGGCGAGCGAACACAGTGCATACATCACGAGGCACGCCGTCGTCGACAGCAGGATCATGAAGGTGAAAATGCTGACCATGGACTTCTGGTAGTTCATCAACACCAGCAAGGTGACCAAACCGCTGCTGAAAAACAATGCAAAACTGGGCGTGCGCCGCGGCGACTCGCGCGCGAAAATGCGTGGGAATACTCCATTCTTCGCCATTGCATGGGGCAATTCGCCCTGCAGCAGAATCCAGCCGTTGAGCGCTCCGAAGCCGCTGATCGCGGCGAATACCGCCACCAATTGGCCGGCCGTATTTCCCCAGTATTGCTTCGCCAGGTCGACGAACGGCGCGTTCGACTGCGCCAGGGTTTGCGGCGGCACCAGCAGCAGCACGGTGGTGCAGGCCAGGATACAGATCAGCGCCGTGAGTGCGGCACCGAGCAGCGTGGCTGCGGGAATCGCGCGGCCGGGGTCGCGCACTTTGTCGGCCGGAATCGTCGCGGATTCCAGACCCAACAGCGCCCACAGCGTGAGCGTGGCGGCGGCGGTGGTACCGCTCACCGACAGTGGAATCCCGGCAGCCGCCGCCACATTGCCCGAACGCACGGAAAACAGCCCCAGCACCGCGACCGCCAGCAACGGCAGCACCTTGAGTACGGTGGTGACGCTCTGTACCCAGCCCGAGGCGCGGATTCCGTACCAGTTGACGAAGGTGAGCAGCCACAGAAAAAACAAGGTCACGGCCGCGGAGGCGCCCGGAACGTCGGCGATCCAGGGCAGCAGCGGGCTCAAGTAGCTCACCGCTCCGGTTGCAATGGCGGCATTGCCCACCCAAATCGAAATCCAATAACCCCAGGCCACGATGAACGCCGTGAACGGTCCGAAGGCCAAATGAACATAGGCGTATGGACCGCCCGCCGCCGGGTAGGCGCTGCTCAGGCGCGCGAATACGATGGCGAGCAAGATGGCGCCGCATGCCGTGAACATCCACGCGAGCACGCTGTTCAAGCCGTAGGGCGCGAGCGAGGCGGGCAGCAAGAACACGCCCGAGCCGATCGAATTACCGACCACCAAGGCAACGCACATCCAAAAGCCGAGTAGGTGCGGTCGCGCGGGTTCGATCATCAGCGATCTGGAGTAGGGGAGACGTTGACAGATCGCATCCCGCAGATCGTAATCGCTTTGACGATCTGAATCAAAAATTGCGGATTGAATCAAAAATTGCGGAGTGTTCCTTGATCCCCGAAAGCTCGAGTGTCTTGCACAGCTGGTGCGTCCAAGCGGATTGGAACGCGCCGACCATCGTCGGCGGAGAAGGTGCGCGGTTCTGGGATGCAGCCGGCCGCACCTATCTTGATATGAGCAGTTTGGCCGAGTGCATGAACTTGGGTCACCAGCACCCACGCCTGATACGCGCCATCCAAGAACAGGCGCAGACCCTGTGCTTCGTGAACTCGAGCTGGGGCGCCGCGTCGCGCGCGGCACTGGCCGAGCGGCTCTTGGAAGTGTCCGGATTCGAGGGCGGCCGGGTATTCTTTACGTTGGGCGGCGCCGACGCGAATGAGCATGCGGTGAAATTCGCGCGCCAGGCGAGCGGCCGGCCGCAGGGCATGGTGGTCGCGCGCGATCGCTCATACCACGGCGCAAGCTACGCGACCATGGCCTGGTCCGGAGACAGCCGCACCCGCGCCGGCAATGAAGAGCCCTTCGGCGTGCTGCGCGTACCGCCGCCGTATGCGTATCGCTGCCCGTACGGATCGGCGAGCGATGCCGAATGCGCGGAACGGAATTTGGCGCATATCGGCGCGGCCATCGGCCACGCGGGCGTGGACAATGTCGCCGCCGTGCTGATGGAACCCAATGCGGGGACCAACGGCATCATCGCCCCCGATGCCTTCTGGCCGGGCTTGAGCGCGCTGACGCGCGAGCGTGGCGTCTATCTGATCGCTGACGAAGTGATGAGCGGCTTCGGACGCTGCGGCGAATGGTTTGCGTGGCAAGCTCACGGCGAGCAGGGGCGGCCCGACCTCATGACCCTCGCCAAGGGCTTGACCGGAGCGCACATCCCCCTGGGTGCGGTCATACTGGCGCGGCACGTGGCCGAGAAGCTCGAACACAGCATGCTCAATACCGGATTGACTTATTGCGGGCATCCGCTGGCCTGCGCGGCCGGCGTGGCTGCCATCGACGCGTACCGGGATGAGCAATTGATCGAGCGTTCGCGGCGATTGGGTGCCGTGATGGTCAAGCGCCTGCGCGCGATGCAGGAGCGGCACGCGGTGATCGGCGACGTCCGCGGCGGGCAGGGCCTGTTCGGTATCGTCGAGCTGGTCAGGAACCGGCAATCGCGCGAACCATTGGCGCCCTGGCCGCAGCTGCATCCGTCGCTGGTCCGGTTCGTGGCGGCGGCGCGAGAGCGCGGGATATCGTTCGCGGTCCGCGGCAATCTGATTATTCTCGCGCCGCCCCTCGTGATCGGGGAGAATGAACTCGAGCGGTCGCTCGATGTCATGAATGCATTATTGGGGGAGCTGGATTGGTCATGAAGAAGCCGAACATCAAAACCGATTTGCCGGGTCCGAAGGCGCGCGCATTGCTCGCGCGCGATGCGCTGGTCGTGTCGCCCTCCTATCCTCGGGATTATCCCTTCGTGATGTCGCACGGCAAGGGAGCGGAAATCTGGGACGTCGACGGCAATCGTTTCCTGGATTTTGCCGCCGGCATCGCGGTGTGCAGCACCGGTCATAGCCACCCCGCGGTGGTGCAGGCCATCAAGGACGCTGCGGAGAAGTTCTTGCACATTTCGTCCGATTACTGGCATGAGGGTCAGATCCAACTGGCCGAGCGCCTCAATGATCTGTCGCCCATGAAGGAACCCACGATGAGTTTCTTCGCCCAATCCGGCACGGAGAGTGTCGAAGCGGCGTTGAAATTGGCGCGCTACGTCACGGGACGTGGCCGCTTCATCGGGTTTTTGGGCGGTTTCCACGGCAGAACCATGGGTTCGCTGTCGTTCACGTCCAGCAAGTACACCCAGCAGAAGGGTTTCTTCCCCAGCATGCCGGGCGTGACCCACGTGCCGTATCCCAACAATTACCGGCCGCTGTTTGCAGGCGCGGATCAGGGGCGCGCGGTGCTGCGCTATATCGAGGACGTCCTGTTCGTGCACAACGTGCCCGCGGGCGAGGTGGCGGGTATTCTCATCGAGCCGATTCAGGGGGAGGGCGGTTACCTCGTTCCACCGGACGGATTTCTCCAGGGTCTGCGCGAGCTCTGCGATCGGCACGGGATTCTGTTGATATTCGATGAGGTGCAGTCCGGCATCGGCCGTACCGGCAAGATGTTCGCCGCCGAGCACTGGGGCGTGGCACCGGACATCATGACGCTGGCCAAGGGCTTAGGGTCCGGATTGCCCATCGGTATGGTGGTCGCCAAACGCAGCATCATGCAGAAGTGGACCCGAGGCGCGCACGGCAATACCTTTGGCGGAAATCCCCTATGCTGCGCCGCTGCGCTCGCGACCATCGATCTCGTCGAGCGCGAATATTGCGCCAATGCGGCCAAGGTGGGCGATTATTTCACGCGCAAGCTGCGGGAGTTCGCCGATAATTTTTCCGTGGTCGGCGAGGTCCGCGGCAAGGGGCTGATGATCGGGGTCGAATTGGTGAAAGATCGAGCAAGCAAAGAACCGGCCAGGAAGCTCTGCGATGCGTTGATAACGCGCGCGTACCATAACGGCCTCATATTGTTGTCCTGCGGCCAGAGCACGGTCCGCTTCATGCCGCCGCTGGTGATCGATGAAGCCGATGTGGATGAAGCGATCGCATTGCTCGGCCAAAGTCTCATCGAGGTGCTGTCCAGCGAGCACGGCCGCTTTTAGGCAAAACTCGAGGCTGCATGGCGAGTGGAGGGTTCTGACGGCCCGCTGCGCACTCGGTCGAGCGCCGCCTGGGTGCTCGCGAATTTGGCAGATCGAGACATCTCCAGCAGACGATCGGTTTCCCGTTTGGTAACGCGGTAGCATTCGCAGGAACGAGCTTCCAGGCCGGTCCGATCGATCACCGCGATGTGGCCGCGCTGGCGGCGAATGCATCCGGCGAACTGAAGCTTGCGGGTCGCCTCCGTGACGCTCTCTCGTCGGACACCCATGAGTTCGGCGATGTGTTCGTGGGTCAAGGGCAGTACGTTCGACGCCTGACGATCCAGGAACATGAGCAGCCACCGACACAATTGTTGAGCGATGGTGTGGTGCCGATTGCACGAGATTGTTTGACCCACTTGCGTGAGGTAAGACTGCGCATATCGCAGCAGTACACTGCGCATCGGGCCATCCTGATTGCACGCCTGGACTAACAGCTCGCGTCTGATTAGATAGCCCCAGCCCTCACTCAGTACCACTGCCCGGCAGATAGCCGAGCCGCGGCCCAGGAAGTCCTCGACACCGGCGAACCCTTCACGACCGATGAGGGTGAGTGCATCTGCCCAACCGTCAGCCAATACACACGAAACAGCAAGGACCGATGTCGTCGGGAAAAATATGTGATTAGCGAGCCTGGCAGGCTCATAGAGCACATCGCCGAGCGGCATGAAGATCGATTTGAAATTCCGTCCCGCCCGCTCCCATTCCGCGGCGGGAAGGGCCGCGAGCAGCAGGTTTTGAGGTGCCGGGACCAAATTCGAGGCCGTGGTGGACAAGTGGAATCCCTCTTGCGGAGCGAACTAGCCCTCACACTAATCGACGGTTGGGTGATTGTGGATACGCAAACACGCGTAACTGCTATGTACTCTCCCGAACATAAAGCGCTGCTTTTGGCATGAAAAGCACGTCCCCAGGTACGCAAGGCTGACGGCGGAGCTTCAGGGGATGAGGCGCCGGTACTTTCTGAGCACCGCGCGCAGTGCCTCATGCGGCAAAGCAATCACTCGATGGTCATCGACGCCGGTCATGTCGTGCGCCGCCACCATGGCGTTGACGATGGCCTCCTCGGTGGCCTCCACCGTTGCGCGGAACACCGGATCCAAGGAGTCGTTCGGCAGCATCTTTAGATCGACCACGCGTTCAGCCGCCGCGGCGCCGGAATTGGCGGTCGAAAAGGCGATGAAAATGTCGCCGGAACCATTGCCCGAGATGCTGCCGTTGCGGCCGAGGCCCAGCGTCACCCGGTGGGTCAGGCGCTTCAGTTGGTGCGCCAGCAGCGGCGCATCGGTCGCGACCACCACGATGATGGAGCCGCGTTCGGCGATATCCGAAGGTATGAATACGTAGGGCTCCGGCGCCGGAATTTCACGCCCGACATTGATGCCGGCGATGCGTAAATTGTCCCGAGTGCCGTAATTGCATTGCACCAGCACGCCGACCGTGTAGCCGCCGTCCGTGGCCTTCAGGCGGCGCGAGGAGCTGCCGATGCCGCCCTTGTAGCCGTTGCAAATCATCCCGGTGCCGCCGCCGACACTGCCTTCTTCGACAGCGCCCGTCCGCGCGCTGTCGAGGGCATGCATGGCATGTTCCGGTTTGACATGAAATCCATTGATGTCATTCAGCCAACCGTCATAGGTTTCGGCGACGACCGGCAACGACCAATAATATCCGGTCGCGTCCGCCGCGGCCTGCGCGATGCGCCATTGAATCACCGCGTCGCGCACCACGCCCACGCTGTGGGTATTGGTAATCATCACAGGGCCTTCGAGAAATCCGGACTCTTCGACCCACGTGGTTCCCGTCATTTCACCGTTGCCGTTTTGGGTGAACCAGGCGGCGAACACGGGATCAAAGAAGGAGCCGCGACCACGCGGCAGCACGGCAGTTACTCCGGTACGCACGGGACCTTTCCCAACCTGCAATTTTCCGGATCCCGATATCAATGTCGTGTGTCCGACGGTGACGCCGGCTACATCGGTGATGGCATTGAAGGGTCCGGGGGTGCCGTCGAATGGAACTCCCAAATCTCGAGCCCGCGGGGCAGGGTCGCCGGATCCAGCCGGCGTTGCGGTTGCAACTGGTGCCGCAGTCGCAACTGGTGCTGCGGCCGCGGCCGCCGCGGCGATGGATGCGAGGCTGAGCAATACGACAGGAGGCCAGAGAATGAAACCAGGCATTTTTTGTGCTCCCTTGAAGAACCGCCACATCCGATCGCTCCGGCGCGGCGCTGCGGGGATGGTAAACTAAATGGATGAGACTCAGTCGGGTTCACGCCCACGGCGGATTGCTGTTGCTGCTGATCGCGTTCGTTGCCGGCGCGGGCGTCCGGGCCGCCGCGGCCGAGGAAAAGAGACTTTTCATCTACAATTGGACGGATTTCATCGGCCGCAACACCATTGCCGAATTCGAGCGGCAGACCGGAATCAAGGTCACTTACGACGTCTACGATTCCGAGGAGACCATGGACGCGCGGCTCCTGGCCGGAAGCTCGGGCTACGATGTGGTGGTTGCGTCGACAGAGTACTTCGGACGCGAAATCAAGGCGGGTGTGTACATTCCCCTGGACAGATCCAAGCTGCCCAATTGGGACAATGTTGATCCCAGAATACTTGCCATTCAATCCGACCACGATCCGGGAAATGCGCATTCGGTGCCCTACGTGCACGCGATCAATGGCTTTGCCTACAACGTCGACATGATCAAGGCGCGCATGCCGAATGCGCCGGTCGACAGCCTGGATATGATTTTCAAGCCGGAAGTCGTGGCGAAATTCGCCGATTGCGGCGTCACATTCCTGGATTCCGCGGCGGATACCTTGCTGCTGGCTCTGCAGTATTTGGGGCTGGACCCCAACACCACGAAGCGCGAGGACTACAAGGCCGCCGAGGATCTGCTCCTGAAGGTACGTCCCTATGTGCGCTCCTTCGATTCCTCGGAATATCTGAACGCATTGGCAAACAAGGAGATCTGCATCGCGATGTCCTGGTCAAGCGACTATGCGCTGTCGCGGGCTCGTGCCCGGGCAGTGGGCATCAATGTGAACCTCGCGTTCACGGTGCCGAAGGAGGGCGCCAACCAGAACTTCACGTCCATGCTGATCCCGGAGGGCGCGCCTCATCCGGAGGCGGCATATCAGTTCATCAATTTCATTCTGCGGCCGGAGGTGATTGCCGAGATCACCAACGAGATCTTCTACGGCAATGACAATATCGCCTCGCGCGCGTTGATCAATCCCAGTATTCTCGGCGACGCGACGCTGTATCCGACGCCGGAGATCGAGAGCAGGCTGTTCAGATCCACCGAGGCCTCGGCCCCCACCGAACGCATTCGCACACGAACCTGGACACGAGTGAAGACCGCCAAATGACGGACATAATCGAGCAAGGCGCAGTTTCCGGCGGGGGGATGGTGAGCTTTCACCGCATGGAGGACGGTACCCGCGAGGACTACGAGTTGCTGGACCGCGCCGAGCGCGCCTATGTGCGTGCATTGCCGGACCGGCTGCTCGAGGCGCTGGGCAAGCTCGATCATTCGCTGCAGGGATATCCCGTGAGCCGGCTGGGCCACTCCTTGCAGGCGGCGACCCGCGCGCTCAAGGACGGTGCGGATGACGAACTCATTGTCGCAGCGCTCATTCATGATGTGGGCGATGACCTGGCGCCGTACAATCACGCGGAAATCGCCGCGGGAATCATACGGCCCTATGTGCGTCCCGAGGTCGCCTGGATCGTCGAACAGCACGGCCTGTTTCAGACCTATTACTACGCGCATCACAGCGGCCGCGATCGGCATGCCCGCGAGAAATTTCACGACCACCCCTGGTACCAGGCCTGCAAGGATTTCTGCGCCAACTGGGACCAGTGCTCGTTCGATCCCGGCTATCCGTCGGAGCCCTTGAGCGCCTTTGAGCCCCGATTGCGCGAGATTTTCAGCCGCCCGGCGCACGATCCGCGCTACGTCGGCGCGCCCTAAGGACGCGTCGCAGCGGGCAGCGGGGCACTTGGAGCCCGCCCAACGGGCAGCGGCGTCAGCGCTCGGCCATTTGCGCGTCCATCAAGCGCTGGCGTTCGGCGCGGCGCATGAGATAGCCGGCGAACAGCACACAGGCTCCGACCAGACATATCATCAAACTGGCGAGTGCATTCACATCCGGGCTCACACCGAGCTTCACCTTCGAGAAAATCACCATCGGCAGGGTGCTGGCGCCCGGACCGGACACGAAGCTCGAAATCACCAGGTCGTCGAGCGAGAGCGTAAAGCTGAGCAACCAGCTCGAAGCCAACGCCGGCATGATGCTGGGTAGCGTGGTGTCGAGAAACGCGCGTACCGGACCCGACCCCAAGTCCATGGCGGCTTCTTCCAATGAGCGGTCCGCGCTCGCCAACCGCGATTGCACCGTGATCGTTACGTAGGCGCTGCAGAAGGCGACATGCGCGATCACGATGGTGGTGAAACCGCGGTGCGGCCAGCCGAACACATGCAGCATCGAGACGAACAGCAGCAATTGAGTGATGCCGGTGATGATTTCCGGCATCACCAGCGGCGCGTTGACCATTCCGGTGAGCAGCAGGCGCCCGCGAAACATCTTGAACCGCACCAGCGAAATCGCGGCGAGCGTGCCCAAGATGACCGAACCGGTCGACACCACGAGGCCGATATTCAGACTCAAAAGCGCGGCGTCGAGTATCTGGTCGTTATGCATGAGCTCGGCGTACCAGCTCGTCGAGAACCCGCCCCAGACGCTCACCAGCGCCGATGCATTGAACGAATAGCCGATCAAGACCAGAATGGGAATGTAGAGAACCGCAATGCCGATGCAGAGGATGGAGATCAGGAAGGGCGAGATGCGGCTCTCCATCCTAGGCCTCGAGCTGCTTGGTGTTGTAATGCTGGTACAACGCGATCGGACCGACCAGCAGCACCAGAAATGCGATGGCTACCGCGGACGCCACGGGCCAATCGCGGTTGCCGAAGAATTCGTCCCACAGTACCCGGCCGATCATCAGATTATCCGGCCCGCCGAGCAGAGTCGGGATGACGAATTCGCCGATCGCGGGAATGAACACGAGCATGGAGCCGGCAATGATGCCGGGCACCGACAGCGGCAGGGTCACCTCGAGGAAGGCCCGCCAGGGCGGGCTGCCCAAGTCCGCGGCCGCTTCGAGCAAGGAGTGATCCAGCTTCTCCAGGGTGGCGAAAAGGGGCAACACCATGAAGGGCAGATACGAATAAATGATGCCGAGGTACACCGCCAACGTCGTGCGCATGATCTGCAATGGATGGTCGATTACGCCCAACCACAGCAGGGCGGTATTGAGCAAACCGGTCTCTCGAATGATGCCCTCGAGCGCATAGACGCGCAGCAGGAATGAGGTCCAGAACGGCAGGATGATGATGAGCAGCAGAATGCTTTGCGTGCTCTTGGAGGTTCGGGCGATGCCATAGGCCATCGGATAGCCGATGGCCAAACATATGAGGGTCGAGAAGAAGGCGGTCTTGAGCGAATAAAGATACGAAAGGCCATACACTTCGTCGGTGAGCAAATACTTGAAATTGCCAAGATTCAGCGTGAGATGGATGTGCCAGTCGGGACTCACGGATAGAATGTCGGTGTACGGCGGCACTCGTACCGCCGTATCGGCAAAGCTTATAACCAGGGCAAACCCAAATGGAATGAGGAAAAACACCAGCAGAAATAGCAGGGGCGGCAAAATAATCAGCCATTTCCCCCGGCGCTCGAGCCATTCCGCCCGCAAACCGCGCCGCAACGCCGGCGAGAGCGCGTCTTGGTTGAGCGCCGGGGTCATGAGAACCTAAAGCAACGCATGCGCAACCCGTGAAAAAATCCCACAAGCCGGCACGCATCCCGCGCCCGCGCAATTCCCACGGCCGGCAGCGCCAGCGGCTCATCGATGCGTGCATATCGGCCTTGCATATCTACGGGCCGTCACGCACGACGGTGGAAAAAGTTGTGGCCATCGCGAAAATGTCCCCCGGCATCGTCCGATTCTACTTCGCATCCAAGGCGGCAATGCTGGTCGCGTCCCTGCAATTCCTCGCAACCGAGTTCGAGGAGCAGTTATTGGTGCCTGTGACGCGGCTCAAATCCAGACCTGTTGCGGCATTGGAATTGATGGTTGACTTATACCTCGATCCTGAAATTGCGAGCCCCCGCAAGGTCTCCGTTTGGTATGCATTCTGGGGCGAGGCAAGTTCACGCCAGGAATACTACGATATTTGCGGACAGAAGGACGAGAGCTTTGCATCCCTGGTGCGCGAGCTCATCGAGCGGCTGATCGTCGAGACCGGTCAGGCGCAATTGGATCCTGATGGAATCGCGCTCGGCCTCATCGGGGTGCTGGAAATGTTGTGGCAGGACTTCGCCTTCCAAACCGAGGCCGACATCGATCGGCCGGCCGCCAAGCGCCGCGCCATGGCCTACCTGCGCTCCATCTTCCCGGGTGAATTCGTCGCATCGCCGGACCATGCCGGTGCCCCGGGTGGCGACAGACGCCTGGCGGCGTGGACCTACGCCAATGCGCGTCTGTTTGTGGTCGAGCGCGAGTCCTTGTTCCAAGATTCGTGGCAGTTGGCCGGCCACCGGGAGCAGGTGCCGCGCCCCGGGGATTTTTTCGGCGCTGACTTGGGTGTAGATCGCGCATTGGTCGTGCGCGACGCCGCGGGGGCGGTCCGCGCGTTTCGCAACAGCTGCAGCGAGGCGCCGCACATATTGATCGCGGCTCGCGCCGGCCATGTGAAGCTCATTCAGTGCGCGGTTCATGATTTGCAATACGAACTCGACGGCCGCCGCCACGGGGTTCGCGGCGCGGCGGACTTGACGGCCCTCGATCTGCGCTCGCTCGGCGAGTTGCTCCTGGTGCGATCGGCACAGCGCCGCGGGCCGGAGGTAAGCGCCATCGATCCATGGGCTGAGTTCTCGCCGCCGCCCGGATCGCGGCCCCTGGGGCCGCCGTCGGAGACCGCGGTCGCCGCCGATTGGAAGCTGATGATCGAACAATGGCTCGATTCGACCCCGAAGAGCGCCTCCGGCGTTGCCGATCCGCGTGATTGGAGCTCCCGCGGATATCGGCTGCTCTTGGGATCCGTTGCCGATTCTCGCTGGCAGCGGCAATTCATTGCGCCGAATCACGTGATCGAAGTTCGACCCGATGGATTCACGATCCTGCAAGTGCTGCCCGTTGAGCCGGGCCGCAGCCTGATCCGGCAATTCGACTTCACGCTGTGCGAGTCGGACCGAGTTGCGCGTGCCCTTCGATACCTGGCGTCGCGGCTATACCCATCTACGCGAGGATCCGCGGTCGCCGTCGCGGAATCCACGCAGAAGGGCATTGTTACGTTCGGTCACGCAGCAGCGGATGGGGCGCACGCGGCGGCGGCGGCGGCGGCGTTCCGTAGACAGCTCGTCATGCTCGTGCCGATGCTGGCCCTCGCTCGACCGCCGAACTCCACTTGAACAATTTCACTATACTAAGAGCATGAACCGCGACATTTATCGGGAGTACCGCGCATGAGTTTGACATCACTGACCACCAAAGAATGGCATACGCGCGCCGCCGGCTTGCGCTACGAGACCCGGCATTTCATCGACGGCCAATTCGTGGATTCGGTCGCGCGTGGCCGCTTTACCGTGGTGAATCCCGCCACCGGAGCGCCCCTGTGCGAGGTCAGCGCCGGCACGGCGGACGACATCAACTTGGCGGTGGCCGCCGCCAAACGCAGCTTCGCGTCGCGCATCTGGAGCCGCAAGGCGCCGCGCGACCGCATGGCGATCATGGCGACATACAGCCGGCTTCTGGAACAGAACAACGAGAAGTTTTCCCTGCTCGACACCCTCTGCATGGGCAAGCCGATCACCGATATGGTGACCATCGATGTTCCTGCGGCGGCGCGGAATTTCGCGTATTTCGGCGAATTGATCGACAAAATCGACGGCATGGTCACTGCAACCGCCGCCGATGCGTTTCACTATATTTTGCGCGAGCCCTTGGGCGTCGTCGGCTGCATTGTGCCGTGGAATTATCCCTTGTTGATGGCCGCCTGGAAGGTTGCGCCGGCGCTCGCTGCGGGCAATTCGGTGGTGTTGAAGCCGGCCGAACAGTCGCCGCTGTCGGCATTGTTGATGGCCCAGCTCTTCGTGGAGGCGGGCGGTCCGCCGGGCGTTTTCAATGTCGTGAACGGCTTGGGCGAAGTCGCCGGGGCCGCGCTGGCGCTGCACAACGACGTGGCCAAGATCGCGTTCACCGGCTCGACCGAAATCGGCAAGCAAATGCTGATTTACGCCGGCCAGTCCAATATGAAGCGGGTCGCCCTGGAATGCGGCGGCAAGACACCGCAAATATTTCTCGCCGACTTGCCGGATCTCGATACGGCGGTGACCTACGCCATCAATGGAATCTTCGGCAACATGGGTGAGGTTTGCAACGCGGGTTCGCGGTTGCTGCTCGATCGACCCATCGCCAAGGAGTTTCTGGCTCGATTCATCGAGCGCGGCAAGGATGCCTACAAGGCCGGCGATCCGCTTGATCCCACCACCAATCTAGGCCCGATGGTGACCGCCTCGCACCGCGCGCGAGTCATGGGCTACATCAGCCGCGGCAAATCGGAAGGCGCGCGGCTCGAGTTCGGCGGCGGCTCACCGGATCTTCCGGGAGCATTCGTCAATCCCACGCTGTTTTCCGGGGTCAACAATCGCATGACCATCGCGCAAGAAGAGATTTTCGGCCCGGTTGCGGCCGCCATCGAGGTCGATGGGCTGGCCGAAGCCCTGACCGTGGCCAACGATTCGATCTACGGGTTGGCGGCGTCGGTGTGGACGCGAGACTTGAGCGTCGCTCATAAAACCGTGCGTGATCTCGAGGCGGGCGTCATTTGGGTGAATTGCTTCGACCACGGTGACATGACGCAGCCGTTCGGCGGCTATAAGCAGTCGGGCCAGGGCCGGGACAAGTGCGTGGAGAGCCTGATCTCCTACACCCAGACGAAGTCTGCCTGGATCAATCTGGGCTGAGCATGGCGGCCCCGCGGGCGGGGCCCTCGATCCCCATGGCTCGGTGCGCGGCTCAGGCGCGCGGCGCAGCAGGAGCGTCGCGGATCAGGCGAACTGTTTGGGTGGGCTTGCCAGGGAAAATTCCGGAATGCGCTGGCGCAGCAAGTTGTGGAATTCGAACATCCAGCGTTCCAGCTGCGATAGCGGTCCCGGCTTGTAGCTGGCGGACGCGAGTCCGCGCTGCACCCGTCCGCAGAGCCACTTGTCCTCGTTGTTCACCTGCGTATTGATGCGCGAGCTCAAGTAGCGGATCGCGCGCATTTCGCGCCGGTCGTCGGGCAGCCCAAACACGCCGCCGCGGATGATGCACTTGCCCGGGCCGTCAGGCAGCACTTGGAAAAAATCCATTCGCTCGGGATACACGTCGATCCCCAAATTCGGCAGAGCGCTGTAGAAGTGCCAGGCGCGGCGCTGTGGTTCGGGTAGATGATCCGTGACGCGGCCGATCAACCGCTGATACAGGCCTTCGGACCAGCGCGGCGACTCCTTTTCGCGCAGCCAACTGGTGCCGCGGGCGATGCCGGGCACCGAGGCTTGATCCTCGTAATCCGGCGTGAACATACGGTACAGCCCCGGATGTCCAATGGGCACGTGGTAGGACTCGAGGTAATTGTCCATCGCGATCTTCCAATCGACGGGCCAGATCTCTTCGCTGATGGGTTCCAAGGGCACCATTTCTTCGAGCCGATAGGGCGCAAGCTCCTCGGCCAACTTACCCCAGACCTTCGACACGGCCGGCGGGTCGCCGCTCAGACAGACGAAAACGAAACCAAACGCAATATCGGTCCGCACCGGCCGAAGACCATGCTGGGCTCGATCCAATCCGGGGAAGCTTTCGCGCACCGGCATCCCAATCAGGCCGCCGTCGTGCCGGTAAGTCCACCCGTGGTAGGGGCAGGTGATGGTTGCGGGGCAGTTTCCCGATCCATCCACCAAGCGCGCGCCGCGATGGCGGCACACATTGTGAAAGGCGCGTATCGAGCCGTCGCGATCGCGCAGCACCATGACGCTTTCCGGGCCCAGATCGAAGGTTTGGAAGTCGCCCGCCTTGGGGATGGAATTGACGTGGCACACGATTTGCCAGCTCGGCAGCAAAATCCGCTCGAGCTCGAGCCGGGTCAGTTCAGGATGGTTATAGACCCAGGCAGGCAGGGCATGCCGCAGCTCGCTCAAGGTCTCGTCGGCGCGCTTCGCGACGGCTACGTTGGTCATGGCGTTCCCCTGCGGCGATTATATGGTCATTTAATGTACGCCGGGGACTATGGCGTTGGCAAGTCGGAGCAGCGCAGCAAGCATTGGTTGCATGCAAATGACCATTTTGCGGCTGCAATTGTGCGATTCCGAGGTGGCCTCGCATGGCCGAACGCGCCGCCGCCCGCGCATTGTTTATATGGGCATATAATATTTGTGGACGCCGCGGACGGCGAATGTTACGGTCGCGCAAAATCCTATCGAATTGCCATCAATATCAGGGGGACGTCATGGCCAGAAACCTGTCCAAGAGCAACGCGCATTTTCAACGCGCCGTCAAACGCCTGCCACTCGGCGTGGCCTCCAATTTCCGCTACTGGGGCGAGGACCGCACCATCTACGTCAAGAGCGGGGCGGGCGCGCGCATCACGGATCTCGACGGCAACCAGTACGTTGATTACCGCATGGGCTATGGTCCGGCGATCCTGGGTTATGCCCACCCCGAGGTTGATCAAGCGGCGCGCGAGGGCATGCAAGTGGGCGGCGTGTTCGCGCTCTCCACGGAACGTGAACTCGCCGTGGCCGAACGCATTTCAAAGATGGTGCCCGCGGCCGAACTCGTGCGTTTTTCCAACTCGGGCACCGAGGCGGTGATGGCGGGATTGCGGCTGGCGCGCGCCTACACGGGGAAGGACGACTACGTGATTCTCGAGGGCGGCTACCACGGGCTGTTCGACGCGGCGATGTGGTTTACGCCCATGGACAAATGGTCGCAGGTGGGCGATCCGGAAGTGAAACCTTACAGCGAAGGCGTGCCGCTCAGCACGCGCAGCTTTGCGCACTTCGTTCAGGCCAACGATGCGAATCAGCTCGAAGACGTCTTCAAGCGCCTGTCGCATCGTATCGCCTGTCTGCTGATCGAACCCATTATGGGCAATTGCCTCGGCATCGCGGCCGAGCCCGAGTATCTGCGGGCGGCGCGCGAACTGTGCGACAAGCACGGCGTGGTGCTGCTGATCGATGAGGTCAAGACCGGATTTCGCGTCGCGCGCGGCGGCGTGCAGGAACTCTATGGGGTGCATGCCGACCTGTGCACCTTCGCCAAGGCCGTGGCCAATGGCTATCCCATTTCCGTGCTGGCGGGGCGCGAGGACATCATGCGCAGGATCGGGCGCGGCGTGGCGCACGGCGGCACCTACACGGCGCATTCGATTTCGCTCGCGGCGGCGGAGAAGACCCTGCAGATTCTGGACGAAACCGACGCACTGGAGCGAATTGCCGACTATGGGACGCGCCTGCGCAGCGGCATGCGCGCGGTGCTCGCGGCCCGCGGAATTGCCCACAGCTTCGTCGGTCATCCGTCCATGAGCGGGCTGTACTTTGCGCACGACCCGCCGCGCAATTATCGCGACTGGAAGAGCAGCGACTATTCTTTCTACGATGCCATGGCGCAGGTGCTGCACGACGAGGGCATCCTATGCGAACCGGATTCACGGGAACCGTGGTTCGTGTCGGCGGCGCATGATGCCTCGTGCCTCAGCGACACGCTGAAGGCCTTCGAAATTGCCGTCGACGCCACTTTGCAGGCGAGCGATGGCGCGGACCAAGCGCCCGCTCGAGCGCCGGGTCGGTGAAGCACCCCGCGGACCTGGACGCCATCATCGTCGGGGCCGGCCACAATGGGCTGGTCGCCGCATGCTATCTCGCGCGCGCCGGCCTCAAGGTATTGGTGCTCGAGCGCCAGCCGTATATCGGCGGCGCGGCCGTCAGCCGCCGCCTTTACCAGGATTTCACTTACTCCAATTGTTCCTACGTGTGCAGCCTGCTCCGGCCGGAAATCATCCGCACCCTGGAGCTGCCGAAATACGGACTGCAAGTCATCCCCTATGAAGGGGGATGCACCATGATGCAGGGCGGCGGGCATCTGGCGCTGTACGACAACCACGATGCCCTGCGCCGGGAAATCGCCCGGCATTCGAAGCGCGATGCGGAAGCCTATGACCGCTACTCGCGCGACGTGATGCGCCAATGCAAGTTCATCAAACCGCTGTTGATGCGCGAGCCGCCGGATCCGACCTCGTTCAAACCGCGCGATCTCATGGAATTGCTGTACCTGGGCAAGCGTTTTCATGGCTTGGGCGAAGCCCGCATGTACGACACGCTGCGCTTTTGGACCATGAGCGCCGCGGATTTTCTCGACGAATATTTTGAGAGTGAAATCGTCAAGGCGCATTTTGCAGGCAGTTCCATCATCGGCACGGCTTTGGGACCGCGCTCGCCCGGAACGGCATACGTTTTGCTGCATCATTATATGGGCGACATCGACGACACGGTCGGCGCCTGGGGTTTCGCGCGCGGCGGAATGGGCGCAATCAGCAAGGCACTCGGCGCCTCGTTCGAGGCCAGCGGCGGCACGATCCGCAGCGCCGCCCCCGTGGCGCAAATTCTGGTGCGCCGTGGGCGCGCATCGGGAGTTGCGCTGCAGGATGGCGAGGAAATTCACGCGCCGCTGGTCATATCGAATCTGGACGTGCGCCGGACTTTTCTCGAAACCATGGACGCGAAGGATTTGCCGGACGAGTTCCTGGGCCAGGTGAAGAACTTCAAGATTCGCGGCTCCTCCGGGAAACTCAACATCGCCCTGGACGGTCTGCCGCGATTTCCCGCCATACCGGCCGGTTCGCCCTGCACGCGCGGCGACATGCATGTCACCGACACCATAGAAATGATGGAGCGCGCGTACGATGATTGGAAGGACGGGCGCTGGTCGCGGGCGCCGTATATCGACATGCTCATTCCTTCGCAAATCGATCCGACGATGGCGCCCGACGGCAAGCACTACATGTCGGTTTTCATCCAGTATTGCCCGTACGAACTGGCGGACGGCCCGTGGAATGCCGCCAAACGTCAGGCATTCGGCGACACGGTGATCAATACGATCGCGCAGCACAGCCCGAATTTCAAAGATCTGATCCTGCACGCCGAAATTCGCACACCCTGGGACATAGAAAACGAAGTGGGCCTCACCGAGGGTAATATCTTTCAAGGCGAGCTGACCATGGATCAGCTGCTGTTCAACCGGCCGATCCCGGGCTATGCACAGTATCGAGCGCCCGTACGCGGCGTGTACATGTGCGGCTCCAGCACGCATCCCGGCGGCGGCGTCATGGGCGCTCCAGGAGCGAATGCCGCCCGCGCCGTGCTGCGCGATCTGGGCAGGGCGCATTGAGCGTGACGGTACACGAAGCGCAGGCAAGGTATGACTGCATCGTCATCGGCGGCGGGCACAATGGCTTGGTGTGCGCGGCGACGCTGGCGCGCGGCGGCCGCTCGGTCCTGGTGCTGGAGGCCGGTGCCCAAGTGGGCGGCGCAGCCCTGACGCGGGAGTTTGCCGCCGGTTTCAGGGTTTCCGCCGGCGCGCACCTGTTGCATCTGATGCCCGCGGAACTGCTGCGTGAACTGAAGTTGGAATCGCACGGACTCGAGTGGGCGGCGCGGGGAATGCCCACCACGGCGCTGGTGCCCGGCCAGCCGACCCTGAGTTTGAGCGGAGGCGCGGGGGGAGAGCGCCTGTCCCCGGCCGACGAGGCGGCCTATGCCGCGTACCAGGCGCGCATGCAGCGCTTTGCCGCGGCGTTGGTGCCCGTGTTCTCCCGCGTGCCGCCGCGTCTCGGCACGACGGGCTGGGCCGATCGGCTCGCGCTGCTGCGGACCGCCTTGCAGATTCGCCGGCTGGGGCGTCGGGATATGCGCGAGCTGCTGCGAATCGGCGGCATGAATGTCTATGATTTGCTCGAAGAGAACTTCGAGTCGCCGGCGCTCAAGGGTGCGTTGGGATTGGATGCCGTGCTCGGCGCCAACTTCGGTCCGCGCTCGCCAGGCACGGTGTTGACGCTGTTGTATCGGCTGGTGGCCGAGTCGGCGGCGGGTCCCTCCGGATTGTCGCAGCCCAGGGGCGGCATGGGCGCGCTGTGCAATGCGCTTGCCATGGCGGCGGGCGCAGCCGGCGCCACGATTCGAACCGGGGTGCCGGTGGCCCAGATCCGCGTCGACAATGACCGCGCTTGCGGCGTGCTATTGGAGTCGGGGGAGAGCATCGACGCGGGCAGCGTCATCTCGAGCGCGGACCCTAAGACCACGTTTCTGAGGCTTCTGGGGCCGAGGCACCTTGATGCCGGTTTCGTGCGCCGGGTCAACCATATCCGCAGCCGCGGGCTCGCCGCCAAACTGCATCTGGCATTGAATCATGCGCCGCCGTTCAGCGCCGTATCGGAGGCAAGCTTGCGCGGCCGACTGCTCATGGCGCCGTCGCTGCGGCACATCGAGAATGCCTACAATCATGCGAAGTACGGCGAATACTCGGCTGCGCCGGTGATGGAAATCACCGTGCCGACCATGAATGACCCGGCTCTCGCGCCCCGAGGACAGCACGTGCTGTCTGCCATCGTGCAATACGCACCCTACGCACTCAAGGAAGGTTGGCAGAGCGGACGGCAACGTTTCATGGACGTGGCAATCGATACACTGGAAGCCGCCGCGCCCGGCCTTCGCGCCTGCATCATCGGGGCCGAGCTGCTGACTCCGGCCGATATCGAGCAAGAGTTTCGCATCAGCGGCGGCCACTGGCATCACGGAGAGTTGGCCTTCGATCAGTTCCTGATGGTGCGTCCGGTGCCGGGAGCGGCTCAATACAGGACGCCCGTGGGCGGGCTGTTCCTGTGCGGGGCCGGCTGTCACCCCGGCGGCGGGGTGATGGGCATCGCCGGCCGCAACGCCGCTCAAGCGGTGCTGGCGGGGGACGTGAAATCACCATGACTGAACCTCTCGCGCCGCATTTCAAGCAACCGCTGCTGAAAACCCCGTTTCACCGGCGTGCCCGAGCGCTTTCCCAAATCGACAGCTTCATTCCCTGGGCGGGCTACACCACGGTCGATGTGTTCACGACCATGGAGCAGGAATACTTCGCCATTCGCAACGCCGCGACGCTTTATGATTTGACGCCGATGGTGAAGTACCGCGTCGCCGGTCCCGATGCGCTGCCCTACCTCAATCGGCTGGTCACCCGTGATATCGCCAAACTCAAGCCGGACCGAGTCGCGTACTGCGTGTGGTGCAATGATGCCGGCCATCTCATCGATGATGGCACCGTGTTTCACTTGGGATCGGGCGAGTATCGGCTGTGCACGGCGGAACGCCAGATCGATTGGCTGCTCGACTCCGCGATCGGCTTCGACGTCGACATCAGCGAGGTCACCGAGCAGATCGCCGCCCTCGCCGTGCAGGGCCCGACCTCCTGCGCGGTGCTCAAGGCATTGGGGTTGCACGGAGTCGAGGCGCTCAAGCCCTTCGAAATCGGCTACTACGCGCTCGGGTCTGATCGGCTGACCGTGTCGCGCACCGGGTTTACGGGCGACCTGGGCTACGAGCTGTGGATGGATCCGGCGGCGGCCGAGACCGTTTGGGATGCGCTGATGACGGCGGGACAGTCGCGAGGCATTCGCGCCATCGGCTCGCAGGCCCTGAACGTCGCGCGCATCGAGGCGGGCTTCTTGCTCCCCAACGTCGATTTCGTATCGGCAGAACACACGATCCGCACCGGGCGCGATCGATCGCCGCTGGAACTGGGACTCAAGTGGCTGGTGGATTTCAACAAAGGGCATTTCACGGGACGGCGCGCGCTCCTGGCCGAGGCGGCGCAGGGTGCGCGCCGCCGGCTCGTCGGCTTGGACATTGCCGGCAACAAGCCGGCCCACAACTCGCTTCTCTACTCGGACGACAGCGGCAGGCGCGAGATAGGCAGCGTCACGTCCGCGATCTGGTCGCCGACTTGCAAGCGCAACATCGCCCTTGCTATCGTCGATGCGCCCTATTTCCAGACCGGCTCGACGGTTTGGGCGGAAATCTATTTGAACCGTGAACTCGTATGGGAGCGTCGGATGTCGCGAGCGCAGATCGTCGAACGACCGTTTTTCGCGCCCGAGCGGCGGCGCGCGACGCCACCCTCGGACTTCTAGTGGCCGCTGCGCCGAAATCGTTCGCCGACCGGCCGTGGCTCGATCCGGACGCGAAACCGCAGATCGTCATCGAAAGCGTGAACAAGACTTTCGGCGCTTTCACCGCGGTGGACAGCGTGAATCTGCGGATCTTCAAGGGGGAAATGTTCGCGCTGGTCGGCGCCTCCGGCTGCGGCAAGACGACGCTGCTGCGCATGTTGGCCGGGTTTGCGAGCCCGAGCAGCGGGCGGATCATGATCGAAGATGTGGACATGACCAAGGTGCCTCCGCACGAGCGCCCGGTCAATATGATGTTTCAGTCGTACGCCTTGTTTCCCCACATGACGGTCGAAGACAATGTGGGATACGGGCTCCGGCGCATGAGCCTGGACAAGCCCGTCAAGCTCAAGCGAATCCAAGAAGCGTTGGAAATGGTGCAGTTGGCGGCTCTGGCGAAGCGCAGGCCGCATCAGTTATCGGGCGGTCAGAGACAGCGCGTCGCGCTGGCGCGCGCCCTGATCCGCCGGCCGAAGGTATTGCTGCTCGATGAGCCGCTGAGCGCTCTCGACAAGAAATTGCGCGAACAGACGCAATTCGAGCTCATGAACATCCAATCGAAGGTCGGCATCACCTTCGTTTTCGTCACTCACGATCAGGACGAAGCGATGGCGCTGTCGACGCGCATCGCAGTCATGAATCGCGGCCAGGTCGTGCAAGTCGGTACGCCATCCGAGATCTATGAATTTCCGCAGAACCGCTTCGTGGCCGATTTCATCGGTACTACCAATCTGTTCGAGGGAACGGTGAGCGGCGGCGAGCCCGGTCACATCATCGTGCGCAGCGCCGAGGCCGGTTGCGACCTGATTGTCGATGAACTGGGGCGCTTCGGCGGCGGTCAACGCGTTTGGGTGGCATTGCGCCCGGAGAAGATCCGCTTGAGCAAGGAACCGGTCACGGGCGCCCGCGTCAATCAGATCAAGGGCATGGTGTGGGAATTGGGATACCTCGGCAACCGTTCCACCTATCGGATCAAGACGGAAACAGGAAAGCTCGTGACGGTTTTTGCGCAGAACGATCAGCGCACCTCGGAATGGTCCATCGACTGGAGCGACGAGGTGTATTTGAGCTGGACTGCGAATTGCGCGGTGATTCTGCCGCAGTGATGGCAACCAAAGGCGCACGACGTATGGTGAATCGATTGAGCGGCACCCTCCGTATGCTGGCGTTTGGCGCGCTGCTGGCGTTTGGCGCGCTGCTGGCGCTCGTGGCGGCGCCCGCGCTCGCCGCCAAAACGCAAAACATCGTGCTGATCGTGAGCGACGGATTGCGGTGGCAGGAAGTATTCACCGGGGCGGACCCCGCGCTCCTGAATGAGAAGGCGGGCGGCAGCTGGCTGGCGGAAGGGGAGCTGCGAAAGCGCTACTGGCGCGAGGATGTCAATGCGCGCCGCGCGGCGCTGTTTCCGTTCTTGTGGGGCACCGTCGCCAAGCAAGGGCAGATTTTCGGCAATCAGCTGAAGGGCAGCGTCGCGCACGTGACCAACGGCAAGGCGTTTTCCTATCCCGGCTACAACGAAATGTCGACCGGTTATCCCAACGACGCCATCGACAGCAACGAGTTCGGTCCGAATCCAAACGCGACGGTATTCGAGTGGCTCAATAAACTCGACGAATTCCGCGGCGCGGTCGCCATTTACGGCACCTGGGATGTCTACAAGAATATTTTCAACCAAAGCCGCAGCGGACTCATCATCCAAACCGGATGGACGCTGCCGCCGAAGGCGCACGAGTCGCCGCGCGACGCCTTGCTGCGCGAGCTCTACGCCACCACGACGCGCTTCGACGAGGAAGACGTCGCCAATTCGTTTCTCCAGATCCCGCTGCTGGACTACGTCAAGGCGGCGCATCCGCGCGTCTTGTTCGTGGGCTACGGCGAGACCGACAATTGGGCGCATCAGGGCCGCTACGATCTGGTCCTCGACAGCGCACATCGCATGGATCATTTGGTGCGCCAGCTATGGGACACGATGCAGGCGATGCCGCAGTACCACGGCACGACCACTTTCATCATCACCACCGATCATGGGCGCGGCGGCGGCCTCGCGGAGTGGAAAGAACACGGCGTGGAGGAGAAGGGATCGGAGAATATCTGGATCGCCGTGCTCGGGCCGGATACGGCGCCGCTCGGCGAGCGCACCCAGGTGGCCCCGGTGACCCAGGCGCAAATCGCGGCGACTGTGGCCGCGTTCGTCGGCAGGGACTATCGCCGAGAGGTACCCCAGGCCGCCGCGCCACTGGCGGACGTGCTCAGCACCGCGAAGTAGGGCTCAGCGGCTCGCGGCCGAGCACCTTCAGGACCGGTCAGTGCGGCTTTGCCGCGATGACTTCGATTTCCAGCAGGGCACCCGGGACGACCAGAGCAGCCACTTGTACCGCGCTGCGCGCCGGCTTGTTCGGCTGCTCTTTGGTACCGAAGAACTTGCTGTAGCCCGCCATGAGTGCGGGGAAATTGAGCTTGTTGTCGTAGGCAGGATCGGCAGCCATGAATACGGTCATTTTGACCACATCGCCCATCCCGAGCCCGAGTTTGGCCAGCGTGCCTTGGATCGACGTCAGCACGCTGACGGTCTGGGCCTCCATGTCGCCGTAGATCAGTGGCGTGCCCTTCGGCGCATCCTTGTTGATCGCGGCCGGCAGCGCTCCGCTGACGTACACGGTGTCGACCCCGGCGCTGACGGTGACCGCCGCGGAGATCGGGAAGGGGTTGCCGTCCGGCAGCGGCGTGCGCACGATCGCTTCGGCACCGGCGGCAGCCGTAGCCGTAGCGAACACCGTCGCAAGAATCCCCGCGCGAATTCCCAAGGCGAGCATCGCATCGTGGTGACGTTCAATCTTCTGCATGTGTGATCCCCTGGAGTTGTGTAATTTCGTGCGTGCGTTGATCGCCTTCCTCAGCATCGCAATTCGTGCACCCTGCTGTCCAGCAATAGTGATCTCGAGGATCGGCCGGCCTTGAGTTACCGGCGGCCCACGCACTTTGTTGACGCGTGCAGCTTTGTGACTGCACTGTGACAAGACATGCTGCCGGCGCGCGTGGTCCGGTGTCGTCAATTTCCCACAATCGAGCCAATATTGAACTAATCGAGTTAGTTCTCTCAATCTATTGAAAATGAATTGATTATTGGTCGCCAAGTAATTCAAAAATCCACGCCGACCACCACGAACTTTCAGATTGTTGCGTCCTGGCCCACTAATTGCACCGACCTGAGGCGGACAAGAACAATCGACGATGCGCCAAAAAAACGCGAGCAGGGGGAGGGCAGATTCAATAGGGAGATCGTTACATGTCCTTCAAGCCAAGAATAAAGCGGGATGTGATTTTGAGAACGGCCATCGCGGCGCTGTGCGCGGTGACCGCGGTGCATGCGCCTCGAACGCTGGCCGACACAGCGGCTGGAACCGCGGCGGAGGGGAGCCTTGACGAGGTCATCGTGACCGGCACCCGTGAGCTCGGCATCAAGGCCGTCGACAGCGCGGCGCCGATTCAAATCGTAAGTTCGGCGGAGCTGAGGCGTGCCGGTACAACCGATCTGATGGGGGCGCTGGCGTCGCTGGTACCGTCGTTGCAGATGGAGGCATTCGGCTTCGACATGGCCGGCCAGACCCTGCAGGCAAGATTGCGCGGGGTCAGCCCGAACGACGTCCTGGTGCTGATCAACGGCAAGCGGCGCCACACGACGGCGAATCTCGCCATCGATACGGGCTCGCCCTTCCAGGGCGGCGCCGGCGTCGACCTCAATTTCATTCCGCTGGACGCCATAGACCATGTCGAAGTGCTGACCGAAGGCGCGGCGGCACAATACGGCAGCGACGCCATCGCCGGCGTCATCAACATCATTCTGAAGAAGAACTCCTCCGGCGGCAGCCTCACCGGCAGCTATGGTCAGTACGGCAATGACGCGGGCGGCAAGACTCCGGACATCAGCGGCAACGTGGGACTCGAGCCCCAAACGGGTGCTTATTTCAATATCACCGGCGAATATCGCTCGCACGGCCACAGCAATACGGGCGAGATCGATCCGCGCTTGTTCCCGGCAAATCTGGCCGCGTCCGGCTATCCGAATACCAACGCGGCGAATGTGCCTGGGTATCCCAAACTGAACAGGATCGACGGCGACGCGGCGGTCGGGATTTCTTTGTTCGCCGTGAATGCGGGCTGGGACTTCGACGGCGGGACGGAGCTTTATTTCACGGCCACCTACGGTCATAAGTATGCGGTTTCCTATGAGAATTACCGCATGCCAAGCAAGGTCAATTATACGGATCCCGTCACGATGGTGACCACCTACGCGCAGCCCAACGGATTCAATCCCCAAGAGGCGGACGATGAGTACGACTACCAGTTCACCGGGGGCATCAAGGGTTTCATCGCGGGCTGGGACTGGGATGTGACCACCGGTTTCGGCGGCGACCACGATGATCTGGCCACGCTGCAAACCGTCAACACCGGCCTATACAGCAACACGGGCAATCCGGCGGTCGGCATGCTCAGCAACATCCACGACGGTTTCTTGCAAGCCACCCAGTGGACCTCGACCGTTGATTTCCAGCGCAATTTCAACGTGGGATTCGCCTCTCCGCTGAACGTGGCGTTCGGCTACGAGCATCGGCGCGACACCTATTCGATCGGCGCCGGCCCGCCGATCTCCTACATCGATGGCGGGGCTTCTTCGTATCCGGGCTTTACACCGCTCGATGCCGGATCGAACTCTCGGACCAACGATGCGGGTTACATCGATTTCTCCACCAAACCGGTTGCTGCCTTGCGGCTCGATGCCGCTGCGCGATTTGAGCATTACAGCGATTTCGGCAATGCGACGGTCGGCAAACTCAACGCGCGATATGACTTCTCGCCGGAGTTTGCGCTCCGCGGCACCATCAACAACGGCTTCCGCGCGCCGACACTGGCCGAAGAGTTCTACTCCTCGACCAATGTCGGGCCGTTGACGGCCTATGTGCAACTGCCGCCGAACTCGGACGCGGGCAAGCTGCTCGGCCTCGGCAATGGACTGCAACCCGAGAAATCGGTGGACTTCAGCGTCGGCTTCGTGTGGCGGCCGATGGAGCACATGAGCATGACCCTGGATGCGTACCAGATCCAGATCACCAATCGCATCGTGGGCAGCGGCAATGTGCAAGGACAGGTCAACGGCGTGCCGACCGCCGCGTACGCCGGCGTCAATGCAGCCATCGCCGCCTACTCGCATGGATCGGATGTCATCGACCCGGCAATTCTGGGAACCTGCCCGCCAGGACCGTCGCCGACCATTGTTTGCGGATCCTACGGCATCAATGTCTTCGCGAACGGCATCGATACGCGCACGGACGGCGCCGACCTGGTGATCAACCTTCCCTACAGTTACAGCTTCGGCAAAATCGATTGGTCGATCAGCGGCACGTACAATACGACGACGATCACCAAGCGCGCCGGGACGCCCGCCGCGCTGACAGGAGCTTCGCTGTATGACGTGGAAGCCTACTCGGAATTGCAAACGGCGAGTCCCAAGTACATCGTCAGTCTCGGCGCGCTGCTGAGCATGGAGAAGTTGTCGGTGAATCTGGTGGAAAAGATCTACGGTCCTTCCTCGGACTTCGAGAATGATGACGGCGACAACCCGACCAACGCCAATGAGTACTTCAAGGACAATATCGGCGTGACGCTGATCACCAACCTCGATGTGGGTTTCCAGTTCACGGAGAGTCTGAAACTGTCCATCGGCGCGCAAAACCTGTTCAATAGATTTCCGAACAAGCTCAACGGCAATATTTTGAATCATGAAAATGGGGCGGGCGACAACGCCGCGGTCGACCAGTACCCGATCTTTTCGCCCTTCGGCATCAACGGCGGGTTTTACTACGTGAAAGCGACGTACAAGTTCTGATCGAGAGCTTCGAAATCCGGTAGAGAGCATCGACCCAAGGGTCTTGCGGCGTCCGGGGCGGCAGTGATTTCACTGCCGCCCCTGCTTATGCGCCGGGGCCTGCAGACTACGGTTGGCGACCGCGCATCAGGGCGCGGCTTTACCCGGATGGGGGAGCGCGGCCACCTGAGCGGCGGTCACAAGGCCCTTATATGTGTTGCCGAAATGGCTTCGCACGTAATTGACCACGTCGGCCACCTGGGCGTCGCTCAGGCGCACGGAGCCGAACACGAATTCATCGGCGGGCAAGCCGAACGCCGGCATGCCGTTCTTGCCGTTGAGCACGGTCAACGCCACGTACTGCCAGGACACCAGTGCGGGGTCGCCCGCTAATTTTGGATAATGCCCGGCGCCGACGGCACCCAGACCCGCCGGCATGTGGCAGCCCTGACAGATGTGCGCATAGACCACGGTGCCATTGACGGTCGCGATGGTGGCGGACGAGGCGACCTTGGAGTCATCGGCGGATGCCTGCGCCGCGACCCCGGCGGCGAGCATCAGGGTCGCGAGACAGCGCACGGCACGAGGGCAGTGCACGGTGCGAGGGCAGCGGGGCATGGAGCGATTGGAAGCGGTGCTCATGCCTGGGATCCCTGGGCCACGGCACGTTGATGCAGCCGGCCAATGGCGTCGAGCGAGGAGGTGACCGCTCCTTCCTGCCATCCGCCGATGTAGGAGGCGTGCTCCCCGGCCAGCGCGATGCGGCCGTCGATCTTGCACAAATCGTCATAGTGCCTGGCGCGGGAATCGGAAGTCCACAGACCGAAACACCCCATGGTGAAGGGCGCGCGATGCCAGGCGACGGCGACTCCATTGTCGAACTCCTGGGTGTATTGGGGGTGAATCTGACCGCCATACTCCAGAGCCTTGCGCACGCGGTCGTCCGGCGTCATGGCAGTGAACTCCATGGCATCCGCTCCCCAGATATACCCGCCCAGGAGCACGCCTTTGCCCGGGCTGTGAAACCCGGTGTTCGGATAGCCGATATTGGCGATGGGCAAATCGGTGTAGGTGATGCCGCCGTAGATATGGTCGTCCTCTTCCCAGAAGCGGCGCTTGAATTGCAGGCCCACCTTGACCGCCGAGGCGTACGGAACCGCCGAAATCGCGGTGCTGAGTGCTTGTCCGACATTCATTGGAATCTGCGCAAGAATGGGCAGCGGGATAGTGCACAAGCACCAATCCGCCCGCGACTTGAGCTTGGGACCGGGGTGGCGGGTGTCCTCATACGCGACAGTCACGCCCTGACCGTCTTGACGGATCTCGATGACTTTGGCGTTGTACTTGATCAAAGGTCCCAATTCGCGGCCGAACGCCTCGCCGATGCGGCCCATGCCGCCCACCGGCTGAAACAATGCGGTTTGCATGTCGAAGACATCGCCGGCCGACAGCCCCTGCCAGAGCCGCGAGTCCAATATGTCGGCAAGATCGATGGGCTTGGAGGGAATCGGGCGCGCAGTCAATCCGCCGCCGGGGTCCTTCTCGAAGCCGCGCCGCTCGCTGCTCTGCTCGTTGGAGGCATACGCGTGATGCTTGTCGAGGGCTCCCCAGGCGCGCAGCGACTCGAGCAATTTCTCCTGGTCCTCCTTGCCCACGGCCGCATCGAGCGCGTTCTGCTGCGCGGCCTTGGACAGCAGCTCGGCCACATGTCCCTGGTAATCGGCCTTGATGGCGCGGTAGCGCTGCGGTTTGCCGCCAAAAGCGCGGCTGCTGTGCAGGTAGGCATTGTAGTTCACCTGCAGGAACGGCTCGAGCGGCACGCCGAGCTTTCTGCAGTAGTTCATCATGCCGCGGTGATGGTAGGGAATTCGCCACGGACCCGGGTTGATGTACAGGTCCTTGTCGAAGCGGCATTGCTGCGTGAGGCCGCCAAGCTCTGTATAGCTGTCGCCGCCGCGCAAACTCCAGTTGCGTCCGCCGGCCCGATCGTTGAATTCCAGCACCTGCACCTGGTAGCCGGCATTGCGCAGCTCATAGGCGGCGCTCATGCCGGCCATGCCCGCGCCGAGGATCAGGACCGATGCACCCTTGGGCGCGCCTTGCAAATCGATGGGACCTCGATAGGGAGAGTCAGCGGCGACGCCAAGACTGCTCATGGCCTGGTACATGGCGGCGCTCCCGGCCGTAATGCCGATCATGCGCAATAGATCGCGGCGGCTGGGGGAAGGCACGGAAGAGTCGTTTTCCATCGCTACCTCAACGCTGTGGAACGCATCAGTTATCACATGAAGCGCTGCGGCAAGCAAGACGAGCGGGGCGTCGATCAGGCTTCGATAAGAGTGCATGCTCATCCGAAGGGCGCACCAAATTCGATCATTAGCGCCTGCCCCTGCATCGGTTTTTATATTATACTCATGACATTACAAACATCGCGGCATTGGGGCTGGCAATCATGCGGAAAGTAAAGACACTCGGGCTTCTCGGTACCGGCGTCATCGGCGGCGGATGGGCCGCCCGCGCGCTGCATTTCGGAATCGACGTCATCGCGGCGGACGTCAAGCCGGAAATGGAGGATTGGATTCGCGGCGCGGTGGCCAACGCCGAGCCCGCGTTGGGTCGGCTGACGGTCGCGCCGTTGCCGCCGAAGGGAAAATTGTCGTTCACCACGGATTTGAGCGTCATGGCGCGGCAGGCTGATTTCATCCAGGAGAACATTCCGGAACAGCTGCCGTTGAAGCAGCGCATGCTCGCCGAGGTGAGCCGGCATGCCCCGGCCGACGTGATCATCGCCTCGAGCACCTCGGGTCTGACGCCCACCGATCTGCAGCGCGATATGGTCTCGCCCGAACGCTTCTGTGTCGCGCATCCGTTCAATCCGGTGTATTTGCTGCCGCTGGTCGAATTGGTCGGCGGCGAGAAGACCGTGCAGGCTACCATCGATGCGGCGGCCAAGTTCTTCACCTACATCGGCATGCATCCGCTGCATGTACGGCGCGAGGTGCCGGGGCACCTGACCGACCGCCTGCAGGAAGCGCTGTGGCGCGAAATCCTGCACTTGGTGAACGACGGGGTCGCCACCACAGGCGAACTCGATGAGTCCATCATTTATGGACCGGGCCTGCGCTGGGCGGCGATGGGTACGAATCTGATCTACCATCTCGCGGGCGGCGAGAGCGGCATGCGGCATATGCTGGCGCAATTCGGCCCGTGCCTGAAATGGCCGTGGACCAAACTCGAGGCGCCGGAGCTCACGGAGCGGCTCATCGATCGCATGGTGGAGGGCACTCAGGCCCAGGCTGCCGGGCGTTCCATACGGGAACTCGAGCGCTTGCGGGACGATTATCTCGTTGCGATCCAACAGGTGCTGCGGCAATACAATATCGGCGCCGGCGCCACCCTGCGCTCGCTCGAGGAGCGGCTGCATCGGGATGCCGCTGCCGCGCAGACCGCCAAGCAACCGGGGCCGGGCGCGCCGGGGCTGCCGCTGCGATTGCTGGACAGCGTCGTGCGGCCGGAGTGGGTGGACTACAACCGCCACATGTCCGACTTCCGCTACAGCCAAATATTCGGCGAGGCCATCGATGCGCTGTTTCGCCAGGTCGGCGTCGATGAGGGCTACCGCGAATCCGGACGCATGTATTACACCGTCGAGAATCACGTCAAGCATCTCGGCGAGGCGAAGATGGGCGAGCCGCTGTACGTCACGGCGCAGGTGCTGGTCGCCGATGACAAGCGCCTGCACGTGTTTCTGCGGGCGCATCGCGGGCGCGACGACAAACAAATCGCCACGGCGGAACAAATGTATCTGCACGTCGATACCGTCGCCGCCAAGGCGTCGCCCGCCGACGCCGCGGTGCGCGCGAAACTGCAGTCGATCGCGCAGGCGCACGCCGGATTGCCGCGGCCGCCCGAAGCGGGGCGCGTCGTCGGCCATGCGAAGCACTAGCCCGCGCCATGCCGAAGATCGTCGATCACGCCCAGCGACGCGACGAGATTGCGCACGTGGCCTGCCAGGTAGTCGCCGTCTACGGCTTTGAAAAGGCCACGGTTGCGCGCATTGCGCGTGCGGCTGGGTACACCACGGGCATGGTGGCTCACTATTACGAGTCGAAGCAGGACATCATCCTGGCCGGCTTGCGCCTGATACTGCTGCGGATCGAAGAAAGACTCACGCGGGAGCGGGCGGGCGGCGAGGCCAATCTTCTGGACGTGCTCTCGGAGGCGCTGGCGATCGATGCGCAGCGTTTCACCGAGTGCGCCTTCTGGATGGCTTTTTGGGGTCAGGTGTCCACGGACAAGAAGCTCAAGCGGCTGAATGCCTGGGTGCACCGCGAATACATGCGCTTGTTCACGCGCTGCTTCGAAGAGCATTGGCCGGAATGGGCGGCATGGCCGCAGCCGGTGCGCGATCGAGTGCTGCGTTCAGTGGTGACTTTCATCAACGGGCTGACGGCGAGCGCCGTCACCAGTCCGAGCGACTGGCCGGCTGTGCGGCAGGTGGAACAGTTGCGGCTGCAACTGGATCTGCTGCGACCCTGGGCCAACGCGAGCCGCGCGCGGCGAGCCGGTTAAACCAGAGGGATTCAACATGGATTTTTCGCTCAGCGATGAACAGCAGATGATCGTGAAAACGACCCGGGAGTTCGTGATCAACGAGCTCTACCCTCATGAGAAGGAAGTCGAGGAGACCGGCGTGTTGCGCGAAGATCTGCATCGCGAACTGAAGGCAAAGGCCATCGAGGCCGGTTTGTATGCGGCCAATATGCCGGCGGATGTGGGCGGGGCCGGATTGGATACCGTCACCTGGGTTTTGTACGAAAAAGAATTGGGCCGCACCAATTACGCGCTGCACTACTCCTGCGTCGGCCGGCCCTCGAACATCCTCCTGGCCTGCGAGGGCGAGCAGCGCGAACGGTACTTGCTGCCCGCCGTGCGCGGCGATCGGGTGGAATGCCTGGCGATGACGGAGCCCGGCGCCGGATCGGATCTGCGCGGCATGAAGACCACGGCAACCGCGCTGGGTGGCGATTTCATCATCAATGGCACGAAGCATTTCATCAGCCACGCCGATCATTCGGACTTCGTCATCCTGTTCGCGGCCACGGGCGAGGAAACCGGCGCACAGAGCACACGCAAGAAAATCACGGCGTTCTTGATCGACATGGGCCACCCGGGCTTCGAGGTGCGGCCGGGATACAAGAACGTGTCGCACCGCGGCTATACCAACAGCATTCTCGAGTTCAATCAGTGCCGCGTTCCGAAGTCGGCGATATTGGGGGAATTACACCGCGGCTTCGATGTGGCAAACACCTGGTTGGGATCGACCCGTCTGCAGGTGGCCGCGACCTGCCTCGGACGCGCCGAACGCGCCCTGGAATTGTCGACGCAGTGGGCGGTGGACCGCGTGCAATTCGGTCAGCAAATCGGCAAGTTTCAGGGCGTGAGCTTCAAGCTGGCCGACATGGCGGTGGAATTGCGAGCCGCCGAACTCTTGGTGCTGGACGCTGCTTGGAAACGCGATCAGAAAATCGACACCGATATGGACATGGCCATCGCCAAGGTCAAGGCCACGGAAATGCTCGCGATGGTGGCCGACGAGGCGCTGCAGATACACGGCGGGATGGGACTCATGAGTGATTTGCCTCTCGAGCGCATCTGGCGCGATGCGCGCATCGAACGAATTTGGGACGGTACCAGCGAGGTGCAACGCCACATCATTTCGCGCGGCTTGCTGCGGCCGCTGGGCGGCTGAACCCGCGACGCGCACCGGATTAGGGCGCGGCGATTTAACATCTTCCGGACATTTGCGCGGATACAACAACGATCCTCCTTTCGTCCTACAGAAACTGTGAACTCAGTGGTTGATAATACACATGTCGCCCCGATGTCCACCAAAGCGGGGGATGTGCGTTAGGGGCCATAAGAACAAAGCTCGAGCGGGTTTCAGATATGTTCGATGCAGAGGTAATGCGACTACGGCGATTGCGTAACACGGTTCTTCGGGCGCGGGCGATGGCCGCGGCACTCGATGCCGATCCGTCGGCACGCAATTCGGTGTTCTCTCGAAGCGCGGTGACCTTCTGGCGGATCGCAGGCGTGATCACCGGAAGACTGCACGCGCATCCCTATATCAGCTACCAGCGCGGACCGAGCGCACTGCAGGGCGTCCGCCATCGAATTCGAGCGAGGCTGGTGGGGGGCGTAGCCCGCCTTCGGGATCGCAGTTTGCAAACCTTCGCCGATGAATTGCATCGCGTCGCGCGCGAATTGGATGACGCCCGCGCGTTGACCTGGTCCGCGGAGCTCAGCGACACCTTGGGGCGAGCGCAGACTCAGATCCGGACGTTGCTGAGGGAGTTGGATGGCGCAAGGGCTCCTCGGTCTGGGGCGCGAGCCGGCGCCGCGCTGGATGAGCCCGCGAGCGTGCCCGGCAATTGGCCCTATTTGGCCTTCTGAGCTCGCGCTGCTCCGACAGACTCTAAAATGGTGCGTCTCAGTCCTGGTGCTGTTGGCGGCCGTATTCGCGTTCAATACGTTCAAGCACAAATCGCAGCAGATCGCAGTTCCGGCCGCGGCGCGCGTCGTCATCGATGAACATGCCGTCGCGGAGCGGCTCGCGGGCGCCGTGAGGTTCCGCACGATTTCCTACGACACGCCCTCGGAGGAAAGCCGGTTGGAGCTCACGCGATTTCATGGCTTTCTTGCGCAGTCGTTCCCAAGTCTGCACGGCGCGCTCACGCTGGAGATCGTGGGTGGCTACAGCTTGCTCTACACCTGGGCGGGCCGGGACGCCGCTGCAAAGCCCATCCTGCTGATGGCGCACCAGGACGTCGTGCCGGTCGCGCCGGGAACCGAGAAACAGTGGCGCGCCGATCCGTTCGGCGGAGAAATTCGCGATGGCTTCATTTGGGGCCGCGGTGCCTGGGACGACAAGGGCAACTTGATGGCGATTCTGGAAGCGGTCGAATCACTCGCCGCCGCGGGCTTCAAACCGAGCCGCACCGTCTATCTGGCGTTTGGACATGACGAAGAGAACGGCGGCGCGGAGGGCGCGGCGGCCATCGCCGAGCTGCTCGCCAAACGCAATGTTCACTGCGAGTATGCGCTCGACGAAGGATTGCTGATTACCGAAGGCATCATGCCCGGCGTCGCGGCTCCGGTCGCCCTGGTGGGGGTTGCCGAGAAGGGCTCGGTTACCGTGCGGGTAAAGGCGAGCGGAAGTCCCGGCCATTCCTCGATGCCGTCGCCGACCTCCGCCATCGGCACGCTGTCGCGGGCGCTGGTGCGCATCGAAGCATCGGCGATGCCGGCCGCAATCGGCGGTGTTGCCGGCGACATGTTCGACGCCGTCGTTCCCGAAATGCACGGCATCGAGCGGGTCGTCCTCTCGAACCGCTGGCTCTTCGGCCCGCTGGTGCTTGCCCAGCTCGAAAGGGCGCCGTCGACGAATGCACTGCTGCGGACGACGACGGCCATCACGGTGATCCGGGGCGGCAACAAGGAAAATGTGCTGCCCGGCGAAGCGGAGGCACTGGTGAATTTCAGGCTGATTCCGGGCGACAGCGCGGCGGTCGTGGTCGATCACGTCAGGCAAGTGATCGGCGACGATCATGTAACGGCCGAAGCTGACGCCGGGGCGACCGAAGCGTCGCCGGTCGCCTCGCACGAGTCGGCCGCATATCGCGCGCTCAACCGGACGATCCGCGAGCAGTTCCCGGAGGTCGTCGTGGCTCCGGGGCTGATGATCGGTGGAACCGATTCGCGGCATATGACGGCGGTCGCCGACGACATCTTTAGATTCTCTCCCGTGCGCGCCCGCGCGCAAGACCTGCCGCGCTTTCACGGCACAGACGAGCGCATCGCGGTGGCCAACTACGCGGATCTGATCCGCTTCTATGGAGCACTGATTCGAAATACTGCGGGCGGCGATTAGCCGGGCCATGCCATAATATGAAAAATTCGCGCCGGCGATGCATCTTAAGGGAGAGGCGACATGCGGCAGTTGATCGATTGGCTGATTGGCTGGCCCGAGCGCGTCGCCGGACATCTCATGTGGCTGGCGCCGCTGTTTGCGCGCATTACCGTGGGCTGGGTCTTCATGTGGAGCGGCTGGGGCAAGCTCAACAATCTGCCCCAGGTCACCGAGAATTTCATCGGCTGGGGAATTCCGTTTCCGCATCTCTTCACGCCGCTCACCTCGGGCATCGAATTCTTTGGGGGCTTGTTCCTGCTGGTTGGATTGCTGACTCGCATATCCGCCGGGGCGCTGGGTGTCACCATGATCGTGGCAATCCGCGCGGCGAAATGGGGCGACGTCGATTCGCTCGAAACCCTGCTCGGATTCGACGAGTTCGAGTATCTCGCCTTGTTCCTGTGGCTGGCCATCGCAGGTCCCGGGGTGATCTCGCTCGACCATTGGCTGATGCGCTGGACGCGACGGCCGGGCCAGCCGGCCGCAACGTGATTCGAACCATTGACGTCGTGCCCACACCGCCCGCCTTGTCCGGGCTGCCCGCGGTTCGGCGAGCCCGGCATCGCCTTTGCGGCGCGCGCCGCGCTCGATGAACTAGCCCGCACCCACGGCTTGCCCGCGGTTTCGGTGATTTCCGGGCCGACGGCGGGGTTTCGACTGCGCGCGCGGCTGGCCATCCGCGGCCGTCTGGGCTCGCCCAAGCTCGGTATGTTCGAGCTCGGCACCCACCGCGTGGTTCACATCCCCCACTGCAGTGTGCAGCACCCGCTGATCAATCGCGTCGCCACCGTCGTGCGGCGCGCTCTGGTCGATGCGCGAGTGACCAGCTACTCGGATAAAGCTCATGCGGGTGTTGCACGTTACCTGCAAGTGGTGGTGGAGCGCAGCTCGCAGACCGCGCAGGTGGTCATCGTCGCCAACAGCGCCAGCGTCGATCCCTTGGCGGCGTGTTTCGCCCTCATCCGCGAGCGGCTGGGACCCGAGCTTCACAGCCTGTGGTTCAACGCTCATTGCGAACGCTCCAATACGATTTTGGGTCCCGGTTTCGAGAACTGGTGCGGGCCGGCCAGCGTCGTCGAACGCTTTGGCGGCGCCGCGGTGCACTACCCGCCGGGCGCATTCGGACAGAATAATCTTGACATCGCGCAGCGCATCATCGAACACCTGCGCGCGCAGACGCCGCAGGGCGCGCGAGTCGCCGAGTTCTACGCCGGGGTCGGTGCCATCGGCTTGTCGATGCTGCCCAAGGCCGGCGAGATGGTAATGAACGAAGTCAGCCCGCAGTCGCTGCAAGGGCTCGAACTCGGTCTCGCCGCGCTCGACCCGGCGGACCGGGCCAGGATCTCGGTGGTCCCGGGTCCGGCGGGCGCGGCGCGCCTGGCCGCATCCGGCGCGCAGGTCGTGATCGCCGACCCGCCGCGCAAGGGCCTCGATCCCGAGCTCTGCGCCCACTTGAGCGAGTACCCGCCTGAAGCGTTCTTGTATGTGAGCTGCGGGCTCGAGTCTTTCCTCGACGACGCGGCGCGCCTCACCTCACTCGGCAGGCTGCGCCTCGGTGCGCTTACCGCATTCAACCTCATGCCGTTCACGGGGCACGTCGAAACCGTGGCTCGATTCGAGCGCGTCTGACGCCCAAAATATAGGGCCTACTCGAAACCGCGGAAGCTCGCGAAGTCCTCCACCGGCGCGCGCTCCGAGCGCAGCGAGTTCACGGCGGCGGTTTCGTCGGCATAGCCGAGCGCCATGCCGCAATACACGAAATCGTTCTCAGCCAGCGCAAAGTGGCTCTTCAAGCTCGAGCGCAGCGTCGCCCAGGCTTCCTGCATGCAGGAACTCACGCCGCGCTCCAGCGCCGCAAGTGCGATCGACTGCATGAACATGCCAAGATGCGCCCACTGCGCATGTCCCATGCGTTCGTCTATGACGAAGAACAGTTCGACCGGAGCGCCGAACATTGCGTAGTTGCGCTCGAATCGGGCGAGCCGTGCGGCGCGGTCGGAGCGGGGAATGCCGAGGAGGGCGTACATGTCCTCGCCCAGTTTGTGGCGGCGCGTGCGATAGGGCTCCCAGAGATTCGGCGGATAGACGGGACGTTCGGCGCTCTCGTCGCGAGCTCCCGCCGCGTGGATTCTTCGTGCGAGCTCGACGACGGCCGTACGTTCGGCACCGGCCACGGCGATCACCTTCCAGGGCTGTAGATTGCCTCCCGAGGGTGCCCAGCGGGCGACATCAAGAATCTCGTGCAGCAGGCCTTTCGCCAGCGGCTGCGGCCGAAATTCGCGCGTGGAGATCCGCCGCTTGAGCGCTTCAGTTACCCGCATCAGCCATTCTCCTGCAGCAAGGCCGGCAGCTCGGCCAGCGTACGGATTTCATGATCAGGGGAGCCCGGCAGGCGTTCTCGGCGCTGCCCATAGCGATTGCACCAGACCGTCCGCATGCCAAAATCAGCGGCCGCATGCGCATCCCAGGCGTTGGATGATTGGAAGCAGACGGCCGTCGCCGGCAAGCCGAGTTGCTCCAGGGCGTATTGATAAACCGCGGGGTGGGTCTTGAATGCGCCGACCGCGTCCGCCGAGAGCACGGCGTCGAATAAACCGGTGAGCCCGGCGCCGGAAACGGCGGAGTCGAGCATGGCGGGCGCGCCATTGGAGAGAATCGCGGTGGCGAATCCGGATTGACGCAGCGACCGCAGCACGCCGGGTACCTCCGGGAACGCGGCAAGCGTGCTGTAGAGATTCATGAGTTGTTCCCGAACTCCGCTCGTGCGGATGTCCAGGGCGTCGAGTGCAAAATCAAGCGCATGGCCGGTGATCTGCCAAAAGTCCACGTAGCGACCCTGCAGCGTCCGCAACCAGGTGTATTGCAGCTGCTTGTCGCGCCATAGCGTGCTCAGCGCCGCGCGCTGCTCCTGCGCGACGGCCGGACAGCGAACGGCGGCGGAGGCAAAATCGAACAGTGTGCCGTAGGCGTCGAAGACGCAGGCGCGAATGCCCGTGAGGCGGTTCATGTGCGGAATGGTCCTCGATACCCAGCGCAGCGGCGCATTCGATAATATATAGGTTCGCGGCGTCCGCGGAGTGTTCAACATGACAACGAAATTTGCGCTGTTATCCTGCATCTTACCCATCTTAGGCTTGGCAACCGCGCATGCGGCAGCGGAGCCGCCGCAGCCGGCCTACATCGTCGCCTATGTCGACGTGCTGGCGAGTGCGGCCCCCCGAGCGGCCGCGGCGCTCAAGCAATATCGCGATGCGGCGCGCCGGGAGTCCGGCTGCGTCAGCGTCGATGTCTATTCGCAGCGCGGCCGGGCGAGCGGGTTGGCAATCACCGAGGTCTGGCGGGATAGCGCCGCGTTCGACGCTCACGGCAAGGCGGCGGCGGCGGACACGTTGCGGCGGGAGTTGAAACCCATGCAGCTTGCACCCGTGGACGTGCGGGTTCACACGGCATATTCTCTCGTCGCGCCGGCGGCCGGGAGACGAAACGCTCTGACTCTTCTCGTCCATGTCGACGTATTTCCGTCGTTCGCCGGCGACTATGAACGACTGGTGAAGCGCTATATCGAGGACAGCCGCGGCGAGTCCGGCCTGCTGCGTTTGGACATACTGCAAACCCTCCCGCCGCACACCAACCATTTCACCGTCATCGAGAGCTGGCCCGATGAGGCGGCACTGCAATCGCACCAGCAAACCGCGGGCGCTCGGGCCTATCGCGAAGAGTTGGCTCGGATGCTGGGTGCCTTGTACGACGAACGCACCTATACGCTGATCGATTGAAGGCCCCTGCGCGTTCCCCTCCACCCAAGGGGGTGAGGCTTGACATGGAGTAAGCGTTGACTTACCGTAAGCCATGTCTTACGAAAGAGCATTGCAGTGCCTGAGCGACCCGACACGGCGGCGGATCTTTGAACGGCTGCGCGCCGGTCCGAAGTCGGTGGGCGTCCTCGCCCATGGGTTGCCGGTCAGTCGCCCGGCGGTCTCGCAGCATCTCAAATCGCTGAAGCAAGCGGGGCTCGTCAAAGATCGATCCGAAGGGGCGCGCCGCGTGTACTACATCGATCCGGAGGGCCTCGGCGAGCTGCGGCGCTGGCTCGATCAATTCTGGGACGATGCGCTCGAGGCGTTCAAGAACGAGGTGGAAATCCCCAATACACCCAGCCGGAGAAAAAAGCCTTGAGTCGAACAATCAGCATCGCACCCGTGCGCAAAGCGGTGGTCGTGCAGGCGACGCCGCAAAGAGCGTTCGACGTCTTCACCGCCGGCATCGACCGATGGTGGCCGAAGTCCCACGGCATCGGCAGCGCGCCGGTCCGGGAATCGATCATCGAGCCCTATGTTGGGGGACGGTGGTATGCGAAATGCGAGGACGGCAGCGAGGCGGTCGTCGGCCACGTACGTGTGTGGCAGCCGGGTGAGCGCTTCGTGGTGACGTGGGAGATCAGTGCGGCATGGAAGCCGGATGCACGGGTGGCGTTCGCCTCGGAGGTCGAGTTGCGCTTTCTGGCAGCCGCCGACGGCTGCACGCGGGTCGAGCTGGAGCATCGGAATTTCGAGCGCATGGGCGCGGCCGAGGGGGAGACCATGCGCAACAACGTGGACGGCGGCTGGCCGGGGCTGCTCGATCTTTTCGCAAAAGAGGCATCAACAGGAGCAAAATCGTCATGAGTGAATTCGTCGTTCACAGCGCGCCGGGCAGTCCGTTCGGGCGAACGGTAACGATCGCGCTGGAGGAGCGCATGACGGGGCGATCCAACGCTTCGTGCTAATGGAATTTGTATTTCGCCTGAAGGCCTATGGTGAACGGTAGATTGTCCGGGTGGATCGGCGGGATCAGGATGATATTCGCACCGAATCGGCCGATCCGGGTGATTGCCGCCGGAGCAATCACCGGCCCCGTTCGTTCTTTCGATCCCAGGCCAAAACGGCCGTAGTTGTAGCCGGAGATGACCCCGCCCATGGCGCCCAGCCGGAACCAGTTCCAATGCGCGAATTCCGGCGCATAAATCGCGCCGGCATAAAACGATGGCCGGTCCAAGGAGTTGCGAAAATAGCCGACGGTAGCGGACCATTCGGGCGTGAGCGAGCACTCGACCCCGACGCCGGGATTGAACTCGTCGAAGTGTCGATTCGGATGAATATGGTGCGAGCCGATCATGACGTCGGCCCACCATCCCTTGGGGCACAACTCGCCGGCGTGCGCGCGACCACCGGCCATCGGCAGCGCGCCCGCCGCTGCGATCGCGCAGAGACAGGCCGCAAGATCAGCGCGGCGCAGGAATGGCCTTGCCAAACGATTCGCAAACATTTGCAGTATCCGCGCCGGCATTCTCAGGGTTGGGCATCCGGCTTTTCGAGCGGTTCGACGTCGTGGAATTTGCTGTAATCAAGATGCAGGGTCCCATCCTCCGCTTCCTCGAGGATGTCGTGAAAGGTCGAGTTCCAGCGTATGTCGGCGCCCGAATATTCAGCCCGAGCCATCAAGACCTGGCCGGTATTCTCATCCGTGCCGCTGAGACTGAGGACGAACGCCGCGTTGGATTGCTGCAGCGATTCACCCGTCTCGGTCGACAAGGGGCTCGTATCGTCAATGACGTGCATGATGGTCCAGCCGAGAACGAACATGGGATGTTGCGAGCGCAGCAGGGGAAGATCGATGACTCGGCGAATGCGAAAGCCCTCTTCGGTCACCTCGTCACGCAGCATGCGTAGGCGCGCCGAGGCATCTTGAACGACATTCTGGCGTTGATTGGCGGCACGAAATAGCAGGGTCCGTTTACCGTCGATGGGCCGCACGACGGCATTTCGGGTGAACAGGAAGCGCGCCTGAGGACGGGAAAAGCGCGCGAACATGATCCCTGTGATGACCGCCAATGACATGAGGCCGACGAAAATCTCCATCATCGCGATGACATGGCCGTAAAACGTCTGGGGATGCATGTCCCCATAACCCACGGTTGCGAGCGTTTCCACGCTGAAGAAAAATGCCCCGGCGAAGCCGGGCGGATTGAGGTTGGCGATACAGCCCGGCACCAAGTGATAGAGGAAGCCGAATAGGAGGTCGAAGGCGAGAAAGAAACCGGCCAGGGTGGCGAACAGGCGGGGCCAGCTGACGGTCATGAAATGATGGAACAGATCGTGGAAAAGCGGCCTGACGTTCCCCTCCGTGATGATTTCGCGCGTGCCCAGCTTGACGAGCCGAGTTCCGGCCGGCCGGCGATGCCGGCCCGCGGAATGGCCGTGCGAGGCAGCTTTGCTTGAAGGCCGGTTCACGGTCGGCGAGCCGCTGCACCGGCCAATGCCGGCGGCGGGAAAATATTCTGCCAGGCGATGATGAAGGTGGGGACGACCCAGGCGGCGAGATTGCACATCCACAGCACCGTCGGGTTCGTGTCCGCGTCCAGGTCCGAGAGCCCCGGGATCGCATCGATGACCCGATCGGTGAGGAAAATCAGGGTGATTGCATAGCTGCGGATCATCCACTGCCGGTGCTGCTGAAAGTTGCGGCGGCGGATGCAATAGAACGCCGCGGCAGTCGCGAGCAACCACAGGGATGCCTGGGTAATGATCGCGATTCTCGTCGGCAGAGCATTGTGCAGCATGGTGATGTACACGCTCATCGGCGCGGCTATCGCCACGCCGGCGATATAGCATCGCCCGAGGATGCGATGCAAAGCCGGATGGCGTTCGCGCAACCGGGTGGAGAACTGCGAGGCCCCCAGCCCCAGGCAGAGGGCGCCGGCCAGGCCGTGAGGCACCAGCAGCCACCGCACGGGAAAATAATAAGCCCACTGCGGGTCCGAATGATCGACGATGAACCGCTCGTTGTTGTAGATCACGAAGAGCGTCAGCAGCCCGAGCACGATGAACAAAATGTGCTTGGCCTCGAAGTGCCGATCAGGGGCGGGTTGACCGATTGTCATACGAAACTCCTTTAACGGATTTAAACACAACTTCAATCCGTGTACCCGCGGGATGGACCAAGAGACGGCCGGGTTCTGTCCCGGAGCAACGCTCCGGCGGGCAGCAAAGGGTATGGGCGCTGATGGCGCGCCGAGGAGCCCGTTCGCATGACGAAAATCCATCGATTGCGCAATATTTGTCGTTTGCCCCACGCCGCGGCGCCGCCTACCGTTGTCCTCGACGATCAGGATTGACGAGGCCACAGAAGACCGCCATGACCATCCGTAAATTGATTCCCAGCGAGGCAGCGCAGCTCAGGGAGCATCTTTCCCGGCTCACTTCCGAAGAGCGATCGCTGCGCTTCATGGGTGCGCTGAACGATGTTGCCGTGGAGGAGCATTGCGAGCGGATCAATTGGTTTCAAAGCCTCGTCATCGGCTTCTTCGACTCGGGTGTGTTGCGCGGCGCGGCCGAGCTGCAGAGGGCGGACCAGCGCTTTCCGTTCCTGTGCGAGGTGGCGATCAGCGTCGAGACGCCGTGGCAGGATCAGGGCATTGCAACGGAGTTGCTGCGCCGGGTTCTCGTGATTGCCCGCAATCGCGGGGCTCGCGCGCTGCAATTGAATTGCTTTGCCGACAACTACCGGATGCAGCACGTCGCGCAGAAATTCGGCGCACGGTTTCACAGCCGCGCCGGCGTTTCCGAGGGGCAGATTCCCACGCCGGCTCCAACCTGTTCGTCGCTCCTTCAGGAAATGATCGACGACGCATTCGGCTGGGTCGCGGCCGCAATCGACGGCGCCGCACGGCCCGCGCCGGCGCACGTGTCGCCGAGCTGATTCCTCAGCGGCCCGTCCAGCGCGGCTGGCGCTTTTCGCTGAAGGCTCGAGTGCCTTCCTTCAAATCGTCCGATCGGATCACCCGCTGCACGGCGTCCAGCGAGTCGTGCAATTCGAACGCTTCGTGCTCGGGCACCATCTCCGTATGGCGCAGCAATTGTTTGATTGCCGGAAACAACAGGGGCGGTCCGGCGACGAGCTGCCGGGCTATTTCGCGCGCCTTGGCCATGCCTTCACCCTTCGGCACCACGTGGTTGGCGAGCCCCCAATGCTTGGCCTCGGCCGCATCCATCCAGCGTCCGGTCAGCAAGAACTCCACCGCGACGTGATAGGGGATTCGGCGCCGCAATTTGACGGTGCCGGCGTCCGCGAGCACGCCGACATTGATCTCGGGCAGGGCAAACTTGGCGTGCTCTTCCATGACGATGATGTCCGTGCCGAGCACCACCTCGAAGCCTCCGCCGCAGGCGATGCCGTTGACGGCCGCGATGATGGGCTTGTTGAGGTTTCTGGGATAATTAAGGCCGGCAAAGCCGCCGACCCCCCAGTCTGAATCGGACTCCTCACCCGCCGCCGCCGCCTTCAGGTCCCATCCCGGCGAAAAGAAGCGCTCGCCGGCGCCGGTGATGATCGCAATTCGGAGTTCAGGGTCGTCGCGAAACGAGGTGACGATTTGATTCAAGCGGCGGCTGGCCGCAAGGTCGATGGCGTTCGCCTTCGGACGATCGATGGTGATTTCCAGCACAGCCCCGTCTTTGACGGTACGAATTCCATCTGACATATACGGTTCCTTTAGGAAAGTTTTCGCAAACGAATCATGGAATCCACGGCGACGGCGCCCTTGCCCTGCGGACGGACGATGACAGGATTCACGTCTATTTCAACCAGGCTGGCTAGATTCGCGGACGCGTAGCGCGCCACGCAGAGAACCGTGTCGACCAGAGCGGCGACATCGCCGGGAGGCTTGCCGCGATAGCCGTTCAGCAGCGTGGATATTTGCAGGCGCCGCAGCGCAGCCTCGATCGACGCCGGCGTCCAGGGGGGCAGCAAGCTGACGCTGTCCGACAGGAGCTCGGTGAGAACGCCGCCGGTGCCGAGCACCAGGACCTGGCCAAACTGCGGATCGACGATGACGCCGATCAGGACTTCGGCCACCCCGTCGGTGCACATCTCCTCCACCAACAGAGTGTTCGAGAGCTTCGAAAGCCGTTCGGCCGCGCTGTGCGCCTCGGCCTCGGTGCGCACGTTGAGCACGACTCCACCCACCTCGGTTTTGTGCATGAGGTGCGCGCCCGCTGCCTTGATGACCACCGGAAATCCCAATGCCAGAGCGGCTGCGGCGGCGTCGCGCGCCGGCACGAGCTGTCCGCGGGGAATGCGCACGCCGCATCCGGCCAACGCGGCCTTGCCCTCATGCTCGCCGAGCGCATAGATCTCGGAGACGGCGAGCGCCTGCGGCGGCGGCAGCGCCAACTGAACGGCGGGGTTGCCGGACCATGCCGCGCCGATTCCGCCGGCCAGCGACAGGGCTTCGAGCGCTTCACGCTGCCCCTGCAGGGGAATGACGCCGCCCTCGAGGCAGCGCCTGCGCACTGCCGGGCTGATGGTCTCGGGCAGGGACGCGATCAGCGCCGCGCGGGTCGGAGCACCGTGCGCGGCCTCGATGAATACATCGATGACCGCGTCATAGGCGGCGGAGTCGGCCTGGCCCGGCGGCGGGCTATCCAGCATGAATCCGGCGGCGTCGTAGCCGCAGCGCAGGACCTGGCCGAAGACGCGCCGCAAGGCCGGCGGGTCGAACCACAGGTAGGTGTGAATATCGAAGGGATTGGCGATGGTGACCCGGTCGGTCAACACTTCGCGCAAGGAAGCCGCGGTGTCGGGGGACAGTGGCGCGAAATCCAAATTCAAGTCGCGCGACACGTCGGCCGTCATGGCCATGTCGCCGCCCGAGGCGCCCATGACGAGCACTTTGCGCCCCGCGAGCGGACCACCGGTGTGAAACAACTTGAGCGTTTCACACAAGGCGCCCAGGGTGTCGCAGCGGGCAATGCCGGCTTGGCGGCAGAACGCTTCGAATACCTCATCCGCGCCGGCCAGCGCTCCGGTGTGGCTGTGCGCGGTGCGCGCCGCCGCGGCGGTGCGCCCGGATTTGATGACGGCAATGGGTTTGCCCGCGGCGCGCGCCCGGGCGGCGGCGCGTGCAAACCGTTCCGGATCCTTGATCCCCTCGAGATACAAGCCGAATGCCGACACCCGCGCGTCTTCGCACAAGACGTCGATGAGATCCTCGACGGCCAGGCGCGTTTGATTGCCGACGGTGAACAGGCAGCCGATGGGCAGGGAGCGCTGATTGAACATCAGCGTGAGCGCAATGGTGCCGCTCTGGCAAATGAGCGCGACGCCGCGATCGACGGACGATCCCACGATCTGATCCGGCATCATCGCGACTTTGTCGAAAAAATTGACGAAACCGTAGCAGTTGGGGCCAAAGAAAGGCACTTCATGGGCATTGGCCACGAGCTCGCGAGTGAGCTCGGCGCCGGACTCAGTGCCGGTTTCCGAGAACCCGGCGGTGAAGCAGACGAAGCCCCCGGTGCCGCGCGATGCAAGCGCGCCGGCGACGCTCGGCGCTTCCGTGTTCGGCACCGCGAGAAACGCCGCGTCCGGCACGCCGGGCAGATCGGCAATCGACCGGTAATAGGTGGTCGTCGGGGTCGAGGCCCTCGTCGGGTGAACCCGCCATAAAGCGCCCGAGTAGCCGATGGCGGCGTTGCCGGCGGCGACCGCGTCGGTCCAGACACTCGCGCCCACCAGGGCGATGCTGCGCGGCGCGATGAGTCGATGGATGTCCGGCGGCGGCATCGCGTCAGCGGCGCTTCAATTCGATTTTGCGGGAGCTCGGGCCGAAGGCCTCGCGCGAGGCGGGGGAGACCTTCAGGGCCTCGAGCCGCGCCGACACCTCGTCGGGAAATGATTGCACCGCGGGTTTGTCCCCCTGATGCACGTGCAGCAACATCATATCGGCGGTCGCCACCGGGTCGCTCAAGCGGGGACAGGTGAAGCGGCAACCGAGGTGGATCCGCTTGCGGTCGAAATCGAAAATCGACGAGCTCACCAAGAGGTCATCCGAACTCTTGACTTCGTGCAGGTAGTGCAAATGCATTTCGAGCGTATACAGGGTGCAGTGCGTGCGCTCGCGATACGCCGCGTCGAGCCCCAAGTGATCCATCACCGCGTCGACGGCGTAGCTTGCCACCAAGCCGTAGTAGGCATCGCGCAAATGTCCGTTGTAGTCGATCCACTCCGGCTGAATCGCGGCGCGATAGACGGGAAGGTCGGTCGCCGGGGCGGCGCTCGTCACGGCGGCGCCGCTCAACGGAGCTGCAGTTTTTCGCGCGCCTGCGCCGGGTTGAGCACCCGCGCTCCCATGGCTTCGACAATTCCGCGCGCTTTCTCCACCAATTGCGCGTTGCTTGCATACACGCCCTTGCTCAAATACAGATTGTCCTCGAGGCCGACGCGCACATTGCCGCCGAGCAGCACCGACTGCGCCACCCAGGGCATCTGCATGCGGCTGATGGCGAAACTGCCCCAATTGCAGTTCTCGGGCAAAGAATTGACCATGGCCAACAAGTGTCCGACATCGGCCGGAACTCCATAGGCGATTCCCATGCACAGCTGAATGAGCGACGGGGCCGTGAGCAGGCCCTCCTTGACCATTTGCTTGACGAACCAGAGATTGCCGGTGTCGAACACCTCCAATTCCGGTTTGACGCCGAGATCCTTGCAGATGCCGGCGCCCTGGCGCAAATAGTTGGGGGTGGACACATAGGCGCGGTTGCCGTCGCCGAAATTCAAACTGCCGCAATCCAAGGTCGCGATGTCCGGCCGGTACAGACCTTCATGACACAGATCGATGACGTGGCGCATGCGGTCTTCCTGGCTGACGAAATCGCTGCCGGGGCCGGGGGTGTCCTTCAGGCCGTGATCGCCGACGACGATGTAGCCGCCCATGCCGCAAGTGAGGTTCACGATGACATCGACTTTGCTTTCCCGAATGCGCTTCACGACCTCGCGGTAGTGGCGGGTTTCCATGCTGAATGCGCCGGTCTCCGGCTCGCGCACATGAATGTGGACGATGGCGGCGCCGGCCTGCGCCGCCGCGATGGCGGTGGCGGCGATCTGTTCCGGAGTGATGGCGCAGTGCGGGCTCTTGGTGACCTTGGTGTCATCCCCGGTGACGGCGCAAGAAATGATGACGTCATGATTCATGGAAGCTCCCCTGGCGGCATGGATGGCGGACGGTTTTATTATCTTGATGATAATATTTAAACGCGGTCAGGGCAACCGGATTCAGCGTCCGCCGGCAAGCGCGCGGATGATCTCGGTCTCGCCGCAAACTCCGAGTATTCTTCCATCCTCGACCAGCAGCACGGGGTGTCCGGTGCTCTGGCGCAATTGAATGATGGATTGCAGCGACAGGGAGGAGGGCGCGAGGGCGAGGCCGGGCTGCGCCAAACTCAGGTCGTCATCGCCTTGGATGTGACAAAATGCGTGCGCGACCCCGTCCACGTGCAGGCTCACGGCGTGATCGGAGGAATTCAGGGCCAGCCGGTAGCGCCGGCCGCTATCCAGCCACACGCTGCCCGCGTCGCCGGCGAGCGCCGCGCGGCGCTGCATGATCATGCCGCCGGTGAGCACGGTGAGCGGATTCATATGACGGACGAACTCCGCCACGTAGTCGTCCGCCGGCGCCAGCACGATGTCTTCGGCGGTGCCCGTCTGGATGATGCGGCCGTTCTGCAGTATGGAGATGCGATCTCCGAGCCGCAGCGCCTCGTCCAAATCGTGGCTCACGAACAGGATGGTTTTCTTGACGCGTGCCTGCAGGGTGAGCAATTCACCCTGCAGCTTGCCGCGAATCAAGGGATCGAGCGCCGAAAAGGGCTCGTCCATCAGCAGAATGTCCGCGTCGGTCGCGAAGGCGCGCGCCAAACCGACGCGCTGCTGCATGCCCCCCGACAGTTCGCTCACATAGCGTTCCGCCCACTGCGACAAACCGACCAGTTCCAATTTCTCATCGACGATGCTTTTGCGGCGGGCGGCGGCTTCGCCGCGCAGTTCCAAGCCGAAGCCGACGTTCTCGCGCACCGTGCGCCATGGCAACAAGCCGAATTGCTGGAACACCATGGCCACGCGCTCGCGCCGCAGGCGGCGCATTTGCAAGGTGTCGCAGGTCGCGACATCGATGCCGGACTCGCCGTCACGAACCCACACATGGCCGCGCGTGACCTTGTTCAAGCCGTTGGCCGCACGCAAGAGGGTGGACTTGCCGGAGCCAGAGAGGCCCATGAGCACGGAGATTTCGCCCTCGGCAACACTCAGCGAAGCGCCGGCCACGCCGACGATCACGCCATACTTGGTCTGAATGTCGGTGCGTGTGCCGCCGGCGTCGAGAGCGGCGAGCGCCTCGCGCAAGCTCTTGCGGGCGTCGCGTCCCGCTTGGGTAAACAGGATGTCGACGTCCTTGAATTCAACTGCCGGGTTCATCGCGACGCCCCGCGCTCTTTGGGCCGGCTGATACGGTCCAGAATGATGGCCAGCAGCACGATGGTGAATCCGGCTTCAAATCCCATGCCCACCTGCACCGAGCCCAGCGCGCGAACCACCGGGACTCCGAGTCCCCCGGCACCCACCAATGCGGCAATCACCACCATCGACAGACTCAGCATGATGCACTGAGTGATGCCCGCGACGATGGTGGATGCGGCGCTCGGCAGTTCCACCTTCCACAACAGCTGCATGGGCGTGGCGCCGAACGCCTCGCCGGCTTCGATGAGCGGCTTGGGTACCGAGGAAATGCCCAAATGCGTGAGGCGAATGGGGGCGGGCAGCGCAAATATCACCGTCGAAATCAATCCCGGAACCACGCCGAGACCGAACAGCACCAGAGTCGGGATCAGGTACACAAACGTCGGCAAGGTCTGCATCAGATCGAGCACCGGCCGAAGCGCCGCGAACAGCCGCGGCCGATGAGCGGCGGCTATCCCGACCGGTACCCCGATGGCCGCCGAGGCCAAGGTGGCAACCATGACCAGCGACAGCGTTTCGAGCGTTGCCAGCCAATATCCCTGGTTCAGTATAAACAGCAGCGCGAGAGCGACGAAGGCGGCGAGGGGCAGCGAACGGCGTAGGACCCAGGACAACACGGCAAACGCCACAATGAGAGCGGGCGCGGGTACGGCGCGCAGCAAGGCGGTCAGGCCATCGACCATGCCGCGAATGACGACGGAAATTCCATCGAACAAGAAGGTGCCATGTGCCTTGACATAGTCGATCGCCACCGCCATCGCATCGCCCACCGGAATCTTGTGGCTGACGATCCATTGCTCGAATCCGCCGGGATGCGGCGCCGGCACCGCGTGCGCCAGGGCACCGAGTGCCGGCCGGCCATCGAAGGTCAGCACTCCCGCCAGCCAGGTCTTGACGGCCGTGGGATTGGCTTTCAGCCACTCCGTCGCCGCGATGTCGGGCGGCTCATGCCGGTCCAGGATCGCCGCCATCATTTCGCTCTCGCCGCGCAGGGTGAACTTCAAATTGGCGAGCAGGCGGCCCATATTGGGACATTCGGCGCTGTAGCCCTTGCGGGTCACGGTATAAATCGTCGCACCGCCGTAGTTGGGCCCGAAAAATTCATCGCCGCCGGTGAGGTATTTCAACTCGAAACGCATGTTCATGGGATGCGGTTCCCAGGCCAGGAACACCACGGGTTTCTTGTCGTGGTAGGAGCGCTCCACCTGCGCCAACATGCCTTGTTCGCTGGACTCGATCAATTTGAAGCCGCCCAGGCCGAATTGATTCTGCTTGAGCATGTCCAACACATGCCGGTTGCCGTCGTTGCCGGGTTCGATTCCATAGATCGAGTCGTTGAGCTCGGGTCCGAAGCGCTGAATGTCCTTGAAGTCCTTCAAGCCCGCGGCATAGGCGTATGCCGGCACCGCCAGCGTGTACTTGGCGCCGGTTAGATTGGCGCCGATCACGACGACGGTTCCGTCTTCGACGTAATGGCCCCGATCGCCCGCCTGGGCGGGCATCCAATTGCCGAGGAAGACGTCGAGGTCGTTGTTCTGAAGAGAGGCGAAGGTCACGGGAACCGACAACACAGTGACCGTCGGCGAGTAGCCGATGGAGCGCAGCAACTGGGCGATCAGTGCGGTGGTGGAGGTTACATCGGTCCAGCCGACGTCGGAGAAACGCACGGTTTGGCAGCTCGGCGGATCGCTCCGGCCGCCGGCCGGCGGCGACGCGTCGCTGATCGGCGCAGCCGCAGCCTCGCGGGTTTCCGCAGTGCTCGGCAGGACAGAGGCCGCTTCGGCTGGCACCGGCAGCGCCAACACAGCCAAGAGCGCATAGCTCGATAGCGTCATGCCGCTGTGTGAGAGGCCAGCGTGCCGATGTAACGGCGACCCTTGAGACCGTACCACAACAGACCGGCTCCTAGAATCACTCCCGTGTACGCGAACGCACCCCACGTGTTGTACCAAGGCGTGCCGTAAATGGCTTCGCGCGGCCAGGCCAGATTCAGTGCCATACCTGCGCCCCAGAGTACTGCAACGACATTGACCCACAATCCCCACCTGCCCATGGTGAAGTAGCCGCCGGCGGCGAGATCGGCGGGGGGCCAGTGCCCGCGCAGACGCTTCAGCAGCAGAGGCCCCGTCACCATCAAGTACGCGAGGTAAATCATGATGACTGCGATCGACGTCAGCACGGTGAAGATCTTGGGCTGCCCGATGTTGACCACCAGGATCAGCGCGGCGATCACGCCGATGACGATGGCGGGGGTGATTGGCGTCTGAGTCTTGGGATTCACCCGGGCGAGTCTTTCCCCGAACGGAAGCGCATTGTCGCGCGCCATTGCGAAGGTCATGCGGATGGCGGCGGTGTGCACGGCCAGCGAACACACGGTCACCGCAATCACGATGCAGATCAGGAATATCTTGCCCAACGGACCCCACATCACTTGTTCGACGATGTATTGCAGGCCGCCGCTGCCGCTGGCGATCTGCGGGTCGCTGAGGTTGGGCGCCGACAATATTGCGAACACCAGGATCGAGCCGCCGAGGACGAAGGAGGCAAGGATGGCTCGCAGGATCGCCCGGGGAGCCGTGCGACGGGGCTCGACCGTCTCCTCGCCCAGCGAACTCGCGGTGTCGAAACCGTACATGACATATCCAGAGGCCAGCGACGCTATGAGAAACGCGCCCAGAAAGCCGCCATTGGCGCCGTATCCGTTTGCCGAGAAAAACACTCCGGGCCCGCGCGTCGCGTGACACGCCAGAATGATTGCAATCGAGCAAGCGGCGATCAGCTCGATAAAGACGCCCGCGCTGTTGATCATTGCCATCAACCGTACTCCGAGCGCATTGACGACTGTGGTGAAGAGGATCAAGGCCGTACCGAGGATCACCGCGTTGGTGGCGAAATCGTAGGCACCTGAGCCGTCGCCAACGATCTGAAAACCGCTCCACAAGCGTGGCAGGTTGAGTTGCAGCGCAAGCACCACTGCAGACAGCGTAACGATCGAGGCGGTGAGCATCAGCCAACCCGCAGACCAGCTCACGATGCGGCTGCCAAGCTGTTTGGACCAATTGTAGACCGATCCCGCAACCGGGTATTTGGCGGCCAGTTCCATGAAGCACAGTGCGACCGTGAGCTGGCCGATCAATACCATTGGCCAGGACCACAGATAAGCCGGTCCGGCAGTACCGAAACCGAAGTAGAACAGCTGAAAAGTGCCGGTAAGGATCGAGATATAGCTGACGCCGGCGGCAAAGCTGCCGAACTTTCCTATTCCTCGATCGAGCGACTCCCGGTATCCGAAGTGCTCCATACCGTTGTCGGTCCGAGCGATGTCGGCCTCATTACGCATTCGCGTACCCCCCGTGAATCGATGCGCTCGAGAGCTTGACCCAGCGCCATTCGGAGCGGCATGATTGAAGCGGCGACTGGGATCTTGAACGGCCATTCAGTGCTTTCTTGTCAGCCTTCACTTATGCATCCCTAGTTATTGAAATTATGAATAAAAACTCCATCGTTGCGTATCTTAGACGCAGTTGCACGCGGGCGTCTACTTGCCGTCAAAATCGGGGAAACATCACAAATTGAATAATCAATCAATGACCTCGGCCGAGGATTCTCCATCGTCGATCGAAGACACGCGACGCCGCCAATTGGTGGAAGTCACCATCGATAGCCTAGCGGAACTTGGCTACGTGGGTACGACGCTTGCGCAAATCGCGGTCCGTGCCGGGGTGTCGCCGGGCTTGGTCGCGCACTACTTCGGCGATAAGGATGGACTGCTCGATGCGGCGTTCCGTTCCTTGGCGCGGCGGGTGGGTGATCAGGTGCGCGCGCGCCTGCGCCAGGTGAGTACGCCGCGTGCGCGCATTCAAGCGGTCATCGACGCGAATTTGGCGCCCGAGGAATTCGAGCGGCGCACCGGCACCGCGTGGCTCGCTTTCTGGGGCCAAGTCTTGCAAGTCGCGCCCTTGAAGCGGGTGCAGTCGGTGTATCAGCAACGCACTCTGTCGAATCTGCGCCATTCACTGAAGAGGCTCGTGCCGCCGGACGAGGCGCAGCGTCTTGCGGCCATGATCGCGGCCATGATCGATGGGGTGTGGCTGCGGGCGGCGCTCTCCGGCTGGCGCGAAGCGGACAGTGAAAGCGCGCGCGCCTTGCTGACCGCGTTCGTTGACGGCCGCCTCGCCCACGCGGCGACGCGCGCCGCGACCGCGGCCGCGGCCGCGGCTGTGACTGATGCCGCGGCTGTGACCGATGCCGCAGCGCGCTTGGGGCCGGTGCGAGTTCGCGGTGGCGGTCCCGCTGCCGGCGAGCGGTTTGCGTCCATCAATCCCGCGACCGGCGCCGTGCTCGGCTACGTCACGGCGGCCGGGCCCTGCGAAATCGACGCGGCGGTCAGCGCGGCTCGCAAGGCACAGCCCGGATGGGGCGCCATGACGGGCACTGAACGAGCGCGCGTACTGCGCCGCGCCGCCGAAATCCTGCGATCGCGCAATCAGGAGCTCGCCGAGCTCGAGACGCGCGACACCGGCAAGCCCATTCAGGAGACGCGGGTGGTGGATGTCGCCTCCGGCGCCGATTGCTTCGAGTACTTTGCCGGTCTGGTGCAAAGTCTCAGCGGCGAGCACATCGATCTCGGGCCCCAGGCCTTCGGCTACACGCGGCGCGAACCCTTGGGGGTGGTGGCCGGCATTGGCGCCTGGAACTATCCGCTGCAAATCGCCTGTTGGAAGGCCGCGCCGGCGCTCGCGTGCGGCAACGCCATGATATTCAAACCCGCGGAGCTGACGCCGTTCACCGCCGTGAAGCTCGAGGCGATTCTGCTGGAGGCGGGAGTGCCCCCCGGCGTATTTCAAGTGGTTCAAGGTTTTGCCGAGACCGGGCGCCTGCTGACCCGTCATCCGGACATTCGCAAGGTGTCGCTCACCGGCGAGGTTGGCACCGGCAAGGCCGTGATGCGCGATGCCGCTGACACCCTCAAGGCCGTCACGCTCGAGCTGGGCGGCAAATCGCCGCTGATCATCTTCGGCGACGCCAAGCTCGACAACGCGGTGTCCGGCGCTCTGCTGGCGAATTTCTACTCCTCCGGACAGGTGTGTTCCAACGGCACGCGGGTTTTCGTGCACCGCTCGATCAAGGCAGCGTTTCTGGAGCGGCTGGTCAAGCGCGTGACTGCGATGCGCATCGGCGATCCGATGGACCCTGCGACCCAGGTCGGTGCCCTGGTGTCCGAGCAGCACATGCACAAGGTACTTTCCTATATAGATCGCGGCCGCGCCGAGGGAGCGCGCGTTTTGACGGGCGGTGCGCGAGTGACGACGGGAGAACTGGCGAACGGCTACTTCGTTGCGCCGACCGTATTCGATGATTGCCGCGACGACATGGCCATCGTGCGCGAGGAGATATTCGGTCCCGTCATGTCGGTCCTGGAATTCGAGGACGAGCAGGAGGTCATCGAGCGCGCCAACGCCACCGAGTTCGGATTGGCGGCCGGCGTGTTCACCAACGACCTGACCCGCGCCCACCGGGTGATCGCCCGATTGCAAGCCGGCACTTGCTGGATCAATCAATACAATGTCACGCCGATCGAGCTGCCCTTTGGCGGCGTGAAGCTCTCGGGCCTCGGCCGTGAGAACGGCCGTGCCGCCCTCGAGCACTACACCCAACTCAAGAGTGTCTACGTCGCGATGGGCGACGTCGACGCGCCGTACTGATGAGCCTGTAAGACTGGCCTTTTGGAGCAAAGCCTTGGCAGACGAGAACTTCGATTATGTGATCGTGGGGGCAGGGTCCGCCGGCTGCGTGCTTGCCGATCGATTGAGCGCGGACGGGCGCAGCCGGGTGCTGTTGCTGGAGTACGGCGGATCCGACCGCTCGATTTTCATTCAAATGCCCTCCGCGCTGTCCATCCCGATGAACATGGAGAAGTACAACTGGTTCTACCACACGGAACCGGAGCCGCATTTGAACGGGCGGCGCATGCACACGCCGCGCGGGAAGGTGTTGGGCGGGTCTTCGTCCATCAACGGGTTGGTGTATATCCGCGGCAATGCCCAGGACTTCGACGGCTGGAGCGCGCAGGGCGCGGCGGGTTGGGAGTATCGCGACGTGTTACCGTATTTTCGGCGCGCGGAGACGCGCCAGGAGGGCGGCAACGAGTATCGCGGCGACCGCGGCAAGCTGCAGACTCGCTACGGCACCATCCAGAACCCCTTGCATGCCGCCTGGCTCGCCGCCGCCGGCGAGGCGGGCTATCCGCACACCGCCGATGTGAACGGGTTTCAGCAGGAAGGCTTCGGCCGCATGGACATGACGGTGGCGGGCGGCCGCCGCTGCAGCGCCGCCAATGCCTACCTCAAGCCCGCCATGCGGCGGGCGAATCTCAAGGTGCTGACGCATGCATTGGCGACGCGCATCGTCTTCGACGGCCGCCGCGCCGCGGCATTGGAATACGTTCGAGGCGGCGGCACTCATCTCGTGCGGGTGACGCGGGAATTGATCTTGTCGGGAGGCCCCATCAATTCACCGCAATTGCTGAAGCTCTCAGGTGTGGGTCCCGCGGCGGAATTGCGCGAGCACGGCATTGCCGTGGTGCATGAGTTGCCTGGTGTCGGCGAGAACTTGCAGGATCATTTGGAATTTTATTTCCAGGTCGCCTGCAAGGAGCCGATCACCTTGTACTCGTCCATCAATCTCTGGAGCCGCGCTCTGATCGGCGCGCGCTGGCTGCTGCGCAAGGACGGCTTGGGCGCCACCAATCATTTCGAGACCTGCGGCTTCATCCGCAGCCGGCCCGGGGTGCCGTATCCCGACATCCAGTATCACTTTCTGCCCATGGCGGTGGCTTACGACGGCTCGACCCTGGCGCAGGAACACGGCTTTCAAGCTCACGTGGGGCCGATGCGCTCCAAGAGCCGCGGCTGGGTGCGCCTGCGATCGGCCGACCCGCTCGACAAGCCGCGCATCCTGTTCAACTATTTGAGCGCGGCGGACGACTGGACCGAAATGCGCGCCTGCGTGCGTCTGACGCGCGAGATTTTTGCTCAAGGCGCGTTCGATCGATATCGCGGCCGGGAGCTTCAGCCCGGCGATGAGGTGCAGACCGACGAGCAGATCGACGCCTTCATCCGCGCCAAGGTCGAGAGCGCGTATCACCCGTCGTGCTCCTGCAAGATGGGCAGCGCCGAGGACCCGTCGGCGGTGGTCGACCCGGAAACCCGCGTTCGCGGGCTCGAAGGGCTGCGTGTGGTGGATTCGTCCATCATGCCGTCGGTGACCACCGGCAACCTCAACGCCCCGACCATCATGCTCGCGGAGAAGGCCGCGGACCATATCCTGGGCCGCGGCCTGTTGCCGCCGGAGGATGCGCCGTTCTATTCGGCGCCGAATTGGCGCAGCGCGCAGCGCTGAGGCTCAGCGAGGTGACCCCCGCCGCCGAAGCGCGTAGCATCGAAGCGCGTCGCATGATGAGTGAGGGGAACCAACAATGAACAAGGCCGCCGCGCTCACAGTGTCGTTGCTCCTTTGCGCCTGCCCCGTCGTTTTCGGGCAGGACGCCATGCAATACGGCCTGAAGCATTTGACGGTGCTCGCCGAGGATCAAAAAGTGCGGGTGCTGCGTTACGCGCCCCGGAAAGGGGACAAGACACCCATCCATTCACACCCGGCCTCGGTCGTGTACGTGCTCAAGGGCGGGCGGGTGAAATATACCCTGCCGGACGGCAGCACCAAGGTCGTGGAATTGAAGACCGGCGAAGCTCTATTGCGGCCGCCGGTCACGCATACGGACGAAGCCCTCGACGATGTCGAGGCCATTCTCGTCGAACTCAAGCAATAGCGGGGCCGAGACGCCTGCTTACGAGTACAGCGCCTGCTTACGAGTACAGATAGGCAGCCGGAAGCCCGAGTCTTCGGCAGGCTTGCGCGGCGGGAGCTTGCGCCAATACGATCCTATCCGACACCGACCCTGCCATTTTGACCGCCCAGCGTTCGCGCGCGCGCAGTCCATAGAATTCGCTCAGGCCGAGGCATTCGCGTATCCGGTCCGGGATCATCTCCACCGCCGCGCGTACCAGCATGCGTTGCATCCAATGAAGCGGCCGCGGAAAGACCGGGGTTTCTCCCATGATCTTCAGGAACTGGAATATCACGGGGGATGATTCCAGCCGGCCGTGCATGGAATCGAACAAGACCCGCCGCTCCGCATCCGACCTCGGCGTGCCGAGCGCGCCATACAGCCGCGAGACCGGCTCCCCCTCGCGATACAGGGCATCGAACTCCGCCGCGCCGAGCGTTTGAACATAGCGGCTGTAGGCTTCCGCGAAACCGAATGTCGCGGTCGCGTGCACCCAGGTCAGCAGGCCGGTATCGCACGCCGAATAAGGAACACCGGCCGGCGTTTCTCCGCTGACCCTGGCATGCATGCGGACGATCCCCGCGATCATGGGCTCCGCAATGCTGCGCGCGCCATACACGGTCACCATGGCGGCGAGCCCGGTGCGCTGCAGGCGATCCATGGGATCCTTGCGAAATGAGGAGTGTTCCCAGACGCCCGTGCGCACGGCGGGCTCCGCCAATTCAAGAATGACGGCGGCCACTCCACCTATCAACAGGGCGATGGGGTTCTTGAATATGCGCCAGGACACGGAGTCCGGCGCGAGCAAGGCCTCTTCTCCCAGCGGCTGGGTGAAGTCGATGCTGCGGCCGTCGCGAGGATTCAGGAGAACCGCGGCGGAGGCGTCGAGCCTGCGCTGCACGCTCGCCGGCAGGTGAATGATGGAACTACCGGTGATGGACTTACTGGGATGCATTGCGCATCGACCCGTGGAGCCTGCGACCCTCCAGCCATTGCCAGGAGATCAGCGCCGGCAGACCGCACAACACTTCGCGCAGTCGCTTGACCATCGAGACGGCCAAGGCCAATTCGCTGCCGACGCCGAGCGCGTGGCCAAACAAGACCAGCCCGGCTTCTTGAACTCCGAGACCGGCAGGGACGATGAACGCCAGGTGCCGCACCGCCTGAGTCATGCTTTCGAGCACCAGTGCGGTTCCCCAACCGACGGGGTGGCCGAACAGGCGCAGCGCGAACCAGATCTCGAAGCATCCCGAAGCAAGCGCCGCAAACTGCAGGATGCCGGCCGTGAACAATCTCCAGCCGCGGCGCAGAGTGGCGTGCAGCTCCAGATCGAGCGATGCCGCCTGTTCGGACATCGTGCCTTCGCCCACCAGTGGGCTCAAGAATCTTTGCAGGCGCCCGAAGGCCGATCCATGACGCAGCAACAGCACCGTCGCCGCCGGCACCGGCAGGCTCAGCAAGAACGCGATCAGCAGCCGCCGATATTCCTGGCCCGTCGCGTTGAGTTCCGCGAGCAGCGTCAGGCCCAACGCGGTAAAGACGTACACCACGATCAGCGTCAACACGATCTCGACGATGACGCTGGCGCCGACCGGCGCCGCGGCGAGACCGCGCCAGCGCAACAGGCGTACACCGATCACGCTGCCGCCGACGCTGGCCACGGGAAGCAAACGATCGACCGCGTCGCGAACCGTCGTGACCCAGAATACATAGGCGAGTCCGGCGCGATGCTCGGGATCGTAGGGACGAAGCAGTGCGATCCAGCCGACGGCGTACAGCAAAAAGAACAGCGCGCGATACGGGACCACCCACAGCAGCTGCCAGCCGCCCGAATCCAAGGTGTGCAGCATCGCGGAAAAATCCGCGCCCACGACCAGGGCGACCAGCAATGCCAGCCCCAGCAGACCGCCGATGTATGCCGCGTTCTTCAGGACAGCGGGCGCATGACGCCGTCCGGGTCGACGTCAAACTCGCTGCCCCGCCAAGTGACGCGCGAGGTGAAGAAACTTCGGCACCATACCTGGCAGATCAAGAAGTCGCGCACCGGCACGAGCCATAGATCCGGCAGCAGCGCCCGATCGGGCAGCCGATGCGCGAAGTGCAGCACCAGCCGCGCCGCCGCGGTGGCGGTAAAAAGCGCCCAGGCCGCGGTCGACGGGGCCGATTCCGCGGCCACCGCAAGCATGCCGAGCACTGCGAGCGGGAGACTAAAACTGAAAAAAAGCAGCCGGAAACTGCGCGGCCGCAGCACACGCAGCGTGCGCATCCACCGCAGCTCGTGGCGGGTCAGCGCATCAAAGTCCGGCTCATGATGCTCGCCATCCGGCACGTAGGTGGACAAGACGATGCGCAATCCCAAACCGCGCACGAGTTCGCCCAATCGATAGTCGTCGGCAAGATGGTTCACCAACGAGGGCAGCCCGCCCATCGCCTCCAGAGTATCCCGCCGCAGGCACACGGTCTGGCCGGAGACATAGCCCCGGTGACCGAACAGCCACGCCAGCAATACCGACGGGATGTACCATTCGTTGATGTACATGGCGCCGAGACGCGACCACACACTCCGCGTCGGCGCGCCGCGGTAGATGCAGGTGACCAGCCCGACGCTACGATCCAGCAGGGGCGCGGTCACGGTCGCCAGGTAGTCCGCTGCGACGAAGGCGTCGCTGTCCGCCATGACCAAGATGTCGTGGCGCGCATAGGCAAGCATGTTGATCAAGTTGCTGATCTTGCGGTTGCTGCCGTGAACCCGCGAATCGACCACGAGCTCGACGGCCAGGTGCGGGAATTCCGCCGCCAGCCGCCGCACCACCGCGCACGCGGGATCGGCGGGGTCGAGCACGCCGAACACGATCTGAAACTCCGGGTAATCCTGACGGCAGAACGAGCGCAGATGTTCGTACAAACCGGGTTCGGCCCCGCACAGCGGCTTGAGCATGGTTACGGCCGGCATCGGGCGCGAGCGCACACGCCGGCGCTGCAGGCGCCAGGCGAGAACGGCCGCCACGGTCAGCACGGAGTACACGGCGGCAAGACTCAAGGCGGCGAACCCGACCATCCTCAAGAGCGGCGCAAGGGCCGGCAGGGACGTCAACGGCGCTCCTTAGGCCTCATGCGCGCGCAAGAAGCGGAAGAACTCCACGCCTTCGCGCAAACGCCGCGTCATCATGTCCCAGCTCGTCAGCATCTCCTTGACGATCTCCCAGATTTTGCCGGGCCTGAAATAGAAGCGCTTGTAGAACACCTCCATGCTGTGGAAGATTTCTTCCTTCGACAGATGCGGGTAACTGATCGCGGCCAGCTGCACGCCCTTGTCGTTGACCAGATTGACCGCATCGTTCTCCTGCAGCCAGCCGTTGTCGACCGCCTGGCGGTACAACGTCGTTCCGGGGTAAGGCGCCGCCAGCGACACCTGAATGGTGTGCGGATTGATTTCCTTGGCGAACTTGATGGTGCTCTCGATGGTCTCCTTCGTCTCGCCCGGCAGGCCGAGAATGAAGGTGCCGTGAATGAGGATGCCAAGTTTGCGGCAATCCTCGGTAAAGCGCCGGGCGATGTCGGTGCGCAGTCCCTTCTTGATGTTGAGCAGGATCTGATCGTCCCCCGATTCGTAGCCGACCAGCAGCAGGCGCAGACCGTTGTCCTTCATCACCTTCAGGGTTTTGAAAGGCACGTTCGCCTTGGCGTTGCAGCTCCACGTGACGCCGAGTTCGCCCATGCCGCGCGCGATGGCCTCCACCCGCGGCAGGCTCGAAGAGTCCGTGAACGTATCGTCGTCGAACATGATCTCCTTCACTTCGGGCATGTTCTCCTTGATCCAGCGCACCTCGGCGAGCACGTTCTCGGCCGAGCGCACCCGGTAGCGGTGGCCGCCGACGGTTTGGGGCCACAGACAGAAAGTGCACTTCGAGCGGCAGCCGCGGCCGGTGTAGAAGCTCACATAGGGATGCTTCAAATACCCGATGAAGTAATTCTCGATCTTGAGGTCGCGCCGGTACACCGGCGCGACGAACGGCAAGTCATCCATGTTCTCGATGATGGCGCGCGGCAGGTTGTGCACGATGCGGCCGTCCTCGCCGCGGTACGAGAGCCCTTTGATGTCCGGCAAGGCCAGGCCCTCGGCGACTTCCTTGCAGGTGTAGTCGAATTCCTCGCGGCAGACGAAATCCACGGCAGTGGTCGCCTTCAACGAGCCCTCCGGATCAACCATGGTCTTGGCGCCCACCAAGCCGATCAAGACCGCGGGGTTATCCTGCTTCAGAAGTTCGGCGAATTTCGCGTCCGTCGGAAACGACGGCGTGCTGGTGTGCATGATCACGAGGTCGTAGCCGCGCGCGATGGCGCGGGCCGCGTCGACGGTGAGTTCGTCGGCCGGCGCATCCAGCAAACGCGAATCCGGCACCAGCGCCGCCGATTGCGCCAGCCAGGTCGGGAACCAGAACGACTTGATCTCGCGCTTGGCCTGATAGCGCGATCCGGCGCCCCCGTCGAAGCCATCGAACGAAGGGGCCTGCAGAAAGAGTGTTTTGAGCGCTTTCTGGGTCGCGGAAGGGGACGTCATGGCGTGTGCTCTCGATAAAAAGAGCGGTAAATATACCATGCAGCGCCGGCGGCAGGAAAATTCGCAGGTGCCGGCGGCATCGCCGGCCGACACCTGCGAACGAGCGGGCTATCGCTCCTGCAGCCGTGAAATCGTGAGGTTATTGGTCACATCATCGATGACCGCATAGTTGAACTTCCCGCCGGGAAGGGTGTCGAGTCCGAAGGCGCCGCCCTGGCTCGCATCGACGTTGTACTCGCGCACGAACTGTCCCCAAGTCGTGAATTCGACGATCTCGCTGGGGTGCAGTACGTCCGCATTGACGGCGTCACCGTTTGCCGCCAGAAGATTTCCATTCGGCGCAAACCTCAGCGCCAAGGGTCCGCGCAGGTGCGAGTCCGCGAATGCGACGGTGCCGCGCGTGACGGCGATCGTGCGGCTCGCGGCATGTGGGATTGCATAAATCGCGTTGTCGGCGGTTGCCGCCACGTACAGCACATCCGTGCCGCCGTCGAATGCCAGGCCGGTCGGACCCAAAATGAGCGCCGCCTGATTCGGGGTAACGGTGTAGCCGGTGGCGATGAGGGTTTTCTTCAGCAGCGTCAGCCCTTTTGCTCCGACCGCGACGTCGAGCCGGGAGACGGAGCCATCGAGCACATTCGACACGAAGATATGGGCATGATCGCCATGATCGTCCAGCGCGAGATCCCACGGACCATCCAGGAATTTCGGATCGGTCCAGGTGGCCACGAGTTGGCCATTGGCATCGATCACCTGCAGGGCGCCCTGGCCAATGGTGGCGATGCTGCCGTCGGTGGTCGGTACATTGCCGACGAGGACGAAGCCGCCTCGCAAGACGCCGAGCGCGGTGCTCAAGCCCGTCAGGCTGCTGGTAAAGAATGCCACCGCGGTTCCGGGCGGGGCGAGAGGCCCGTGCGACGCCAGCTGCACAATGGTCGTGCCGGTGCCCTGTAGATTGGCGCTGTTGTTGAAGTTGCTGACGAGCACGTCGCCGGCGGCGATCGCACCGCCCGGCGGAAAGTGCTCGGGAACGAAGGCCACACCGTACGGATTGATATCGCCGTTCGAGGGGATGGTGGAGGAGTTGACGACACGCGGAATGAACGCGTCGTCGGAGTCCGCGGCGGGGGCGAGTGCCGGCCAGAGCCCGATGCCGGCGGCCAGAACCAGCCGGATCAATATGAAGCGAAATACCTGTGCGTCGTGCATGTGAGTGCTCCTGCGATGCGATGTGATGGGTTGGGAGGCGGCGATGTACGCCGGTAAGTGCCCGCCGGTGCGCGGCGGGTTCAACGCGGGGCGAGTTTTCACTTCATGTCACCGCGGTGTGGAGACGTGCTCGTTCCTGCCGCTGAGTAATACGTGTATATATCCGTTATTTCAATGAGTTAACATTCTTATATCGAATAGATCTAGCGCTGGCACGCACGCCGACGCGCGCCGCGACACACCGATCGACGCGCGTGCCGGCGCGCTCGTCGAGGTACGACCGGGCATGGCCCCCGTGCTACAGTTTCAACATGACTGATCGACTGACATCTTTATTGGCCGAGCGGCCCTGGCTGCTGGCGGACGGCGCGACGGGCAGCAACCTGTTCGACCGCGGCCTGCAATCGGGCGATGCGCCCGAATTGTGGAATTCCGATCATCCGGAACGCATTGCCCAATTGCACCGCGCCTTCGTGGAGGCCGGAGCGGACATCATTCTGACCAACAGCTTCGGCGGCACGCGCCACCGCTTGAAGCTCCACAAGGCCGAGGGCCGCGTTGGGGAGTTGAACGAGACGGCGGCGCGCATCGCCCGCACCGAAGCGGATCGCCCGGACCGCGCCGTTCTGGTCGGCGGCAGCATGGGGCCGACCGGGGAGATCCTCGAACCCTTGGGGCCCTTGAGCCTGGATGCGGCCCGCGAGGCCTTCGCCGAGCAGGCGGCCGCGCTGGCGCGCGGCGGTGCGGACCTGTTGTGGATCGAAACGATGTCCTCCATCGAGGAAACCGAAGCGGCCGTCGCCGGCGCCCGCGTCACCGGTCTGCCCATCGTGGCCACGCTGAGCTTCGACACCAACGGGCGAACCATGATGGGCATCACGCCCAACGAACTCGCCGGACTGCACCGCAAGCACGGGCTCGCGGCCTGCGGCAGTAATTGCGGCACCGGACCCTCCGAACTGGTCGCCTGCGTCGTCAATCTCGCCGCGGCCTCGGATTCCGCGGCGATTCTCGTCGCCAAAGCGAACTGCGGCATTCCGCAGTTCGTGGACGGCAAGATTCAGTTCAACGGCACCCCGGAGTTGATGGCGCAATACGCCTGCCTGGCGCTGGACGCGGGCGCACGGATCATCGGCGGCTGTTGCGGCACGACCCCGGCGCATCTGCGCGTCATGCGCGAGGCGCTCGACGCGCATGTGCGCGGGCCGAAGCCGGACCTTGCCACGATACAGTCCAGGCTCGGCGCCATTTCGACGGGTGCGACGGCGCAGTTGCGCGGTGAGTTCTCCCGCGAAGCCGGTGCCGCACCCGGCGCCAGGCCCACGCGCTCCACGGGCCGCCGCGGCACGCGAGCCGCGAGTCCCTGAGCCCGGGCCCCGGCATCAGGGGTACTTGTTCTCCACGACGTCGCGGACGAGATGCGTGTCATACACGAGCACCACCGAGGCGATGTGGCCGCTTTCCGGATCGAAATTAAACACATCCGCGCATTCGAACGCGACTTTCGAGCCGTCCTTCAGCCGCCAGTCGTACAGATAATAGGCGACCGCCCGCATGTGCCCCTCGGCGCTCACCAGAACATCGTGCACGGTGAGCTCCGTGGCGCTCGAGGCACTGGCCACCTTGGTCATATAGGCACGCACCGGAAGCCGGCCCAAGAACGGCGACTGAACCCAGCCGTCGGCGGTGAACAGGGCGGCCGCCTTGTCGACGTCGTTCGACTCCAGGGCCTTGAGATACTTGCGCACAGCCTTCTGCATATGCCACTCCCATGCGTATGCCGGAGCATCGAGCCTAAACCTCCGGCCGCGACAAAGAAAGGGGCGGCGGCGGCGCGCGCAGGAATCCGGTATGTTACGCGGCGCGACCGCGGCGCTGGGGATTTTGCGGGTATCGCCTAATCAAAGGATGTCCGATGAGTGCGAGTAATTCGCCGCACGATCTGTGGCTCGGTCTCGACACCGGCGGCACGTTTACCGACGCGGTGCTGCTCGCCGGCGGCCGCGAGGTCATCGCCAGCGCCAAGGCGCTGACGACCCCCTGGAACCTGGCAATCGGCATCAGCAATGCGATACGCGCTGTGCTCGGCGAGCTGTCCGCGGGCGCGCGGCGCGAAGATGTCAGTCTCGTGTCCGTGTCGACGACGCTGGCGACGAACGCCGTCGTTGAGAATCGCTTCAGCCCGGTCTGCACGCTGTTGATCGGATTCGATGACGCGATGGCCGAGCGTTCGGGCCTGCAGCGTCCCGGCAGCGGCGGCCTGGTGGTACGCATCCAGGGCGGCCACGGCGCGACCGGTGAAGAGTCGGCACCGCTCGATGAGGCCGCCGTGGCGAACGCAGTCGGCTTGTATGAGGCGCGCGTCGAGGCGTTCGCGGTCGCGGCCAATTTTTCTGTGCGCAATCCTGCTCATGAATTGCGGGCGCGCAAGCTGATTCGCGGATTGACGAAAAAGCCCGTGACCTGCGCGCACGAATTAAGTTCGAAACTCGACGCGCCGCGGCGTGCGCTCACGGCCGCATTGAACGCACGCCTCACACCTCAGATCCGCCATCTGATCGAAGCCTTGTCGGGGGTGCTCGAGGTCGAGTCGATCGACGCACCGCTGATGATCGTCAAAGGCGACGGCTCGCTGATGAAGGCGGAGATCGCGCTCGAGTATCCGGTCGAGACCATTTTGTCCGGCCCCGCGGCGAGTGTCGTCGGCGCGGGGTTCCTCACCGGGCTTTCCGACTTCATCGTGGCCGACATGGGGGGCACCACCACCGACATTGCGGTGGTCACGGGCGGTCGGCCGGTCATCAGCGGCGAGGGCGCGCTGGTGGGGGCCTGGCGCACCATGGTCGAGGCCGTCGATGTGCGCACCAGCGGTCTCGGCGGCGATAGCGAAGTCCATTTCGACCGGCAACATCGGCTGCGCGTCGGTCCCCGCAAAGCCATGCCGCTCAGTTTACTGGCACAAAGCTTCCCGGCCGCACTGGCGCAATTGCGCAGCACCGCAGAGCTCGAGCGCCTGCCGGACCATCCCACGCAATTCACGTTCCGCAATCCCGGCCGCGAGCCCCCCGAACATTTGTCGGCGGTTGAGCGGCGCGTGTGGGAGGCGCTTGAACCGGAGCCGCGCCCGGTGTCCGCTGTCGTGCGCAGCGGCTCAGGCTTGGAGGCGCTGCGCCGCCTTGCGGACGCCGGGCTGGCGACCCTCGCAGCCTTCACCCCGAGCGACGCCATGCACGTGCTCGGGCGGCAGGACGGATGGTGCGTCGAGGCGGCGGAGTGCGGCGCACGCATCCTCGCCACCGATGAGCGCAATGCGCGTGCCGCGCGTTCCGCGGTCTCGGCGCAGGCGATCTGCGAGCGCACGTACGAACATGTGGTGCGCGAAACCGGCCGCGTGCTGCTCGCGGCCGCGTTGGCTCACGATCCCGGCCTCACGGTGCACGGGCGCAGCTGGGGCGAGCTCGGAGATCGACTCATCGAGGAGACCGTGGCCGGCCGGCGCTTCTCGAAAATACTGCAGGCGACGTTCGGGCTTGCGCGACCGCTGGTCGCCATCGGCGCACCGGTCGGCGCCTACTACCCCGAGGTGGCGCAGAGGCTCGGCGCGCCGCTGACGATCCCGGCACATGCCGCCGTCTGCAATGCGGTCGGTGCCGTCGCCGGAGTCGTCTCTCAGACCGTCGAGATCTTGGTGAATCAGCCCACGTTCAAAGTTTTCCGCGTTCACGATCCGGCGGGAAGCCGCGACTATTCCGACCCGGAACCCGCGCTCGAGCACGCGCAGCGCGTCTCGCGCGAACTCGCGCTGGCGGCGGCGCGCCGCGCCGGCGCGGCCGATCCACATGTGGAAACCAACGTGACCGAGAGGCTGGCGCAAGTCGGGGCGGGTGCCGACTACCTCGCGGAGGCGGTGGCACGATCGACGGCGACGGGCCGTCCGCTGGTGAGCCGCGGCGGCGCGGCGCAGTAGTTGCGGGGCGCAATAGAATAAAGGCATATGCGTCTGCCGACATATCGGATAAAGGCATGCCAACGAAAGCAAATCACTTCAGGATGTCGAAACTGCGCGCAAGAAGCGCGGGTGCTCGGGCATTTTTCTCTATAATAATCCCGCCCACACTCACGAGCAGCACCTGCAATGAAACAGCCTGAAGAGACGGTCGGCAGACGCAACCGGCGCCGGCCCTCGAGCGCGGATGTCAGCCATGCGATCTTCGATCGCACGCGGCCCTACCGGCATTTGCGCAATCCGTTCGAGCCGATGAAGGTGTTTTCCGACGATCAAGTGGCGGCCATTCACGAGGCGGCGCTCGTCATGCTCGAAACGCAAGGCATGAAGGTGCTGTCGGCCGATGCGCGCGTGCGGTATCGCGATGCCGGCGCGCAGGTCGATGAGACGACCCAGATAGTACGGCTCGATCGAGCGCTGGTGGGCGCCTCGCTCGCGACTGCACCCCGCGATGTCACGCTGCACGCCGTGGATCCGGAGCGCCACGTTCCATTGTCGGGGTCGTGCGTCGCCTTCGCGCCGACCTCGGGACCGCCGAACATCATGGACACCGCGGGCGGCCGCCGCGCCGGGACATTCCAGGACTTCTGCAATCTGATCAAGCTGTGCCAAAACTTCGAGGTCATCCATGTGCTCGGCGGAGCGACCGAGCCGCAGGACATTCCGGTCCACATCCGTCATCTCGAGGTGACCCGCGCGCAGCTGATGCTGTGCGACAAGATTCCCTTCATATTCTCCCGCGGCCACAAGCAAGTCGCCGACAACTTCGAGCTCATCCGGCTCGCGCACGGGATTTCGCACGAAGAATTTCGCTCCCGCCCGTACACGTACACCATCATCAATACGAATTCGCCGCTGCAGCTCGACATCCCGATGGCCGACGGCATCATCGATTTCGCGGCGGCGGGTCAGGTACTCATCATTACGCCGTTCACGCTGGCGGGAGCGATGGCGCCGGTGACGATTGCGGGTGCGCTGACCCTGGCGCACGCCGAAGCGCTCGCGGGACTGACGCTGGCGCAGATCGTCAGGCCCGGCGCGCCGATCGTCTATGGGAGCTTCACGTCGAATGTCGACATGAAATCCGGATCGCCGGCATTCGGCACTCCGGAGTACGTCAAAGCCGCCTTCGGCGCCGGCCAGATGGCGCGCTTTCTGGGGCTGCCGTGGCGTTCCTCGAACGCGACCGCCTCGAACATCCCCGATGCTCAGTCCGCCTACGAGTCGCAGATGAGTCTGTGGGGCGCGTTGTTCGGCGGCTGCAACTTCGTGCTGCATGCGGCCGGCTGGCTGGAGAGCGGGCTGACGACCTCGTACGAGAAATTCATCCTCGACATCGAGATGCTGCAGATGTTCGCCGAGGTGTTCCAGCCGGTGGGCGCCGCGCCCTCCGATCTCGCGCTCGAGGCGGTGGCCGAAGTCGGCGCCGGCGGCCACTTTTTCGGCTGCGCCCATACGATGGAGCGCTACCGCAGCGCGTTCTACGCGCCCTTGGTCTCCGATTGGCGCAATGCCGGCCAATGGGCCGACGACGGCGCCAAGACGGCGACCGAGCGCGCGACGGGCATCTGGCAGAGCGAATTGCAGCGTTATGTCGCGCCGGCGCGCGATCCTGCGATCGTCGAGGCGTTGGACGCGTATGTGGCGCGGCGCGCGGCGGAGGGCGGCGCCCCCCCGGTAACCTGATGATGTCGCGTCTGGACATGTCGCCGTCGCGATATCACAAGTTCGCGGGGCAGTTGCGTCTTAACATGGAATACGATAGGGACCCCAAAGGGTTTGGAGGAGTAGATGGCAGAGCCGACTGATGGTGATTTCGACTTGAGCACGCTCAATGACGAAGAACTCACCGAACAAGTCCACGACGACCTATACAACGGGCTCAAGTCCGAGGTCGAGGAAGCGACGCGGATTTTCCTCAAGAGAGGCTGGTCGGCCGAACGCGTGCTGAATGACGCCCTGGTGGAGGGCATGCGCATCGTCGGAATCGATTTTCGCGACGGGATTCTGTTCGTGCCCGAGGTGCTGCTCGCCGCCAATTCGATGAAGGGCGGCATGGAAATCCTGCGGCCTTTGTTGGCGGAAACCGGCGTGGAGCCGATCGGCAAGATCGTCATCGGCACCGTCAAAGGCGACATTCACGACATCGGCAAGAACCTGGTCTCGATGATGCTCGAGGGCGCCGGTTTCGAGGTCATCGACCTCGGCATCAATAATCCGGTGGAGAAGTACCTGGACGCGCTCGACAAGCACAAGCCCGACATTCTCGGGATGTCGGCGCTGTTGACGACGACGATGCCCTACATGAAGGTCGTCATCGATACACTGAAGGAGCGGGGCATGCGCAATGACTACATCGTGCTCGTCGGCGGCGCGCCTCTCAATGAAGAGTTCGGCAAGGCCGTGGGCGCGGACGCGTACTGCCGCGATGCCGCGGTCGCGGTCGAGACCGCCAAAGGGCTGATCGCCAAGCGGCGCGCCGGCGCAGCGGCCCACTGAGCGCCGCGGGCAGTGACTCACGACGTCGAGTCGCGCGGCGGGGGCATGCTGATCATCGCCTGCGGCGCCCTGGCCCACGAGATCACGGCATTGCGCCGTGCCAACCGTTGGGACGAGCTGGACGTGCGCTGCCTACCGGCCGAGCTGCACAATCGCCCTGAGAAAATTCCGGCCGCAGTGCGCGCCATGATTCACGAGGCTCGCGGCCGCTATCGATCGATCTTCGTCGCCTACGCCGACTGCGGCACGGGCGCAGGGCTCGACCAGGTGCTGCGCGAGGAGGGCGTCGAACGCATTCCGGGCGCCCACTGCTACGAGTTCTTCGCTACCGGTCCGAAGTTCGCCGCGCTCGCCGAGGCGGAGCCGGGAACGTTCTATCTCACGGACTTCCTGCTGCGGCATTTCGAACGTTTGGTGATTCGCGGACTTGGGCTCGACCGCCATCCGGAACTGTTCGCGGCCTACTTCGGCAATTATCGCAAGCTGGTTTATTTGGCGCAGGCGCCGGGAGCCGGGTCGCTCGAGCAGGCGGCGGCCATTGCGGCGCGGATGGGCCTCTCATTCGAATACCTACACACGGGTTACGGAGCGCTAGGAACCGCTCTGGCCGCCGCGGTGGAGCGCCGCGTCGAGCACCGCACCGAAGAGGCCGCCGCTTGGGCTCCCTGACCGTCATTTCCTGGCGCGATATACCGGCGCAGGTCGTCGTCAAGCGGGGCCGCGAGGCCGCCAAGGTGCAGCTGTCGCCGCGCTTTCAAGAAGCAGTCGACCGCGCCGCGATGCGCGCGGGCAGGGGAAGTTCGGATGCCTACCTCGCCGACTGGCAGCGGAGCACACCGCGCCCCTGCGGCGATGACCTGCAGGCCGAGGCATCCGCGGAGGCGGCACGGCTCGAAGCGAAGTTTACGGACGAGGATTTGGAGCGGTTGATCCGCGCCAAGGGCGTGGACGCGAATCGCGTCTCCTCCGATCCCGGAGCCGCGCCGGCTTCCGAGACTGCCTGATGTATTCCGTCAGAGCTTGGTCGGTGCGCCACGCGCGCGGCTTGAACTCATTCTATCGCGGCTTCGAAGCGGTGCTGGTGCGGCTGCATCCGCTGTTTCGCGCCGTGGGTTACGAACGCATCGAGCGCCCCGTGGCCGGCATCGAAAAGGCCGTCAAGGGACTGTTCTTCGATTGCCGCATGTGCGGACAATGCGTGCTCAGTTCCACCGGCATGTCGTGTCCGATGAACTGCCCGAAGACCCTGCGCAACGGTCCTTGCGGCGGCGTGCGTGCCGACGGCAATTGCGAGGTCAAGCCTGAGATGAAATGCGTTTGGGTCGAGGCCTATCGAGGCAGCGAACGCATCGCAGGCGGTGTCGACGCCATGAGCAAGGTGCAGTTCGCCGTCGATCAACGCTGCCAGGGCCGTTCGTCCTGGCTGCGGGTGGCGCGCGAAAAAGCGGAACAATCGCAGAACCCCGCGGACGGCGGCAGCGGCGCTGCCGCCCGGGGGCAGCGATGAGATTCGACGACGAACCGGTCCCGGGGTATCCGCTGCCGATCCTGCCCGGCCATACCTCTCCGGGACGCTTCGAGCGCGTGCTGCGCGCCGGCGGCTTTGTGGTCACCACCGAGCTCGCGCCGCCGGATTCCGCCGATCCGGAGGACGTTTTCAAGCGGGCGCGGGTCTTCGACGGCTACGTGGACGCGATCAACGCCACTGACGGCAGCGGCGCGAACTGCCACATGTCGAGCGTCGCCGTCTGCGCGCTGCTGACGCGTGTCGGCTATGCCCCCATCATGCAGATCTCCTGCCGCGACAAGAATCGCATCGCGATTCAAGGCGACATTCTCGGCGGCGCCGCCATGGGCGTCTGCAACATGCTCTGCCTGACCGGCGACGGCGTGCAGGCCGGCGATCATCCGCAGGCGAAGCCGGTGTTCGATCTGGACTGCGTGTCGCTGCTCGACATCGCACGCACGCTGCGCGACGAGCACCATTTCCAGAGCGGGCGCAAGATCACGTTCGCGCCGCGGGTGTTTCTCGGCGCCGCCGAAAATCCCTCGGGCCTGCCGCACGCATGGCGGCCGCAGCGTCTGGCGAAGAAGGTGGCCGCGGGCGCGCAATTCATTCAAACGCAGTACTGCTACGACCTGCCGCTGCTGCGCGTGTTCATGGACCACGTCGAGGCGCTCGGCCTCTTCGGCAAGGTGTACATCCTGGTCGGCGTCGGGCCGCTGCGCTCCGCGAAAACGGCGGAATGGATGCGCAAGAACGTCCCCGGCATGCATGTCCCGGACGCTCTCATCGCGCGCCTCGCCGGCGCGCAAGATCAGGCGCGCGAAGGGCGCAATATCTGCATCGAGCTCATCCAGGCGATGCGCGAGATGCGCGGCGTGGGCGGCGTGCACATCATGGCCTACCGCCAGGAAGAGTCGGTGGCCGAGATCGTCGACAAATCCGGCGTGCTGCAAGGCCGCTCCCCCTGGTATCCCAAGCGCGACGCCTCACAATCTTCAAACAGGACAGCATCATGACCGACACCGTTATCAGCTCCGCCACCAAGGAAGTCGTCATTGGGTTCAATCGGCCCTTCGTCATCATCGGCGAGCGCATCAATCCGACGGGCCGCAAGATTCTCGCCGCCGAGATGGCGGCGGGCGACTTCACCCGCGTCGAGGCGGATGCGCGCGCCCAAGTCGAAGCCGGCGCGCACATGCTGGACGTCAACGCCGGCATCCCCTTGGCGGACGAGCCGGCGATTCTGGCGCGCGCGATACAGCTGGTGCAGTCGATCACGGACGTGCCGCTGTCCATCGATTCCTCGATCGTTGCCGCCCTCGAAGCCGGACTTGCCGTCTACAAGGGCAAGGCCCTGGTCAATTCGGTGACCGGCGAGGACGAGCGCCTGGAATCCGTGCTGCCGCTCATCAAGAAGTATGGCGCCGCGGTCATCGCCATTTCGAACGATGAGACGGGAATTTCGGAGGATCCGGACGTGCGCTTCGCGGTCGCCAAGAAAATCGTCGAGCGCGCCATGGACCACGGCATCCCGGCGAGCGACGTGGTGGTCGACCCGCTGGTGATGCCCATCGGTGCGATCAATCAGGCCGGCGTGCAAGTCATGCGCCTGCTGCACCGGCTGCGCACCGAGCTCAAGGTCAATACATCCTGCGGCGCCTCCAACATCAGCTTCGGGCTGCCGAACCGGGACGGCATCAACAGCGCGTTTCTGACCATGGCCATGGGGGCCGGGATGACCTCGGCCATCACCAATCCCATGCACGTCGAAGTCATCAAGGCCGTCATGGGTGCGGACGTCATGCTGGGTCATGATCCCGATTGCGCGCGCTGGATTCGCCGCTTCCGCGACACGCCGTCCAGTTCCGGCACGGGCGCGGCACCGGCCGCCACGGCCACGGGCCCCGCCGCCGAAGCGCCGCGCGGGCGGCGCGAAGGCGGCCACCGCCGACGGCCGGCTCAAGGATAGGGCATACCGCATGGCGACCCGCGACCCGCTCGTCGTATTCACGCCCTCCGGCAAGCGCGGAAATTTCCCGGTGGGTACGCCGCTGCTGCAGGCGGCGCGCAGCCTCGGAGTGGACATCGATTCCGTGTGCGGCGGCCGCGGCCTGTGCGGACGCTGTCAGGTGCTGGTCGCGGAAGGCGAGTTCGCCAAGCATGGGGTGACCTCGTCGGTGGCGAGTTTGTCGCCGTTCAGCGAGCCGGAGATGCGCTTCTCGCGGCGCGTACCCTTGGCGGAAGGGCGGCGCCTGTCATGCTCGGCGCGCGTGCTCGCCGACGTGGTCATCGACGTACCGGAGAGCAGCCAGGTGCATCGTCAGGTGGTGCGCAAGGAAGCCGATGCGCGCGCGATCGAGCTCAATCCGGTGGTGCGCCTGCACTATGTGCAGGTCAAGCAGCCCGACATGCACGATCCATCCGGCGACCTGCGCCGGCTGTTCGAGGCGCTTGAACAGGAGTGGGACCTCAAGGATCTCACCTGCGATTTGTCCGTGCTGCAAATGCTGCAGCCCATCTTGCGCGCCGGAGGTTGGCAGGTCACGGTGGCCGTGCACGCCGCCAAGCAAATCATCGGGGTTTGGCCCGGCCTGCACGATCTTGCCTACGGGCTCGCGGTCGACATCGGCTCCACGACGATAGCCGCGCATCTGTGCGATCTGGTGAGCGGCGAGGTCGTCGCCTCGGCGGGCATCATGAATCCGCAGATCCGCTTCGGCGAGGACTTGATGAGCCGCGTCTCCTATTCGATGATGAATCCGGGCGGCGCCGCGCTGATGACCGCGGCCGTGCGCGAAGCGCTGTGCGGACTCGCGCTCGACGTGGCGCGCCAGGCGGGCATTTCTCACGAGGACATCCTCGAAGCGACCCTGGTCGGCAACCCCATCATGCACCACCTGCTGCTCGGCATCGATCCGGTGGAACTCGGCGGCGCGCCGTTCGCGCTCGCCGTCGATCATTCGCTCACCCTGCGCGCGAACGTCATCGACTTGAAGTTGAACCGTAACGCGCGAATCTACGTGCTGCCCTGCATTGCCGGACATGTCGGCGCCGATGCCGCGGGCATGGTGCTCGCCGAGCGTCCGGATCTCGGCGAGGCGATGACCCTGTTGGTGGATGTGGGCACGAACGCCGAAATCGTGCTCGGCAACAGCCAGCGTCTCGTCGCCTGCTCGAGCCCCACGGGTCCGGCCTTCGAGGGCGCGCAGATCAGCTGCGGGCAACGCGCTGCGCCGGGAGCCATCGAGCGCGTGCGCATCGACCGTGAAACTCTCGAGCCGCGGTTCAAGGTGATCGGCTCCGACCTGTGGTCCGACGATCCGGCCTTCGCCGCTGCGACCGCGGCCACCGGCATCACGGGCGTGTGTGGATCCGGCATCATCGAGGTGATCGCGGAAATGTACCTCGCCGGCATCATCAATCAGGACGGGGTCCTCGACGGCCGATTGTCCGCACGCTCGCCGCGGATCGTGGCGAACGGCAGGACGTTCGCCTATCTGCTGCATCAGGGCGCGGTCGAGATGAAGATCACGCAGAACGACGTGCGCGCGATTCAGCTCGCGAAGGCGGCATTGTACGCCGGCATCGCGCTGCTCATGGAACGCCTCGGCATCGATCACGTGGATCGCATCCGCTTGGCGGGCGCATTCGGCAGCCACATCGACGTCAAGTACGCGACGATTCTCGGCATGGTGCCGGACTGCGACCTCGCGCAAGTACGCTCGGCCGGCAATGCGGCCGGGACCGGCGCGCGCATCGCATTGCTGGATGCGACCTCGCGCGGCGTCATCGAAACCTTGGTCAGGCGCATCGAAAAGGTGGAAACGGCGATCGAACCGCGCTTTCAGCACCATTTCGTCGAGGCGATGGCGATTCCCCACAAGACGGCGGCCTACCCGAACCTGCGCAAAGTCGTCGACCTGCCCCCACCCAAGGAATCCACCAGCCAAACCGAAACGCGCGGCCGCCGGCCGCGCCGCGCCGACCCGGTCAAGACGGACTGACGCGCACTTCGGACGGACGCCCACCCTCCAGAACCCTGCAATCCGGCCGATAACCGAACGGACGGAGTGGCGCTCACTCATGGGTGAGCGCAGTTAACGAATGAGGGCCGATTGTATGGGTCAGGCGCGGGGCGTCGTGCTTGCTGTGATGCTCATGGCGCTGTGCGGCCACGCGCGCGCGCTCGACCCGACGGTCCGGCCCAGCCAGTACGTGCTCGACAACTGGCAAATTCCGGAAGGGTTGCCGCAGAGCTCGGTCCTGGCCGTCGCCCGAACGCCCGACGGCTATCTATGGGTCGGCACCCAGGAGGGTTTGGCCCGCTTCGACGGGGTTCGATTCACCACCTTCGACGGCGGCAACGGAGCCGCTCTCCCCGACAAACACATCACGGTTCTCATGGTCGACGGCGCCGGCCGGCTGTGGGTCGGAACGCGCTCCGGGCTAGCGGTGCTCGAGAAAGGCCACTTCACGCCCCCCGACAGTGCATTGCTCGCACATGCTTTTGTCCGCGCCATCGCCCCGGGCAAGGGCGGGCGATTGTGGGTTGGAACCGAGAACGGGCTGTACCAGATCGACGCCGGGAAGATCGCCTCCTTCGATGTCTCGAGCGGCTTGCAAGATGGCCGCATTCGAGCGTTGCAGGAAGACCGTGACGGCGTGCTGTGGGTCGCGACGGTGGGCGGACTGCTGCGTTTCGACGGCAAGCGCTTCGAGCCCCTGCCCTTGGGCGTCCCCGGCGACGAGGCGCCGGTGACGGCCATGCACCTCGACGCCGAGGGGGCCTTGTGGATGGGTACCGCCGCGGGGGGATTGTATCGCCGCAGCGGCGCGCATCTCGATGCCGTGGCCGAAGCGGGGCGTCTCGGTTCGGTGATCAACGTGCTGACGCGGGATCAGGACGGCAATTTGTGGATCGGCACCCACGCCGGACTCGCGCGATGGCGCGACGGAGAGCTCACCACGCTCGAGGGCAATCTGTTCGCCTCGAGCGAAATGCGTTCGCTGTTCGAGGACAATGAGGGCAGCCTGTGGATCGGCAGCCACGGCGTCGGGTTATTGCGCCTGCGCGATGCGAAATTCGCTTCGGCGGGCGAGCCCGAAGGTCTGCAGGGCAACCTCGCCTGGACCATTACGCCGCGCTCCGGCGGCGGTGTATGGGTGGGATCGGACGGGGGCTTGAGCAGCTACGTCGATGGCCGGTTCGAGCACTTCGCGGGGCCGCCGGGTCACGAAAACGCCCGGGTGCGCGCGGTGGTGGAAGAGCGGCCCAATGTGCTGTGGGTAGGCACACAGGGCGCCGGCGTCTACCGGCTGGGCCCGGATGGCATGACCGTATTCAACCGCCAGAACGGCTTGTCCGGCGACACCGTGACGGCGCTCCTCAAGGACCGGCAGGGGCGCATTTGGGTGGGCGCCAACCAGGGTCTGGATGTCGTCGAGAACGGGAAAATCACCTCGATGCAGTCCCTGCTGCGCGGATTCGGCGCAGCCTCTGTCCACCTGATCTACGAAGACCGTTCCGGGAAGCTGTGGGTGGGCACCGAGGCCCAGGGGCTGTTCGTGATCGACGGCCAGAGCACGCGCCATCTGGGGATGGCGGACGGTCTGCCCAGCGATTGGGTCATTTCCATTCATGAGGATGAGCGCGGCGTGATCTGGCTGGGAACCACCGACGGACTGGCCGTGTGGCGGAACGGCAAGCTCATTTCACTGGCGCGCTTCGGCGGTCCGCTGCGGGAGACCATCCTGCAAATGCTCGAGGATGACGGGCAACGGATGTGGATCACGACGAACAAGGGACTGCTGTCCGTGGCGCGCGACGCGCTGGACGCCTTGACCGCCGGCCGAAGCGTCCCGCCGGAGTTCCACCAGTACGGCCTGGCCGATGGATTGCGCAGCGCCGAGTTCGATGGGGGCAACACCACGCCCGGCTGCGCGACGCCCGACGGCCTGCTCTGGTTCCCAAGCATCCGCGGTATCGTGCGGGTCGATCCGAAGCAAGTCCGCACCAACCCGCTGCCGCCGCCCGTCCACATCGAGCAGGTGCGCGTGGATGGGACGCCGTTGACTCTGGTCGACGGCACGGAGGTTGCCCCGGGTCCGCAGCAGTGGGAATTTCATTACACCGCGCTGAGCCTGCTCGCACCGCAGCGCTCTTTGTTCAAGTATCAGCTCGAGGGCTTCGACAAGGGCTGGGTCGACGCCGGGAATCGCAGGACCGCTTATTACACCCGGCTGCCTCCGGGTACCTACACCTTTCGCGTGATTGCCAGCAATAACGATGGAGTCTGGAGCCCGACGGGGGCGAGCTTTCGCTTCACGCTCCGGCCGCACTTCTACCAGACCGTCTGGTTCAGCTTGTTGTGCGTGCTCGCCGTGGTCGCGGCCGCGGGCGCCTGGTATCGCCTGCGGGTGGGGCGCCTGCGCCATCTCGCGCGGACACTCAGCGAGCAAGTGGCCACGCGCACGCAGGACCTCGAAATGGCCAATGCCGAGCTGCTGCGGGCCAAGGAGCGGGCCGAATTCGCTGCGCAGGCGAAGTCGCAGTTCCTGGCGAACATGAGCCACGAAATCCGCACGCCCATGAACGGCGTGCTGGGCATGACCAACCTGCTGCTGGACACTCATCTGGACCCGGTGCAGCGCGATCACACGGAAACGATCCGCGACAGCGCGGCCAGCCTGCTCACCGTCATCAACGACATCCTCGACTTCTCCAAAATCGAAGCGGGTAAATTGGATCTCGAGCGAATCGACCTGGATCTGCGCAACATCGTGGACGATGTCGCGCATCTCCTGGCGATCCAGGCGCATGCCAAGGGGCTGGAGCTGATCACCAACATCGACGCTGCGCTGCCCGACCGGGTGATCGGCGATCCCGGACGGTTGCGCCAGGTGCTGCTGAATCTCGGCAGCAACGCCATCAAATTCACGCGGGACGGCGAGGTCGCCATCGACCTCAAGCTCGTGTCCGCAGACTCCCTCGGCACGACGATTCGCTGCGAAGTGCGCGACACCGGCATCGGAATCCCGGCGGAACGCGTCGAATCGCTGTTCCAGCCGTTCTCGCAGGTCGATGCATCGACGACGCGTCACTACGGCGGCACGGGGCTCGGACTGTCGATCGTGAGCCGTCTGGTCGCGCTGATGGACGGCGAAGTGGGGCTCGAAACCACCGAAGGGTCGGGATCGACGTTCTGGTTCAGCGCGCGCTTCGGCGCGTCGGCCCGCAAGTCCGAATCGCGCAGCTACAACGCCGAGATTCTCGAACGGCGGCGCGTTCTGATCGTCGACGACAACGCGACCAACCGCAAGGTACTGAGCCGCCAGCTCATGCAGCTCGGAATGAATCCGACCTGCGCCGAGCACGCCGATGGGGCCATGCAGGCGCTCGAAGCCACCCTCGACGGCGGGTCGCCCTTCGACCTCGCCGTGCTGGATTTCATGATGCCGGGCTGCGACGGCTACGAACTCGGCCGCCGGATCGCCTCCGATCAGCGATTCCAGGCGACGCGGCTGGTGTTGCTCACGTCCGCTCTCGGCATCCGCAGTGCCGGCGACTTCGCGGAACTGGGATTCGCCGCCTATCTCTTGAAGCCGGTATCGCAGCGCGACCTGCGCGAGTGTCTGTCGCGCGTGATGTCGATGGAAGCCGCGCACTGGCAGGGGTGCACGCAGCCCATCGTGATCACCGAACCGTCCCGGGATCGAGCCCCGGACACCCGCATCCTGCTGGCGGAGGACAACTTGGTGAATCAAAAGGTGGCGCGCGGCACCCTGGAGAAGATGGGGTACCAGGTCGACATCGCGAACAACGGCGCCGAGGCGGTCGCCGCATGGGGGAGCGGCCGGTACCAGATTATTCTGATGGACTGTCAGATGCCGGTGATGGACGGATATCATGCAGCACGGGAAATCCGCCGGATCGAAGCGGGCGTGGCCCGTATTCCCATCATCGCGTTGACGGCCGACGCGATGAAGGGCGCCGAAGAGCAGTGCCGGGAGGCCGGTATGGATGATTACCTGACCAAGCCGCTCGACCGTACTCGATTGGCCGATACCATCGCCCGGCATCTGGACTCCGCGAGAGCGGGGGCCAAGCCCAAGCCGAACCGCCGGTGGCCCAGGGAACCTGCCGCCGAGGCGGATGCGCCGGTCGACTGGGAACAGCTCATGAGCGCGACGGACGGCGACGCCGTGTTCGCGCAGGAGTTGGTGCAATTGTTCGTCGATTCCGGCGATGCCAGCTTGCGGGAAATCAGCGCCGCACTCAAGTTGGGGGATTTAGCCGCGATCGGATCCGCGGCGCATTCGTTCAAAGGCTCGAGCGCGAGCATTCGCGCGCATTCAACGAGCGCGGCGGCCGCACGGCTCGAAGAGGCCGCGCATGCCGGGGCCGTCGAGCAATTGCCGCAGCTGGAAGAGCAATTGCGCCGCGAGGCGGACCGGGCCATGGAATACCTGCGCGCGCGTTCGGCCTGAGCAAGCTCATATGAATCCCAAGGTGCTCGGGCTGAAGGCGGACAGATTCGGCAGCACATTGGCGAGGCCGGCCGAATCGGCGCCAAACCATGCGGCGAGAGTTGCCGCATATTGATCGACGGCGATGGTGGGGATCCAACGTCCCTCGCCGCCGGCGTCGTCCGGGCCGCCAATCGTCAGACTCGGCATGGTGCCGTAGACCTGACCGCCGTGCACGGCGCCGCCGATAGCCAGGTGATGGCTGCCCCATGCGTGGTCCGTCCCCCCTGCGGTATTGGGCAAAAATGTGCGCGAAAAGTCCGACAGCGTAAACGAGGTGACATTGGCGGCCGCGCCGATGTCGGCCATGGCGCCGTGGAAAGCGCTCAAGCTCGAATCGAGCTCCGCATAAAGTGTCTGCTGGGTGTTGAGTTCATTCGAGTGCGTGTCGAAGGAACCGAGCGTCGCCAGGAACACCTGGCGGGTGGCTCCGAGCGCGCTGCGCGCTTCGATCACCTTCGCGATCGCCAGCAATTGCTTGGAGAAATTGCTCGTCAGCGCGCCGAAGCGGGCGCTCAGCGTCGAATCGGTGGTGGTGAGAATGGGATTGAGCGTGGCGCTGCTGCTGAGCGCGCTGGTCATGATGTCCTGGGCCGCCGCGGTCAGGTCCGTGCCGCGATCGAGCCCCAGCAGCTGCACCAACGCGGCCCGGCGCACCGTATCGGCGCTGCTGCCGGAGTAGCCGTAAAGGCCGAAGGAGCCGCTCGTGGGTATGACCAGGGCCTGCGCAGCCGCGCCGGTGACGAACAAATTGTTGCCGCCCGTCGAAATCATCGCCGGCACATTGGCAGCGGCGTTGAGGCTGGCCAGTTGATCGCACAGACGGCCGCCCCAGCCGGTGCTCGACGAGGAGGTGTCGGAAATCGAGGACTGCCACTGGTGCTGCTGGTCGATGTGCGAGAACAGGGTTGCGGGCTTGACGGTGGCGCTGTCGAGGTATTGCGCCCGCGTCAGCGGCTGCACCAGCGTGCCGACATTCGCGACCAGGGCAAGATTGCCGGCGCTCCACAACGACTGCAGCGACGGCAGCGCGGGGTGAAATCCGTAGCGCAACACCCCGCCGGACTCCTGCAGCGGCAGGAGCTGCGCCTGCGGCAGCGCTATGGTGCTGCGTTGCTGCGCGTAGTTGGCGTAGCCCGCCGTATCGACCGGCACCACCATGTTGTTGGTGTCGTTGCCTCCGTAGAGAAATATGCATACCAGGGCCTTGTAATCCGGGGCCGCGGCGGCCCGCGACGCGAAGGTCCCCAGCTGTGCCAGCGCAGCGGTGCCGGCGAGGGCGCCGGCGTGTCGCAAGAAACTGCGGCGTTGCATGTCAGCGCTCCACTTGGTATTGGGAGGAAGTGAGGATCAGGTAACTGGCCGTGCGCGCCGCCGCCAGCGGATCGGTTGCGGACTGCGCATTGACGGCAAACAGCACCGCGGCGGCCGCCTGGCTCGACAGGCTGCCGTGCATCAGGGTTTGATTCAGCTGCTGAATGAGCGCCGCCGGGTCGGTGGTGGCCGACAAGGGCGCGAGGTTGATGGTCGTTCCCGTGCTGCCGCTCACGGTGGGGTCGGGCGCGGCTCCACCCTGCATGATCACCGTATTGATGAAATTCGCACGCGCCAACGCGGTGGCGGCATTGTCGATGCCGAACTCCGGCGCCAGGTTCGGGCTGCCCGGGATCTGGTAGCTCGGCGGATAGAAATTGAACACCGTTTGCGGCGAGTAAATCGGCTCGCCCATGCCGGAACTGGCGCTTCGCGGCAGCACGCCATCGGACTGACCGCCCATGCTGCGCAACACGCTGCTGATGTACAGGGCGGGCTCGCGCAAGTGCCCGAAGTTGCCCGCTGCCGGCGCATCGCCGCGCGCCTCGGGGTCGGTCAGTATGGCCTTGACCACGGCCGCCAAATCGCCCCGTACGCCGCTGCCGTTGTCGGCGAACACCGCCGTCACCCGCGCCACATAGGCGGGACTCGGGTTGCTCGTGACCAGGTGTTGAATGAGTTGCTTGCCGATGAAGGGGCCGACGTTCGGATGATTGAAGAGGGTGTCGAGCGCCATCTGCAAATCCTGCGCGGCCGTCTGGTTGGCCGGCACGACGAAGCCGTTGAGCAGCTGTTTCGCGCCCTCGTCGTGGTGCTCGGCGAAGGACACCATCGTGCCGTCGTAATTGATGGGGCTGGGAAAATTCGCGGACGCCCCGGCCACGGGTGCGAAGGCCCAGCCGGTGAACAGCGCGGCAAAGCCTTCGATGACGCTCTGGTCGTAGGTGGGGATGGGATTGCCGCTGCCGTCGAGGATTTGGGTGCCGTCCGGGTGCAACTCGTACAGGCCGATGGAGAAGAGCTGCATCACTTCGCGGGCATAGTTCTCATTGGGCGTCGTGCCGTTCGCGGGATCGGTCTTGTCGTTGTTCGCCATGTCCAGGTAGCGGCCCATGACCGGGCTCAAGGTCACGTCCTGGAGCACGTTGCGAAAATTGGCGAACGCATCGTTGAGCAGCATATTTTGATAGTCGGCCATGCCGTACGCCTCGTAAATCTCGACGCTCGACACCACGAAAATCTGCGACAGCGCAAGGGCCACGCGCTGGCGCAGCTGATCCGTATCGTTCAACGCGTGGATGAAGAACTGCCGCTGCACCTGGAACGGCGAGTAGTTGTCGCGCGCACAAATGCTCGAGGCATCGGTGGGCGTGGCCGGATGATTCTGACAATCGGCCGGTGCCGTATGCGGCGTATAGCTGAAACCGGTGTACTGCGTTGGGGCGGCCGCCAGCTGCTCCGCGAGATAGGCGCCGATCCCGACGCTTTGCACGTGAGACACATCGCCCGCCGTGACGCCAAACGTTGCCTGCTCGAGGAGCCGCGAGGCGTCGGCGGAGGTGGGCTGAACCACCGGCGGGGGCGTCGGGGTGGGTGTCGGGGCTGCTGACCCGCCACCGCCTCCGCAGGCCGTCAACGCCAACAGTGCGAGCGAGCAGCCGCCCAAAAGGCCATTGGATCGCAATCGCATCTGTTCACCCCTTCGATGCTCCCATCCTTGGGATGAGTCAACGGCCGAGGGGGCCAACCGTTGACACGTCGATCAGACGTTGGAGTCCGGGGATGCGGCTTTGCGCCTCGCGATGTAGTCGAGCAGCGCCTCGTCGATGGCGGGATCCATGGGCGGGGCTACGTACTCCGCGAGCTGCTTCTTCCACAGCGCATTCGCCCGCTTCGTCATGTCGGGCGAGCCTTCGGCCTCCCATTGCTCGTAGCTGTTGTTGTCGGCGAGCGGCGAGCGATAAAAGGCGTTTTCGAAATTGGCTTGGGTATGGGCGCAACCCAGGAAGTGCTTGCCGGGTCCGACCTCGTGCATCGCATCGAGGGCCTGGCCGTTCGGCGACAAATCCACGCCCTCGAGCAGGGTGTGCATCATGCCGGCCTGATCGGCGTCCATGACGAACTTTTCGTAGCCCATGGCGAGGCCCCCTTCGAGCCAACCGGCGGTGTGCAGCACGAAGTTGACGCCCGCGAGGCAGGTAGGGAGCAAGGTATTCGCCGACTCGTAGGCAGCCTGTGCATCCGGGATCTTCGAGGCGCACAGGCTGCCGCCGGAGCGAAACGGTATTCCGAGCCGGCGCGCGAGCGCGGCCATCGAGTACAGCACCAGCGCCGGCTCCGGCGTGCCGAACGTCGGTGCGCCGGATTGCATGGAGATCGAGGAGGCAAAACTGCCGAGCACCACGGGCGCTCCGGGGTTGACCAGCTGCACGAAGGCAAGCCCGGCCAATGCCTCGGCGAAGGTCTGCGCAACGGTGCCGGCGACCGTTACCGGCGACATCGCGCCGGCCAGAATGAACGGCGTGATGATCAACGCCTGATTGGCGCGGGCGTATACCTTGGCCGCGCCCAACATGGTCGCATCGTAGGTCATCGGCGAATTGACGTTGATCAAATTGATGATGGTGGTCTTCGGCCGGCCGGTGAGCGGGTCGTTCAACTCGTCGGCGAACACGATGTTCGCCAGCGCGACCGAATCCGCGGCGCGTTCGGGCGCGGTCACCGAACCCATGAACGCCTTGTCGCTGAATTTCAAATGGCTGTACACCATGTCGAGGTGGCGCTTGTTGACCGGCAGATCGACCGGCTCGCAGATCGTGCCGCCCGAATGGTGCAGGGAATGGGCCATATAGGCGAGCTTGACGAAATTGCGGAAATCCTCGATTCGCGCATAGCGTCGGCCCTCATCCAGATTGCGTATGAAGGGCGAGCCGTAAGCAGGAGCGAACACGGTGTTCTTGCCGCCGATCACCACGCTGCGGGC
>DATFZF010000050.1:0-4969 GCA_035314705.1 Steroidobacteraceae bacterium | reverse complement strand
GCGGGCGATCCACTTCTTTCGCAGCATGACTTGCAGCACCGGTTTCGTCGCTCCGGAGGCTGAGCGCAGCGTGGTTTCGCGCACCACTTCGCCGTCGGCGAGCCGATTTAATGCGGCGTATTCCAGCATCTGGTGCTCGCGCTCCTTCTGTGACCGCAGCGACGAACCTCCCGATGCTGCAGCATGCAGTGCAGCAATTCCTTTGTCGGTAATGTGGTAGCCGATGACCCGGCGGAACTCGGCGGAGAGCGGCAACATGGTGCGGTACACCTCGCCTATGGGCGCAATATAGTACTGCGCGATCCAGCGGCCGAGCTGCATCAGCTCAGGCGTGAGCGCGGGGGTAGAGTCGAGCACCTGGCTGAGGCGACGCGTCTGGAACTTGGGCTCGCGGTCGTGCAGTTCGGTGACGATGCCGCTCAGCCGCTTCTCGCGGAAGGGCACGATGACGCGGCCGCCGATGCAGGGCTCGGGCGCGTCCTCGGGAAGGCGATAGGTGAAGACCGCGTCGAGCGGGACGGGCACGGCCACGTCACAGAATTGCGGCATGGCGGGCTAGGCGCCTTCGGGCGGGCGCTGCGGTGTCGGCAGGTCGAGATAGCGCATGACCATCTGCAGATCTTTCCAGGCTTCCTTCTTCTGCCGGGGATCGCGCAACAGAAACGCCGGATGGTAGGTGACCAGCAACTTGCACTCGACCGGCTCGCCCGTGTCCATGAGAGTGCGCTTCGGCGAGTAATCGTAGAAGCGGCCGCGCATTGAGTTCATCGAGTCGTTGACGCCGAGCAGGTTCTTGGCGGCGGTGGCGCCCAGCGCCACGATGACCCTGGGACGGATGACGCCGACCTGGCGCATCAGGAAGGGCGAGCAGGTATCGCACTCGTCGCGCTCGGGCGTGCGGTTGCCCGGCGGGCGGCATTTCACGATGTTGGCAATGTAAACCTGCTCGCGCTTCAGGCCCATGGCCGCGATCATGTTGTTGAGCAGTTGTCCGGCGCGTCCGACGAAGGGCAGCCCTTGCGCATCTTCGTCAGCGCCGGGGCCTTCGCCGATGAACATCAGTTCGGCGTGCGGGTCGCCGGTGCCGAAGACGATCTGCTTGCGACCGAGCTTGGCCAGTTTGCAGCGCCGGCAGTTGGGGCCGATGTCCTCGGCGATGACTTGGAGGAGCGCGGCGCGATCGTTAGGCGGCGCAGCGGATTCGATTGCGATGTCTTCATTGCGTGGCGGCTCAGCCGGGATGCGTTCGGGAACGTCGCGGCGATAGAGCGGGCCGATGCCAAGCTCGCGATAGAAGTTGAGGCGCTCGCGCAGCGCAGATTTGGTGTTGGGGTCGAGGGTCATCGATGGTGCGATTCTACGGGAGATAGGAACGGGGAGCAAAAAGGTCGTTCACGAGAATCGTGCCGTCCCCGGGGGACTCGATTGCAGCTATCCCGTCAACCCCGCCCTGAAGGGCGGGGCTATCACCTTTCGTCTCGCTGCGTGAGACTCCTGTTGCGTTAGCGGGCAGAAACTTTCTCTTGGGTCGCGGCTTGTTGTTGCCGAATGCGCACTGCGGCTTCGAGAATTTTCTGTGCGATGTCCAGCTTGCTGGCCTCGGGAACGGCAATGGATTCGCTCGGGGTGATGATGGTCACTTGGTTGCGGTCGGAATCGAAGCCAATGTCGTGGCGCGAGACGTCGTTGAACACGATCGCATCCACGCGCTTGTTCGTGAGCTTGGAGCGCGCGTTTTCCAGCAGGTCCCCGGTCTCGGCGGCGAAGCCGATCAGCACCGGCGTGCGCTTTCCGCTGGCGTGCCGCAAGCTGCCGAGATCGGCGAGGATGTCGGGGTTGGGTTCGAGCTGCAGCTCAACGGCGGTCTTGCGCTTGATTTTTTCCGCCGAAACATTCTTGACGTGGTAGTCGGCCACCGCCGCCGCCATGATGATAAGGGCGGCCTGCTCCCAGCGGTCGAGCACGGCGGTGCGCATCTGCTGCGCGGTCTCGACGAAGATGGTTTCCGCCGCGGACGGTGGCTGCAATGCGGTCGGGCCGCTTACCAGAATCACCTTCGCGCCGCGACGCAGCGCGGCTTCGGCGAGCGCGAAACCCATCTTGCCGCTGGAGCGGTTGCCGAGATAGCGCACAGGATCGACGGGCTCGTGCGTCGGACCGGCGGTCACAAGCACGGTCTCGCCAGCGAGGTCTTGCGCGACGCCGAGGCGTTCGAGTGTGGCCGCAACAATCTGCTCCGGCTCGGCAAGACGGCCGGCGCCGACCATGCCGCACGCGAGATATCCGCTGCCCGGCTCGACGACGAGGACGCCACGGCTGCGCAGGATGTCAAGGTTCGCCTTGGTCGCGGGATGCTCCCACATGTTCACGTTCATGGCGGGCGCGACGATCACCGGTGCGGTGGTGGCGAGATACAGCGTGCTGAGAAAATCGTTGGCGATGCCCTGGGCGAACTTGGCGAGGGTGTCGGCGGTGGCGGGCGCAACCAGCAGCGCGTCGATGGATTGCGCCACGGCGATGTGCTCGACGGCGGAGTCGAGGTTGGCTTGGTCGGTCTCCGAGCCGAACATGGAGGTGATGACCTTCTCGCCCGACAGCGCGGCGAAGGTCAGCGGGCGGACGAACTCCTGCGCGGCGGCGGTCATGATGACCTGCACGCGCACGCCGCGCTCCTGCAATTCGCGGACGATTTCAGCGGCCTTGTAGGCGGCGATGCCGCCGCTCACACCCAGTGCGATTTTCATGTGCCTGAATAGATGATGCTCGCCGATCCGTTTGGGGACTAAAGTCCCCTTCATATTGTGCCGTCCCTGAAGGGACTCAGGTTAAGTTTTGCACGTTACCCAGGGCTCGCGCCCTGGGCTAAAACAAATACCACCCCTTCGGGGTTGGACTCGCCTGGTTCAAACGCCGGAGCAGATAGACAGAAGCGTCGAGGCTGCAGCATCTGCAACGAAACCCGACCCAGCCTATCGCCTAATCGTCGCTGTCCCCGCCAACCGGTTCCAGTATCTCAGCGGCGGCCTCGAAGGGAGTCTTCTCCGTCTGCGGGACCTCCCACTTCACCCTGCCGGCTTGGATCTCCTCTTCGGCGATGCGGCAGGGTTTGCGCGTGGGGGTCTCAACTACGGGGCGAGCGCCGTTCTGTATCTGACGGGCGCGGCGCGCGGCCACCAGGACATAGCGATAATTGCTATCGAAGCCTTCAACCAGTTTCATTGCGTTTCACTCCGTGACGGTGGGGGACCGAAAAACCTCGAATGTAGCAAGGATGGTTTGTACCTGTTGCATCATGTTGGCGCGCAGGGCGCGGTCGGCGATGGCCAGCACTTCAACATCTTTCGGACTCAGTTCAGCGCCGGAGCGTTTGAGCCGCTCGGCTTCCACGATCGACTTCAGAGTATCGATGGACTGCTCCAGCCGGTCGTTGACCAAAATATAGTCGTAGCGGGAGAAATTCTCAATCTCCCGGGAGGCGGTGTGCAGGCGGCGCTGGATAATTTCCTCGATATCGGAGGACGGCGGCGGCGGGCCCTGGCAATGCTGCGGATCGTAATCGGCTTCGCTGCGTCGCCGCAGGCGGCGTTCCAGCTCTTCGCGTGATGGCGGCAAAATAAAGATGCTCACTGCGTCCGGCACTCTCTGCTTTACCTGGGACGCGCCCTGAACATCAATGTCGAGCAGCAGGTCGTGCCCGCGAGCGGTAGCCTCACGCAGGAAGCGCCGCGCCGTGCCGTAGTAGTTGCCGAAGACCTCGGCGAACTCCAGGAATTCGCCGTCGCGAATCATGCGTTCGAATTCCTCGCGGCTGACGAAGAAATACTCGCGGCCCGACATCTCGCTGCCACGAGGACAGCGCGTGGTGTAGCTGATGGAGAACTCAAGGTTAGGGACGATGCGGCGCAGCTCGTTGGTGAGCGTGGATTTGCCCGAGCCCGACGGCGCCGAGACGATGTAGGTTATGCCGCTCATTCCAGATTCTGTACCTGCTCGCGCGCTTTCTCGATCTCCGACTTCATCGCCAGCCCCAGGCCGGTAATGCGCAGCGCTTCGCCGGCGACGCCGCTGGTCTTCGACATCAGCGTGTTGGCCTCGCGGTTCATCTCCTGCAGCAGGAAGTCGAGCTTCTTGCCAACTTCGCCTCCGGCGTCAAGCAATCCGGAGAAGTGCTGGATGTGGTTCTTCATGCGCACAATCTCTTCCTGGATGTCGCTGCGCTCGGCCAGCATGGCCGCTTCCTGCAGAATGCGGTCGGGATCGATGTGCGTGGTCAGCAGCTCCTGCATCCGGCCGTGCACCTTCTCGTGATAGGCCTTGAGCACCTTGCCGCGCAGCGAGTCCAGCTCCTGGGTGGCGGAGGAGAGATGGGTCATGCGAGTGCGCAACTCCGCCGCCACGCCGCGGCCTTCCTCCTCGCGCATGTGGTTGAGCCGCTCGATGCACTGTTCCAGAGCGGCGGTCACCTGCTTCTCCAGCGCACCGAGTGCGTCGCCATCTTCCGCCGCGTTCAGCGCGCCCGGCAACTTGAGCACGGCGTTGAGGTCGGGCTCGGCGCTGACGCCAAACTCTTCCGCGACCTCGCGAAAGGTGCGCAGGTATCCTCCCACCAGTTCGCGGTTGACGGCAAAGGCCGCGCCGCCGCTGCGCTCCACGGTCAGAGTGACTTCTATGTGGCCGCGGTGCAGGCGCTCCTTGAGCACGCGGCGAACTTTCATCTCGATGGGATCCAGTTCGACCGGCAGGCGCAAGTGCAAGTCGAGGAAGCGATGGTTCACCGACTTCAGGCTCAGAGTCAAGGTGAGCTGGTCGTCCGCGTGCATCTTTACCTGGGCGTAGCCGGTCATGGAGCGGATGTTCATGGCGCAATCACTCAGTGGTGGTGCAGTTTGCGATGTGGATGCGCGCCTTTCGCGCACCGGCGCGAATCGGCGCGAATCGGCGCCAAATCAAACTGCCCCTCACTACAGCC
>DATFZF010000049.1:0-17014 GCA_035314705.1 Steroidobacteraceae bacterium | reverse complement strand
GACTTGGCCGCCGCCGCCGCGGTGCCGTCGGGATCGTTTGCACGCCGCTCGTCCCATTGTTCCACCGACCAACCCTGCGGCAGGTAGCCGTTGACCGGGTCATGGGCCGAGGTTTGATCGGTCAACGCATCGGGTTTGATGCCGCGCTCGAGCAGCACATGCAGGACATCGACGATATTGCCGAGCAGGGCCACGGAAATCGGCTTGCCGGACTTTTTCGCCGCATCGATCATCGCGAGCGCCTCGTCCAAGGTGCGCGCCTGGGCATCGACATAGCCGGTCTCGACCCGCTTGGCGATGCGGCTTTGGCGGCATTCCACCGCCAGCAGGCTGGCGCCGGCCATGGTGGCCGCCAGCGGTTGCGCGCCGCCCATGCCGCCGAGGCCGGCGGTGAGAATCCATTTGCCCAAAAGGTTGCCGCCGAAGTGGCGCCGGCCCATTTCGACGAATGTCTCATAAGTGCCCTGCACGATGCCCTGGCTGCCGATATAAATCCACGAGCCGGCGGTCATCTGACCGTACATCATGAGTCCCTTGCGATCGAGCTCGTGAAAGTGCTCCCAGGTCGCCCAGTGCGGCACCAGATTGGAATTGGCGATGAGCACGCGGGGCGCATCCGCGTGGGTGGCAAATACGCCCACCGGCTTGCCGGACTGCACCAGCAGGGTTTCCTCTTCGGTGAGCGATTTCAGGGTCTCGACGATGCGGTCGTAGCAGTTCCAATCGCGGGCGGCGCGTCCGATGCCGCCGTACACCACGAGTTCGGCGGGATTTTCCGCGACCTCGGGGTCCAAGTTGTTCATCAACATGCGCAGCGGCGCTTCGGTCATCCAAGTTCGCGCGCTCAAAGTCTGGCCGCGCGCCGCGCGGATGGTTCTGGGTTTCAAGGGGGCGAGCATGATTGCATCCTTTAGGGGCGGAAACGCCCCGACAGTTCGTAGCGGGTCCCGGGGTAAAACAACTTGGCCACCGAGGCAATTTGCCCCGCGGTCCAGGTGCGTCGAATCATCAAAAGACACGGTTCATCGCGTTTCATGGCCAGAAGCTTGCGTGTGCGTTCATCCGGCATCACCGCGCGCAGCAGGTGTTCGGCCTCCTGCAGCGGCGCGACTCTGACCAGGTAGTCGGTGGGAGTGGTTTGATTGAAATCCACTTTCAGATAGTCGGGCGCGAGCTTGGGCAGCACGTAGCGGTCTTCGAGCTGAATGGGGCGATCGTTCTCGTAATGTACGATGACGGAGCAATACAGCTCGCCGCGCGGCGCAATGCCGAAATCCTCGGCGAGCTCGGCCGCCGCCCGAATGCGCTCCAGGGACACGATCTCGGCGCGGTGCACATGGCCTCTGCGGCGTATCTCGTCGGCGATGCTGCGGATTTCGAGCGGATGCGCGTGGGCCAGGCTGTCGGCGACGAAGCTGCCGACTCCGGCGATGCGCACCAGAACGCCTTCATCGCGCAATTCGCGCAGGGCCCGATTGGCGGTCATGCGCGACACGCCGAAGGATTTGACGATGTCGTTTTCGGACGGCACACGCGTCGAAGTGCCCCACTTGCCGGAACCGATGTTGTCGAGGATATGCCGCTTCACCTGTAAGTACAGCGGCTGCACCGTCGCGGGTCTGCTCATGCTGCAAGACTAAGCTGTATAGACAGGTACAGTCAACCACTTTTTCAAGGAGCTTGAGCGAGCTTGCGCATCAAGCCGGCAAAGCGCGGCCGCAATTCGTCTTCGGCGGCGTGGCGCCGGTCTCTGATCACCCAGCGGCCGGCCACCATGCAATCGCGGATGGCGGCGTCCGCACCCGCGAACAGCAAATGGTCCAATGCGGTGTCCGCCGCCGCGGCCACCAGGGAGGGATGCCTGTCGTCGAGTACCAGCCAGTCGGCGCGGCGCCCCACGGCGATCGCGCCCACCGGCTGGCCAATGGCCTGCGCGCCGTACTGCGCCGCATCACGCCACAGGCGGGTCCCCACATGCGGTTCGGCTCGCGTCGCGAGTACCGCGCGCCGCCTCTTGCGCAGGCGCTGCTGGTACTCCAACCAGCGCAATTCCTCGGCCGGATTCACGCCGGACTGGCTGTCGGAGCCCACGCACAGACGCCCGCCCGCCTTGAGAAAACGGGCGGTATCGAAGAACCCGTCGCCGAGATTGGCCTCGGTGCTGATGGAGACGCACACGGTCGCCGTGGAGTCGGCGAGGCGTTTGAGTTCCTCGCCGGTGGCGTGGGTGGCATGCACCAGACACCAATGTTGAGTCACCAAACCGGTGTCCAGCAGCAACTCGATGGGACGCCGCCCGGTCGCGCGCAGGCAGGCTTGCACCTCGAGCAACTGCTCCGCGACATGGATGTGCATGGGCAGGCTCGCGTCGAGCGCACGCAGACCGAGCGCCGCGCGACGCAGATTTTCCAGCGGCACGGCGCGCAGGCTGTGAAATGCCGCGCCGGTCCGCTGCGTCGGCGAACGCCGTCGTCGGTCGGCGCTGATGCGCTCCTCGAGCGCGAGCAGGAATGCATCCGTGTCCGAGGCGAATCGCGCCTGTTCGGCCTTCAGCGCCTGGCCGCCGAAATCGCTGCTCTGGTACAGAGTGGGCAGCAGCGTCAGGCCGATTCCGGCGCTGGACGCCGCATGGCTGATCGCCTCCCACAGCGCATTCGCGCCCACATAAGGGACGCCGTCCCGTTGACGATGGAGGTAATGAAATTCCGCTACCGACGTGTAGCCGCTCTTGAGCATTTCCACGAACAGCTGCGTCGCCAGGACAGCCAAGTCGTCGGGCTCGATGCGATTCGCCAGGGCGTACATTGCATTGCGCCAGGTCCAGAAGCTGTCGCGCGCCGACAGGCGATATTCGGTGTTGCCGGCCATGGCGCGCTGGAAGGCATGACTGTGCGCGTTGGGCATGCCGGGAACCACGATGCCCTCGACGCGCTCCACCTCCGCAACGCCTGCCCCGCCGGCGGCGGGCGCCGCGGCGGGATTGCCGGTCCCGGCATCGGCGGGCGCGACGGAAATCATCTCGGTGATGATGCCGTCGTCGGAGACGGTGACCAGGACGTCCCGGACCCAACCCTGCGATGAAAAGGCCGATTGCAGATGGTAGCGCTTCATGTTGGCTATACCTGTATATGGAACCATTCTTGCCGTATCATACTTATAACAGCCGTCATCGGGCGATCCGTAGTGCAAAAATCTTCGGGCAAAGAGTGGGACCAAGTTTGGGTCGGCGCGAACATTGCCACGATGGCCGCGGGCGCGGAGCCCTATGGCAGCATCAAGGATGCGGCGCTGGCCGTGCGGGGCGAGCGCATTGCGTGGATAGGCCCCGCCGCCGAGGGAAAAGCCCTGGCGGAGGCCATGCGGCTCCCCATCCGTGACGCACACGGACTGTGGATGACGCCGGGATTGATCGATTGCCACACGCACCTGGTGTACGGCGGCAATCGGGTCGAGGAATTCGAAAAGCGGCTCTGCGGGGTCTCGTACGAAGACATTGCGCGTGCCGGGGGCGGAATCCAATCGACCGTGGCGGCAACGCGGGCGGCGACGCACGCGGAGCTGTACGCGTCGGCCGCCATTCGCGCCAGATGCCTGATGTCGGAGGGCGTCACCACCATCGAGGTGAAGTCCGGCTACGGGCTCGAACTCGCCGCGGAGCGCCGATTGCTCGAGGTGGCGCGGGACCTTGCCGACGAATTGCCGGTCTCGATCCAGAAGACCTTTCTGGGCCTGCACGCGCTGCCGCGGGAATTCGCCGCGGATCGCCAAGAGTTCGTGAATCTCGTCTCCGGCCCCTGGCTCGAGACGCTCGCGGCGGCCGGGCTCGTCGACGCGGTTGACGCGTTCTGCGAGAACATCGCGTTTTCATTGGCGGAAACCGAGCGCCTGCTGCGGGCAGCGAAGCGGCTGGGATTGCCCGCGCACGTGCACGCGGGCCAACTGAGCGACATGGGAGCCGCGGAACTGGCCGCGACCTGGGGATGCCTGTCCGCGGACCATCTGGAGTACTTGAGCGCGGCCGGCGCGCGCGCGCTCGCGGCCGCGGGTACCGTTGCGGTATTGCTGCCCGCCGCGTATTTCACCCTGCGCCAGACGACGCCTCCGCCGGTCGCGCTGCTGCGTGATGCGGGGGTTGCGATGGCGGTCGCCACGGACAGCAACCCGGGAACCTCGCCCTGCACGTCAATCCTGCTGGCGCTCAACATGGCGTGCACGCTGTTCGGCCTGACTCCGGAAGAAGCGCTGAGCGGCGCCACGCGGCAGGCCGCACGGGCCTTGGGGAAGCAGGACGAGATCGGCACGCTCGAGGTGGGGAAGCGCGCCGATATCGCATTGTGGCGCATCGAACGGCCCGCGGAACTGTGTTACGGGCTGGGTGCAAACCCGTGCGTGGGCGTGGTGCACCGGGGAAAACCAAGGATGCTCGACTGACTCCTCAATATTTGCGAGTTGCTGCCGACACCGTGGGTGGAGGTGCAATTTGGGCAAGCTCGATTTCAGCGCGGAAGGATTGGTCGCAAATATCAAGGATCTCGTCACGCTTCCCGAGGTGGCGCTGCGTATTGCGAGCATGGTCGATGACCCGACTTCGTCGGCCGCCGACATCGGGCGCGAGATCAGTCACGACGCCGCACTCACGGCGCGGTTGCTGCGCATCGCCAACAGCCCCGCCTTCGGGCAGCACGGCAAAATCGCCACGATAAGCCGTGCGATCACCGTGCTCGGTGTGCGCCAAGTGCGCGATCTGACGGTGGGGCTCACGGCGATAAGAACCTTCGACGGCATCGGCAACGAGCTGGTCACGATGGCCTCGTTCTGGCGCCACAGCGTCCTCTGTGCGGTGGCCGCCGGCCAAATCGCGGGCCGACGCGAACGCGGCCGCGACGATACTCCGTTCGTCGCCGGGTTGCTGCACGACATCGGACAGCTGGTGCTGTTCAGCCGCGCTCCGGATCTCGCGCGGCAGTCGCTCTTGACGTGGGTGGATTCGGCCGACGACCGCGGCCTATACCTGTGCGAGCGCGACATCATAGGCTTCGATCACGCCGCCGTCGGGCTTGCGCTCGCCAAGAATTGGTCGTTGCCATCCTCCTTGCAGGAATGCATCGAATTTCACCATGAGCCGGAACGCGCGCGGCTGCATCCACTCGAAGTCGCGACCGTTCACATCGCCAACAGCGTGGCGGTGCTGGCGGAGATAGGCAGTACCGATCCGGGCGACGCGCCGGCGATCTCGGCGGCCGCGCTGCGGGCAGTCAAATTGGATGCCGCGGCGGTGAGGGAGATCGTCCTGCAGACCCAAGAATCGGCGGCGGAGGTGCTGCCGCTGATGATGGCCGCGTAAATCGCCGCAAGGCGCGGGCAACGCGCCGAATGTGACCAAGTTCGCAGGAATCACGGCGCGGGCGCGGCCACTCCGCCCGCAAAATCAGGCACGTCAAGTTTCGCCGGCGATTGACGATACTCCTGCTGATGAGTAGGCGCTGCCTTTGGCAGCCTTGGTTGAGCGGAGACGGATTGAGATGGCAAAAAAAATACTCGCGGTCGACGACTCGGCATCGATGCGTCAAATGGTGCTGTTCACCCTGAAGGGCGCCGGTTATGAGGTGGTGCAGGCCTGCGACGGCGTCGAGGCGCTCGAATTGGCGCGCAAGTCCGCGGTCGATCTGGTGCTCACCGACGTGCACATGCCGCGCATGGACGGCATCACCCTGGTGCGGGAGCTGCGCGCCCTGGTGAACTACAAGCTGGTGCCCATGCTGATACTCACGACCGAATCGAGCCAAGAGAAAAAGATGGACGGCAAGCGCGCCGGCGCCACCGGATGGATCGTCAAACCGTTCAATCCGCCGCAGCTGCTTGCCACCGTCGCCCGCGTCATTTGACGCTACTTGCAAACGATGTCGCAAACCATGTGCCGAAGGAATCGAGCATGACCATTGATCTGGAAATGGCGGAAATCGCCAAAGTGTTCTTCCAGGAAAGCCGGGAGGGACTGGACGCGATGGAGTCGGGCCTGCTGACCCTTGGCGCCACCGCCGACGGCGAGAGCATCAACACGATTTTCCGCGCCGCTCATTCCATCAAAGGCGGCTCGGCGACATTCGGCTTCGCCGAGGTTGCAACCTTCACCCATGGGGTGGAGACACTGCTCGACGAGATGCGCAACAAGGTCCGGCCGATCACCGCCGAAGCCGTGCAGACGCTGCTGCAGGCCTGCGATTGCCTGCGCGAGATGATCGCGGCCACCGAAGCCGAGCAGCCGCTCGACCAAGGCCGCATCGCCAGCCTCAACGGCGACATCACTCAAATTCTCGGCGAACGGCCCACCGAGGCGCACGCGGCGGCCCCGGTCGCCCCTGCCGCCGCCGCAAATTCCGCCGGCAGCGCCGCCGCCTCCGCCGACGGCGGGACCAGCGGCTGGCGCGTCATCTTCGAACCCGTCGTCGATCTATTGCGCCTGCGCAATGAACCGACGCGTATGTTCGCCGAGCTCGGACGTCTCGGTGATTTTACGGCGCACGCCGACGTTTCTCGATTGCCGGCGCTCGACGCGCTCGATCCGGAGTCATGTTATCTCTCGTGGAACATCGAAATAGCCGGTGAAATTCCCCGCCCCAAACTGGACGAAGTATTCGACTGGGTGGATTCCCACTGTCGGCTAGAATTCACGCCCACCGGCCGGGCGGCGCCCGCCGCCGGCGCGCAGCCGGTTGCTCAACCGTCCGCCGCAACCGCTGCGACGCCCGCGGAATCGAAGGCCGTGCCGCCCGCCGAAGCCGAACGCAGCCCGGCGCCGGCCGTGGCGGCGGTGCAGAAGTCCGCCGGGGAATCGGGCTCGATACGCGTCGCCACCGAGAAAGTCGACGACATCATCAACTTGGTGGGCGAACTCCTCATCACGCAATCCATGCTCTCCGGCTTCGCCGACGGCATCGATCCCAACGACCTGGACCGGCTGCGGCAGGGGCTGTCGCAGCTCGCGCGCAATACCCGCGAATTGCAGGAAAGCGTGATGCAGATCCGCATGTTGCCGATCAGCTTCGCGTTCAACCGCTTTCCGCGCATCGTGCACGATCTTTCGCGCAAGCTCGACAAGAAGGTCGAACTCAAGCTCGTCGGCGAAAACACCGAACTCGACAAGACCGTGCTCGAGAAGATCAGCGATCCGCTCGTGCACCTCGTCCGCAACGCCCTGGATCACGGTCTCGAGACCCCCGAGCGGCGCCTCGCCGCCGGCAAACCAGAGACCGGCACCCTCGAACTTGCGGCATTTCACGAGGGCGGCAACATCATCATCGAAGTGCGCGACGATGGCGGCGGCCTCAACAAGGCCAAGATCCTGCAGAAGGCCCGCGAACGCTCCCTGGTAGCTCCGGATCAGGAGCTGACCGACGAGCAGATCGACAACCTGATTTTCATGCCCGGCTTTTCCACCGCGGACCAAATCAGCGACGTGTCGGGCCGCGGCGTTGGCATGGACGTGGTGCGCCGGAACATCAACGACTTGGGCGGACACGTGCAGATCTCCTCCAAGGAAGGCCGGGGCAGCACCATTCGTATCCGCCTGCCGCTCACGCTCGCCATCCTGGACGGTCAGCTGGTTCGCGTCGGCAAGGAGGTCTACATCATATCGCTGTTGGCCATCGTCGAGACCATTCAAGTGGCCCGCGAACGCGTCAACACCCTGGCGGGCCGCACCGAAGTATTTCGCCTGCGGGATGAATATCTCCCCGTCGTCAAGCTCTGCGACCAGTTCGGCGTCGAGCCGGACAGCAGGAGCGCCGAGGACGGCTTGCTGGTCGTCGTCGAGGCGGACGGCAAGCGCGCCGGCGTTCTCGTGGACGATCTTCTTGCGCAGCAACAGGTCGTCATCAAGAGCCTCGAATCGAATTTCAAATCGGTGTCGGGAATCGCCGGGGCCACCATCCTGGGCGACGGTACGGTGGCGCTGATCATCGATGTTCCAGGCCTCATCCGCTCGGTTGCCGCGCAGAGCGGCGCGGCGGCGGCGCACGCGGCGTGAGGCAACGGGCGGCCGGCGGCAGCGCGGGCGGGACTGATTCTCAAGGGTGCGGAAAGTTACGGAGGAAATGAAAATGAGTACGGCAAAGGCAGCAGCGAGTGCGGACAGGTCCGCTACGGAGACCAGCGAGCAATACCTGACATTCATGCTCGCCGGCGAGGAATACGGCGTCGACATCCTGCGCGTTCAGGAAATCAAGGGCTGGGACAAGGTGACCCGCATACCGCATACCCCCGGATACGTCCTGGGCGTGATCAATTTGCGCGGCGCCGTGGTGCCTATCCTCGACCTGCGGCGCCGATTCGGTCTCGAGACCATCGATTTCGGACCCACCACGGTGGTCATCGTCCTGCGTGCGACCAGTGGGCGCGACGAGCGCACGGTCGGCGTCGTGGTAGATGCGGTATCCGAGGTCTACAACGTGGACCCGGCGGACACCAAACCGCCTCCGGACGTGTGCGGAGGCGTCGATACGGTATTCGTGAAGGCCCTTGCGACGATCGAGGAAAAAATGCTCATCCTGCTCGACATCGATCGCCTCATCGGCAGCAGCATCGCCGATGAACTTCTGCCGGCAGTAGTAGCAGCGTGAGCAAGAAGAAACAGCCGCGACCCGCGAAATCGACCCGCACGCCGCCACCGGCGCGCATCGAACTCGCCGCGCGACTGACGATCGTGCATGCCGCGGATCTGCACCGCACTTTGCTGGCGCGGCTCGCGGCCGGCCGGCCCATCGTGGTCGACGGCACCCGGGTCGAAGAGATCGACACGGCCATCCTGCAGTTGCTCACGAGCCTGTGGCGCACCGGCCCGACGCGCGGAATCGCATGCACGTGGCATGGCGTCTCGGGAGAGCTGCGCCGGATCGCGGCTCTGGTCGGCGTCGCCGACATGCTGCAATTCCCGGTTGCCGAGGCCGTGCGAGACCGCGGTCATGCTGCCGCCTGAGTTCAAGGGCGGAGCAACGGAACACTGCCGCGTCTGGCTGAATTGGGCCGCCGCGCAGGTCGATGCATGCCTCGCCAGCGACAAGACCGCCAGCGATCAATTGCTCGCCGCGCTCGGCGAATTCTTCGTCCCGGAACAGCCGCGCGGCGGTGCGGCGCCTGCTCCCGCCGGCGATGCCATCAGCGGCAAGCTGTCGGCCGTCATCATGGCGGTTCAGGCTCACGACCGCATCATGCAGGGGCTCGAGCACGTGGCGCAATCGCTGCGCGCGCTGCACGAGCAGCTTGGCGACGCGCAGCGCGCGGGTTCCGCCGAGTCCTGGCGAAGCTTGCGCGAAAAGCAATTTCGCGCCTTCAGCATGGCCGAGGAGCGCGTGCTCTTCGCGCGCCTGGTTGCGCGTGAGCATGAGGGCAGGCGGGAAGTCGCCTTGAACCCGGAGGAGACCGTCGATCTGCTTACGAGCGACGACGGCCTATTCGAGCCATGAGTACGCAGCAGGTCGAACACGAATTCGAGTTTACCGACTCGGAATTCAAACGCCTGCGTGAACTCGTGCATGCGCGAACCGGAATCGCCCTGTCGGAGGCCAAGCGCGAACTGGTCTACGGCCGTCTCGCCCGGCGTCTGCGCAAGCTCAAGCTGGAGTCCTTTGCGGAGTATTGCGAGCTGGTTGAAACCGGAGAATCCGCGGAGCTGCAGGAGCTCACCAACGCGATCACCACGAATCTGACTTCGTTCTTCCGCGAGAATTATCACTTCGAGCAGCTTAGCGCGGAGGCGCTGCCGCAAGTCGAATCCAAGCGGGCCGCGATGCGGCGCATGCGGATTTGGTCGGCGGGCTGCTCGACGGGCGAGGAGCCCTATTCGCTCGCCATCGTCATGCGCGAGGCGCTCGCACACCTCCCGAACTGGGACGTGAAGCTTCTCGCCACCGACATCGACTCGAAGGTGGTCGCCACCGCGGCCGAGGGTGAGTATACGGCTGAGCGCTTCAAGGGCATTCCGGCCGAGCGCGTCAGGAACTGGTTCAAGGACGTCCCGGGACGGCCGGGTCACCGCGCGGCGACCGCCGAATTGAAGTCGCTGATCACCTTCAAGCAGCTGAATCTGCTCGATCCCTGGCCGATGAAGGGACCTTTCGACATCATCTTTTGCCGCAACGTCGTGATCTACTTCGACAAAGCCACGCAGCGCGGGCTGTTCGACCGCATGGCCGACCTGCAGGAACCGGGGGGCTGGCTGTTCATCGGCCATTCGGAAAATCTGCTCAACGTGACCCGCCGCTACAAGCTGGTGGGCCGCACCGTGTACCGGCGGGTCGAATGAGCGTACTCGATCCGACCTTAAGGATGCAGATCGCGGGGCCTCTGCCGCCGGCGCTGCCTCAATTCGGGCACATCCGCAGAACGTTCGACGTGGATCTCGGCGTGCCGGTCGCCAAATTGCTGCCGGGGGACTATTACGTCACGCGCCACGACGAGGCCATCTTCACCGTGCTCGGCTCCTGTGTGTCGGCGTGCGTGCGCGAGCGCAAACTCGGAATCGGCGGCATGAATCACTTCATGCTGCCGCTCGACCGCTCGGGCGGCACCAGCGCTTGGTCGGACAATCTCGTGAGCTCCGCGACCCGCTACGGCAACGTCGCCATGGAGCGGTTGATCAACGACATCATGACGCTCGGCGGCCAGCGCTCGAATCTCGAGTTCAAGGTGGTCGGCGGCGGCAAGGTGCTCGACATGGCGCTCGACGTGGGCGGCCGCAATGCGCAGTTCGTGCGCGACTATCTGAAGACCGAGGGATTCATCATCAGCGCCGAGGATCTCGGCGACTGTTTCGCGCGCAAGCTCTACTACAGTCCGGCGACCGGCAAGGTGCGCGTGAAACGTCTCACCGCAACCGTCAACCGCGCGGTGTTCGACCGCGAGCGCGAGTTCGCGCCCACGACCGCTCAGGTCGAATCCGGATCCGTGGAGTTGTTCTGACATGGAAGCGCCGACGGCAAAAAAGAAGGTTCGCGTTCTCGTGGTCGACGACTCCGCGGTCATGCGCCAGCTGTTGACCGAGATTCTGGGGTCCGATCCGGAAATCGAGGTGGTGGGATCAGCGCCGGATCCCTACGTCGCTCGCGACAAGATAAAATTGCTCAATCCCGACGTGCTCACGCTCGATGTCGAGATGCCGCGCATGGACGGTCTGGCCTTCCTGCGCAATCTCATGCGGCTGCGCCCGATGCCGGTCGTCATGTGCTCCTCCCTCACGCAGAAGGGCGCCACAGTGGCGTTCGATGCGCTCAGCTTGGGCGCGATCGATTTCGTCGCGAAACCCATGATCGATGTGGCCCACGGCATCCGCGAGGCCGGGTCCGAGATCATCGCGAAGGTGAAGATGGCGGCCCACGCCCAGGTCCGGCCACTGGTGGACGTTCCTACGATGGTCGTCAAAGAACGCCACGACGCCGGCGCCGTGCTGCCGAAGCGCAGCGCACCCACCCACTTTGCGACGACCGATCGGATCATCGCCATCGGGGCGTCGACCGGCGGCACCGAGGCCATCAAACAGGTGCTCGCAAGCCTGCCCTCGGACATGCCGGGAATCGTCATCGCGCAGCACATTCCGAAGGCGTTCAGCGGTCCTTTCGCGCTGCGGATGGACGCGAATTCGGTTCTCAACGTCTGCGAGGCCAGCGACGGTCAGCCCATCCTGGCCGGCCACGCCTACATCGCACCCGGCGATCAGCATCTGATGGTGGTGCGCAACGGTGCACGCTACCAGTGCCGCCTGAGCGACGGCGAGCCGGTCAATCGGCACCGCCCCTCCGTCGATGTGCTGTTTCGCTCCGTGGCGCAGAGCGCCGGCCGCAATTCGATCGGAGTCATGCTCACCGGCATGGGCCGCGACGGCGCCGAGGGCATGAAGGAAATGCGGGAAGCCGGCGCAGTGACCATCGCGCAGGACGAGAACACCAGCGTGGTGTGGGGCATGCCGGGCGCGGCCTGGGAAATCGGCGCGGTGCAGTCGCTGCATCCGCTGCAGCAGATCGCGGCGCGCATCGTGGAACTTGCGAACACCCGCGCGGATTCGCTGCACCGCAACAGCCAATCGGGCTAGAGGCGGGCTGGAGGATTGGGTCGATGTTCAAGAACTTGGGACCGCGGCCGATTAATCAATGAGCCATCACTATCGCTGCGCCACTGCGCGTTTGGAGCCCACGAGATGAAAATTTTGATCGTCGATGATTCCACTGCCATGCGCATGATCGTCAAGAAGACTCTGCGCCTTGCCGGTTTCGAGGGGCACGAAATCACGGAAGTCGACGATGGCGCCAAGGCGTTGGCCGCAATCAAGGCATCGAAACCGGATCTCGTGCTCTCTGATTGGAACATGCCGAACATGACGGGGCTGCAGCTGCTGGAGTCGCTGTCGAGCGACGGAGTGAAAGTGACGTTCGGCTTCATCACCACCGAAGCGACGCCGGACATGCGCGCCAAGGCCATGGGCGCCGGCGCGAAATTTCTGATCTCCAAGCCCTTTACGCCGGAATCGTTCAAAGAGCATCTCGGCGCTCATATTCGCTGAAGTGCCATGGCCGCCTATCCCCTGCCAGACGCCCCGAAGATCGTCCAAATGCTGGGCCTGCTGTTCGATGGACTCGATGTCAAGGCCGGCGGCACCTTCGATCAGACGCCCGCGGGCGGTGCGTGGTTCGGCGTGTTCGTGGCCGACAGCGGTGAACCGGTGGCGCTGTGCGGCGCCGACGCGAATCTCGCCGCGACGTTGGGCTGCGCCTTCTCCTTGTTGCCGGTCGGGGTCGCCAAGGATGCCGCCAAGGCGCGCGAACTCACCGGCGTCATGATCGACAATATGCGTGAGATCATGAACATATGCACACGGCTGGTGATGGACGCGACATCGCCGCATTTGAAGCTGGATCAGGTCTATCAGACCAAGTCTCTGCCCGCGCCGGCGACAGCTTTGCTGGGCGCGTCGAAAAGCCGCCGAGAATTTCAACTCCAGCTGCCGAAATACGGCGGCGGAGTGCTCACGTTCTTGACGGTTTGACGGTGCGGCGGCGCGGCGACGCGCAACCAATTCGAATAATGCGCGCTGCTCCACGCTTTGTGGAACCCGGTCGGCATCCCCTCAAGATCGCACTGCAACCGCCGATAGACGCCCAATGAGATCCAATGTACCGGCGAATTTCTACGCATGAGGAAACGATGATGATGCAATCAACATTCAAAGGTCTGCTGGTCGCCGCTCTGCTGGCCACGCTGCCGATCGCCGGGGCCCTGGCCGCCGCGCCCAGCAAGGACGAGGTCGTGTCAGTGGTCAAGAAGGCCGTGGACTTCTACAAGGCCAACGGCAAGGACAAAGCGCTGGTGGAATTCAACAAGAAGGACGGTCAGTTCGCCAAGGGCGAAGACTACGTCGACGTGCACGACCTCAGCGGCGTGTGCCTCGCGCACCCGATCTCCCCCGCCAAGGTGGGCCTCAATCGTCTGGATCAGTCCGACTCCGCCGGCAAGTTCTACGTAAAGGATCTGGTGGATGCCGCGAAGACGAAATCGTCCGGGTGGATCGAATACGTGATGAAGAACCCGACGACCGGGAAACTGCAGAACAAGACCGCCTACTGGGAAGTGCACGACGGGCTCATCTTCAAGGCCGGCACCTACACCGAGTAAGCGTTGACAAGCCGGGCCGGGTCGCGATGCCCAGCTCCTCGATACAGGTCGTGTATATGAAGTTTATCGGTGACATCTCGTTGCGTTGGCAGATGCTGCTCGCGCCGCTGCTGCTCATCCTTGCCATCCTCGTCATCGAGGCGGTCAACTACCGGCAGCAGACCCGGGTGGACACGACCACGACTCGTCTGTTCAGCGAGACGGTTCGCCGCTTGACGGCGCTCGACGAGGCGGATGCGTTCGCATTGGACATCAACGGACGGATGTTCCGGGCCATGACGCTGGTGCAGAACGGCGCGCCGCCGAAGATCGTGCGCACACTGGTCGATTCCCTGCCGAGCGAGCTCGACACACTGGGCGAGGAGCTGTCCGCAGTCGCGAAGCGCGCCGAGCAAAGCGGCCACGCCGCGGAAGCCGCGAAGCTCACGGATTTGGCCGGCAAGTACCGCAAGTCCGGTCGCGAGTTTTCCAAGGTGCTGTTCGTCGACCCCAGCGTCGCGGTCGACTATGCCACCTCGGCGGGCGCGTTCTTCCAGGATTTGCACGGCATTCTGAGAACCCTGTCCAAGTCCTACGACGATGCCTCGGCGGCCGAGTTCGCCGGCATGAAGGCCGACGCCGCGGGCGCCATGCACCTGTCCGCCATCGGCTGCCTGTTCGCCGTGGTCGGCGGTCTGACCGTAAGCCTGTGGCTCGCGCGCTCCCTGACAGCGCCGCTGGTCGAACTGACGCGGGTCGTGGTCGTGCTCGCGCGCGCCGATTGGTCAGTGACGGTTCCCTACGCTTCGCGCGGCGACGAGGTCGGGCGCATGGCGCGCGCGGTCAATGTGTTCCGCGACAATGGGCTCGAGAACGAAAGGCTGAAGCGCATTGAAGAGGAGGGCCGCCAACGGGCCGTGGCGCAGCACGCGGTGGAGCAAGAGCGCGAGCGGACCGAACAGGCGCGCATGGCGCGCGAGACCGAGCGGGCGCGGGAATTGTCCGACATGACGGAGCGTTTCGATGCGACCGCCCACAAGGTGCTCAGCAGCTTTGCGAATGCGTTCGCCACCTTGCAGGAAACCGCCGCCACCATGGGCTCGGCCGCGGACGCCACGCGCACGCGTGCCGACGGCGTCTCGCAGGCGGCCCTGGAGGCCTCGAACAATGTGCAGACCATCGCCGCCTCCATCGAGGAACTCGGCGAGTCGATCGCCGCGATCTCCGAGCAGGTGCGCGCGTCCTCGGCGATGGCCAGCGCGGCCACCCGCGACGCCGACGTGCTCAACAACACGCTGCAGTCGGTCAAGTCCGCGGCGATGGAAATCGGCTCGGTGCTCGATTTCATCAAGTCCGTTGCCAGCCGCACCAGCCTGCTGGCGCTGAACGCCACCATCGAGGCGGCACGCGCCGGACCGGCCGGCCGCGGCTTCGCCGTCGTCGCCAACGAAGTCAAGGCGCTCGCGACCCAGACCAAGCAGGCAACCGACGGAGTCACCTCCAAAGTGGAGCGCATCCAGACGCTGTCCGGCGATGCCGCCGGCGCCGTGACCTCGATCGCCGAAACCATCCGCTCGCTGAATGGCAGCTCGGCATCGATTTCCAGCGCCGTTGCCAGCCAGACCGCCGGCATGCGCGACATCAGCAAGACGGTGCAGTCGGCGGCCGACTTCACACGGCGCGTCAGCGACCAAATCCAAGAAGTCCAGGCCACCGCCACCGAGACGGAGCAGGCGGCCGAGGGCGTTCTGCATGCCTCCGCCGACCTGGCCCGGCAAACCGAGCTCCTCAAGTCCGAAGTGTCGGGCTTCTTGAACGCGGTGCGTCCGAAGGCCGCGGCCAAGGACCCAGACTTTACGATGAGTGAGCGGCGGATGGCCGTCTAGCAATGCCTTTCGAAGTGGATCTTTGGAGACGCTAATGAATATCCGGAATTCCGTGGGCGCCCGGCTGATGCTGGCTTTCGCCGGCGTAATCATCGTGTTCGGCGCCGCCGTTGCCTTGAGCATCGGCCGGCTGGCCGCCTTCAACACGACGATGAGCTCGATCACCGGCCCCGACATCACCAAGGTCGAATTGGCGACAGCCTGGCAGGACGCCATTTCTGAATCGATGCGCCGCACGCGCAACATGCTGATCTTGGACGACAAGGCCATGGTCCAGGAAGAAATAGACAAAGTGCGCGCCTTGTCCGAGAAAGAGGCGAAGTACGCGCAAGAACTGACGGCCCTGGTCGCCTCGGCCGAAGGCAAGGCCATGCTGAAGGCGACGCTGGATGCGCACGCGCTGCTCATGCCGCTCGACGAGGAGTATCTCCGGGAGATCAAAGCGGGAGACACCAAGGCGGCGAAGGAGACGCTGCTGCAGAGGTCGCACCCGGCGCAGCAGGCGCTGCGGGAGTCCCTGCAAAAGCTGAGCGAGCACCAGCGGGCGAAAATTCACGTCAAGGGCGATGAGCTCGAGGCCGCTTACCATGGCACCCGCACCCTCCTCATCAATCTGTCGCTGGCCGCGGTGGCAGTGGCCTGCATGCTGGCCTTCCTCATCACGCGCGGCATTCGCAAACCCCTCCTCGAAGTGATCGCGCACTTCCAAGAGATACGGGCGGGCAACTTCAAGGGTCGGATCGAGGCTCGATCCCGGGATGAGATTGGCCAGGTGCTCGAAGCGCTCAAGTTGACCCAGCAGACCTTGCTGGACGCATCGATCCAGGCGGCGGACCACCAAAGCCAGATCGAGGCCATCGGAAAGACCCAGGCCGTCATCGAATTCGAAATGGACGGTACGGTGCGCACGGCCAATGACAATTTCCTGAACGCGCTCGGCTACACCCTCGAGGACGTGCGCGGGAAGCACCACAGCATGTTCGTGGAGCCGGAGTATCGGCAAAGCACCGAGTATCGGCAATTCTGGGACAAGCTGCGGCGCGGCGAGTTCGACGCGGGCCTGTACAAGCGCATCGGTCAGAACGGGCGCGAGGTTTGGATTCAAGCACGATACAACCCGATCATGGATTTGGACGGCAAGCCGTACAAAGTCGTCAAGTACGCGATGGACGTGACCGAACAGGTCAGGATGAAGAAAGGTCTCGACGATGCGGTCGCGGAAACGCAGGCTGTGGTGAAGGCCGCGATCGACGGCGATCTCACCGGGCGGATCTCAACGTCGGGCAAGACCGGACAGATCGAGGCCATGTCGGCCAGCGTCAACGAGCTGCTTCTCAGCATGGCGAACCTGGTGCGCAGCATGGCGCGTGCGGCGGCCGAGGTGCGCACGGGGTCGGAAGAGATCTCGCGCGGCAATGCGGATTTGAGCCAGCGCACCGAGGAGCAGGCCTCGAGCCTGGAGGAGACGGCCTCCTCGATGGAGCAGATGA
>DATFZF010000048.1:0-13221 GCA_035314705.1 Steroidobacteraceae bacterium | reverse complement strand
TATGCCGACCAGCATGGCAGCTTTGCCGATCTCGTCCGTGAACACTACCAGCGTGACGATGACGCAGTTTGACGTGTTCGTGAATCCGATCGCGGCGATACGCCAGGCGTACCCTCTGGTGGTTGTCATGGAGTCCGATTTCGCACATGACGTCCGTGATCCGATCGTCGCCCCACTGGTACCGCGCCAGTCGATGTCGAAACTAGCCGGGCGGTTGACGCCGATCATCGCGTTCCACGGATCAGAGCACGTTGTTCTGGTGCCGGCACTCATGGGCGTTCGATTCCGTGATTTGGCCGAGCGGCTCGGGTCAATAGCGTCGGCAAGAAGCGAACTATTGGCTGCGATCGACTACTTATTCTTCGGCGTATAGCGGCCGGGGCCGATTCCGCTTAGTGGGCGTACACCAACCTAAAATCCTCATTAGCTACACTTGCTATTAATGGTTTCTATTATAAAATATTAACAAGACGTTGGCTATTTAAGCTTTCATAGTGAAAAAGTTGGCTCTTCACCCCAGTCTTCAGTCAACCGCCGTGCCGGTTCCGGGACACTCCGGATGCTATGCCGTGGTGTCTCCCACGCCAGAGTTTTTTCGTATCGAGTCACTCCTTCTACCACTCGCTCGCCGTGAAATGCAGGTGCTCGCCGACGCCGTCGATGCTGCCCCGGCTGACGCGAAATTGCTCATGCATATGCTCAATCGGCGGGAGGCTGTGGATAGCAGCCAGATTGAGGGGACTCATACTCAATTCGACGATCTGCTATTGCACGAGATAGAGGCAGGATCCTCTGATGCAGTCACCGATGCTGATGCTGATCGGACGCTGAATTACCTGCACGCGTATACGCTCGGTGCCAAACAGGTACAGGCGAAAGGCAGCAGCGCGCTCGACGTCCACCTTATCTGTGCGCTGCACGATCAGCTCATGCAGGGGGACTCCCGTGCGGTTCCAGGAAGCCTGCGAAGTGTCCAGAATTTCATCGGTGGGATGAAGATGGAACACGCCAGGTTCATTCCTCCGCCGCCATCTGAAGTTCCGCGGCTCATGGCTGAGCTGGACCGGCTCATTCGCTATGAACCTGATCCGGAGAGCCCCTACCGGATCGATATCCTGGCCCGCGCTCCAATCATTCATGCGCAATTTGAAGCCATTCACCCGTTCGTCGATGGCAACGGACGCGTGGGTCGCTTGCTGTTGCCGTTGATGCTGCTCGGCGAGGGGGATCTTCCGATCCATCTCGCGACATTCCTGAAAGCTCGTCAACGCGAGTATTACGACGCCCTTCTGGATGTGCAGATGCGCCTGCGTTGGTCAGGGTGGATCGAATTATTTCTCGAATGCGCCATAGCTTCGTGTCGGCACACGGTGCAGCTGTTGCGTGAGCTTCGAAACATAGCCGACCGATGGGATGAGCGGCTCAAGGCCCGCCGGACTCGCAAGCACGCGACCGTCTGGCGACTCACCGATCTCTTGCTCGGCCAGCCTGTGGTTACCGTAAATGTCGTGGCTGAGCGATTAGAGGTTGCGTTTCCGTCCGCAAATGCGGCCGTCGCCGTGCTCGTAGACTTGGATATATTAAGGCCACAAGAAAAAAAGCGCCGCAACCGTGCGTTCCAAGCCCACGAAGTCATGAATCTTCTCCATACCGGGATCGATGCGGTGCTGGACGATGTGGCCACGCTTCAGAATTACGGTTATGGCAGTCGACAATAACGCGATGCCCCTGTTTGTGATACAATATTGTATCAATTATGAAGAAAACCACGTCAATTCGCGACCTGCGCAATCATTTCCCCAAGGTCAGAAAGTTGGTGGAGTCCGAAGGCGAAGTTCTTCTTACGGAGAGGGGCAAGCCGCGGTATCGGTTGTCGCTGTACACGCCGGAGGGGGTGCAAACGCCGCCTGTGATCGACTTTTGGGCTCGCCTCAACGCCTATCAGCCTGAACCGATAACGGTCGAACAGGCGCGGGTGTTGCACGAAGATAATCGTGGCGACCGCTGAAACCATCTACGCCGATCCCAGCGCGCTCCTCAAGCTATATCTGAATGAGCCGGAGTCGCGGGTCATGACGCGGTGGCGTGGAAAAATCCGAACTCCGCTCTGGGTAACGCATCATGGGCGTTTGGAGTTGATCAACGGCATCGGGTTGGCCGCCCATCGCGGTTACGTTACCGAGGCCATATATGACGCGGCACTTGCAGCCCTGGACCACGATTTTGCACACGGTCTTTATGTACAGGCGGACCTCTTATGGCGCGCGACATTGAAGCGCGCGAGCGACATCAGCCGTGAATTTACACGCGCCATAGGCTGCCGGTCCTTGGACGTCCTTCACGTCGCGAGCGCGCTGGAATTGGGCCTGCGTTCGTTTGTGACATTCGATGCCCGCCAGAAGCAGCTCGCTCGCGCAGTGAAACTCAAGCTTATTATTCCAACTTGACGCACGCGACGGTCGTCGGCGCGGGAACCTTAACGGCTAAGTCGCCGCGTGGCCGGCCGCCGGCAGCGGCGTCGCAACCGGGAACTTGGCGAAAATCGCGGCGGTGCCCGCGCTGATCCTGGCCTCGGCATTCGGCCCGGTCAGCTCGGATACGTTCTGACTCACGGAGGCGTGCCAGATCGGCGTGCGCGACTTGGCGTCGAACACATCGACCGCAATGCGGGTCTCATCGCTCACATAGGGACCACCGTCCCAGCCCCAGGCGCCGTAATATCCGCCGCGGCGGCCCCAGCCATAGCCCCAGCCGGCGCCGAAGCCCGCGTAATAGTCGTTGAACACCTGGCGCGATCCCATGGCGTAGCCCACCACGCAGTCGGCGGTGCTGCGATCCGCACGCTGAATGCCCTTGGCCGCCAGATTCGCTTCGATGGAGACCCGCAGGCGCTCCCCATTCAGAGGGTTGCCGTACGCGGCCGGCTTGTCCGAGTTGGCGACGTGTTCTTGCGCAAAGGCATAGGTGTGGCATTGCGCCACCGACATGCTGGGGTTGGCGTCGGTGATGACCGGCAGCCCGCCGCAGGCGGCGAGTCCGAGCCCCAAGGCTGCGCCGGCCGCAGCATAAACAACGTGACGATTTAACATAATGCGACCCCTCGAATCAGCCAATACCCGTGCACGATGCATTTTACTCCAAACGTGAGTACCCAAAACCGGTTGACGCGGTGGAAGAGATTTTCTTGTCGTCGCGCGGATCAGGCGCCGTCGACATCCGCCGGGAAGCTCATGCCCACGGTGTGGTAGCCGCCGTCCACGTACAGCACTTCGCCGCTGATGCCGGCGGCCAGATCGGAGCACAGGAAGGCGGCCGCATTGCCCACATCGTCGATGGTCACATTGCGCTGGATGGGCGCGGCCGCCGCGACGCGCGCCAGCATTTTCCGGAAGCCGGGAATTCCAGCCGCCGCCAAAGTCTTGATCGGACCTGCTGAAATGGCGTTGACGCGTATCCCTTGAGGACCCAAATCGGCGGCGAGGAAGCGCACATTGGCTTCGAGGCTGGCCTTCGCCAATCCCATGACATTGTAGCCAGGGATGGAGCGCATGGCGCCCAGGTAGCTCAAGGTGAACATGGCGCCCGCACGTCCCTGCATGAAGGGCAGCGAGGCGCGGGCGAGGGCGGTGAAGCTGTAGCTCGAAATGTCGTGGGCGACGCGAAACCCCTCGCGCGTGGTGGCCTCGATGAAGGTGCCGGTGAGCGCCTCGCGCGGCGCGAACGCCACGGCATGCACCAGGATGTCGAAGGCGTCCCAGCGGGATTTGAGGTGCGCGAAGCCGCGCGAAATCTCCTCGTCGGAGGCGACATCCATGACGAAAGTGATGTCCGAGCCCAATTGCCGGGCGAGCGGCACGACGCGGTCGGTCATGCGCTCGATGTGTGCAAACGCGAGCTCGGCGCCCTGGGCGTGCATGGCCTGCGCAATGCCCCAGGCAATGGAGCGGTCCGTGGCGAGCCCGACGATCAAGGCGCGCTTACCCTTCAGAAATCCCATAAGTTCTTATCCTTGTTGCCGATTCGAATCGACGTACATGACCAGACGCTGCCCGGCTCTGATTTGATGATGCTGATTCAGGCCGTTCCAGCTCTTGAGCTGCGACACCGAGACCTGATATTGGCGCGAAATGCTGTACACCGTGTCGCCGCGGCGCACGGTGTACAGAACCCGGCGGCCGGAGACCACGCCCTCGTCGCGGTAGCGCCGGGTGCTGGCCTTGATGACCAGGCGCTGGCCTTTCACCAGCGTATCGGCGGTGCCCATGTTATTCAGGCGCGCGAGCGTGCTCACCGGGATGCCGTGGCTGCGCGCGATGCTCGACAAGGTCTCACCCGCGCGCACGCGGTAGACGATTTGACGCTGCCGGCGCCCGCCTTCCGACTGCGGCCGGTCCACCCGCGAGGCGGCGAGCAACACCTTGTCCGGCAATTGTCCGCGGATCTCGGGAATCTTCAGGGATTCGCCGGCGCTCACCTTGCCGCCCTTCAAGTCATTCAGCTTGGAGATGACGGTGGCCGACACGCCGTATTGCTTGGCGATCATCGCGAGAGTTTCGCGGCGCGTGACCTCGTGCAGCGCGTAGCGCACGCGGTCATCCGGCGGCAGCGCCTTGAGCGCGGCCTCGAAGCCATCCGCATTGTCGATGGGCACCAGCATGCGGTGCGGACCCTCCGGGTCGGTGGCCCAGCGGTTGTAGCCCGGGTTCAGCGCCACCAGCTCATCATAGTTGGTGCCCGCCAATTGGGCCGCGATATTCAAGTCGATTTGCGAATTGGTGTCGATGACCGCGAAGTAGGGCTCGTTCGGGATGGGCGCGAACTCGAGGCCATAGCGCTCGGGCTCGGCCATCAGGCGCTTCAACGCCAGCAGCTTCGGCACATAGGCGCGGGTTTCGGCGGGCAGCTTCAGATGCCAAAAATCCGCGGGCTTGCCGTGCGCGCGGTTGTAATCCAGCTCGCGCTGCACCGAATTCTCGCCGACATTGTAGGCGGCGATGGCGAGCAGCCAATCGCCGTCGAATTGATCGTGCAGCGCCTGCAAATAATCGAGCGCCGCGCGGGTCGATTCGATGACGTCGCGGCGGCCGTCGTACCACCAATTTTGCTTGAGGCCAAAGCGCGTGCCCGTGCCGGGAATGAACTGCCACATGCCGGCGGCGCGGCTCACGGAGTAGGCAAAGGGCTCGTACGCGCTCTCCACCACCGGCAGCAGGGCGAACTCCAAGGGCATGCCGCGCGCTTCGGTTTCGGTGACCACGTGGTACAGGTAGCGCTGGCCGCGCTGGAACACGCGCTCGAGATAATCCGGGTTGTGTTCGAACCAGGCGAGCTGTTGATCGATCGCGGGTTCCTGGACCTCATCGAGGGCAAAGCCCGCGCGCAGGCGGTCGAACAAATCGTCGTAGTCCTCGCCATTGTGATGCTGCCACTCGCGCGGCATGGTGAGCGAGGGCGTCGCGCCGGCGGCGGCCGCGGCCGCATCCGAGGGCGCGCTCGCCACCGGCGCCGCCGGCGCGGCCGGAACCACGATGGGTTCGCGCTCGGGCGGTTTGGCGGGCTGATGCGCGCAGGCGCTGACGCACAGCGCGGCGGCGGCGACCAGCCAAGGTCGGGGGAGGCGTGTCAAATTAAATCTCATGAGCGAAATTGATCCTTCCAGGCGCGTAAAGCGCCGAATACGAGGGCCGGGTCATTCAGCGTTTTGCCGGCATGCGTCTCGGCCGCCGCCACGACGGCCGGGTCATCGCACCGCAAAAAGGGATTGACCCGATTCTCCAAGCCGACCGTCGAGGGCAGCGAGGGGTGATCCTGCGCGCGCAGCCGCGCGACGTTCTCCTGGTACTCGCGGGCGGCGCCGTTGGCCGGGTCCACGGTGAGCGCGAACCGCAGATTGGCCGCCGTGTATTCGTGGCCGCAGTACACGCGAGTGTCCGGCGGCAAGTCACTCAAGCGATTCAACGAAGCATTCATCTGCGTCGGCGTACCCTCGAAAAGTCGGCCACAGCCTGCGCTGAAAAGTGTGTCTCCGCAAAACAGCGCGCCGTGGCCCCAAAACGCAATGTGACTTAAGGTATGCCCAGGCACCTGTAAAATCTCGAATGAAAGTCCCAAGTCCGGCAAGTCGCAGCGCTCGCCATCGCCGACGCTGCGTGTGCGCTGCGCAATGCGGTTATCGTCCGGCCCGATCACCGGCACGGCGCTGTGGCGCAGCAGCTCGGGGACTCCGCCGATATGATCGGGGTGATGGTGAGTGAGTAGAATCGCGGCTAAGCTGGCGCCGCTGCGCTGCAACTCGGCGATCACGGGGGCGGCGTCACCCGGGTCGACGGCCACGAGCCGATCTTTACCCTTAGGCGACTCGATGAGCCAGATGTAGTTATCGGAAAAGGCGCGCACCGGGCGCACGTTGAGAGGCGAGGTAGGAATTGACATTTTGCGGCGTATTTAACCTGTAACATTCGAACTTCGCTAGTTTTTTTGTGTAGGAGCTCAAGGATTGGAACCGCTGCGCGAAAGCGCCAAGACCGATTGGTTCGAGGGGCCGCTGGGCGCGCGCGTGCTGCGCGAGGAGGCGGCACTGGCGCGCCTTGCGCTCGATGACGTGTTCGGGTTCGAACTGCTGCAAGTCGGCGCGTGGGGCCCGGCGCGGCACCTGCTCGACGGCGCACGCACGCAGCACACCACCTTCGTGGCACCGGAGTTGAGTTCCGGCGTCACGCTGTGCGCGCCGCTCGATTCGCTCCCGCTGCGCTCGGATTCCGTCGATGCGATTTTTTTGCCGCACACCCTCGAGCTCACGGAGGATCCCTACGCGGTGCTGCGCGAAGCCGAGCGCGTGCTCTGCGCCGAAGGCTGCCTGATGATTTGCGGCTTCAACCCCTTCAGCGGCTGGGGGATCGGCCGCGCGGCCGCCCGCTTCTTGGGCAGGCCGGCGTTCCCGCCGCAGATGCGGCGCCTGCTGTCCGAACGGCGGCTGCGCGATTGGGTGGCGGTCTTGGGTTTCGATGTCGACAGCGCCTACGGCTATCTCGGACTCCTGCCCACCACGGGCCGGATGCCCCGCCCCGGCGACGCGGTGGCGCGGCCGCGCCCCGCGTGGACCGCGGGGGCGTACCTGTTGAAAGCTCGCAAGCGGGTGAGAACCCTGACTCTGGTGCGGCCGCGGCGGCGCGCGCGCCAGCGCGTGCTGGTGGGCGCGGCGGAGCCCACGTCCAAAGTGGGTCCGTGAGCGCCAATCCCCTGCACACCCGTGTTGAAATATTCACCGACGGCGCCTGCCGCGGCAATCCGGGTCCCGGCGGCTGGGCGGCCTTGCTGGTTGCCGGCACGCAGCGCAAGGAGGTCTCGGGCGCGGAACCCGAGACCACCAACAACCGCATGGAGCTGATGGCGGCGATCGGGGGCCTGGGCGCGCTGAAGCGGCGCTGCGCGGTGAAGCTGTATACGGATTCGAAATACGTGCTCCAGGGGATCACCGAGTGGCTGCCGCAGTGGAAGGCGCGGGGCTGGCGCACGGCGGCGCGCCAACCGGTCAAGAATCAGGATTTGTGGGAACTCTTGGACGCCGCGGTGGCGGAGCAGGACATCGAATGGCATTGGGTCAAAGGACATTCAGGACATGAAGGCAATGAATACGTCGACAAACTCGCCAATGTCGCCATCGATCGGCTGCTGGCGGCGGGGTAGTCTGTAACGATGCGCCAGGTCGTTCTCGATACGGAAACCACGGGCCTCGAAGTCGAACTCTCGCACCGGGTCATTGAAATCGGCTGCGTCGAGCTCTTCAACCGGCGGCTCACGGGGCGCACCTATCACCAGTACTTGAATCCCGAGCGCGACATCGAGGTGGGAGCGCAGGCCGTGCACGGCCTGACGCGCGAGAAATTGGCGGGCGCGCCGACGTTTTCGCAAGTCTCCGCGCAGTTCCTGGAGTTCATCGCCGATGCGGAACTGATCATTCACAATGCGCCCTTCGATGTCGCCTTCTTGAATGCCGAGTTCGAGCGCATCCCGATCTCTGCCAAGGTCGATGAGCTGTGCCGGGTGCTCGACACCCTCGCGCTCGCGCGGCGCATGCATCCCGGGCAGCGCAACAGCCTCGATGCCCTGTGCAAGCGCTACTCGATCGACAATTCGCATCGCGATTACCACGGCGCCTTGCTGGACGCCCGCCTGCTCGCCGAGGTGTATCTCGTCATGACGGGCGGGCAGGCGAATCTCACCTTGAGTGCGGAACCTGACTTCGGCGCCACCCAGGCGCGCCGCACGGCGGTGAGCGTGGGCGACGTGCGCATCCTCGTGATCCGGCCCACCGAGGCGGAGATGGCCGCGCATGAGCATGTGCTGGCGCTGCTCGACAAGGCGTCCGCCGGTAATACGGTGTGGCGCAAGTTGTGAAACTGCTCGTCACCGGCGCCGCCGGGTTCATCGGTTTCCATACGGCGCGGCGGCTGCTCGAGCGCGGCGATGAGGTGGTCGGACTCGACAATCTCAATGCCTACTATGATCCTAAGCTCAAAGCCGCACGGCTTGAGATTCTGCGGCGCCATCCGGCGTTTCGCTTCGTGCACCTCGATGTGGCGGAGCGGGCGGGCATGGAGGAATTATTTCGCGCCGAGAAATTTCAGCGCGTGGTGCATCTGGCGGCGCAGGCGGGCGTGCGCTACTCCATCGTCAATCCGCACGCCTACGTGCAGAGCAATATCACGGGATTCTTGCACGTGATCGAGGGCTGCCGGCACCACGCGGTGGAGCACCTGGTGTATGCCTCCACGAGTTCGGTGTACGGGGCGAATACCCGCATGCCGTTCTCGGAGCAGCTAAACGTGGATCATCCGCTGACTCTGTATGCCGCCACCAAGAAAGCCAATGAGCTCATGGCGCACAGCTATTCCTCGCTGTACGGCCTGCCGACCACGGGCTTGCGGTTTTTCACCGTGTACGGCCCCTGGGGCCGGCCCGATATGGCGCTGTTCCTGTTCACCAAGAACATCTTGGCCGGGGTGCCCATCGATGTGTTCAACGGCGGCAATCACCAGCGGGATTTCACCTATATTGATGACATCGTCGAGGGGGTCATCGCCGCGGTGGACAAGATCGCAATCCCGGATCCCAGGTGGGATTCCGCGGCCCCGGATCCCGCCACCAGCAGCGCGCCGTATCGAATTTACAATATCGGCAACCAGCGCCCGGTGGCGCTGCTGCGCTACATCGAGGTGCTGGAACAATGCTTAGGGAAGCGGGCGCAGAAGAATTTGCTGCCCATGCAGCCCGGCGATTTGCCGGATACGTTCGCGGATGTTTCGGCGCTCGCGCGGGAGGTGGGATACCGGCCGCGCACCGATCTGGAAACGGGTGTGCAGCGCTTCGTCGAATGGTATCTTGAGTATTACCACCCGAAAATAAGAGTTTGACAAAGCCATGACACAGTTGAATTCTTCGCTGAAGGAATGGGGCGCGGTCGCCGCGCATGCCTTCGAACTCAAGGACGCGCATTTGCGCGATCTGACCGCCGCTAACCCCACGCGCTTTCAGAATTTTCACGTCGAGCATGACGGCTGGCTGCTCGACATGTCGCGCCAGCGCATTATGCAGAACACCCTGCCGCTGCTCATCGAGCTGGCGCGGGCAGCGGAGTTGCCGGCGCGCATCGCGGCCATGTTTCGCGGCGATCCCATCAACACCACCGAGCGGCGCGCGGTGCTGCACACGGCGCTGCGCTCGGGTTTCGCGGGCTCGGCGGCAATCCAAGCGGAGGTGCGCGATTCGCGCCAGAAGCTTAAGGACTTCGCTGCCGCGGTGCGCTCAGGGAAGAAGCTCGGGGCGACGGGCAAGAAGTTCAAACAGGTGGTGAACATCGGCATCGGCGGTTCGGACTTGGGGCCGCTCCTGGTGTGCGAAGCACTGAAGGCCGAGTGGAGCGGGGGCTTGACGCCGCATTTCGTGTCGAACGTGGACCGCACCCAGCTCGAGGACTTGATCCGCAGCATCGATCCTGCGGAAACCTTGGTGATCGTCTGCTCCAAGACCTTCATCACCCAGGAAACTCAGGCCAACGCCAATGCCGCGCGCGCCTGGATCGTCGGCGCGCTGGGGGAGAAGTCCCCGGCGAATCATGTCGTCGCCGTGTCGACCAATGCGCCCGCCATGGATGCCTTCGGCATCGCCCCCGACCACCGCTTCACCCTATGGGATTGGGTGGGCGGCCGTTATTCGGTGTGGTCGGCGATCGGCCTCATCGCCGAACTCACCGTCGGCAGCGAGAAATTCGAAGAATTCTTGAAGGGCGCGAGCGACATGGACCGGCATTTCACGCAGGCGCCCTTCGAGCAGAATCTCCCAGTGCTCATGGGGTGCTTGGGCGTGTGGAATCGCAGCTTCTTGAAGCTGCCGACGCTTGCGGTGCTGCCCTACGATCAACGTCTGGCCCGCTTGCCGGCGTATCTGCAGCAGCTCGAAATGGAGAGCAACGGCAAGTCGGTGAGCCTCCAAGGCAAACGTGTGGATTACGCCACGGCGCCCATCGTCTGGGGCGAGCCGGGCTCGAACGCGCAGCACTCGTTTTTTCAAATGCTGCATCAGGGCACGTTGACGCAGGCGCTGGATTTCATCGCACCGCTGCGCGGCTCCTGGGGCGGCACCGAGGCTCAGGACCTCGCCCTGCAGAATTGCTTCGCCCAATCGCAGGCCTTTGCCTTCGGGCGCGCGCTCGAGGATGTGGAAGGCGAGATGCGCAAGGCGGGCGCCAGACCTGAAGACATCGCGCGGATCGCGCCGCATCGAGTGCACGACGGCAACCGGCCGAGCTCGCTGCTGCTGTACCCGCAAACCACGGCGCGCACCTTGGGAGGCCTGCTGGCACTGTATGAGCACAGCGTGTTCGTGCAGGGCACGATCTGGGGGGTGAATTCCTTTGATCAATTCGGCGTGGAGCTCGGCAAGAAGCTTGCGGTGGGCATCGATATGACGGGGGCCAAAGCGCCGGCGGGGCATGGGGCGGCGGGCTTGGCGGCGCTCATCGATTATGTGGCGAAGCATCGGTGAAACAGCGCAAGGGCATTATTTTGGCAGGCGGTGCCGGCACGCGCCTGCATCCGATCACGATGTCGCTGTCGAAGCAATTGCTGCCGGTGTACGACAAGCCGATGATCTACTATCCGCTGGCGACGTTGATGCTGGCCGGTATCCGCGAATATCTGATCATCACCACGCCGCGCGATCAGGCGGCATTCCGCGAGCTTTTGGGCACCGGCGCCCAGTGGGGACTGTCCTTCGAGTATGTCGTCCAAGAGGTTCCAAACGGCATTGCGCAGGCGCTGATTCTCGGCGAGCCGTTCTTGAACGGCGCGCCCTCGGCATTGATCCTGGGCGACAACATTTTCTACGGCGCGAATCTCACTGCGCTCCTGACCTCCGCGGCCGAGCGCGAATCCGGAGCCACCGTGTTCGGCTACTACGTGCAGGATCCGGAGCGCTACGGGGTGGTGCAGTTCGACGCGCAGGGCAGGGTCACTGATCTATTGGAAAAGCCCAAATCGCCGCCGTCGAATTATGCGGTGACCGGGATTTATTTTTACGACGACCGCGCCTCGGCCATTGCCCGGGCGCTGGCTCCGTCGCCGCGCGGCGAGCTCGAGATCACGGACCTCAATCGCGCGTATTTGAAGGTCGGCGATCTGCACGTCGAACGCTTGGGCCGCGGTACCGCCTGGCTCGACACCGGGACGCACAATTCCCTGCTCGATGCTGGCGTGTTCGTGCGCATCATCGAGGAAAGGCAGGGGTTGAAAGTGGCCTGTGTGGAAGAGATCGCCTGGCGCTCGGGGTTCATCAGTGCCGAGCAATTGGTGAAACTGGCCCAGCCGCTGGCAAAGAGCGGTTATGGCGAATACCTGCTGCGCATCGTCAACGAACAGTCGCAACTTTGAAACCGCCGATCCTGTGAAACTCATCAAGACCCCCATCGCCGATATGGTGCTGATCGAGCCCCAGGTGTTCGGCGATGAGCGCGGATTTTTCATGGAGACCTGGCACGAACAGAAGTTCAAGGCCGCCGGCATCGACGCCACGTTCGTGCAGGATAATCACAGCCGCTCCAGCCAGTGGACCTTGCGCGGGCTGCACCTCCAGGTGCAGCACACTCAGGGCAAGCTGGTGCGTGTGGGGCTCGGCAGTGTATTCGACGTCGTGGTCGATTTACGCCGCAGCAGCCCAAGTTTTGGCGCTTGGTGGGGCGTGGAGTTATCTGCAGAGAATCGGCAGATATTGTGGGTGCCGCCCGGGCTGGCGCACGGCATTTTGACCACCTCGGAATCCGCCGATTTTCTGTACAAGTGCTCGGACTTCTACAGTCCGGAGCATGAGCGCACCCTGGACTGGGATGACCCCACCTTAGGTATTCGCTGGCCGCTGCCGCCGGGGGTCCACCCCAAGCTGTCGACCAAGGATGCGCGCGGCGCAAGCTTTGCCGAGATCGAGAAATTCGCGTGAGAGTGCTGGTGCTGGGCGGAGGCGGCCAGGTGGCGAGCGCTGTAGTTGCGGCGGCCCCCGCGCATCACGAAGTGGTGGCGAGAACGCGCGCCGAACTTGATATCGCGGGCGATGCGAGCGCCATCGCGCGAGCGATAGCGGAGACCCGTACGGAATGGATCGTCAACGCCGCCGCCTACACGGCCGTGGATCTGGCCGAAGACAATCAAGCCCAAGCCATAGCCGTCAATGACTCCGCCGTGGGGGTGCTGGCGTCGGCCGCATCGGCCGCCGGCTGCCGACTGCTGCATTTATCGACGGACTTCGTATTCGACGGCAAGTCCAATCGCGCGTATTTACCGGAGGATGAAACCCACCCCTTGAGCGTTTACGGCGAGAGCAAGCTGGGCGGCGAGCGACAGGTATTAAAGGGCACTGGGTCGGGCATCGTCTTGCGCACCGCCTGGGTGTACGCGTCCGTCGGACGGAATTTCGTGCTCACCATGCTAAGGCTCATGCGCGAAAAAGAGCAGGTGAGCGTGGTCTGCGATCAGATCGGCACGCCCACCTGGGCGACCGGTATCGCCGCGGCGATCTGGGGCCTGATCGAGGCAGGCGCGCCGGGCGGCATATACCACTGGACGGATCTGGGAGTGGCGAGCTGGTACGATTTCGCGGTCGCCATTCAGGATGAGGCCCTGGAGCGAGGCTTGTTGAGCCGTGCGATTCCGGTCATACCTATCCCGAGTTCGG
>DATFZF010000047.1:0-101407 GCA_035314705.1 Steroidobacteraceae bacterium | reverse complement strand
GACCCGCTGATCACCCTCGAAACCGAAAAGGCCTCGATGGACGTGCCCACGCCGGTGGCCGGCATCGTCGAATCCATCGAACTCAAGAAGGGCGACGAGGTAACGGCAGGCTCCTTGATCGCCAAGGTGGAGGTGGCGGCGCCCGCGCCGGCACCTGCGCCCGCGGCGGCACCTGCACCCGCGGCGGCATCTGCGCCCGCGGCGAAACCTGCGCCCGCGGCGAAACCTGCGCCTGTGCCGGTACCCGCGCCCGGGAAGGCACCTGCGCCGCCGGCCAAGGCGGCCGCGGCCGCATCGGGTAGCACAGCGGCCGCCGCGCCGTCAGGAGCCGTCGATCTGGTGGTGCTCGGCGCCGGTGTCGGCGGCTACACCGCCGCCTTTCGGGCGGCCGACCTGGGACAAAAAGTGACGCTGATCGAGCGTTGGCCGATCCTGGGCGGAGTGTGCCTGAATGTGGGCTGCATCCCTTCGAAGGCGCTGCTGCACGCGGCCAAGGTGATTGAAGACGCAGCGGACATGGCCACGTCCGGCATCGTATTTGCGCCGCCGCAAATCGACCGCGACCGTCTGCGCGCGTGGAAAAATAAAGTCGTGACGAGATTGACCAATGGACTCTCGCTGCTCGCCAAGCAGCGCAAAGTGAGCGTGATTCACGGCGATGCCCGATTCACCGGACCCTATTCCATGGAGGTGAAGCAATCCGACGGCCTGCGGCGCGTCGATTTCAAGCAATGCATCATCGCCGCTGGCTCCGAGTCGGCGCGCCTGCCCGGCTTTCCGGATGATCCGCGGGTCATCGATTCGACGGGCGCGCTGGAATTGCCGCTCGATTGCAAACGGCTGCTGGTGGTCGGCGGCGGCATCATCGGGTTGGAGATGGCCTGCGTTTACGATGGCCTGGGCGTTCGCGTCTCCGTGGTGGAATTGAGCGATGGCCTGATGCCCGGCACGGATCGGGATCTGGTGCGGCCCCTGCAGAAACGCATCGAAAAGCGCTATGAACGCATTTTGCTGGGCACCAAAGTCGCCAAGCTCGAGGCATTGCCCGAGGGCCTGCGCGCGGTTTTTGAAGGACCCGATGCGCCGGAGCCGCAGGTGTATGACTATGTGCTGGTGGCGGTGGGCCGCACCGCGAACGGCAATCTGATCAATGCGGCTGCCGCCGGCGTCACGGTGAGCCCGCGCGGAATCATTGCCGTGGACAAGCAAATGCGCACCAATGTGCCGCATATCTTTGCGATCGGCGACGTGGTCGGCGCGCCCATGCTGGCGCACAAGGCGTCGCACGAAGGCAAGGTGGCGGCGGAGGTGGCGGCCGGGCACAAGTCGGCCTTCGATGCCCGCAACATTCCCTCGGTGGCCTACACCGACCCGGAAATCGCCTGGACGGGGATCAACGAGACCGAGGCCAAGGCGCAGCACATCGACTACGGCAAGGGGCTGTTCCCGTGGGCCGCGAGCGGACGCGCATTGGCGCTCAATCGCGACGAGGGCTTTACGAAGTTGCTGTTCGACAAACAGACGCACCGGGTGATCGGCGCGGGGATCGTCGGAACCAATGCCGGCGACTTGATCGCCGAAGTCGCGCTCGCGATCGAAATGGGCGCCGATGCGGCCGACATCGGGTTGACCATCCATGCGCATCCCACGCTCTCGGAGACCGTTGCGTTCGCGGCCGAAGCTTTCGAGGGGACGTTGACGGACCTATACATTCCCAAGCGCTAGGAGGCGCATGCGATCAACCCACCATCAGGCGATTCCGCTGCTGCTTGCGCTCGTCTTGGGCGGCGCCGCACTGCCGGCGTTCGCCGACGATGCCTGCGTGGATTTCAAATGGGATGTGCGCGCGGAGCGGGCGCTGTTCGCCCAGACGCCCACCGCGCTGGCGGCGGGCCAGACCGCGGCATCTGCGGCGGCCGTGGTACCGAATCGCCCCTACTCGCTGCGGCTCCTGGCCCAGGACCAGGTGGCATTCGTCGCCGCTCCCGGCAAGAAATTGCAAAGCCCGCCGGCGTACGGCGGTCTAGCGAAGCTGCAAATTGCGGCGCCGGGAAGCTACCGCATCTCGGTCGACCTGCCACTCTGGATTGACGTGGTGGCGCAGGGCGCCTTGGTGCCGGCCAGCGATTTTCAAGGCCAGCACAGTTGCAGCGCGCCCCACAAGATCGTGGTGTTCGACCTGACCGGGGTGCAGCCCTTCGTCCTGCAATTGAGCAATGCCGCAAGCGCCACCGTGCTGCTCACCATCACGCCCGCCCCCGCACGGAAGCTTTAGACCAAGGACGGTTCGGCGCGCTCGTTACGGCGCTGCGATGCACTTCTGCAGGAAGGATGTTTTCTCGGCTCCCACCAGCTTCTTCGCCTTGGCGTCTTTGAGACAGGCGGTCCGCTTGGCATGCTTCGCCGCCGCGTCCCCGGAGGGCGGCGTGGGAGTCAACGGCTTGACGCCGCTCGGTTCACTGACCGGCGGGGTATCGGCAGGCTGCGCCGGCGGTGCGCCGGCCAATGCGCCGAACATTGCCAACAGGCAAAGGCACACAGCGGCGGCGACGGATAAGAGACGCATGTATCTTCCTCAAAGAGTCACAGCCGCCGGCAGGCGCTCGGGGTTCTGCCAGAATAGCGTTCAGCCCCAGCCGTACCCATGAAGCGCGGATGAAGCTTGCTTAACATTTCGCTAATGCCCGTCCGGGGTCCCGAGGGAGCGGTGCGCAAGAGCCAAATAGTGATTTTCATCGGGCGGCCGGCCGCTGCGCTGCGCCTGCCACAGCGTCTCGCCGAGCGCCTCCATGAGCGCGTGTTCCGCGCGGTGCAAGTCGCCGTGCCGGGTTTGCAATAGGCGGTGCAATTCGCGCACCCCGGGCGGCCGGTCAATGGACACTTGATCGCGCACCGCCAGATGCAGCCCCATATGTAAAAACGGATTCTCGGCTGCCCCGGAAGCGCCCGGCTCAAAGGCCAGCGCCGCCGCCTCATCGCTCACCACGGCCTGATATTCGGGATGCGCAGCGATGACGTCGGTAATCATGGCCTCGAGCGGCGTAAGCGGGGACTGCGCCAAGTGCTTGCGCCAGGCGTCCGCATAGGTTTGGCGGAGTTGTTCGCGGGTGTGGGAATCAAATACGCTCATGGGTCTTGTGACGATACTCGCAAAGATCCGCAATGTGGCAGGTGGGGCACTCGGGATTGCGCGCCTTGCAGACGTAGCGGCCGTGCAAAATCAACCAGTGATGGGCATCGCGGAGAAACTCCGCCGGCACCACCCGCAAAAGCTTGTCCTCCACCACCCGGACCGTCCTGCCGGGAGCCAAACCGGTGCGGTTGGCGACGCGAAAAATATGGGTGTCCACCGCAATGGTGGCTTGACCGAAAGCCGTGTTCAGCAGGACGTTGGCGGTCTTTCGGCCGACGCCCGGCAAGCGCTCCAGCTCCTCTCGCGACGCGGGCACTGCGCCGGCGTGGCGCTCGAGCAAAATGCGGCTGGTCGCGATGATGTTCTTGGCCTTGGCGTTGTACAGGCCGATGGACTTGATATAGGGCGACAATCCGTTTACGCCCAAGGCGAGTATGGCCGCCGGCGTGTTGGCAGCGCGAAACAAGGCCGCCGTGGCCTTGTTGACGCTCTTGTCCGTCGCCTGGGCGGATAGAATCACCGCCACCAAAAGTTCGAACGGTGATTGGTAGTTCAATTCGGTGCGCGGCTCGGGATTCGCCGCGCGCAGCCGCTCGAATATTGCGCGCCGCTTGGCGGCGTTCATGATGCGGCCGGGCGCCGCGGCGCGGCCGCCTTCTTCGCGTCAAGTTCTCGTTGCCGTTCCAGGGATCGATTCGACAGACGCGCGGCATGCGCCTCGAAGCGCGCGCGGTTGAGCGCCGGCTGGTTCGCCGCCGGCGCAGGTCCCGCCTTGAGCTCGATGCAATCCACCGGACAGGGCGGCAGGCACAGCTCGCAGCCCGTGCAGCGCTCGCTGATGACGGTGTGCATGTATTTTGCGGCACCGACGATGGCGTCCACGGGGCAGGGCGCGAGGCAGCGCGCGCAGCCGATGCAGCGCGACTCGTCTATCCAGGCGACCCGCGGCGGGGACTCTTCGCCGTGAACCGGGTTCAGGGGTTGCACGGGCAGCCTAAGCAAGCCGGCCAGCGCAAGAATGGTCGCGCTGCCGCCGGGCGGGCATTGGTTGATCTGCGCCGCGCCGCTCGCAATGGCCGCCGCATAGGGTCTGCATCCGGTGTAGCCGCAGCGTGTGCATTGAGTCTGCGGCAGCAACGCATCGATGCGCGCCACGATGTCAGGCGCGGTGTCGCCGATCATGTCATTTGACGCGCATGCCGGGCGCCGCTCCGCTGTCGGGTGACAGCACGAATATGTCCTGGCCGCCGGGCCCCGCGGCCAGCATCATGCCTTCCGAGGTGCCGAAGCGCATTTTGCGCGGCTCCAAATTGGCGACCACCACGATCAGGCGGCCGATCAAGGAGGCGGGCTGGTATGCGGCGCGAATGCCGGCGAGGATGTCGCGCTCGCCGAGGTCGCCCACGTCGATGCGCAATTTCAACAGCTTATCCGCCCCGGGCACCAACTCGGCTTTCAGCACCTTCGCCACTCGCAGGTCGATGCGCAGGAAGTCGTCGATCGATATCAAATTGCCCTCCACGGCGACCGCCGCCGCCAGCGCGGCGGCATCCGATGCGCGTCCCGCCGCGGGTTCTGCGGGCGGGGGCGGCGCGGGTTCGTTGTCCGTCTCGAACAGCGCATCGAGCTGTTTCGGATCGACGCGAGTCATCAGGTGCTGGTAGGCGTTGATGGACGCGGGCAGCCCGTCGGCGTCGCTCCACGAGAAGGGCCGATCAAGGCCGAACAACTCGCGCGCGACCCGCTCTGCGAGAGCCGGCAGCACGGGCGCGATGAGGACGCTCAGGAGCCTGAACCCCTGCAGCGCCCGTGAGCAGACATTCTGGAGCTCCGTGCGCTTTGCGGCGTCCTTGGCGAGAACCCATGGCTGGCGTGCATCGAAATCGTGGTTGATTCGATCCGCATGCGCCATGATCTCGCGCATCGCCTTGCCGAAATCGCGAGTTTCGTAGTATTCGGCCACGCGTAGCGCAAGGTCGCGCGCTTCGCGTGCAATCGGCGCGGCGTCGGCACCGTAATCGAGTGCTCCGCCAAAATGCTTGGTGATGAAGTTCGCGGCCCGGCTCGCGATGTTGACGTACTTGCCGATCAGATCGCTGTTCACCCGCGCGACAAAATCGTCCGGATTGAAATCCAGATCCTCGACGTTCGAGTTCAACTTGGCGCTGATGTAGTAGCGCAGCCATTCCGGATTCATCCCGACGGCAAGATATCGCAGCGGGCTGATGCCCGTGCCGCGCGACTTGGACATCTTCTCGCCGGACAGCGTGATGAAGCCGTGCGCGTAGACGTGGTCGGGTACCTTGTAGGGGAGTCCCGCGAACTTCAGCATGGCAGGCCAGAACAGCGTGTGGAAGTAGATGATGTCCTTGCCGATGAAATGCAGCTGTTCGGTGTCGGGAGCGGCGAGAAACTGCGCGAAGGTACGATGTTCGCCGCGCGCGCGCGCCTTGCCGCTATCGAAATAGTTCTGCAGTGATGCGAGATAGCCCACCGGGGCGTCCAGCCACACGTAGAAATATTTGCCGGGCGCGTCGGGGATCGGGATGCCGAAGTAGGGGGCGTCGCGGGAAATGTCCCAGTCGCCGAGCGCTTCATCGCCCTTGCCGGACAGCCACTCGCGCGCCTTGTTGACCACTTGAGGCTGCAGCCGCTGCGGCGTGTCGAGCCAGCCGCTCAAGAATTCGACGCATTTGGGATCCGACAGCCTGAAAAAGTAGTGGTCGGAAGTCCTCTTGAGCGGCTTCGCGCCCGACAGCGTCGAGTAGGGATCGATCAGATCGGTGGGCGAATTGACGATGCTGCAGACTTCACAGGCGTCGGCGTACTGGTCCTTCGCGTGGCAGTTGGGGCATTCGCCCTTGATGTAGCGATCCGCCAGGAACATGGCCTTGACCGGATCGTAGAATTGCTCGACCGCCTTGACGTAGACGAGCCCCGCGGCTTTCAGCCGGCGGTAGATATCCTGGGACAGCGCCGTGTTTTCCGGCGAATCCGTCGTATACCAGTGATCGAAGCCGAGGTGGAAGCCTTGCAGGTATCGGGGCCAATCCGCGGTGACCCGCGCAACCAGTTCCTGCGGGGAGATGCCCTCGCTCTCGGCCTTGAGCATGATTGGCGCGCCGTGCGCGTCGTCCGCGCAGACAAAATGCACTTCATTGCCGAGCATCCGCTGGAAGCGCACCCAGACGTCGGCCTGAATGTATTCCATGATGTGCCCGATGTGCAACGGGCCGTTGGCGTAGGGCAGCGCAGTGGTGACGAAGAGTTTGCGGGTCATCCCGCCAGTTTACAGGGCGCGGTAGCTTTTGGCAGGCGTGCTAGGAGGCTTCCTTGAATTGCTCGAACCGGGATTTGTTGATGGCCTTTTTGTAGGCTTCTTTTCCGGAAATCAGCCGCTGATCCATCAGCGTTTGAATGGCCATGTCCATCAACCGCATGCCGGTCGCGGAACCGCTTTGCATCGCATTTTCCAGCTGGTCCATCTTGCCCTGCCGTATCAGATTGGATACCGCCGGCGTGTTGATCAGGATCTCGAGGGCCGCGACGCGGCCCTTTTTGTCGGCCTTGGGGATGAGCTGCTGCGAAACGACGCCGCGCAGGCTGGTCGAGAGCATGGTGCGGACATGAGGCTGCTTGTCCGCGGGGAACGCGTTCACCATTCGATCGACCGTGGCTGCGGCGCCGTTCGTATGCAGCGTACCCATCACGAGAATGCCCATCTCAGCCGCGGTCACCGCGATGCTCATGGTTTCGAGGTCGCGGAGCTCGCCCACAAGGATGACGTCGGGGTCTTCGCGCAAGGCCGACAGCAGCGCCGAGGAAAACGATGCGGCGTGGACCCCGATCTCGCGCTGGCTGATCAAGCAATTCTTGCGCAGATGCACGAATTCGATCGGATCCTCGATGGTGAGGATATGGCCCTTTTCACGCGAATTGATGTCGTCGATCATCGCGGCGAGCGTGGTGGACTTGCCCGAGCCGGTCTTGCCCGTGACCAGGATCAGGCCGCTGTTGATCTTGCACAGATTCATCACCGCTTCCGGCAGCTTGAGCTCCGCCGCGCTGCGGGCCTTGGAAGGAATCGCGCGGAAAACCGCACCCATGCCGTTCAGCTGCCGCATCACATTGACGCGGAAGCGGGCGACGCCCGGAATGCTGTGGGCGAAATCCGTTCCGTCCTTGGATTCGAAGCGTTCGACCGACAGCTTCGGCATGATTTCGTACAGCGCGGTCTTGACAAGCTCCGGGTTCAGAGGCTCGGGACTCAGGGCCTTCAGTTCGCCGTATTGGCGTACGCGCGGCGGATCGCCCGCCAAGAAGTGCAGATCCGAGCCGTCGCGCTCCAATACTTGCTGCAAATAGGCGTCGATGGCGGCCACAGGATTCTCTAGGGGCTCGGCGCGGGTTCGGGGGCCAGCGCGCCCGACATATCGGTCACGAAGCGCTGGAACTGGCGCTTGTCGGATGCATACGAGTAGGCATGCTCGGGATCGATTTCCTTGGCCGTGATGGCCGCGAGCAAGGCCTGATCCAGCAATTGCATGCCATATTCCTTGCCCATCTGCAGCTGGCTCGGAATCTGGTGCGACTGATCGGTCATGATGAGTTTGCCGATGGCTTTGGTGAGCACCATGATTTCGCAAACCGCGCGCCGCGCGCGCTGATCGGGACTCTTGATCAACACCTGCGTGATCACGGCGATCAGACTTTGCGAGAGGAAGCTCTTGGTTTGCTCACGCTCCTCGGTGGGCAGCGCGTCGATGATGCGGTCGATGGTCTTGGTGGCGCTGGTGGTGTGCAGCGTGCCGAGCACCAGATGTCCGGTCTCGGCCGCGGTCATCGCCATGGAAATGGTCTCGGCGTCGCGCAACTCGCCCACCAGGATGACGTCCGGGTCCTCGCGCATGGCCGCGCGCACGCCCTCGGCAAAGGAGGGCAGGTGCGTGCCGAGCTCGCGCTGGATGACCTGGCTGGTCTTGCTGCGATGAACGAATTCGATGGGGTCTTCCAAGCTGATGATGTTGAGAGAGCGGGTCGAATTCAGGTAATCGATCATGGCGGCCAGCGTGGTGGTCTTGCCGGTGCCCGTGGAGCCCGTGACCAGGATCATGCCCTGATGGTAGTCGCACAGCTTGCGCACGATGGGCGGCAGCCCCAATTGCTCGATGCTCGGCATCTGCGTCGGAATGGAGCGGAAGGCGGCGCCCATGCCGGTTTCCTTGCGATAGACATTGACCCGGAAGCGGCCGCCGTCCGCCGACACATAGGAGAAATCGAGGTCACTGCCCGAGCGCAGCTGTTTCAGCTGGTTCTGGGTCAGCACCTCGGTGATGTAGCCCTCGAGTTCCGCATCGCCCAACTCGCGAAACTTGATGGGCATGAGGTCCCCGTGCATGCGCAGCATGGGGGGTACGCCGACGGCCAGATGCAGGTCCGAGCAACCCTGGGCCACGCCTAACTTGAGGAATGCGTCGATTCTTGCCATAACGCGTAAGGCTACGCGTAAGCAATTGGTTTTTCGAGTGTTTGGCCCTGACTTTAAGCGCTAAACGTGAGGTCCGTCAAAGCCTTATAGGAATTTTTCGAGCGAGAGGCGCAGTTCGTCCATGGTCTGCGCCCGCTTGGCCTTGTCCAGCGACATGCATTTCATGACCAGTTCGTTCAATTCGACGGGCAGATCCTTGTTGATGTCGATGGGCGGACGCGCCTTGCCCTGCACGTGCTGGTACATGACCGACATGTGATCACCGCGGGAATAGGGCGGCACACCGGCAAACATCTCGTACAGGATGACGCCCAAACTGTAGATATCGGCCCGTTCGTCGACCTTCTTGCCGAGAATCTGCTCCGGCGCCATGTACTTGGGGGAGCCGATGACATACCCAGTCTTGGTGAGCTGGGTATCGCCTTGGGTTTGCGCCGCCGCGACTCCGAAGTCCACGATCTTCAGCAGCCCATCGTTGTCGATCAAGATGTTCGCCGGCTTCAAATCGCGATGCACGATGCCGGCCTGGTGCGCGACCGCCATGCCGGTCGCGATGTCGACCCCGAATTTGACCGCACGCTTGAGCACCACGGGTTTTTCGTTGACGATTTCGCCGCCCAACGTATGCGACGGAAAATACTCCATCGAGATGGCGTAATTTCCCTTGATGTACAAGAAATCGTAGATGCGAATGACGTTCTTGTGCGTGATCTTGCGGCTGTAGCGCAGCTCATGCACGAAGCGCTTCATCATCTCCTCGTCCGCCGACACGTTGGGGTTCAAGAACTTCAGAATCAGGCGCTCTTCGACCACGGTGTCTTCCATCAGCAATACCGTGCCGAATGCGCCTTTGCCGATCTTTTCGATGAACTTGTAACGGCCTTCGATGACGTCGCCCGGTTTGAGCGTGGCGATGTCCAGTTTGCCCGCTTGAACCTCGTGCTCCTGCACGATCTTCGCGATGTCCTGATTGTCGATGAGCAGGGTCTTGGCCGGCTCCTGCATTTTTTCCGCGCGCTTGTTGGCGGCAATTTGCTGTGTGGAGAACCGGTTGTCCAGTTCCAGCATGGCGCGCGCGACCGCCTGGCTGATGGTTCCGTCCGGGGTGTTCGAGAACGCCTGCAGCCGCACCCGAATGGTTTCGGCGCGCCGCTCGTCCGCGAGTCTGGCGAGCGCCGCGATGGCCTCCACCTTGATCTCGTTTTCCGGCCGCTGCAGCATGGGCAGCAGGTGCTCGATGCTCTTCTGATCGCCGACTTTGCCGATGGCGCGAATGACGGTCGGCAGGGATTTGGCCTCCCCGGCTCCCAGCATTTCGATGAAGCGCGGCAGGGATTTGCTGCTGCCGATCTCGGCGAGCGCATCCACGGCGCGTTCACTGACCCACCAATCCGTATCCTTGGTGGCTTCGATCAGCTGCGCCACCGCGCGCTCATCCTTGGTCTGATTGAGGATCTCGATGGCCGCCCGGCGGATGTCCTGATTCTCGTCTTTGATGAGCGCGAGCACGGCGTCGACGACGCGCGGGCCGCCGATCTTGCCGAGCGCGTCGGCCGCCCGAGTGCGTACCCACCAGTCGCTGTCGGCGATCACCTCCAGCAGGTACTTGACCGACTTCGACGTGCCGACCACGTTCAACACCTCGACGGCCGCGCGCCGGGCGTATTCGTTCTCGTCCTTGAGCACGTCGACCAGATACTTGACCGTCTCGGGGTGGTTCGCGTGGACCACGACGTCGACGGCCTTGTTCTGCACTTCGATTTCCGGATCGCGCAGCATGCCGCAAAGGACCGGCATGTCGAACGGTCCGTCCATTTTGGAGAGCGCGGTGAGAGCGGCGGAGCGGATGAACTTGCTGTTGTCCTTGAGCTGCTTCTGCACGGCCTGCTGCACCTTGGGGACATTGAAGCGCGCCAGCACATTGATGATGTGGAGCCGCGCGACCGGGTCCTTGCCCTCGATCCTGGCGATCAAATCGTCGATCGAAGACTCGTCGGCGATTTCAGCGATGATCTTGAACAACCCGGCTCTCTCGCTCGGTTCCTGGGCATAGGCGGCGTTCAAGAGATCGCGCACGGTGAAGCGGGTTTTTTGCGCCGCGATCACGTCGAGAATGGCCTGTTTGGGCATGGCCGGCTTGGCCAAAGCGTCGAGAAGCGCGCTTGCCGGATAGTTCTTGCTCGATGACAGCGCCCAGGCAATTCCCGATGTCGCACGGCCATTGGCGTCCGCCATGGTCTTCAACAATTGCGGCAGGGTTTTGGCGTCGATCAGACGCGCCAGCGCTTCCACATAGGCCACAGTCTCACGCTTTTCCGCCGTCGTGAGGGCGTCGACGATGGGTTCGATGGCGCTCGGCCCGAGCGCCACCAGTCGCTCCAATGCCTTTTGTGCTATCGGGCCGCCGGGGTTGCCGCTCGATTTGACCTCGGCGATGAGCCGATCGGCACGATAGTTGGCAAATAAACTCATTCGGTGCCTTCTTTGCACATCCCTTTAGGTGCCGTCCATTCTCACCGTAAGTTTTGGACCCTAACGAGGGTATGATTCACAACCCAAGATTATGCCACACCGCACGCACTTATCCGCCTGCGGTACACTTAACAGTTCTTATGAATGAAATCACCGCCGCGGAAAGCGCCATCCGCGAAAAATTAAGCACCTATATCGACCCCTATCTCGCCCAGACCCTGGGGGAGGCGAAGAGTGTGGAGTCCGTCACGGTGCGCGGCGCTACCCTGAGCATCGGGCTGGTCCTGGGCTTTCCGTGTGCGGATTATGTTGGCGAACTCACGGCGGCGCTGGAGCAGCACCTGCAGCCGCTGCTGGGGCCGGTGCGCTTGGAGCTGACTCTGCGGACGCAAATCACGGCGCATGCGGTTCAGCGGACTTTGAAACCCTTGGGCAATGTGAAGAACGTAGTCGCCGTGGCCTCGGGCAAGGGCGGGGTGGGCAAGTCGACGACGGCGGCGAATTTGGCGCTCGCCTGGACCGCCCAGGGCGCCCGGGTCGGCTTGCTGGACGCGGATATCTACGGCCCCAGCCAACCCTTGATGATGGGATTGAGCGGCGCCAAGCCGGTCAGCGAGGACGGCAAACACTTGACGCCGTTGCGCGCGCACGGGGTCGAAGTGATGTCCATCGGATTCATGATCGATCAAGAGCAACCCATGGCGTGGCGCGGACCCATGGTGACCCAGGCGCTGACGCAGCTGCTGGGCGACACGAATTGGGGCGAACTCGATTATCTGGTGGTCGATATGCCGCCCGGCACAGGCGACATCCAGCTTACCCTCGCGCAGCGCGTGCCCGTGAGCGGCGCCATCATCGTGACCACGCCCCAGGATATCGCCCTGCTCGATGCCCGCAAAGGTCTCAAGATGTTCGAGAAGGTCGAGGTACGTGTGCTCGGCGTGGTGGAGAACATGAGCATGCATGTGTGCAGCCAATGCGGCCACGTCGAGCATGTGTTCGGCAGCGGCGGCGGCGGGCGCATGGCCGCGCAATACGGCGTGCAATTGCTGGGCGAGCTGCCCTTGGACATCCGCATTCGCGAGGATGCGGACGGCGGTTCTCCGACGGTCGTTTCCGAGCCGGGCAGTGTGCGCGCCCAGGCGTATTTTTTGATGGCGCGTCGCGCGGCGGCGCGGCTGGCGACCCTGAACAAGGACTATAGCCGCGCCTTCCCCAAGATCACGGTTGAAGCGACTTAATGAGCATCAAGAGCGCCCGATGAGCATCAAGAGCGATCGCTGGATCAGGCGCATGGCGGCCGCCCACGGAATGATAGAGCCGTTCTCGGCTGAACAGGTGCGGATGGCCGATGGACACAAGATCGTGTCCTACGGTACCTCGAGCTATGGCTACGACGTGCGCTGCGCCGAGGAATTCAAGATCTTCACCAACATCAACTCCACCATCGTCGATCCGAAAGCCTTCGACGAAAAGTCCTTCGTGGATTTCAAGGGACCCGTCTGCATCATTCCGCCGAATTCTTTCGCGCTGGCGCGCACTGTGGAATTTTTTCGGATCCCGCGCAGCGTTTTGACGATTTGTCTCGGAAAGTGCGTCACCGGGGATACGCGCCTGGTCGACGCCGATACAGGCGCCTATGTGCCGATCACGGAGATGCGCTGGGGCAAGCGCACCCTGGCCTGGGACGGCTCGCGTTTGAAGCCCGCAAGAGTGTCGGCCTTCATACCGCAGGGCAAGCGAGAGATCTTCGAGCTGCGCACCCGGGCGGGGTTGCGCATTCGCGCGACGGCGAATCACCCGTTTCGAATGCTGAATCGATGGGTGCCCTTGGGCGATTTGCGGCTCGGCGATCGTATTGCGGTGGCCCGCGAGATTCCCATATTCGGCAAGACGCCCATCGCTGACTGGGAAGCGACGCTGGCGGGCTTGATGACTTCGGAAGGGCAGTGCGATACGCCCGGCCACAGCCCTACGTACACGACCGCGGATCCGGCCATGGTCGCTTTGCTCGAGTCCGCGATGGCGGCCTCCGGCTTGGGAGAGATCAATCGCGCCCACGACTGGCTGCGAAATCTCGAACTCAACGTCGGCGCCGCCGACAATTTCGTGCCGCAGATCATCTTCACGGCGCCCGAACCCGCGGTTCGCCTTTTTCTGCAGGCACTTTTCAGCGGCGACGGCAGCGTCTATTACTCCGACGCGGGTGTCTTCCTCGAGTACTACTCGAAGTCGCGGCGGCTGATCGAGGACGTGCACCATCTTCTGCTGCGATTCGGAATCTTTTCCCTGATCCGCGAAAGGACCACGGCGATCGGGACTCGGGCTTGCAAGATACAGATCACGGACAAGGATCAGATCCTGCGTTTTGCCCGAAGAATCGGCTTCTCACCCGGCTCGGTGAAACAGCGACTGCTCGAGGAAGAGGTTTTGCCGATGATCGCCGCGCAACCGAGGCGCAGGAGCAACATCGACACGCTGCCCAAAGAGACCTGGGCGGTCGCCCTCACCGCTGCGCGGGTTGGCGGACTAAGCTTGAACGCGCTCGGCATTGATACTCACCCGGATCAATCCATGCCGATGTTCGCTGCGGCGCGGGTGGCGCTCATGACGGGCGGCGATCCGTGTGTCACTCCGCTGGTCGACGGACCCGTATGGGACGAGGTCGAACAAATCGAGCCCGTCGGAGTCGAAGACGTCTACGACATCACCGTGCCGACCCTGCACAATTTCGTCGCCAACGATTTCATCGTTCACAATTCAACTTATGCACGTTGCGGGATAATAGTGAATGTAACGCCCTTGGAACCCGAGTGGGAGGGCCACGTGACTCTGGAGTTCTCGAACACCACGCCATTGCCCGCAAAAATCTACGCCAACGAGGGCGTGGCGCAAATGCTGTTCTTCGAGTCGGACGAAATCTGCGAGACCTCGTACGCGGACCGCGGCGGCAAGTACCAGGGGCAGCGCGGGGTCACGTTGCCCAAGACCTGATTGGAACTCAGCTCACTTCGCGGCAGCCTTGCTCGGATCGTCCGCAGGGTTCACATAGGTGAGCGCAAACGGTCCCATCAGATTGATCTGGATGACAGCGCCTGTCTGGGTCCACGCGTAGTGATTCATGTGGGCCGGCGCGATGCCGAAGCCTCCGGCGCTTAGCGTCTGACCCTTGGTCTTGTCGAGCTTGTCGCCCATGCCGAGCGCCAGAGTCCCGGAAAGCACAGTGACCTGCTCATCAGTCGGATGCCAGTGCGCGGGAATTTTGTAGCCCGCGGGCATCTTGAGTCGAACCACGACCGGTCCCGCTGCGCCGGGGTCGCCCGACATCACCGCCATCATCGCGCCCTTTGGAAGAACGGGCGGTGCCGCACCCCACTTCACGTCCTTGGAACTCGACACGAGTGGCGAATCGGCGGCAACGGCTCCGCCGCTCACGCAGACCAACAGGGCAACGCCGAGCGAGCGCACGGCGAAATCAAACGTCCTCGGAATCATAAGTCACCTCATAGTTTCGATCGCGTGGCGGTACTCGGGTGGACCGAGCCGTCGCTCTAAGTGTTGGGCAGGGCGGATACTACACCCCGGCCGGCCCATCCGCCCGCAGGGCCTGAAATATTTCCACTGCAGCAATTGCCGTTTGTGGTCGAGACAAGCCAATCCGTCACGACGTTGGGGTAGCTCGCTCATCGCTTAAGCGTCCTGATCCGCATGGCGAACTCGAGTTTGCCGTCGCGGCTGCGCTCGGCCTGCACCGGTACGAATCCCAGAGACGGCGCGAACCACATTCGTAGGATGCGATTATTGCCGGGGCGCTGGCTCGATACGATGACCGTGTCCAATATCCCCAGGGCGGTTCTGATACTGGCTGTGCCTTCCCGGGTATAGACGAATTCCTTGAGTTGGTCCTTGTCGATGATCTGAAAGGTCTTCGGCAAATTCCCCTTCCGCAGATCGAGCATCACCTCGACCTGGATCGACATCACATCCTGTGTGCCATCTTTGATCGTCAGGTCGACCGGCTTCGTTTCCGAGGTCCCGCGCGCGCGGCCGGCGTCCCAATCGAAATCCAGGTTCACGCTGGCGGGACCGTCGACCGCGTGATACTTGATCGGCCGTGCGTGCCCGCCGGAGATGCCGAACCAGCTGGTCTGGATCAGATCGTCCCGATAAGCCAGCCGAAAGATGCCGCGGGCCGTGATTGTCCATGTGTAGACATAGTGGCCGGGCTCGGTGTCGCCCTTCAGTTCCAGGTCGCTGGTGCCCACGTCGATGGATTTCCAGCTCGCCACGTAGTGAGCGGAAAAGGGGGCGATGGCGTCGTCGGCGTCCGGCGCCGCTGTCGCCGCAGGGGCGGCGGCGGTCGCTGCGAGCAGCAGTGCGGTGAAACCTCGAATGCTCATGAATGACCTCTTCATCCTGAGGGGTCCGTGAATTGCACGGGCTCGCTCAGCGGCCGGCCGTCCAGCCACGCTTGTCCGGCTTGGCAGCGCAGCCGTCCCTCGCAAAACCAGCCAACGGCGACCGGGTAGATGCGGTGCTCCTGGGCCTGCACGCGCGCCGCGAGACTCGCCTCGTCGTCATCCGCGGCCACGGCAACGCGCGCCTGGATGACCCGCGGCCCGCGGTCGAGCTCTGCGGTCACAAAATGCACCGTCGCGCCATGCTGCGTCTCGTGCGCCTCCAGAGCGCGCCGGTGCGTGTGCAAGCCGGGAAATTTAGGCAGCAGCGACGGGTGAATGTTCAAAATCCGTCCTGCAAACTCGCTCACGAATTGCGCCGACAAGACGCGCATGAACCCGGCGAGCACGATCAGCGAGGGCGCGCAATCGCGGATCGCCGCCGCCAATTCGCGATCGTACGCGGCGCGATCCGCCGTGGCGACGAGCAGCTTTGCCGGCACGCCGAGACTTCGCGCAAGCTCGAGCCCCGCGGCATCGGCTCTGTCCGAAAGCACCTTGGCCACCGAATAGGCCGAGCCGTGCTCGCGGCTCCGTTCGATGAGGGCATGCATATTGCTGCCGCGTCCGGAAATGAGAATGACGATCGGCTGCGGAAATCGTTCGCTGTTCAAGCGATGACGACGCCGCGCGTACCGGCGCGCACTTCACCGATGACGAGCGCCTCTTGCCCCATGTCGCGCAGGATGCCGATGGCGCGATCGGCGACATTCGGCCGCAAGTGAACCGTCATGCCGATGCCGCAATTGAATACGCGGTACATCTCCGCATCGGCAACCTGGCCTTCGCGCTGCAGCCATTCGAACACTGCGTCGCGGCGCCAGGATTTGCGCTCCAAAATGACCTCCAAGCCGTCGGGCAGCACGCGCGGAATGTTCTCAAGCAGACCCCCGCCCGTGATATGCGCCAGCCCGTGCACAGGGAATTGGGCGATCAGGTTGAGCAGCGGCCTCACATAGATGCGGGTCGGCGCCATCAGGCGATCGACGAGGCTCACGCCGTCAATCGGCGCCTCGAGATCGGCGCCGGCGACTTGCAGTATTTTTCTAATCAGCGAAAAACCGTTGGAATGCGGCCCCGAGGAAGGCAGTCCGAGCACCACGTCGCCGGCGCGCGTTGCCGATCCGTCGATGATGGAGTCCTTCTCCACGATGCCGACGCAGAACCCCGCGAGATCGTAATCCTCGCCGTGATACATCCCCGGCATTTCGGCCGTTTCGCCGCCCACCAGTGCGCAGCCGGCTTGCACGCAGCCTTCGACGATGCCGGCGATGAGGCGCTCGCCGACGCCCACGTCGAGCTTCCCGGTTGCGAAGTAGTCGAGAAAAAACAGCGGCTCGGCGCCTTGCACGACCACATCGTTGACGCACATCGCCACCAGATCGATGCCCACCGTATCGTGGCGGCGGGTGTCGATCGCCAAGCGAAGCTTGGTGCCGACGCCGTCGGTTCCCGACACCAGCACGGGCTTGCGGTAGCGATCGAGCGGCACTTCGACCAGGGCCCCGAACCCGCCGATGCCCCCCAGGACCTCGCTGCGCATCGAGCGCCGCACGTGAGGCTTTATTCGTTCGACCAGTTCCTCGCCGGCGTCGATATCGACTCCGGCCTGGCGATAGGTTACGGGGGCACGCTCGGTCATTCGAATCCCTTATGGTTAATGGTCGCCCCGTCGGCTCGCCCGGCTGCGCCGAGGCGGCTAGCGGGCCAGCTGTGGTATTTTACATCAGGAGAATCAAGGCTTCCGCGATAACACCATGCCACAGAAAAACAGCGTTTTGTCGGCCCGATATTTGCGTCCGGCACTGATTATGTGCTTGAGCGCAGCCGCGCTGTTCCTGGGGAATGTCAGCCACTCGCTGACCCGCGCGGAACTGTATCAGGCCTCGGTACCGGTTGCCGAGAGCTGCGAGGCGGCGCCGCCGTCGGCTTTCCAGGCCGCCATGAAAATCGTTCTGGTGCGCGTCACGGGACGAACGTCAGCCGACGAAGACCCGGCGCTGGGGCCGCTGATCGGCAATGCGCACCGCTACGTGCAACAGTGTCGCCGAGCCGCGGGCGGTCGACTGTGGCTGGCCTTCGACGGCCCTGCCATCGAACGTTGGCTGACGCAAAATGGCCAGCCCCTTTGGGGGCACGAACGGCCTGCGACCTTCGTATGGCTGACGGCCCAGACGGGGTCCCAATCCGGCATCGTCATTACCGCCGATGACGCGTCCGAATTGAAATCGACGATCGACGCGGCGGCGGCGGCGCGCGGCCTGCCGCTGCTCTGGCCAAGTGCGGCCGATATACAAAGAAATCATTTGGATTACGGCGCAGTCGCCGGCATGGGACCGTCGGCGCTCGCCGATCTGGGCCGGCGCTTGGGTGGAGAGGGGGTTCTCATCGGCCGCGCCAGCAATGCCACGGCGGGCGCCAATGTGCGCTGGACACATCTGTTTCAGGACAGGAGCAGTGAATATTCCGGCACGCTGGAGGGCGTGAATCGGGCGGCGGATACGTATGCGGAGCTGTTTGCCGCCAGCGGCACTCTCGTACCCGTCGATATCGAGGTGACCGGGATCGGCGATGTCCGTGAATATGCAACCATCCGCTCGTATCTCGAATCGCTGACGTTCATTTCGGGCGTGAGCGTGGTGGCCTTGACGGGCGATACGATTAGATTTCGCCTGGCGACGCGCGGCGGGACCGAATCGCTGCAGCGCACGCTGACTTTGAACGGCCGATTGCAGCCGATCGTCGGCGGCGACCCTGGGATTCAGCGCTTTCAACTTCGCCGTTAATCGTGCCCTGGTCTTTGCGCCAAATCCCGAATGTCATCACCTTGATGAGAATTCTGCTCGCCGCGCCCATTGCGGTGGCGCTGGTGCATCATCGGTCGGCGACCAGCATTGCGTTGTTCGGGGTCGCTGCGCTGACGGATGCCGCGGACGGCTTTCTCGCCAAACGCAACGGCTGGCAAAGCGAATTGGGCGCCGTGCTCGATCCGGCCGCGGACAAGATATTGTTTGCAACCGTATTCGTCACGCTTGCCTACCTGCGGCTCGTGCCGCTGTGGTTGATGGCGGCGGCGGTGGCGCGGGATGTGATCATCGCGCTCGGCGCGCTGCTGTACCGCTATTGCCTGGGTCCGCTGGAGGTGCGGCCGTCGATGCTGAGCAAATTCAACACCCTGTGTCAGGCCGCCTTCATATTGGCGGTCGTCGGCAGAGAAGAATTCTCGGCGCTTCCGGGGTGGATCGTGACGGTGCTTGGCGCGCTGATGTTCGTCACGGTGGTGATCAGCGGCATCGATTACGTGCTGATTTACGGGCGGCGGGCCCTCAGTTTGACCAAACCGCGCGCGGCCGCACGCGCCGATGATCGACGTCCGTGAAGCAGCTCGCCCTGGGAGTGCGGTTGCGCGCGGACGCGGTATTCGAGAGTTATTGGCCCGGGACGAATACTGAAATCATTGCGGCGCTGCAAGCACCGGGTACCGCGCCGCTGTGGCTCTGGGGTGCGCGCGGCACGGGCAAGACTCATCTGCTGCAAGCCGTGTGCGCGGCGGCGGGCGCGGCTGCCGCGTATTTTCCCCTGGATCGGTCGCTCGCCTTGCCGCCCGAGGCGCTTGCGGGTTACGAGCGAACTGCCGTCCTGTGCGTCGATGACGCCGATGCCGTGGCGGGAGACTTGGCGTGGGAAAGAGCGCTGTTCCACCTGTTCAACGCAGCAGCCGAATTGCGCACGCGGCTGATTTTCGCCGCCGCCGCGCCGCCTCGCCAGGCCGAGTGGTCGCTCGAGGACTGGCGCTCGCGGGCGGGAGCCTGCGTGGTCTACCAACTGCGGGAGCTCGACGATGAGGGCCGCATCGAGGCGCTGCGGCTGCGCGCGGCGCAGCGCGGTTTGCAGCTGCCCTACGAAACATCCGAGTATTTGCTGAAGCGCATGCCGCGGGACCTGCGTTCGTTGTTCGAGATCCTCGATCAACTCGACGAGGCATCCTTGGCCGCTCAGCGCCGGCTCACCATTCCCTTCATTCGCGATGCGCTCGAGAAACGCGCAGGAACAAAACCATAGCGCAGAACCAAGCGAACACCAGCAGCAGGCTCAGTGCGCCCACCCAGCGCGCAGCGGGGTTGACCAGCAGTTCCGTCAGGGCAAACGCGAGATAGGGGACGGCGAACAAGGTGGCCCAGGCGTAAGTATGGCGGCGACCGCGCACCAGACCGTTCAACGGCGCCAGCAAGGGTAGAACGGCAAGCAGGCATATCGGCCACGGATAGCCGACCAGCATCCACGCGAGCAGGCTGAGAGCGACGGCGATCCAGAGCCAAATGGTCAGCGAGCGCGCTGTGGAGTTGAGACTCACGCGCGGCTCCGCAATCGATCGGCCAACGCGGCCACCCGCGTCCCCAATGCGCGCGCCAGCTCTCGTTCAGGCTCCGACAATTCGCCGTGACCGCTCAAGGAAGCCACGTGGCTGGCACCGTATGGCGTGCCCCCGCTGCGCGTATCGGTCAAGCCACGTTCGCTGTACGGCAGGCCGACCAAGTACATGCCGTGATGCAGGAGTGGGATCATCATCGACAGCAAGGTCGACTCCTGCCCGCCGTGCAGTGTCTGGGTGGAGGTGAACACGCCGGCGGGTTTTCCCGCCAACGCGCCGGACAGCCACAACGCGCTCGTGCCGTCCAAGAAGAACTTTACCGGCGCCGCCATGTTGCCGAAGCGCGTCGGGCTCCCCAGCACGAGCCCGCTACATTGCACCAGGTCCTCATGGCTGGCATACGGCGGACCCTCGTCGGGGATTGATGGATCAAGGCGCTCCGTGGTGGTGGCAACCGGTGCCACCGTGCGCAGCCGAGCCTGCATACCGGAGACCGCCTCGACGCCGCGGCAGACTTGTCGAGCCAGAGCGGCGGTGCTGCCTTGGCGAGAATAATACAGAACCAAGATTTCGTTCATCGGTACTCTTCCGGGAAATCACGTGGGATTTTGCTTGCGTGCTGCGCCGGCGCAACGGATTCATTGCGGCCCGCCGCGCATTGTATAACGGCAGCTCGTTTGACGGCTCTGGCGGCTGTTGCTAGTGTCGGTGCTCGCCATGACGCGCTTATTTGCCGCAATTCTCTGTGTCGTCTGCCTCATCGGCTGCGCCAATGCTCCCGTGCAAGAGATGAGCGACGCTCGGCAGGCCATCGCGGCGGCTCGAGCCGCCGGCGCGACAACGGCAACATCGCCCGACTTCTACGCCGCCCAGGCCGCCATCGGGCGCGCAGAAACGCACCTGCAGGCGCAAGAGTTCGAGCGAGCGCGCTTGGCGGCGTTGGAAGCCAAGCATCATGCGGCCGCTGCGCTTGCCAGTGCGAATACCCAACACGCGGAGACCCCCGTCACTCTGCCGCACTGAGGCAGGTCAATGGACGAAGTCACGCGCCGTTTCCGCGTCTTTGGGAGGGTACAGGGCGTGTATTTTCGCCACAGCACCCGGCTCGAGGCCCAGCGGCTGCTCATTCGAGGAACCGCGCGCAATCTACCTGACGGCACCGTTGAGGTGCTCGCGCAGGGCGCGACCTCCGGGGTCGAGGAGCTGCGCCTGTGGCTGCATCGCGGACCCGCCCGGGCGCAAGTGGAGGAGGTCCGGGAACTGCCGCCGATCGACGGCGCGCCGATTCCGGAGGGATTTGATATTTATTGAGGCCGGCGTTTCGACCCGTTTGGGCGCCCGACGTTGAAACGTCGGCAATTTTTCAATAACGCCACACCCGTTGCCAGCGCTGCATAACCAGCGCCGGGTAGGTGTTGCGGCCGGTGCTGCCGTTGTATCGCGCCAGGGCGCGGGTCCAATTGCGGTTTTCGGCGCGAAGGTAATAGCGCAGTATTTCGCAGCCCATCCGGATGTTGGGTTCGACCCGCACCAGCTGATTCTGCACGCCCAGCTCGTGCGGCCAAAACGGCATCACCTGCATGAGGCCGACGGCGCCGGCGGGCGACACGGCCCAGCGGTCGAAGCGGCTTTCGACCTCGATCATGGCGAGCACCAAGTCCGGCGGCAATTGCAGCGCAGGGTCGCGTTTGGCCTCGCAATACACGTGATCCAGGATCTCGACCCGCGCTTCGTGCGTGGGCACGAGATGCATGAGCCGCGGCTCCATGGCTTTGTACCAGACTTCGGATTCGTACCTGTCGGCGAAGCAATCCGAGCTGCCGATGATCTTTTGCAGCAGGGCCTTGAGCTCAGGATCGCGTTGCTGATCCGCACGGGCGGTCCCGGCCATGGCACAGCACCCCGCCAAAGCAACTAAAGCGCAGGCCCTGGTCGCGCGCTGCGGCCGCCGCATGGGTACCTCAACCGTTTAACTTATCTCGTATATAGCCTACCGGATCCGCCGTGGAAATTTCCGTCGATTCGGTCGCGCGGCGGTGACGATATTCCAGATTCCCCGCGGCCAGGCCGCGCTCACCGATCACGATCCGATGCGGGATTCCCATGAGCTCCGAATCGGCGAATTTGACGCCCGGGCGGGCGTCCCGATCGTCGAGCAATACGTCGATACCGGCGGCATTGAATTGCTGGTACAGGGAATCGGCGGTCTCTTGAACGAGCGTCGATTTCTGGTAGTTGATGGGCACCAGGACGACTTGAAACGGCGCGATCGCATCCGGCCAGATGATGCCGTTGGCATCGTTGTTCTGTTCAATCGCCGCGGCGACGATCCGGGTGACGCCGATTCCGTAGCAGCCCATGAACATCGTCAACGCCTTGCCCTGCTCATCCAGCACGCTGGCATGCATGGCCTCGCTGTACAGCTGTCCGAGCTGGAAAATATGGCCGACCTCGATGCCGCGTGCGATCTGCAGTGTGCCGCGGCCGCTCGGGCTCGGGTCGCCGCGCTGCGCGTTGCGAATATCGACCGCCTGCGGCTCCGCCAAGTCGCGCCCCCAATTCACGCCGCGGAAGTGCATATCGTTCTCGTTGGCGCCGCAGATGAAATCAGCCAGATGCGCCGCCGCGAAGTCGACGTAGATCTTGCCGGGGAAGCCGATGGGACCGATGAACCCGGGCTCGGAGCCGGTGGCCTTGCGCACCCGGTCAGGCGAGGCCATCCGCAACGGATCGGCAACCCCGGGCAGTTTCTGCGACTTCAGCGCGTTCAGCTCATGATCGCCGCGGACCACCAAGGCGACTACGCCGCCGTCGCTGCCGTCGACCAGCAAGGTCTTGACGCATCTCGCCGCATCCACCCCGAGCAGCGCGGCAAGCTCCGCGATGGTGCGCGCGTTCGGAGTAGGCACTTTGGTCAGAGGTTCCGCGGCGGCGGCACGCGGTGCGGCGGGGGCGATGGTGGCGGCCATCTCGAGATTGGCGGCGTAATCGTCGGCATCGGAGAACACGATGGCGTCCTCGCCCGAATCGGCCAGCACGTGGAACTCCTGGGAGGTGCTGCCGCCGATGCTGCCGCCGTCGGCCTGAACGGCGCGAAATTTCAGCCCGATTCGCGTGAATATCCGCGAGTAAGCCTCGTACATCTGGCGATAGCCCTGGGCAAGGCTCGCTTCGTCCACATGAAACGAATAGGCATCCTTCATCAAGAACTCGCGCGCGCGCATCACGCCGAATCGCGGGCGCACCTCATCGCGGAACTTGGTTTGAATTTGATAGAAATTAACCGGCAATTGCTTGTAGCTGCGTAATTCGCGCCGCGCAATGTCGGTGATGACCTCCTCGTGGGTCGGTCCGTAGGCGAACTCGCGGTCGTGCCGATCCTTGAAACGCAGCAATTCCGGGCCGTACTTGCTCCAGCGGCCCGATTCTTTCCACAATTCGGCGGGCTGGACGGTCGGCATGGACAGCTCCAGAGCGCCGGCGCGGTCCATCTCCGCGCGCACGATGTGCTCCACCTTGCGCAGGGTGCGCAGGCCGAGCGGCAGCCAAACATACAGGCCCGCCGCGAGGCGGCGGATCATGCCGGTCCGCAACATCAGGCGGTGGCTGACGACGTCTGCGTCGGCGGGCACCTCTTTGAGCGTCGAAATGGGGTTTTGAGATAAGCGCATGGCCACATATCTTACATCAGCCCCCCTGGTATTATGCCGGCATGAGCGACCTCGATGACTCGACAGTGCGGCCGCGGGGAGTGTACTGGCTGCCGAACCTGCTTACGACGGGGGCATTGTTCGCCGGTTTTTATGCGATCGTGGCGGCCATCGACTTGAAGTTTGAGCTGGCCGGAGCCGCCGTATTCATCGCCATGATTTTCGACGGATTGGATGGGCGAGTGGCGCGCTGGACGCACACGGAAAGCCTGTTTGGCAAGGAGTACGACAGCCTGTCGGATATGGTGTCCTTCGGCGTCGCACCGGCCATCGTCACCTACCAATGGGGCGTTGCGCGCATCGCCGAGTACGGGCCGCTGTGGCGCAGATTGGGCTGGCTGGTATGTTTTTTCTACGCGGCCTCCGCCGCGCTGCGTCTGGCCCGCTTCAATTCAAGGTCCGCCGTTCAGGACAAGCATTACTTCGAGGGTCTGCCGAGCCCCTCGGCTGCCGCCATCGTCGCAGCCTTGGTATGGCTTGCCAGCGACAAAACCGACATCGGCTTGCCGGGGCTGATTTTGGCCTTCGTGGTCACGGCCACGGCCGGCGCGCTCATGATCAGCCGATTTGCGTTCATCAGCTTCAAGCAAGTGAATCCCGGTGCGAAAGTTCGCTTCACCTACATCGTATTGGTGCCGCTCGCGTTCATCCTGATCTTCCTGCACCTGCCCATCAGTTTATTGGTGATTTTCGGGTTGTACGGCCTGTCGGCGCCCTCGGTTTGGGCTTACCGCAAGCTGCGCCGTCGAAATCGGCCGGCGGTGAGCACTCATGAATAACGCGCTACGCCAGGAATACCTCGCAGCATTAGGGGTTGAGGCGTGGGTTGTGCGCGGCAAACCCACGCCCGCGAATTCGCTGCGCGAAGTCATTGCGCCGCTGCCGGCTCGCGACCTGGCAGCGGCTCCTGAACCGGCGGCGGCTCCTGACCCGGCGGCGGCTCCCGACACAGCAGCAGCGCGCGAGAGCGGCGCGGACTGGGTGGAGTTGCGGACGCGGGTGGCTGCCTGCAGGCGTTGCACGCTGTGCAATACCCGTACGCAAACCGTCTTCGGCGTGGGCAGCCAAACGGCGGAATGGCTGATTGTCGGCGAAGCGCCGGGCGCCGACGAGGACCGTCAGGGTGAGCCCTTCGTGGGCCGCGCCGGCCAGCTCTTGAACTCCATGTTGCGGGCAATCGGTTTGGCGCGCGAACAGGTTTACATCGCCAATGTCTTGAAATGCCGCCCGCCCGGCAACCGCGATCCCACCGCCGGCGAAGCCGCGGAGTGCCTGCCGTATCTCGAGCAGCAGATCGCGCTGTTGAAGCCGAAACTCATGCTGGCGGTGGGCCGCATCGCCGCGCAGAACCTGCTGCATACCGACGTGACCTTGGGCAGGCTGCGGCAGCAGGTGCATCGCTTCGGACTCTCCCAAGTGCCGTTGGTCGCGACTTATCATCCGGCCTATTTGCTGCGTACACCGGCCGATAAGCGAAAGGCGTGGGAGGATTTGAAATTCGCCCGTGAGGTATGCGCGCGTGTCTAGCGTCAAGCAAGAACTGGACTATGCTTCGGTCGAAATCCGGCCCATGCACGAGCTCGACGTCCCCGTGATCGTGGCCATCGAGCGTACGGCCTATCAATTCCCCTGGAGCGAAGGGATTTTTCGCGATTGCCTGCGGGTGGGCTATGTATGCCGCGTGGTCGATGTCGGCGGGGACATGGCCGGCTACGGCATCATGTCCATCGGGGCCGGCGAGGCGCACATCTTGAATGTGTGCATCCGCGATGAGTATCGCTGCCGCGGATTCGCCCGCAAGATGCTTCTGTATCTGCTGGAGCGGGCACGAACCGCCGGCATGTACGAGGCATTTCTCGAAGTCAGGCCCTCCAACACGGCCGCTGCCCGGCTCTATCATTCGATGGGCTTCGAACAGGTGGGGGTGCGGCGCGGGTACTATCAGGCGCTCGCGGGCCGCGAGGATGCCGCCGTACTGCGCCGGCTGCTGCTGCCGGAAGCGAAATAGCCGCCGCAGGAAGGTATTCCCCGTATGCCTCGCGCCGCCCTCGACGACGCACTATAATGATCGGCTGCCCGCACGCGTCCCTGGGGCAATACCAATCAGCAGGTAGGAAACATGTCGAGCGGCCCCCTAGCCCTGGAAATCAGCAGAAGGAGAACTTTTGCCATCATCTCGCACCCCGATGCGGGCAAGACCACACTGACCGAAAAGCTGCTGCTGTTCGGCGGCGCCATTCAGATGGCGGGGACCGTCAAGGGGCGCAAGGCGACGCGCCACGCGACGTCGGACTGGATGCGCCTGGAGCAGCAGCGCGGTATTTCCGTGACCTCCTCGGTGATGCAGTTTCCCTACGGTGATTGCATCGTCAATCTACTCGATACACCGGGCCACGAGGACTTCTCCGAGGATACCTACCGCACCCTGACCGCGGTCGATTCCGCATTGATGGTCATCGACTGCGCCAAGGGCGTCGAAGAGCGCACCATCAAGCTCATGGACGTGTGCCGGCTGCGCGACACGCCCATCATGACCTTCGTCAACAAGCTGGATCGAGACGGCCGGGCGCCGATCGAGCTGCTCGATGAAATCGAAAGCGTGCTGAAAATTCAGTGCGCGCCGATCACCTGGCCGATCGGCATGGGGCGCGATCTGCTCGGGGTCTATCATCTGCTGTCGGACAAAATCCACGTGTACGTGCCGGTCGAAAAAGGGCGGGCGGGAACCCATGAAACCATCGACGGCATCGCCAGCGAGGAAGCGCGGGAATTTCTCGGGCCGAGATACGAAGAATTTCTGGAGGAGGTGCAATTGGTGCGCGGCGCCAGTCCCCAGTTCGACTTGCAGCGCTATCGCGCGGCGCAGCAGACCCCGGTGTTCTTCGGCTCGGCCGTCAATAATTTTGGCGTGCGCGAATTGTTGACCGCCTTCGTGACCCATTCCCCGGGTCCGCTGCCGCGCCCGACGCTGCAGCGCCAAGTCGAGGCCGACGAACCGAAGCTGACGGGATTCGTCTTCAAGATCCAGGCCAACATGGATCCCGGGCATCGCGACCGCATCGCCTTCATGCGCCTGTGTTCCGGACGCTACGCGCGCGGCATGAGATTGCATCACGTGCGTCTCGACAAGGACATTCGCATAGCCGACGCGCTGACATTCCTGGCCGCCGACCGCAGTCAAGCGGAGGAGGCGTATGCCGGCGACATCATCGGCCTGCACAACCATGGGACCATCAATATCGGCGACACGTTCACCGAGGGCGAGAATCTCACGTTTACCGGGGTGCCGAATTTCGCCCCGGAAATATTCCGCCGCGCGGTGCTCAAGGACCCCTTGCGCATGAAGGCGCTGCAGAAGGGGCTGTCGCAGCTGTGCGAGGAGGGCGCCACGCAGCTGTTCAAGCCGCTGCGCAACAACGATCTGATTCTCGGCGCCATCGGCCAGCTGCAATTCGAAGTGGTCGCCTTTCGGCTGCAAGACGAGTACAGCGTGCAGTGCGTGTTCGAGCCGATCAACGTGGCCATGGCGCGCTGGGTCAGCCTCAAAGACGAGAAGCGGCTCATGGAGTTTCGAACCAAGGCCTATGACAATCTCGCCATCGATCATGCCGGGGAGCTGGTGTATCTCGCGCCCACGCGAGTCAATCTCGGCTTGACCGAGGAACGCTGGCCCGAGATTCAATTCTTGCGGACACGCGAAAATCTCGCGGCGTAGGGCGGCGAGCACCCGAAACGGGTTAACCGGAGACCGGCAGCAGGTCTTGATCTTGCGCGGCTACTGCGGGTGCTCCGGCGGTGCAAGCGGCTTCAGACCACCGCAGTCCGAACCCAGGTACTTCATCTCCGACTCATTGTGCATGACGCGCGGCGGGCCATTCGCACGCGTCATGGTCATGTCGCTGCGCGTCGTGATCAGATCGCCGGCGGCCGTGGTTTCGCCCTTGCCGACCGTCGTGATGCCGTTCGAGCTACAGCTGAACTCGTAGGTTGTGTGGTTGCCGCTGTGGATCACCTTCGCGGGCTGACAGCGCCCATCTTTGTCCACGATCGGAGTATCCCGCTGCGCCATTTCAGCGCTGATGCACAGACGATAGCCGCCGTCGCTGCCTTGGCTGACGCCGTTCTGTTTGAACATGGCCTCCATCTTGGCGCGTTGCTCCGGCGGCATAGCAGCCATCGTCTGCTGCATCTTCGCAGCCTGGGCCGCCCGTTGCGCCGTCATATCCTGGCCGTCGACGACCTGCTTGACGACCCGCACCTCCCAGAGGCCTGGCTTGAGCCCGACGCCTGTGGCATACGCCGAGAGCGCGGCAAGTGCGGTGAGAAAAACGGCTAGCGATCGGGTCATGTCGGACTCCGGGGGCGGGCGCGGCGTTGGTGGCTAGCGATTGTAGCCGTTTGCGCCGTTCCCCAACAATGCGTCACCGATAGGTGCGGCGACGCGAGCTTTTCGGGCGGGCGGTCGGCCGGAAGGCACGCACGGCGGCATCGAATTGGCCGACCGTGATGTGTGCGGTGGGAGCGGCGTAGCGCAGAGTCGAATAATGCCGGCACAGCGCGGTGACGGCGCGGCCGATATCCGGGCGACGCAGCGCAACGCGGGCCGCGTAGGCTTCCGCGCCTTCATGCGCCAGCCGCGGTAATCCGGCCGCGGCCAATTTGGCGCAGAGCCGCGCGTAGATGCGGACCAGCAGTTCCTTGCGCGAGGTATCGACTTCGCGGCGCACGATCCACGTGAGCCAGCACAGCACCAGCGTCAGCGCCGCCGCCAGCAACAGCACGAGCTTGTGTCCGTCCGGTTCGGGAATCTTCAGCCATTCGAGCAGCTTCTGCTGCGAATCCTGATCGAAGAAAAGAATACGTTCGCGCCACAGCTGCCGGAGTGCGTCGAGCCGCAGCCGCGCATCGGCGAACCAGTGCATACGGCCGCGCCACCCTACGCCCAAGGCGTCCTCGGCGTTCAGCGCATCGCCCGCGCCGTGTTCCACCCGCTCCGGCGCGATCGCCGAGGTGGGATCCATCCGCAACCACCCGCGCCCTTCGATCCAGATCTCATCCCACGCATGTGCATCGCTTTGCCGCACGATCCAGTAATCCGCGAATCGATTGAACGTGCCCCCCTGGTAGCCGGTCACCACGCGCGCCGGGATCCCCGCGGCGCGCATCAGCACCGCGAATGCCGAGGCATAGTGCTCGCAGAAGCCTCGCTTCGAATCAAACAGGAAGGCATCCACCGAGTTGTCGGATAGCTTGGGCGGCGTCAACGTGTAGTAGAACGGCTGCTGTGTGAACATGGCGAGCACGGCGCTCACGTACTCCGCATCGGCGGGATGCGCACGGCGCAGGGATTGCGCCATTTGCACCGTGCGCGGATTGCTGTTTGGCGGAATCCGGGTATCCCGCTCGCGCATCGTTGGGCTCAGCGGCGTCGTCCATTGCACTCGCGTATGCGAGGTCGCGGCGACGTCGATGGGCCGCGACACCGGGTCGCGCCGCATCAGGGTGTAGTCGCCGGTGAGCGCCGCGTCGGCCAAGTCCCAGTGCGACGGCCAATCGAGCGCGAAAATCCAGCGGCGCTGGTTCGGCTCCAGGCTGACGGTATAGTCGTACGCCGGCCCCTGCGGTTGCAGCGCGGGCGCGCCGAGCTGTCCGGAATAGGCACGCGACCACGTGCGCCCGTCGAATGCATGCATCACGGGGCCTCGCCAGTAGCGCTCCTGCGGCGGCGGGGCGGCCCCAGCGAAATGCACGCGGAAAGCCACTTCATCCGACAAGGCCAGCTGATCGATGTCGCCGGGGCTCATGGTGTCGCTCAAGCCCGAGGCGGCGCTGTGCCCATCCTCCGGTATGTGCCAGAGCGGCCCGGCGAATCGAGGAAAGAGCAGCCACAGCACCAGCGCGAGCGGCAGCGCCTGACCCAGCAAACGCCCGGAGTAGCGCAGGCAGCGGCGCCAATCCGGCAGCGGCAGGGTGCCCGTGAGCCGCAACAGCGCGGCCGTCGTCAGCCAGCAGACGCCGATGAGGTAGGCGAACAGCCAAAATGAGGTGCTCTCCAAGAGCGCCGACACACTGACGAAGTAGATGCTCAAGGTGATGACGTAGATATCGCGCTGCGTCTCGGTCTCGAGCATCTTCAAACCGGCCACCAGGACCAGCAGCGCCGTCCCCGCGGACAAGCCATTGAAGGTGCGGAATTGCACGAACAGCAGTGCGATCGCGACGGCGACAATGCTCAGGCGCAGGGCGCGCGGCGGGCCGGCGCGGCCGCGGCGCGCCAGCGCCAATCGCAGGCCGCCCGACACGGCCACGGTCACGAGCACCCACACCGGCAGCGAGCCGAGGTGCGCAAGCAATGCGAGGATGAGGCAGGCGAATATGCCCCACAGCTGTTCGTACGACACCGGCTTGGGCGTCACCGCGGCTCCGCGATCGCATAGGCGGCGAGCGCCCGTAGGCAGGCGAATCGATGCGCCGCGCCGAACGCAGGCGCAATTTCCCTGCCCGGTAGTCTCAGGCCATAGATCCGCTGCGCAGCCTCGCTCTCCAACACCCACAGACAGAGTTGCGAGAGGCGGGACTCGGTGTCCAGGCCCGTCAGGGCGGACCATTCCAGCCATTCGGGAAGCGCGGCCAGAGAGGTATAGCTGCGAACCGCGGCCTCACCGCCTCGAGCCAACACTTTCCAGGCCATGTGCTTGAGCGGCACGCCGGGCTCGTAGGCGCGCAGGCCCGCGAAGTCCTCGTCGCCGCGCACCTCCGAGCGGGATCCGGATCCTGCGCCCGCAGCCGACGGGAGCGTTCGCTCGCCGCGAGGCGCAGGCGCGACATGGGCGATCAGCGAGCCTTGCACATAAGTCCAGGCGTTGAACCAACCGAAGGGATGACGGGTGCGCAGCTCGAACTGAGCGATGCGCGTGATTCCGCGGCGAGGCACCGGAACGGCGACGCTGACGGATTCGCTCGATGCGGCCGCGACGCTGCAAATGCCGCTGGCCGTCAGACAGCGGATCTCGACATCGCGGCGCTCGACGTTCGAGGCATTCTTGAGCACGAACTCGAACCTGGCCTCGCGGCCGGCGAACGCGTCCACTTCGGTGGTCACGTCCACCTGCAGGCCCAGCAGGTTGCGATTGCAATGATGCATAGTGACGAGCGCAACGCTCGCCATCAGGAATCCGAACGCCAGCCCTAAGTTGCTGTTGTAGTTGAGTCCCGCAATCAGCATGGCGGCGAGCACGAGTCCCAGCATGATGCCGAAGCGCGTCGGCAGGATGTAGATGCGGCGGCGGTTGATCTTGATCGGCAGCGAATCGAGGCCGTGGCGGCGAGCGCTCCAAGCGCGTATTTTGTCGATGGCTGCCTGGCGAATAGTACGCAACGTCGGCCTCGCCTTGGAGCCTTAAGGGACGGGGACGGCCTCGAGCAGCCGCGCGGCCGCGGCCGGCCCGCTGTCCCGCTGGCGCACACGATGTTCGACCACCGCGGCGAACACCGCTTGCACATGCTCCGGGATCACGGCGCTGCGGCCGGCAATCAAGGCCCAGGCGCGTGCGGCACGCAGCAGACCAATGGCCGCCCGGGGCGACAAACCGACGTTCAACCCCGAGGAGTGACGAGTATGGGCCACGAGTGCCTGCACGTAATCGAGAAGCGCCGGCGCCACGTGAATGTCGAGCACGCACTGCTGCAGGCGCCGCAGGCTCTCCACGGTCGCGACCGTGGAGAGCGAATTGACCAAATCGCGCCGATCGAGGCCGCTCAACAATTCGCGCTCCGCCGCCGCCGCGGGATATCCCAGATGCACACGCATCAAGAATCGGTCCAATTGGGACTCGGGGAGGGGAAAGGTGCCGACTTGATCCTGCGGATTCTGCGTGGCGATGACGAAGAAAGGCTCGGGCAGCGCCATCGACTGGCCGTCCAGGGTCACTTGATGTTCCTCCATGGCCTCGAGCAATGCGCTCTGGGCCTTGGGCGACGCTCGATTGATTTCGTCCGCCAGCACCAGCTGCGCAAATATCGGCCCGCGCTGAAACCTGAACTTGCCTGTCTCGCGGTCATAGATGGAGACGCCGAGCACATCGGCAGGCAGCAGGTCGCTGGTGAATTGCACGCGCTGGAAGGACAGCCCCAGAGTCTTGGCGATCGCGTGCGCGAGTGTGGTCTTGCCGACCCCCGGAATGTCTTCGATCAGGAGGTGGCCGCGCGCCAGCAGGCACGCCAGGCACAAGCGAATCTGCGCATCCTTGCCCAAGATCACCCGATTGATTTGCGCGAGAACCGCATCGATCTCGGTCTGTGCCGCGTTCATTGGTCCCGGAGCTTGGTCACCCGGGCGATCTGGGCAGCCAATTGACGGACTTCAGTGCGCAGGTCCAGGAGACGCTGCTGATCCTTGGCCACGACCTCCGGCGGCGCGTTCTTGGTGAATTCACTGTTGCTCAGTTTGCTCTCCAGCTTCGTGAGGTCGGCCTCGCTTTTGCGTTGCCGCTTGCCCAGGCGATCCAACTCGGCCTTCGGATCGATCAAACCGGCCATGGGCACCAATATTTCCAGAGTCCCCAGCAATGCGACGGCCGAAATCGGCGCTGTCTGACCGGGTGCGAGCGCGCGCGCAGTTTCAATTCCGGCGAGGCGCGTCAAGTAGTGTAGATTGCGGCCCAGATACTCGGTATCGGCGTGGTTCACGTTTTGCAGCACCACCTCGAGCTTGCGGCTGGGGGCGATGTCCATTTCGCCGCGAATCTGGCGCACGCCCAAGATGAAGTCCATCACCCAGCGCATTTCCGGCTCCGCCGCCGGGTCTGTGCGGATTCCGGCCGCGGTTGGGTAGGCGCAGAGCATGATGGTGTCGCCGGCCACGCCCGCGCTCAGCCGCACGCGCTGCCAAATCTCCTCGCTGATGAACGGCGCCACGGGATGCAGCGCGCGCAGCAGCACTTCGAGGCTGCTGATCAAGGTATGGCGCGTGCCGCGCTTCGCGGCGTTGCCGGCGGTATCGGATTGCAGCACGGCTTTCGAGAGTTCCAAATACCAATCGCAAAACTCGTGCCACGTAAAGTCGTACAGCGCATTGGCGACGACATCGAGGCGGTATTCGGCGAATCCGGACTCCACGCGCTCGAGCATCGCCGCCAGGCGCGTCTGAATCCATCGATCGGCCAGGCTGAATTCCGCGCCCTTGGGGCCGCAGTCCTGATCCTCGACGTTCATCAGCACGTAGCGCGCCGCGTTCCACAATTTGTTGCAGAAGTTGCGGTACTCCTCGACCCGCGCCATGTCGAAGCGCAAATCGCGGCTTTGCGTGGCCAGGCGCGCGAAGCACAGGCGCAATGCATCGGTGCCGAACGCCGCAATGCCCTCCGGAAACTGCTTGCGAGTGGCTCTTTCGATGGCGGGCTTCATCTGCGGCTGCATGAGTCCGCTGGTGCGCTTGGCGAGCAGAGCCTCGAGCGAGATGCCGTCGACGATGTCGAGCGGATCGATGACATTGCCCTTGGACTTGGACATCTTCTGGCCGTCGTGGTCGCGGATGAGACCGGTGAAGTAGACGTCGCGAAACGGCACCTGGCCCGTGAACTTCAGGCCCATCATGATCATGCGGGCGACCCAGAAAAAAATGATATCGAAGCCGGTGACCAGCACCGAGGTCGGGTAGTAGGTGTCGAGCTCGTGGGTCTTCTCGGGCCAGCCTTGCGTGGAGAACGGCCACAGCGCCGAGGAGAACCAGGTGTCCAACACATCCTCGTCCTGCCTGAGCGGCATGGCGGGGTCGATGCCGTGCAGGGAGCGGGCCTCGGCCTCGTTGCGGGCCACATACCAACGCCCCTCCGTGTCGTACCAGGCCGGGATGCGATGCCCCCACCACAGCTGCCGGCTGATGCACCAATCCTTGATCTTGTGCATCCATTCGAAATACACCGCGGACCAATTGTCGGGCACCAAGCGGATGTGTCCGTCTTCGACGGCGCGGATGGCCGGCTGCGCCAGCGGCTTGATGTCGACGAACCACTGGTCGGTGAGCAGGGGTTCGAGGATGGCATTGCTGCGATCGCCGCGCGGCACGGTGAGCTTGTGCGGCTCGACGCGTTCGACGAGCCCCGCCTCATCCAGGTCGGCGAGAACGCGAGCCCGGGCGGCGGCGCGATCGAGGCCGCGATACGCGGCGGGCACTTCGTCGTTGAGCGAGGCGTCCGGATTCATGATGTTGATCAGCGGCAGGCCGTGGCGTTGACCGACTTCGTAGTCGTTGAAGTCATGCGCCGGCGTGATTTTCACGCAGCCGCTGCCGAACAGCGGGTCGACGTAGGCATCGCCGATGACCGGAATCTCACGCGCCGTGAGCGGCAGGCGTACGCGGCGGCCGATCAAATGCCGATAGCGCTCATCCTCGGGATGCACGGCGACGGCCGCATCTCCCAATAGAGTTTCCGGCCGCGTGGTCGCAACCACGAGAAATCCTTCGCCGCCGCTCAAGGGATAGCGCAGATGCCACAGGCTCCCCATTTCCTCTTCGGCGACGACCTCCAGATCGGAAACCGCCGTCTTCAGCATCGGATCCCAGTTCACCAGGCGCTTGCCGCGGTAGATCAGTCCTTCTTCGTGGAGCCGGACGAAGACTTCCGTCACCGCCCGCGACAGACCGGCGTCCATGGTGAACCGATCGCGCCGCCAATCCACCGACGCGCCCAGCCTGCGCATTTGGTTGGCAATTTGTCCCCCGGACTGATCCTTCCATTGCCAGATCCGCGCGACGAACGCCTCCCGGCCCAGCTCGATACGGCTCGAGCCTTCGGCATTCAATTGTCTCTCCACCACCATTTGCGTGGCGATGCCCGCGTGATCGGTGCCGGGCTGCCACAGGGTATCGAAGCCCTGCATGCGCCGATGGCGGATGAGCGCATCCATGATGGTGTCTTGGAACGCGTGCCCCATGTGCAGGGTACCGGTGACATTGGGCGGGGGAATCACGATCGAATAGGCGGGCCCCCGGCCGCTCGGGGTGAAATAGCCCGAGGTTTCCCATTTCGCATAAATGCGCGACTCGATGTCGGCTGGAGTGAAGGCTTTATCCATTGTCTTTCGGGATTTCCTGAGTCGAAACATGCTCGCGTAAAATGCGATCCACCAATTCCGGGAGCTGCGCGCACAGGCGGTCGAATACGCGTTCGAACAGCGTGGCCTCGATGTCCTTGGCCGCTTGATGCAGCAGCGAGTCGGCGAGCTTGAGCGTCTCGGTCAAGATCGCGGCATGCGCCGCCTTGGCGTCGAATGGCACCGACGCTGCGCTGCTCTCCTTCACGGCATGGGTGAGAATGGGAATATCGCGCGGATCATTCATCCGCCGCCTCGTCCAATTGATGGGTTTCCAGCGTCACCTTGAGTTCTCGGTACGCCTTGAAGCGCTCGCGGCCGAGGCGCCGCCGCTCCTCGTCGGCATCGATGATCTCGGCAATGCGGGTGTAGCGTTCCCAGTGATCGGGCAGGCGGGCGGCCAGATTCACCAGCAGATCGGCGGACGGCGCCACCGTGGGTGGAGCGGTGAGGTACACCTTGGCCGACGGATCGACGGGGTTTTCATCCACGCAAACCTGGTGCGGGATGAATGACCGCTCGCTGAAGGTCCATAACAGGTCATCGAGGGCGCGCGCATCGGCCAGCGTGTCGTTGACGATGGCGACGCGCAAATCCCGCAGATAGGCTTTTTCGGTGAGCCGGCACGCAAACGTCCAGCGCTGTTTGGCGGCGGAGCTTTTCAGTACGTAGAAATCCACCCGCTCGGTCATTTCGCCCGAGCGCGATTGATCAGAAAATCCACGAGCAAGGGCACGGGGCGTCCGGTGCTGCCTTTTTGAGCGCCGCCGAGCCAGGCGGTGCCGGCGATGTCGAGGTGCGCCCATTGCAGATCCTTGGCGAATTTCGAGAGGAACGACGCCGCCGTGCAGGCGCCTCCCTCGCGACCGCCGACGTTGGCGATATCCGCGAAATTGCTCTTCAACTGATCGACGTATTCCTCGCCGATCGGCAACCGCCATGCGCGGTCGTCGGCGCGCACGCCCGCCGATTCCAACGCAGCGGCAAGCGGCTCGTTATTGCTCATCAGCCCGCTGAAGTGGTTGCCGAGCGCGACGATGCAGGCGCCGGTCAAGGTGGCCACGTCGATCACCGCGGCAGGCTTGAAGCGGCGGCTGTAGGTGATGGCGTCGCAGAGTATCAACCGCCCTTCGGCATCGGTGTTCAAAATCTCCACGGTTTGGCCGGACATGGTCGTGACGATGTCGGCGGGCTTCACGGCGCCGCCGCTCGGCATGTTTTCGGCAGCCGCCACGATCACCACGAGGTTCAACTTCAATTTCAGTTCGGCGATCGCGCGCAGCGCGCCGAGCACCGTGGCCGCGCCGCTCATGTCGAACTTCATTTCGTCCATGGCCGGCGGGTCCTTCAGTGAAATTCCCCCCGAATCGAAGGTAATCCCCTTGCCGACCAGGCAGATGGGCGCAGCATCCTTCTTGGCCCCGCGATACTCGCAGACGATCAGCCGCGGAGGCTGGACCGATCCTTGCGCCACCGCGAGAAACGCGCCCATTTTCAGGGCCTTGATGGCGTTGAGGTCGTATACCTTGGTTTTGATGCTCGGGAAATCCTTGGCCAGCGCCTGAGCGCGCGTGCCCAAGTACGTGGGCGTGCACACATTGGGCGGCAGATTGGCCAAATCGCGCGACAGAGTGAGCCCGCTGCCGATGGCCGCGCCGACGCTCAGGCCCTCGGCGGCCGCTTTCGCGGCGCGGGCATCGGCCACCGCCACGCCGACGCTCGACAAGCGCGGCGCCTTGGGCTTGGCGCTCGTTTTCAAGTCGTTAATCTTGTAGAGCTGCGCCGAGAACACTTCCGCCACGATGCGCGCGCGGTATTGCACGTCGAGATCGGCGACCGGTTCCAGCGCAAGGTACACCGCCGCGTCGCTCGCCCCGGTCTTGCCCAGCGCTTGCACGGTGGCCTGCAGTGCCTTGCGGTACTGCTTGCGGCCGAATCCTGAGCGCGCGCCTAAGCCGATCAACAACAGGCGCGCGGCGGCCGCTCCGGCGGGCACCGGCAGGAACAGGATGTCGCCGAGCTTGCCGGCGAAATCGCCGTCCCCGTGCAGCTTTGCGATCAGGCCGTTCAATTGCGCATCGATCTGGCGGGCTGCCAACCCTAAATCGCCCTCCTCATAGACGCCCACCACGGCGCACCCCGCGTCAGTGCGCGCCTTCGCATCGATAATCGCCTTGAATTCCATGTCCAGAACTCCGTATTGGTCTTGTTGTGTCGCCTCAGGGATATTGCAAATAGTTTACTAGATTATTGCGAAGGCTCTAAGCTCGACGCCATGAAATGGACGGTGCAAAGATATGTGCTGCGCGAAGTGGTGCAGACCTGGCTTGCCGTGACCGGGGTCCTGGTGGCGATCGTGGTATCGAACCAGCTCTCCCGGGTGCTCGGCCTGGCCGCGGACAACCAATACGGCCGGCGCGTGGTGTTCGAATTGGTGGTGCTCGGCGCCATCATGAATCTATCGGTTATCGTGCCGGTCAGCCTGCTGCTGGCCGTGGTGCTCACTTTGGGCCGCATGTACCACGACAGCGAGATGGCCGCGCTGCAAGCCTGCGGTTTCGGGCCGAGTCGGCTGCTGGCGCCGCTGTTGTGCTTTGCTGCGGTAATTGCCTTGGGGTTGGCCTGGCTGGTGTTTTTCCAGGTTCCGCAGGCCGACCGGCAAGCGCAGCTGCTGCGCCAATCGGCGCTCAAGGAGGCGCAATTCGGTCAACTCGATGCCGGCCGGTTCCGCTCGTTCAGCGGCGGCGACGCGGTGTTTTATGCCGAGCGAGTCGACGCGGAGGGCACATTGCACAATGTGTTCGTGCAGCGCGAGTCGGCGGGCCGTATCGAAGTGGCGCTCGCCGATACGGCCACCTATTCCAAGGCGGGGGCCGACGGCGTGCACCTCGTGACGCTGTTCAATGGGCGCCGTTACGAAGGGGTGCCGGGCCGTGATGACTTTCGGGTGATCGAGTTCCGCGAGCACGGCATTCCCATTGCCACGCCCGCCGATGTCACCGCAACCAAAGATCCCGACACCAAGCCGACCCGGGAACTGCTCGGTTCCAACGCCCCCTCCGACATCGCGCAAATGCAATTCCGGACATCCACGCCACTTATGGCGCTTGTGCTGACCCTGGTGGCCGTGCCCTTGAGCCGCCTGCGTCCGCGCCAGGGCCGCTATGCCCGGGTCGGCTTCGCCATCGTGCTTTATCTGGTGTATTCAATCCTGCTATCCGCCGTCAAGGTGTGGCTGGAAAAAGGCGAGCTGGCGCCGGCGATCGGGGTCTGGTGGGTGCACCTGGCAGCGCTGGCTCTCGGCCTGTACCTGATCGTGCGCGAAGGCAGGACGGCGTGAATACACTGGATCGCTATTTGTATCGGACGGTGCTTGCCTACACGGCCATGGCCATGGCGGTGCTGTTGACGCTGGGGGCGTTATTCCTGTTCATCAGCCAGCAGAACGACATCGGCGTCGGCAGCTATGGCGCCGGCGATGCTTTTCTCTTCACCCTGCTCAATCTGCCGCAGCAGGCGTTCGAACTCTTGCCCATCGGTGCGTTGATCGGTGCGCTGATGGGTCTCGGCAATCTCGCGGCGGGCAGCGAACTCGTCGTGACGCGTGCGTCGGGCGTGTCGGTCTGGCGCGTGGCCTGGCCGGTGGGCGTTGCCGGACTGACGCTCGCCCTGGCCATGTACGGCATCGGCGAATACGCGGCGCCGCCGCTGGCGCAGTTCGCGAAACGCGAGAAGACCACGGATAAACTCGCGGATGTGAGTTTTGCCGGCTCGAGCAGCGCCTGGGTCAAGGATGGGAACCTCATTCTGCGGGTGCAAACCGGTGAGGTCGACCAGGCATTCGGCGGCGTATCGCTGTTCCAGCTGAGCGGGCCGACACGGTTGAAGTCCATCCAGCGGGCCGCGCGGATTTCGGTCGCGAATCCCGGGCTTTGGAGCTTGCACGACGTGGCGACTTCGAAATTCTTCGACGACCGTATCGAAAGCGACGTGGTCAGCGGGATCATGATGCAGTCGAAGGTCAATCCGGAGTTCTTGGGATTGGCCGCCACTGATCCGGAATTGCTTACGCTGCGCGGGCTCGCCTCGTATATCGACCATTTGCGCCGCAACAGCCTCGAAGCCGCGCCCTACGAGATCGGCTATTGGTCGCGAATCGCCAGGCTTTTCGCGGTGATCGTCGTGACGCTGCTGGCGTTGCCGTTTGTATTCGGCCCGTTGCGCAGCACCGGAGCCGGCACTCGTACGGTGATCGGCGTGCTGCTCGGGGTCGTGTTCTTTCTCATCACCGGCATGGTCGAGAAGGGCGGCCAGTTGTTCGGCCTGAATCCGGCGGTGGTGGGCTGGCTGCCGACGGCCGCGATCGGTTTGTGTACCGTGATCGCGATATCGCGAACGCGCTAGCCGCGCTCCAGGCGGACCACCCGAGTTTTTGACAGCCGATCATGCAGCGCCACGCGCTCGGGATCGGCGTACAGCCACAGCACGCCGAGCGCCGCGGGAGCCCAGGCGAGCGCGCCGAAGAGACAGCGCAGGAGCGCGGCTTTCCAGGACAACGGCTGGCCCGACTCGCCGACCACCCGCAGGCGCCAGGCGCGCATCCCCAGGGTTTGGCCGCTGCGAGTCCAATTGAGGAGGTAATAGCCGGCAATCACGCCGATCAGACCCGCGCGGTACACATACACCCAGACGCCCGCCGTTTCGCGCATGACGGCCCTGCCATGCGTGAAGAACAGGGCCCCGCCGGTAAATATCATCAGCAGAGCAGCCAGCAGCAGACTGTCGTACAGCAGCGCTGCCAGGCGGCGGCCAAATCCCGCGCTCGCGCCGCCGGTCACGGCTTGGCTGGGGGCTTTGGCTTTTTCGTCGGCGAAGGCGATGGTGAGGCCCCCGGCGCGGCCTTCTTTGCACCGGCCGGCGGCTCCTTCGGCACCAGCAACGCATCGAGGGACCGGAAAATCGCATCATAGCGGTAGCCGGTGATGTCGAACGCGCGGCCCGCGGTCTTCGCATTGAGCGCGGCGTCCTTGCTGGCCTGCAGCTGAATCCAGTGTTTGTCGCCGATCGCGGCGCCGGTCAGCGTGATCACGTTGCCGTCCGACAGACTCACGGTCGCGACCGTCGCCTTGCTGAAATCGATGTCGCCCACCGGCGCCACATCGTTGGCGGTCAACCCGCCGTAGGTCGTAGGTGAGGGCGCCAGCAAAGCAGAATCGGCCGCCTTGCGCCCCGCCGGCACGCCGTCGAGCGTGAAATTTGCCGCGCCCGCCGCGCCCGCCGCGCCCGGGGCGCCCGCTGCGCCCGCTGCGCCCGCGGCCGGCGCGGCGTTCGCCGCGTTCGCGACAGCAGGTGCGGTCCGGTGAAGGGTGTAGGCGGGCCCCGCCGCCGGCTTGATTGCGATGCTCTGGATGTCCGCGGCCGCGATGTCGATCAGCTTTGAATCGATCCAATAGCGCGGCTCGGATTCGAATGAGATGCCGGGCTCGACGCTGTAGCTCAAGGTTTCGCCGCTGCGCCGCGCGAAATTGCCTTCGCCGACCGGCTTGCCGATGATCACGGCGAATTTGCCGCTGTGTGCGGTGACACTGATTTCCGCTCCGGTCGCCCCCGGCGCGGAAGGATCTTCGACGCCGATGAGCGGGAAATTCGCCGGATTGGAAGTCTTCTGCTCGATGATCTTGGCGTCGCTCAATGCGAGCAGCAGCTTGCGCAGCTTGGAGAAGTCGGCTGGGTAATCGGCGCGCTCGGCGACGGTCCACCGGCCGTTCTGCTGGTGCAGGGTCAGCGTGGGCGCCGCGCTGCCGCGGCGCACGCTCAATGCCGTGACCGTGTTCATCTCGCCCGCCAGCGCGGGCAGGAACGCGGCGCCGTGCGCGTCGGCGGGTGGATTGCGCCGGCCGGTCAAATACAGCGCGCTCACGATCGCGAGCAGCGCGGCCACGCTGAGCGCTATGAATCGCTGCCGGCTCATGCGGAGCCCGAGGGGGCTGCCCTGCGCCGCCGGCGCAGCGACAGAATGACGACGCCCGCGATGGCCACGCACAGCGGCGCCAGTGCGATGTTGATGGCTTTCAGCCAGGAATCCATGCGATTGATGTCGACGTCGAGCCCACGCTGCGTTTCACGCAGCTCCTTGCGCACGCGAGCTTTTTCGGCGACGAAGCGCTTGAGCTCCGCCTCTTGTTCCGGGGACAGCATGAGGGAGGACTGATCGTTGCGCTTGCTCTGCAGCTCGGTCAGCTTCAATTCCGTCTGCTGCAGCTCCGCTTGCAGTTCCAATGCCTTGCTGCGCAGACGGTCGTCCGCCTGGCGCCTGAGCGCCTCGACGCGCTCGAACGGCCGCGAGAACGTGGCGCGGCCGCGAATGCTGATCAGGGCGCTCGAGCCGCTCAAATTGTCGAGAATGTTGGCCACGAAATCGCCGTTGTTGGCGAACGCCTGCGAGACGCGTTGACCCAGCAACTCGCGTGTCTGGACCCACATGTAATCCATCAGCAAATCCGTATCGGCGATGATGACGATATTGGCGGGTGCCGTGGATTTCGCCAGGTGGGCAATGGGCGGACCGGCAGCCGGCTTTTGATCGGGCGGCGGTCCTTGGGGAAACGCGGATTCCATGATTCCGGTGACGCGTGCGGCCAGGGCATAGCGGGTGCCCGTGGGCTTGAATCCATCACGCAGGGTCGAGGGGTCGGTGAGGGCGTTGAAGCGCAGCGCGGGGATGGGTGCGGCGCTCGCCGAACTCAGCAGCAGAGGTTCGAAGGTGGTCTTGGCGCCGGGGTGCGCGGCGAGCGCGCCGGCGGTCGCGAGATTGATTTTGTCGAGAGACGCCGACACGACGTCCTTTTGATTCATGTCGCCGTGATCCAAGCCCAGGATGCCGATGTGGCGTACGGGCGGCGACTGCATGCTGGTGCGCACTTCGAGGCCGCGCTCCAGATCGCCGATGACCTTGGTCGAATCGTAATCGACGCCCCAAACGCCAAGCAACGGCGCGAGATCCGAAGAATGGTTGGCCATCGCCCCGGCAAGGGGATTCGAGGGGTCCTGGCCGCTGCTGTCGGCGCCCGAGTTCGGATCGATGAACAGCAGTATTCGGCCGCCGCGCATCACGAATTGATCGATGGCGTACAGAGTCTTCGGCGGCAGCTGTTTCGGATGCACCAGCATCAGGACGTCGACGTCCTGCTCGATGCGATCGACATCGGTTTGCACGGTACGCACCGTGAACAGCTCCTGCAGCTGGGTGAGAATCGGCCACGGTTCGCCCATTTGACCGGTCATCGGGTTGAATTGCCCCTGCAGCCCCAGCGTGCTCATGAGGCCGACCACGGGTTTTTTCACAGTGCCCAATTCGCTGATGAGTTTTGCGACGTCGTATTCCAGAAATTCTTCGCGGTCCGCCTGGAAGCTCGGAATCGATGCGCGCCCGTCGGTGGAATTGGTTCCGGCCAATCCGAAATACAGCGCATCGCCGCCGCCGGCATGCAGGGATTGCAGCCCGAACTCGGCGGCGCGGTCCTCGTCGTCCGAGAACGGCTGCGGATCGACGATGCGCAGGTTGATCTTCCCGCCCGCGCGGGCCCGCAGCTCCTCGAGGAACTCGCGCACCCGGGTGGCGTAGGGCATGAGCAGCGGCGCCTGCTTGGCCGCGGCCTCGCGCGAGAAATACAAATACAAATTCACCGGCTCCTTCAGGTCGGCAAGCACCTGCTGCGTGCCGGGACTCAAGGTGTAAAGCCGATTCTGCGTGAGATCCAGGCGCATGCCGCGAAGTCCCACGTTCGACAGCATCACCACACCCAGGAACAACACGGCGAGCGCAACCAAGCCCCCGACCCCAAAGCCCATTCTTCGCCAGCGACTGCCCACGCTCATTCCGCCTTCTTCATGTCGAGTACCAAGGCCGTCGCGGCCAACCAAAAGCCGATCAGGGCGCCGAAATACACGAGATCGCGTAAATCAATGACGCCCTTGGAGATGGCTTCGAAGTGAGTGAAAAAACTCAAGGAGGCGATCGCGTCGACGATGGCCTGCGGCAGCACGCCGCGCACGAAATCGAGCACCAGCGGAAAGCCCGCCAGCAGGAACACGAACCCCACCAGCGCCGCGGTGATGAACGCGACCACTTGATTGCGGGTGGCGGCGGAGAGGCACATGCCGATCGACAGGAAGCCGCCCGCCATCAACAGGCTGCCGAAGTAGGCGGCGACGATCGCACCGTTGTCCGGAGACCCGAGGTAATTGACCGTGATCCAGATGGGAAATGTGAGCAGCAGCGCGATGCCGGCGAATACCCAGGCGGCCAGGAATTTGCCGACCACCGCCTGCCACAGGGTAATGGGCAGCGTCATCAGCAATTCGATGCTGCCGCTGTTGCGCTCCTCGGCCCACAGGCGCATCGAAATGGCCGGGATCAGCACCAAATAAACCCACGGATGCCAGCGAAAGAAGGACTGCAGGTCCGCCTGACCGCGTTCGAAGAATCCGCCCACCTGGAAGGTGAACACCGCCGCCAGACTCAGGAAAATCACGATGAATACGTAAGCCAGGGGGGTCGCGAAATAACTGCGCAGCTCGCGACGGAAAATCACCAGGATCTTGCTCATGCGAGGGCTCCCTGATCGGCATCCGACACGGCGATGCCCGGCGGCTGCGTCAATGAGCGAAACACCTCGTCGAGACGCCCCGATTCGAGATGCAATTCGGGGACGTCCCAGTCGTGCTTGGCGATGAGGGCGCTTACCGCCGACAGAGTATTGGCGCCCGGTCTCGGCACCGCCGTGAGCCGCAAGGCGCGCGCATCGGATTCCACCGCGGCGACCTCGGGAAGCAGCGCGATCTCGCGCCGCGCCGCCTCGAGCTGCAGCGCGGACTCGAAACGCAGACTGACGGCGTGATGGTAGCGGGAACGCGCTTCGAGGGCGCTCGGAGTTTCATCCGCCACGATGCGTCCGTTGGCGATGATGATGGCGCGCGTGCACACCTCGTGGACCTCTTCCAGGATGTGAGTGGAGACGATGACCAACTTATCCTTGCCGAGGTCGTTGATCAGGCGCCGCACCTCATGCTTTTGATTGGGATCGAGTCCGTCGGTCGGCTCGTCCAGGATCAGCACCTGAGGGTCGTGAATCAACGCCTGCGCCAGGCCGACGCGGCGGCGAAAACCCTTGGACAGCGTCTCGACCACCTGCCGGATCACGGGGGCCAAGCCCAGCCGGTCGACCACGACCGTACGTCTCTCGCGCCGCCGCTCGCCGCTGAGGCCGCGCACGTCGGCGACGAAATCCAGAAACTCGCCCACGGTCATTTCACCATAGCTGGGAGCGCCCTCCGGGAGATATCCCATGCACGCTTTGGCCGCCACCGGGTCGCGTTCGATGTCGTGTCCGCAGACCGAGACCTGGCCCTGGGACGGAGCGATGAAGCCCGCGATCATCCTCATGGTCGTGGTTTTGCCCGCGCCGTTGGCTCCCAAAAAGCCCAATACCTCACCCGGCGACACGTTGAACGTCAGGTCATCGACCGCCAGCTTGTCGCCATACCGTTTGGATAAATTTTTCGTCGTAATCATGGGCGCCTTTGAGCGTTCATCTGCGAAGGAGGTTCAAATTTTTTTGGCGCGACTTTTCGCGGATAGGTCAGCGAGCTACGGGCTGGGTGCTCCAACCTTGGCATCGATGGCTGACTTATTTTCTTTGAGTATACGCCGAACCTCGGGCAGCGAGGGCCGGTCCGCCATGCGCGCGATCAGCTCAGGCAATTCGTACCACTTGCGTCCCCATTGCACCAAGCGAGCCGCGTCGGCTATGACCTGTGCGCATGCGGCCTCCGAGGGTCCGCTGCGGTCGGCCGGCGCGGCAGGCGCGACTTTGGAAACGGGTTTGACGGCCGGTTTCAAGGCAGGCGCGGGCTTCAAGACGGGTGCCGGCTTCGCGGTCGCCCCGAGCCGCGGGGGATGATGCTTGGGCGTGGGTTTTGCGGCTGGTCTGGGATGAGCCCTGCGCTCCGTGCGCGCCACGTGTGCGGTGCCCGCGGGAGGCGGGGTGTGCTTGGTGGCGACAAATTGCGGCATTTCGCGGGTCGCCGTCACCGCGATCGTCGGCACGGGCGTGGTGTGCAGGAGCATGGCGTTGTCGGTTGGCGCATCATCGGCCACGGCGCGACGGGCCGCGGCCTGGGCGGGCGCGGGCTGCTCGCGCGTCTGGTCGGGCGCCGCTTCGTCCGCTGTGGTCTCGTCGGGCGCCGCGTCGTGCAAGGAGCGCTCGTTGTGCGCCTCGGCCAGGGGGATGAAGCGCTCGATGTGTTCGGATCCCACCAGGTTCGCGAGAAAGATCATGAGTTCCAGCGAATCCGAATACTTCGCATCGCCCATTTTCATGCGTTCTTCGATTTGGGTCCGCAGGGCGAGGGTTTTTTGCGTCGCCAGATCGACGATCCAGCGGCTCGGGCGCTGATGCTCGACCCACGGCTGGATCTTCCAATAGCTTTGGTCGTCGAGCGAGGAGTACTTGGCGTGCAGCTCAAGGCTCTTGAGCCATTTATCCAATAGTTCCAGCAGTCGTTGATCGGCGGGTGTTGCCATGTCTTTGCAGCTCCAGGCTGCACCCTAAACGAACCGCTGCCCGATGGCTAGCGGTACATCGCGACTCGGCCGCGCTAGACTGCCGGCCATGTGTGGCATAGCCGGAATCATTGGCTCGCGGGCAAGCGTCGAAATCGCCCGCAGCATGGCGCAAAGACTGCGGCATCGTGGTCCGGACGGCGAAGGGGTGTGGGGCGAGCCGGGAGCCGCGTTGGCGCATCGCCGGCTGGCCATCCTGGATTTATCGGAGTGCGGGCATCAGCCCATGCTGTTCGATTCCCAGGTGCTGTCCTACAACGGCGAGATCTACAACCATGAGCGGCTGCGCGCCGAACTGCCCGGACCGTGGCGCTCGAGCGGCGACACCGAGGTGCTGGTCCATCTTCTGGCGAAGCACGGCAGCGCCTGCCTCGACCGCCTGGTCGGGATGTTTGCGTTTGCCGCATGGGACAGGGCGGAGCGGCGCCTGCTGCTGGTTCGCGATCGGCTCGGCATCAAGCCGCTGTACTACCAACTCTTGCCCGACGGCATTGCGTTTGCGTCGGAACTCAAGGCGCTGCTGGTTCTGGGCCGGCCCGAGATCGATCACAGCGCCGTGCGAGATTATTTGTTTCACGGCTACATCCCCGCGCCGAAAACCATCTACCAGGGCATCGCGAAGCTGCCGGCCGGGCACACTCTGACTTGGGCCGAGGGCCGCATCAGGATCGAGCGCTATTGGAATCCGCCGACCGCAATCCTCGAGCGCAGCGCCGGCGACACGGTGAGCGAACTCGATGCGCTGCTTCGCGATGTGGTGCCGGCGCACACGCTCTCCGATGTGCCGGTCGGGGTCTTCCTGAGCGGCGGCATCGATTCGGCGCTCACCACTTACTACTTGGATACCCCGCGCACCTACACCTTGGGATTCGATTCGGGCGTGCGCTCCGAAACGGAGGCGGCGCGCCGCGCGGCCGCGCATCTGCACACCGAGCACCTGGAGATGACGGCGCCACTGGCGGATTTTGAAGAAGCTCTGGGGCGCATGTCCGCGCTTTTCGACGAACCCTTCGGCGACAGCGCCGCTTGGTCGAACTATCTGATCGCGCAATTCGCCCGCCGAGAAGTGACGGTGGCGCTGAGCGGCGAGGGCGGCGATGAAATCTTCTGCGGCTATCCGCGCTACTGGTCGAGAGTCGGCGCGCGCTCGAACATCTTCAATCGATCCCTGGCCCGCTGCTTGCCGCCGCTGTCGCGCTTGGCCTCGTCGATGCAACGCCACGCCTATGCGGGACTGCCCGCCTATGCCGCGGCCCTCGGGGGTCTGACGGCGCAGCAGATCGATGTCTTGTTGACGAAGCGCTGGCGGGAGCCGCAGTACGATTACCTGTGGTTCTACCGGCAATTTTGGCGTGAAGACTTGAGCCCTCTGGCTCAATTGCGTTGGCTCGATTTGAATACTGACCTGGCCGAAGGGCTGCTGACCAAAGTCGACCGAACCAGCATGGCGCACTCGCTCGAGGTGCGGCCCCCGCTGCTGGATCACCGCCTGGTCGAGTTCATGCTGAGCGTGGATCCGCAGGTGCTCATCGATCAGCGGCGGCGGCGCGGCAAATTGTTGGTCCGTCAACTCATGGAGCCGCGCTTGCCGCCGGGCCATTTGGATCAGCCGAAATCCGGGTTTGGTCTTCCCGTGCACCGCTGGCTGCGGCGCCATCCGCAGGTGCTGCGCGACGCCGTCCGGCGCCTGATGGAGCGCGGCGTGCTGCAGGTCGAGGTGGGGAGCGAATTTCGCAGAGCCTGGTATCTGTTGGTGCTGGATCGCTGGTTTACCGCCTTTGGCTAGCATTCCCGCGAGCCCGCTGCTCGAGGCGCGGCGCGCACCGCGGCTTCTGTTCGTTCCCGTGTCCGGGACCTACGGCATGGGCGAATATGCGCGTTCCCTGGCGATCGCGCGCGCGGCGAGCCGGCGCTGGCCCGGTGCCGGCATCCACTTCGTGTTGAGCCGCGAAGCGCCGTACGCGGCGGATGCGCCTTTCCCCAAGACGCTGCTGCCCTCATCGGCGACGTTTCACTCGGCGGCCGTCATCGAGTTGCTCGAGCAGTGGCGGCCCGATATCGCGGTATTCGACAATGCGGGGCGCACGGCGCAGCTGCGTGCGGCGCGGCGCTTGGGCGCGCGCATTGTTTACATCAGTGCGCGCAGGCGTCAAAGATACAAGGCGTTTCGCGTGCGCTGGATGCGGCTGATCGACGAACACTGGATTGCGTACCCGCAGTTCATCGCCGGCGGCTTAGGCGTGCTCGAGCGGCTCAAGTTGCAGATTCTCGGGCGGCCGGCGGTGCGCTACCTCGACGTCATCATGTCGCGCGCGGATCCGCAGCAGCGGGACGCCATCCTGGCGCGCGCCGGCTGCGCTCCCGGCACCTACGTGCTGGTCGTTCCGGGCGGGGGTACCGGTCATCCGGGCGCCGACGATGCGGAACATCAATTCATGGCCGCGGCGCGCGCGATCGCCGCCGCCGGCACGCCGACGCTGTACGTGGGCCCGGCGGGCGCGGGTGCGGACGCGGACGCGGGCGCAGGCGGCGCGGCGCCTCCACCTAATTGGCATCGCTTCGGTCCCCTGCCGCAGGCCGAGCTCACGGAGTTCATGCGCTCGGCACGGTTGGTCGTTGCCAACGGCGGGTCGACGCTCCTGCAGTCCGTCGCCTGCGGCGCCGCCTGCGTGGCGGTTCCCATTGCCAAGGATCAGGCCGAGCGCACGCGGCGCTGCGTCGCGGCCGGAGTGGCGCAGGCCGCGCGACTCGACAGCACCAGCATCGTGCAAGCTGCGAACCGCTTGCTGCAGAACGAACCGCAACGCGCCGCGCTTGCCGCGCGCGCTCGCGGTGTGGGACTCGCCGACGGCGTGGAGATTGCAATGGCGGCGATGACCGGCCTCCTCGAGCCGACGCATGACGCGGCGGGGAGTTGAGGGAACGGTCATGCCGAGCATCGTCTTGTTGGGCTATGACCCAAAACAGCCGTCATTCCGGCATCGCATGTTGAGCCTCGTCGGCACGCTCGAGGCGGCCGGGTGGCAGGTGCGGGCGGAGCGCTTTCCGAGCGGCCGCTACGGCATCAGAACCTGGGAGCGCCGCGCGCTGCTGCGCGCGGCGGACGTGGTGGTGCTGCACCAGATCAAATTGAGCGCGGTGGAGGCGCGTCTCTTTGCCGCATTCACCCGGCGGCGGGTGTTCGACGTCGATGATGCAATCTATGTGCGCAAGCCGCGCCGGCTCGGCGAAGCGGCGGACGAATCGCCTTGGCGCAAGAAGAAATTCGCGGCCACCTGCCGCTGGGTGGACGTGGTCGCCGCCGGCAACGACGTCTTGGCCGGTGTCGCGCGCGCGGCGGCGCGGGCCGTCGCCATACTGCCGACTTCGATCGACACCGCCGTCTATCAACCGACGACGGCGAGCGCCGCGGACCCGCCGACCATCGTATGGATCGGCAGTCCGGAGAACCTGGTTTATTTGGAGATGATCCGGCCCGCCTTGGCGCGCCTCGCCGGCCGGCACCCGACGCTCAAGCTGCGGGTCATCTGTTCCCGCTTTCCGGACTGGCCGGAGGTCAACATCGAACGCATTGCCTGGAGTTCGGCGACCGAAGCGCAGTCGCTGGCCGCGGCGCACATCGGCGTCATGCCGCTGACCGATGACGCGTGGGCGCGGGGCAAGTGCGCGTTCAAATTATTGCAGTACATGGCGGCCGCGCTGCCGTGCGTAGCCTCGCCGGTCGGCGCCAATACCGAAGCGGTGATCGACGGCTTCAACGGCTTTCATGCGCGCTCGGACGATGAGTGGGAACGGAGCTTGGAATCACTGATCGAGTCGCCGGAGCTGCGCGCGCGCTTCGGCGCCAACGGGCTCGCGCACGTCGAAGCGCGCTACTCGATGCGCACCTACCAGGCGCGATACTTGGAATTGCTGCAAGGGCTGACGGCGGGACCCAAGGATTGAATGCGCCCCGCCGCGGAAGCCGGTATCCTTCGCGAACGATGCATGCCATGCATATCTATCAGATCCTGAACCACTACACGTCGCGCCAAGAGCTGGATCCGGACTTCGGTGTCCTGGACAACTCGTCCAATGAGCGGCCCGATTGGTTCGAATATTGGCCGATCAGAAGGTTCTTGCTCACCGAAGCGCTGGACGAGAATGCCTTCTACGGATTTTTGTCGCCGAAATTCAAGCTCAAGACCAGCTTGAGCGCGGCCGACGTGCGCGAGTTCATTCTTGCCGCGGACGGCACGGCCGAAGTCATTCTGTTGAGCCCCAGCATTCACAACAGCGCCTATTATCTGAACGTCTTCGAGCACGGCGATGCCGAACACCCGGGGCTCAAAGCCGTCGCCCAAAGGCTGCTCGAGCGGCTGGAATTGCCCAGCGACCTGGACTCGCTGGTGTCCGATTCCAGGAACACGGTGCACTCGAATTATTTCATTGCCAAGCCGCGCTTCTGGCGGGCATGGCTTGCGATCAACGAAAGGATGTTTGCGATCGCGGAGACGCCGGACGATGAACTCGGCGAGGCGCTGCGCGCTCCGACGCGCTATCGCGGCGGCTTCAACGTGCAGATGAAAATATTCGTCATGGAGAGAATGGCGACCTGGATCCTGACCCAGGACCGCAGTTTTGCGGCGCGAGTGCGCGATCCCTTCGTGGCGCGGTCGCGCATCTACAAGCTGCCGGTCGCCATCGTGTGCGATGCCCTGAAAATCGCCTATGCGACGCAGGGACGCACCCAGTACAGGGATGTGTTCCTGCTGGTCCGCGGGCTGCGTAAAATCCTGAATTTCCAGATCCGCGCCGGCGGCGCGTTCGGACATCGGCGAGTCCGGCCCGCCTTGAGTGTTTTGAAATCATACTGGCCGCAGAATGAGCGGTAGCGGAGCGCCGGGGTTCTGGCGCGGGCGGCGCGTCCTGCTCACCGGACACACCGGCTTCAAGGGCGCCTGGATGAGTTTGTGGCTCAAGGACTTGGGCGCCGAGGTCACGGGATACGCGTTGGCGCCCGTCGGGGAACCGAATTTGTGGAGCATGGTCGGCGCGGCGACGCACGCCGGCGGGTCGCCTCGCTCGGTGATTGCCGATATTCGCGATGCCGAGCGAGTGGGCGACGCCGTGGCGCGCGCCGCTCCGCAGATCGTGATTCACATGGCGGCCCAAGCGCTGGTCCGTGAGTCCTACCGCGACCCCTTAGGCACCTACGCCACCAATGTCATGGGCACCGCCGCGCTGCTGCAGGCGTGCCGGACGCTGCCGAATTTGGAGTGTGTCATCGTCGTCACCAGCGACAAGGTTTATGAGAATCACGGCGAGGGCCGTCCCTTCGCCGAGAGCGATCGGCTCGGCGGCCATGATCCCTACAGCAACAGCAAGGCCTGTACCGAACTGGTGGCGGCGAGTTTTCGCGACAGTTTCTTCGCCGACGGAGCGCCCATCGCCACCGCGCGGGCGGGCAATGTCATCGGCGGCGGAGACTGGTCGCAAGACCGTCTCATTCCCGACTGCGTCAGGGCATTGAAGTCCGGGCAGGCGGTGAACCTGCGCTACCCCGATGCCATCCGTCCCTGGCAGCACGTGCTCGAACCCCTGTCGGGCTACCTGACCCTGGCCGAGGCCCTGGTGCGGGCGCCGCAGAAGGCGCCGCGCGCTGTCAATTTTGGCCCGGACCCGGCATCCTTCTGCACGGTACGCGAGGTGGTGGATGCCTTCGGGACGCGATTCGGGGGCCGGCCCGGGTGGGTGCGCGACCCGGCACCGCAGCCGCCCGAGGCTCAGGCGCTGACCCTGTCGTCGGCGCTGGCGGTGCAGGCACTCGGCTGGCGTCCCCGTCTGGACATCCGCGAGTCGCTGGCATGGACGGCGGACTGGTATTTGGCGCATACGGCGGGAGAGGACATGTTGGCATTTTCGGCAACGCAAATTGCGCGGTACCGTGAATTGATGCAGCGATCGCCATGAAGTGCGTAATTCTCGCCGGCGGCAAGGGCACGCGCATCGCCGAGGAGTCGAGCACGCGCCCGAAACCCATGGTCGAAATCGGCGCGCAGCCCATCCTCTGGCACATCATGAAGCTGTACGCGTCCTTCGGCGTCCGAGAATTCATCGTGTGCCTTGGATACAAGGGCTACGTCATCAAGGAATATTTCGCGAATTATTTTCTGCATCAGGCGGATGTCACCTTCGACATGCGGGAGAACCGCGTCGAGTACCACGATTGTCGCAGCGAACCTTGGAAAGTGACGCTCGTCGATACCGGCGAGGAAAGCATGACGGGCGGGCGGCTGTTGCAGGTCCACAAATACTTGAACGCCGGCGAGCCGTTTTGCATGACGTACGGCGACGGCCTGGCGAACATCGATATCGGCGCGGAGATCGCCTTCCATGCCCACCACGGACGCAAGGCCACCGTGGCCTGCGTGCGGCCGCCGGCGCGCTTCGGCCGCATCGCGACGCAAGGGACCGCCGTGGTCTCGTTCGAAGAGAAGCCGACGGCGGAGGGCGGCCTGATCAACGGCGGTTTCTTCGTTCTGGAGCCGAGTGTGCTCGAACTGATCGACGGTCACGACACCGTCTGGGAAAAGGAGCCCATGGAGAGCCTGGCCGCGGACGGTCAATTGTCCGCGTGGGTGCATCGCGGCTTCTGGCAGCCGATGGACACTCTGCGCGACAAGCAACACCTCAATGCGCTCTGGGATAGCGGCGCCGCGCCCTGGAAATTGTGGGAAGGCTAGCTCCGCGATGCGAGGGCCGGCGATGGTAGGACGCCCGAGATGGTAGGGCCCGTGACCGCGTGCCGCGCGTGCGGCGGCCGTTTGACCGTAACGATGGCCGATCTGGGAATGCAGCCGGCGTCGAACGCCTTCATTGCCTCCCTGGACGCCGTACACGAGGAGAAGCGCTATCCGCTGCGCGCCAAGGTCTGTGAATCCTGCAAGCTGGTGCAGGTCGACTATGACGTGGCGCCGCAGGAACTGTTCGGCAACTACGTGTATTTCTCCTCTTTCTCGGACGATTGGCTGGCGCACGCCAAAGAGTACTGCGAGATGGCGCAGCGGCGCTTCGCACTCGGTCCGCGCAGCCTGGTCGTGGAACTCGCGAGCAACGATGGCTACTTGCTGAAGAATTTCATCGGCATGGGAGTGCCGGTTCTCGGAATCGATCCATCCGATACCGTCGCCGCGGCCGCTGAAAAGATCGGCGTTCCCACCCTGGTGAAGTTCTTCGGCGAGGACCTGGCCAGGGATCTGGCCGGGCAGGGCCGGCAGGCCGATTTGATCGTCGCCAACAATGTGCTGGCGCATGTGCCTGCGCTCAATGACTTCGTCGCCGGGATTGCCCTGCTGCTCAAACCGGCGGGGACGGCGACGATCGAATTTCCGCATCTGCTCGAACTCATCGAGCACGTCGAATTCGACACGATTTATCATGAGCACTATTCGTATTTTTCCTTGTATGCGATCGAACAGGTGTTCCGCCGTCATGGGCTGCGGCTCTACGACGCGGAACGGCTGCCGACCCACGGCGGATCGCTGCGCGTGTTCGCCTCGCACGCGCGGCGCACGGACCTCGAAGACAGCGCCTTGCTGCGCGAGCTGCGCGCGGAGGAGAGCGCGGCGGGACTGGCCGACCTTGCGACGTACCTGCGTTTCGCGGAGCGCGTCGAGAACTGCCGCCGATCCTTGTTGGAATTCATCGAACTGGCGAAGCACGAGGGGAAAAAGCTGGCCGCGTACGGCGCGGCGGCCAAGGGCAACACCCTGCTCAATTTTTGCGGCGTGACGCCGGCCGACATTGCCCTGGTGGCGGACCGCAATCCGCACAAGCAGTCGAAATTCTTGCCGGGAACTCACATCCCGGTGGTGTCGCCCGAAGCGCTGCTGCGATCGCGGCCGGATTATGTGCTGATTCTGCCGTGGAATCTGCAGGAGGAGATTCGCCAGCAGCTGCGCGAGATCAAAGCCTGGGGAGGCCGGTTCGTCACGCCGGTGCCCGTGGTCCGTGTCCATCCGTGACGCCGGCCGCGCCGTGACGCCTCGAGGAGTGCGCGCATGATTTTCACCGAGGCGCCGCTGCGGGGGGCGTACGTGGTCGACATCGAGCGGCTCACGGACGAACGAGGATTCTTTGCCCGATCGTACTGCGCGGAAGAATTTGCGGCGCGGGGCCTGGGACCGGAATTGCGACAATGCAGCGTGTCGTATAACGCCCGCCGCGGCACCCTGCGGGGCATGCACTATCAGTGCGCGCCGCACGAGGAGCACAAGCTGGTGCGCTGCACCGCCGGCGCAATCTTCGATGTCATCGTCGACATTCGCGCCTCGTCGCCCACGATCCGGCAGTGGTTTGGAACGCAGCTGAGCGCGGAGAATCGCCGCTCGCTGTTCATTCCGCCCGGATTTGCCCATGGGTTCATGAGCCTCACCGATGATGCCGAGGTGTATTACATGATCTCGGTGGCGCATGCGCCGGCGTTCAGCCGCGGGCTGCGCTGGAACGATCCCGCCTTCGCCATCGAGTGGCCGATGCCTCCCGCGGTGATCTCCGCGCGCGACGCGGGCTTCGCGCTGTTCGACGCACCGGGCGCGGGTGCGCCGGGCGCCGCTGCGCCGGGTGGGGTGTGACGCAAGGCAAGCGCGTGCTGGTCAGCGGCGCAGGCGGTTTCATCGGCCGCTGGAGCGTCCCGGCGCTGCTGCGCCGGGGCTACGAGGTGCATGCGGTGCTGTCGGGGAAGGCGGGCGGCGGTATCCCGGCCGAACTGAGCGGCGCAACGGTTCACATCGCCGATCTGCTCGACGGCGCGAAGGTCGATGAATTGCTGAGCGAGGCGCGGCCGACGCATTTGCTGCACTTCGCCTGGATAGCGACGCCGGGTCTGTACTGGAACAGTCCGGAGAATTATCGCTGGGCAGCGGCGAGTGAGCGGCTGCTGCGCGCCTTTTGCGTCCGCGGCGGCCGGCGCGTGGTGATGGCCGGCAGCTGCGCGGAATACGATTGGTCGCGGGCGAACCTCTGCGACGAGTTCGCGACCCCTCTCGCGACGGAGTCTGCCGTGCCATTGAGCCCCTATGCCGAGTGCAAAATCGCCTTGCAGCGGGCGCTGGCCGAATTCGCGCGCCGAGAACAGGTCTCGGCGGCGTGGGGACGGATCTTTTTTCAATTCGGTCCCTATGAACACCCGGACCGGCTGGTGCCGTCCGTGATCGGCAATTTGCTGTTGAATCGCGAAGCGCCGTGTACGCATGGAAACCAGATACGCAGTTTCCTTCACGTCGCCGACGTCGCAGCGGCTTTTGCGGCCGTTCTGGACAGCGACGTTGAAGGCCCGGTGAACATCGGTTCCGGCGAGGGAGTCGCGCTGGCGGATCTCGTCAATCGCATCGGCCGGCAGATCGGACGGCCGGAGCTTGTGCGGCTCGGCGCGCGCGCCGCGCCGCCGGGGGAACCCGCGCTGCTCCTGCCCAAGGTGGATCGCCTGCGGGACGCGGCCCATTGGCGGCCGCGGTTCACCCTGGACGAGGCCTTGTCCGATACCATCGAATGGTGGCGCAGCCGATTGCTCGGCGGCACCGGCGCCGCGCCGGCGGAATGAGGACGGGCGCCGGTTCCGGTTGCTAGGGTTGCTTGTCGACGATATACGTCGTCTTGGTTTCGTGTTGGGGATCGGTATCGACCACGGTGATCGTCTTGCCGTCGGCGGCCACCGTCCAGACGATCACGTCGAACACTTTGCCGCGCCGCCGATCGGTTTCCTCGATCTGGGTGTCGCTGACTTTCTTCAGCGTTACCATGGTCTTACCGGGATCGCCGACGACTGGATACTCCTTGCCGTCGAACTTCGCGTCGGTCGTCTGGCCGTTCCACATCATTTTGAGGCCATTGGGCGTCGATTGCAGGGAGACAGTGCGCGCGACCGCCGACATGTCGGCCATGCTGTCCTGCATCCAGGAGCCGGAGAGCGCGTGCGCACCCGCGGGGGCAGGGCCAACCCGCTTCTCCGTGAACTCCCCGCTGAAGGGCTTTTCGCCGACGTAACTCGTGAACTTGCCGGTGTGCTTCGAACCGTCGGCCGATACGGTGATGGTCAGCGTCGAGGTGACCTTGCCGTCCTTCTTATCGGTGATCTCAATCGAGGTCGGGCTCGATATTTTCACCGCCGAATGATCCAGGTAGTCATGCTCGGGTACCGGTTGATCCGTGCCATCGGCCTTGATCTTGTAGGGCGGCACGCAGCTTTTGCAGTCATACATGCCATTGCTGATCACGTACACATCGGGCTTGCCTGAAAACTGCATCGAATCGAGCCGTGTCATCCAGATACCGTCAAATGGGCTCTTGGCCATTGCAAATGCCGGAAGGAGTAGCGCCAGCGTAATTAGTTTGGTCATTGAGGGCTCCCACGTTTTGTTTTTGATGCATCGCACACGCCACTGACGCCGATGTTGTTATGAGCGCGAGGGCGCGGCTGGAGTTTACACCCGCCGGGCACAGAAAAACGCCGTGCGGCCTCGAGGGCGCCGCACGGCGTTTTGTTCTCGCTCTGGCGAGGTCTGCTTACTGAGCCGGCGCTTGTCCGGTGAAGTACGCCAGCACATAGGCCTGCAGAGTGTCGCCCGCCTGGGGTATCCCGTACACCTTGACCGGCGCCCCGGTGGCGAGTCCCGCGGTGAGGCTCGCAAGACCGCTGCTGGTGGTGATGTCGATGGGACTGACGGTGATCACGCCGTCGGTGCAATCCACCTGATAGACCAAGGTGGCAGAACCCGAGGCCGTGCTGACGTCCACCGTCGCCGCGGCGGTGCCGCCGATGACCGTCATGGTGAACGCATTGTTCACCAATCCGGTCGCCACGAGACCGAGCGGCAGCGTGGAGGGCGTCAGAATGGCGGCGGTTGCCGACCAGCCGCTGGTATTGGCGGGATCATTCCACGTCGCGAAACTGATGCCGTGCGAGGGCACCGAGCCCACGGTGCCGCCGAAATTGACGCTGGCGTTGGTGGCGGCAATGAAGGCGGTGATGGCGTTCGAACCGAACGTCAGTACGGTCGGATACGCAAAGTTCCAGTACTTGAACCCGTCGATCACGTTGCCGCTGTCATCCGTGCCGTTGGCGGTGGCAGAGGCAATGTAGTCGAGCGTGTAGACGTAATCGTCCGTGACCGTTCTGAAGTTATGCGTCAACGTGAAGCCGGTCATATCAGGCGCGGATATCGTGCCGTCATACGCCGCAGTCTCGATATCGATGCTCTGTGCGACCAGAGGCGTCGCCAAAGGATCGACCACGCTGGCATGCACCTTGAAGCCGCGCACCAGATCATGGCTCGTGAGGAATGCGGTGCCGGTGCCGATGGGCATGGCATCGGCCGCCGCATTCTGCGGTTGACGAAAGAAGAACTGCGTATTGGCATCGACGGTGAGCGGGACTCCGCGGCCGGACTCGTTTTCAATGGTGACGATGTCGTTGACCGCATCGACGTGCAGCACGTGGCCTTCGGGGCTCAGCCACACATTGTTGAACTGGCTGCTGGCCCAGATGCGGGTGGCCACCAAGGTGCCGTCCTCCTGATAGCGCGCGGCGACGCGCACCTGCTTGCCGGAGAGGCTCGACTCAGAGGAGAAGTCCTTGATCACCGTACGGGTCTTGGCGTCGACGTCGTAAAAAATCGTACCGTTGGTCGCATCGGCCAAGATGGTCAGCGACGCCGTCGTCGCAATGGCCGTCTCCGGGTTCACCAGGGGCTCGGTCGGGAACTCCTTGGTGATCGTGATCGAGCTGTTGTCGGACGAGATGGCGGTCACGTCGCCATACATGTGCCGCAGCACGAGGCGGCTGAGTTCATGCAGCGGGTGGTGACGCACCGGGCCGTCGAAGTTGACCGCCCAGAGGGTGGTGCCGGCACCCGGCGGCACATGACCCACCAGGAAGGCCGGATGTGCGAGATCGAATTCCAAATCCAGCGCGTTGTTCTGGTTCGCGTTCACCACCAGCGGCGAGACGAAATTCACGTTGACGGGCACGGTGAGATTCGGCGCCGTGCCCATTGCGTGTTGAATTTGAATTTGACTGCCGGGAATCGTCGCGCCGGCCGCCGCGGCAAAGCCCGCCTCCGGATCGGCCGCCGCAACCAGCATCACATCGCCGGCGTTGGCGCTGACGGTGAGCACGGCGCCGGTGTAGGTGCCGGCGGGAACCGTGGCATTGCCGAGTATTTCGGCGATCTGATCCAGTTCCGCCAGATTGACCATGGGCACCGTCGACGGCGCCGTGTAGACGGTGACGTTGCTGCCGCCACCTTGCGGCACCAGCGCAATGGACAGAACTTTGACGCCGATCGTCGCCCAGTCTTCGCTCGACGCGTCGCTGAGCAGCATCGAAACGGTGCCGGTTTGCGATTGCGGCATGGTAGGGGTGGTGGTGGCAACGCCGGCTCCACCGCCGCCGCAAGCGGCGAGCAGAGCGGCGACGGCGCCGACCGACAATACACGAGATGAATTGGGGACCATGATCGATGTCTCCTCGAAGTTGACGTTAAACATTCCCTGGCGCTTACTGGCACTTGAGAGCGCAATTGCGCCTCTGTTGCCTGCACCAACGCTTCAGCACTGCGCGGGTTGACAGGAAAAATCGTCGCCGATTGCCGACGGCGAAGACATGGCGCGGCGCGGCGCGCACCGATCAGAAGTTTTGTTAAATGAATTCGCTCAGACAGGAGGATGCGTATGCGCTACTGGAAGTGTGTATGGCTGCTCGCGTTTGCCCTGCCCGCATCGATCGCGACCGCGGCGGAGCTCGCGGCGAGCGGCGATCCCACTGGAGCGCTCGTCGCGCTCGAACAAAAGTGGATAGAGGCCTTGCAGAGGGCCGATACCCAAACCCTGTCGAAGTTGTGGGCGCAGGACTACGTGGATACGGATGAGACCGGACATCGCAGCAGCAAGTCCGAGGTGTTTCAAGTGCTCAAATCAGGCGCACTGAAGCTGCGCAAGCTGCAGCTCGCCGACATGAAAGTCTATGTGTACGGCGACGCCGCGATCGTCACGGGCGCGGGGCTTCAGGACGGAGACTTCGAGGGACAGCGGGTGGCCGCCAAAGTGGTTTTTACCGACACATTCGTGCGCCGCGGCAATGACTGGATCGCGGTGGCGTCGCAGCGCACGGCGACTCAATAGCCAAAATCCGGGTGGTTCGGACGGTCGCCAGGTTGCCGTCTTGCTATATAAGGCCCTCCGCCGCGCGGGTGGTCAAGCGGATTAATTGGTGGATTTGAACAAATTTGAAGGTGCGCTTTCCGCGGGATCCTTTGGATTGATATTGTGGTGAGTCGGCGGGTATCGACAAGGAATCTGATGGCCAAAACAACCAGCGGTGCGATTCGGATCGGCATCGGCGGCTGGACGTACGAGCCCTGGCGGGGGACGTTCTACCCCGATGATTTACCGCACAAGCGCGAGCTCGAATTCGCCAGCCGGCAACTCACGTCGATCGAGATCAACGGGACGTTTTACGGCGCGCAGAAGCCGGAAACCTTCGCCAAATGGCGTGACGAGACGCCGGAAGGCTTCGTCTTCTCCTTGAAGGCGCCGCGCTTCGCGACGAATCGCGAGGTTCTCGGCGATGCCGGCCGCAGCGTCGCGCGGTTCTTGGCGGGCGGCGTCCTGGAGCTCAGGGACAAATTGGGTCCCATCAATTGGCAGCTCTTGCCCACCAAGAAATTCGATCCTGCCGACTTCGAGGCGTTCTTGAAGCTTCTGCCGAAGGCAATGGCGGGCCGTGCGCTGCGTCACGTCGTCGAGGTTCGGCACGAGAGTTTTCGCTGTTCCGATTTCATCGCACTGGTGCGCGAGCATGGCGTCGCCGTGGCGATCGCCGGCGATTCCGACTACCCGCAAATTGCGGATGAAACCGCGCCATTCGTTTACGCGCGCATCATGGGTACAAAGAAGGCGGCAGCATCAGGCTACTCCGAGTCGGCGCTGGATCTCTGGTCCGCTCGAGCGCGGGCCTGGGCCTGCGGCGCTGCGGTGGATGGGCTCGAGCGCGTCGAGCAGCGAAGCCCGCTCGGCAAGGCTCGCGACGTGTACCTCTATGTCATCAGCGGCCACAAGGTGAGCAATCCGGCCGCGGCGATGGCTCTGCTGCGGCGTATACCGTGAAACAGAGGGCTCCACGGCGATGGGCCGCATTCCATGAGGCCGGCCATGCAGTCATGCGTATCGTGCGGCATGGCCCTGCCACCGCAATCGACGTCAGTGACGATGGCTCGGGCTACTCGCATGGCACCGGCGCAGAGATTCGCATCAGCGACAAGATAGAGATTGCTCTCGCGGGGCCGCTGGCCGAAGCGCGGGCACGCAAGATATCGGCGGCCGCCATATTCATGACCGGCGGTAGGCAAGATATGGAACACGCCTCAGAGCTTGCTGCCCGTTGGGCCATCACTATCGGAAGCGACCAGGGTGCCGTATTACGTAGTGCGGAGATCACCGCGCGGCGATTCCTTCGCTACTACTGGTCGGCGGTCGAGCGGCTTGCGGGCGCCGTTCTGGAATCGGGCAGTTTAACCAACTTGGAGGTGGCCGCACTTGCGTCCATCGAATGAGGCACCCGCAGCGTCCCGCGAATTGCCCCTCTCGCCGCGCGCGACTCTCGCGGCGAGGTTTCGCACCCAACCACCCGCATTGCACGCTGCCATGCCAGAGCCTGGGGCGCAGGATCAGGGGGATCGTACGGAGCGAGCGGCTGTCTTTCCGGGTTTGAAGGGATTGGAATATTCTCGTTGCGCATAGTGCCTCCTACGGGTAACACCGTTGGCGGACAAATTGCGCTGGACGCCGGCCGAACGCGATCGGCAAAGTGCGACGCCTCATGTAGGATTATTCAACCCGAGGCAGAAATTGCCGGGGTGAAATGAGCATGTAAGTGCTTGTTTTTAATGGCGCTCCCTACGAGATTCGAACTCGTGTACTTGCCTTGAGAGGGCAATGTCCTGGGCCTCTAGACGAAGGGAGCGGTGCTTTAGGAGGGCTGGTAGTATACGGGCCAATTTTTTGGACTCAAGCGGAACCCCCTTTTTTGAACGCATCGTCGACGCCAATTGCCCCCCTAGTGATCCCTCGTTCGGAGCATTCGATATCGCGGTCGGCGATTTCGCCCAATGCCTTGAAGGTCCTGTATCGCCTCAAAGACGCGGGATATCAGGGCTTTTTGGTCGGCGGGGCGGTCCGCGATTTGCTCTTGGGGGTCGCGCCGAAGGATTTCGACGTGGCGACCAATGCACTGCCCGAAGAGGTGCGGCGGCTGTTTCGCAATTGCCGGCTCATCGGTCGGCGCTTTCGCCTGGCGCACGTGCATTTCGGCAACGAAATCATCGAAGTCGCGACTTTTCGCGCGGCGGCGGCGCCCGAGCGCGAGGATGCCGAGGAGGCTGATCCCGACGCGGACGATGACGCCGCCGATGCGCAGGGTGGCGGCGAGCCGGAGGGCGCGGGAGCCGCGGCGGCGGAGTTCACCGCACCGAGCGATTCCGAGCATCGAGCCTTCGATCAGCGCGGCAGAATCCTGCGCGACAATATCTACGGCACCATCGAAGAAGACGTGTGGCGGCGTGATTTCACTGCCAACGGTCTGTATTACAACATCGACGATTTTTCGATTTGGGACTTCGTCGACGGCGTCGCCGACGTGCGGGCGCGGCGCCTGAGATTGATCGGCGACCCGGAAACGCGCTACCGGGAAGATCCGGTGCGCATGCTGCGGGCGGTGCGTTTCGCGGCCAAGCTCGATTTCTCGATCGACTCCCTGACCGAAGTACCCATCGGCAGACTCGCCTACTTGCTGGACGGCGTGCCGCCGGCGCGCCTGTTCGATGAGTGCCTGAAATTGTTCCTGTCGGGCTTCGGCGCCAAGTCTTATCGGCTGCTGCAGCAGTACGGGCTTTTCGAGCATTTATTTCCGTTGTCGGCCGCCGCGTTCGCGCTGCCGCCGTACGCGTATGCACAGGATATGCTCGAACGCGGCCTCATCAACACGGATGAGCGTATCGCGGCGGACAAGGCGGTAACGCCGACGTTCTTGTTTGCCGTGCTGCTGTGGGGCGCGGTGCTGCGCGAACTCAACGAGCGGCAGGCGGGGCCGGCGCCGGATCTCGCGCAGCTCATGCAGGCCTGCGACACCGTGCTTCGGGCGCAACAATCGCGCGTGGCGATCCCGCGGCGTTTTGCCATCCCCATGCGGGAGCTATTGATGCTGCAGCCGCGGTTCAACCGCCGCAGCGGCGTCAAGTCCTTGAGCCTGCTGCAGCATCCGCGTTTTCGGGCGGCATACGATTTCCTGCTGCTGCGTGCGCAAGTCGGCGTCGCTGACCCGGAGCTCGCGCAGTGGTGGACCGACATTCAGGTGCTGCCGCAGGAGGAGCGGGTGGCGCTGGTGCAGGCGCGCCCCGCGGAGCCTGCCGCGGACAGCGGGGGCACCGCGCCTCCGAGCCGTCGACGCCGCCGCAGGCGGCGCGGCGGAGCGGCGCGCACCTAAGTGACGACTCCGCTCTGGCGGCCCGCGTATGTGGCGATCGGCAGCAATTTGAATCTTCCGCGAGCACGGGTGGACGAGGCGTTCGAGCGCCTCGGGACACTGCCCGCCACGCGCTCGGTGCTGCGCTCGCGCCTCTACAGCACTCGCCCCATGGGACCGCAGGATCAACCGAACTTCGTGAACGCGGCGGCGGGTTTATTGACTCAATTGGGCGCGCGCGAGCTGCTGGATGCCTTGCTTCAGATCGAACAAGCCATGGGCCGTCATCGGCAGGAACGCTGGGGACCGCGCGTGATCGATCTGGATTTGATCTGGATGGTGGGCGAGACCATCGAGGAGCCTGGATTGACGCTGCCGCACCCCGGAGTGTCGACACGCAACTTCGTCCTGTATCCTTTGGCGGACATCGCCCCCACGCTTGCGATTCCGGGACACGGCCGCGTGTTGGATCTGTTGCGGGCGGCCGGCGACGATGGAATCTCGGTCCTGGAGTAGCACAAGAACTTTCAATGGCGAGCGCAATACCGCATCGATTCATTGTCATCGAAGGTCCGATCGGCGTCGGTAAGACCAGTCTGGCGCGTCGTTTGAGCCAGTCGTTGGGCGGCCAGCTCGTCCTGGAACAGGCGGATCAGAATCCTTTTCTCGAGCGTTTCTACAAGAACCCGCGGGCGGCGGCCTTTCAAACGCAATTGTTCTTTCTCTTCCAGCGCTCGAGGCAATTGGAGGAGGTCAGGCAGCAGGATTTGTTCGGTGCGGTGCGGGTGGCGGATTACCTGCTGGACAAGGATCGCCTGTTTGCGCGCGTGACTCTCGACGATGCCGAGTACGCACTCTACGAAAAGGTCTACGAACGAGTGGTGGTCGATGCACCGAAGCCGGATCTCGTCGTGTACCTGCAGGCGCCCGTCGATGTGCTGGTGGATCGCATTGCCAAGCGCGGCATACGCTATGAGCAGCACATCGAACGCAGTTATCTCGACAAGCTCAATCACGCCTATGCGCGGCTGTTTCACAGCTATGACGCCTCACCGCTGCTGATCGTGAATTCCGCGGCGATCGATCCGGTGAACAACGAGGCCGACTATCGGCAGCTGTTCACCGAGATCTGCAAGACGCGGCGCGGCCGCCATTTCTTCAATCCCGCCGGCAGCAGCCTGCTGCCCGCTCCTTGAGCTAAAGGTCCCGCCGCAGCTGCCGACGAGTGGGGCATGGAATTTCTCACCCGCAGCGCCTCGGTACGCGACCGGATCCGCAACTGGCGCGCCGCCGGCAAGCGCGTCGCGCTGGTGCCCACCACGGGGTCCCTGCACAAGGGGCATATGAGCTTGGTTGCGGAGGCGCAGGAGCGGGCCGAGCACGTCATCGTCAGCATCTTTGCCCCGCCGCGGGAGCGCCACGCGTCCACTCTCGAGGCCGACCGCGAGCTGCTGCAGAAAATCGGCGCGACCGTGGCCTTCGTGCCGCCGTTGCAGGAGATTTTCCCGGTCGGCAAGGAAGCGGCGGCGGCGGTGAGCGTCCCGGCGCTGGCCGACATTCTGGAGGGGGCGTACCGACCGGGACATTTCAGCGAGGTGGCGACCGTCATCGCCAAATTGTTCAATCTCATCCAACCGGACATTGCGCTGTTCGGCGAGCGGGATTTTCAGCAGCTGGTGATGGTGCGGCGTCTGGTCGACGATCTTTTCTTGTCGGTTGAAATCGTCGGCTGCGCCACCTGGCGGGACGGCGATGGACTCGCGGTCGCCACGGCCAACCGGCACCTGTCGGCGGAGGAGCGCGCCCTGGCGGCGCGGCTGTATGCCACCTTGGGCGAGTTCGCGGCAAAAATGGACGCGGGCGAGCGCGACTATCAAGGGTTGCAGCGGCAGGGGATGCAGGCGCTCGCGGCGAGCGGCTTCAGGCCCGAATACTTCGCGATCCGTCAGGCCGCGGATCTGGGGCCGGCGCGCAGCGGTGCTCGGGATCTGGTGATTCTGGCAGCCGCGCACTTGAACGACCACCGCTTGATGGACAACTTACGGGTGAGGATCATCGACCGGTTCTGAGCGGTGCTGCGCCAGCGCCCAGCGCACGTGTTCGCGTACCAGGGGCGAGGGGTGCTGCGCGCGGCTCTGCAGCGACTCGATCAGCGCGGGCGAGGCCGGGGCATTGCCGAGTGCGACGGCGATGTTGCGCAGCCAGCGCTCGTAACCGATGCGGCGGATCGCGCTGCCCCGCGTGCGTTCCAAAAATTGCGCTTCGCTCCAGGAAAAAAGCTCGACCAGCCGCGCGCGGTCCAGGCCGTGACGCACGGCGAAGTCCGCCTCGCCGGTCGGACGTGCAAACTTGTTCCACGGGCACACCAATTGGCAGTCATCGCAGCCGTAGATGCGATTGCCGATGGCGCGGCGAAACTCGATGGGAATCGCTCCGGCCAGCTCGATGGTGAGATAGGAAATACAGCGGCGCGCGTCGAGCCGATACGGAGCCACGATGGCGCCGGTGGGGCAGGCGGGCATGCAGGCGCTGCAGCTGCCGCAGTGAGCGCTGCTCGCCGCCGGCTCGGTGGGCAGCTCCAGATCCAGGTAAATCTCCCCCAGGAAGAAATACGAGCCGGCATCGCGATCGATCAGATTGGTGTGTTTGCCGATCCAGCCCAAGCCCGCGTTGCGCGCCAAAGCCTTCTCCAACACCGGCGCGCTGTCGGTGAAGACTCGATAACCGAATGGACCCACCGCGCGCGCGATGCGGTCGCACAGCTGCTGCAGCCGCGTGCGCAGGACCTTGTGATAATCGCGTCCGAGCGCGTAGCGCGACACATACGCCGCGCCTGAGTCGGCCAGGGTGGCCGCGGCGTCGGCCGCATCCTCGGGCCAATAATCCATCCGCACGCTGATGCAGCTCACCGTTCCGGGCAGCAGCTGCGCCGGGCGGCTGCGCTTGACCCCATGGCGCGACATGTAGGCCATCTCGCCATTGAACCCGGCCCGCAACCAGTCCAGAAAATGCGCCTCGTCGGCCGCCAAATCGATGCAGGCGACCCCGAGCCGCGCAAAGCCGAGCTCCGCGCCCCAACGCCGCACCTCGGCCAACAGGGCCGGGGGGTCGAATGCGGCGGCGGGGGAGGTCCCGGGATCCATGCAGGAAGGCTACAGGGCCGATGCGCCTCGCAGTACCGTTTTGTGACGAAAATCGCCGCCATGGCGCGCCGTGCCGCAGTAGATTGCTGCGGTACCGGAGGCCCGTGTGCGATATTCAAGGATGACTCCAGAGGTTGCAGAGCGCAGCGCTGTTCTCGCGGCGCTCGCTCTCATGCTGTGTGCGGCCGGCCCGCCGCGGGCCAATGAAGTCTACAAATCGGTCGATGCCCAGGGGCACGTGGTGTATTCGGACCGGGCCGACACGTCGACCGCGCAGAAATCTTTGGTCAAGACCGATCCGCCCAATCCGACCGAGGCTGCACGGATCGCCAAGGAGCAGGCAATCCTGAAGGCCGAGGAGATCCAGCGAAACCGGCAGCAATCCAGCGACGACGCGAAGAAGGCGCAAGCCGACCACAACGCACAGGTGCGCTGCGAGAATGCGCGCAATCACTACTATTCGCTGAAGGATGCGCGGCGGGTCTACGAGCGGGATGCCGACGGCAACCGGGTCTATTTATCGGATCAGGACGGCGACGCGAAAAAGGAAGAAGCCCGCCAAGCGATGACCACGGCGTGCGAGAGTTGAGCCGCGGCGCTTGGGCCGAGCTGATCGCGCTGGCGCTCGCCCTGTCGAGCGCGACCCTGCCGGCGCAAACGGCCTATAAATATCGCGATTCCAGCGGACAATGGGTTTTCACCGATCAGGCGCCTGCCGCGGCCGCGCGCAGCGACTCCTTCAGTGTCGGGCACGAGAACGACGCGCTGCACCTGTCCGTTGATCGCAGCGACGCCGGCGGATCGACGCAGCTCATCGCCGTCAATGATTGCCTGTGCGTCGTCACTTTTGAGATCGCGATCCAGCAGTCCGACATTGCCGCGATTCCCAACGGCACCGGCTACCGGGCGACGCTCCCGCCCGGCACCCGGCAGATCATGGCTCAGGCGGACACGGGCTCAACGAAAGCAGGCCTGCGCTACGTTTGGAGGGCCGCCCTGGGATCACCGGACGCCGTGCACAAGCCTTCGCGCCCGTATCGCGTGCCCTTCGATGTCGGTTCGAGCTATGTGGTATCGCAGGCCTACCCCAGCCAAATCACGCATACCACCCCCGACAGTCAGTACGCGGTGGACATCGCCCTGCCGGACGGGACGCCCGTGTACGCAGCGCGCGAGGGCACGGTGATCAATGCGCGCCACGATTTCTTCCGCGGCGCCACCGCCCCGGTCATGTTCGATCAGGCGAACGTCATCGAGATTCTTCACGACGACGGCACCATCGGCCTCTACGCCCATCTGCGCTGGGATTCGATCCGCGTGCGAATCGGTGCGCATGTGGCGCGCGGGCAGTACATCGCCGATTCGGGCAACACCGGATTTTCATCCGGGCCGCATTTGCATTTTGCGGTCATCAGAAATGCCGGCACGGCCGATGTATCCGTCCCGATTCAGTTCGCGGGCATTGCCGACACGGGCGTAACACCCGAGACCCAGATGCCGTTGACCTCGTACTAGCGTCGACGTACTTTGGATGAGCGCATTCGGGTAGGGTATCCCGATGGACCTGAACCTCGAAGGCAGCGACGCGACGGAATCCTTGGGACAGGCGCTGGCGCGTTCCTTGCCGCGTGTCGTGCGCCAGGTGGCCGAGGCCGGCGGCGCCGGGGCGGTGCTGTACCTTAAAGGGGAACTCGGAGCCGGAAAGACCACGTGCGTGCGCAGTTTGCTCCGAGCACTCGGGGTCACGGGGCTGGTGCGCAGTCCAACGTACACCCTGGTCGAGACCTACATCCTGGCGGAGCTGACCTGCGTCCACGTGGACCTGTATCGCCTGCGCTCCTTGACCGAGGTCGATGAGCTGGGCCTGCGGGATCTGATGGGGCCGGGGTGCCTATTATTGGTGGAATGGCCCGAGAGAGGCGGGGTCGCCGTGCCGCCCGCCGATGTGGATTTGACCCTCCAATACGCGGGCGATGGCCGGCAGGCGCGGCTCCAACCCTTAACGCCGCTCGGGACGGAGTGGCTCCATAACCTGGGACATGACACTAGCTTAAGTTTCTATGTATCTAATTTAACTTGAAAAAGCCCCTGCTTAAGCGTTAACTTAACGCTCTATGACATCCTGGGTGACGACGCGGATCGTGTGCGCAACTTTGCTGCTGACGGCGCTGTTGGCGCCGGCACATGCGGTCGACGTGCGGGGTGTGCGGTTGTGGGCGGGCCCGGACAGCACCCGGGTGGTGCTGGATCTATCGGGTAGCGCGCAACACAGTTTGCAGGTTCTCAAGAATCCGGACCGCGTCGTGCTCGATGTTGCGGGCGCGCGGCTGGCGAGCGGGGCGCGCGCCGCACCGGCCGGCGCCGGGGCCGTGAGGCTGGTCCGCATGGCGCGCCGTCCCTCGGGGGAGTTGCGCATTGTTCTCGACTTATCCAGGCCCATCCAAGCGAAAAGTTTCCTGGCGGCGCCCAATGACCGCTATGGGTATCGATTGGTCATCGACCTGGGTTTGAATCAGGGCGTCGAGACCCCGGTCAAGGCGGAGCATGCGCCGCCGAATGCGCGTGACCTCGTCATTGCCATCGACGCCGGGCACGGCGGCGAGGACCCCGGCGCCATCGGCAAGAATGGGACCCGTGAAAAGGATGTGGTACTCGCCATCGCCCGGGAGCTGGCGCTGCAGATCAATGCGGAGCCGGGAATGAAGGCCGTGCTCACCCGCAACGGCGATTATTTCGTGCCCCTGCGCGACCGGATGCGCCGCGCCCGCGCGCAGAGTGCGGACTTGTTCGTGTCCATTCACGCCGACGCGATTCGCGACCGCCGCGTCGACGGTTCATCGGTGTACATCCTCTCGCAGCGCGGCGCCACCGACGAAGCGTCGCGCTGGCTGGCTGAGCGCGAAAACGCGTCCGACCTGATCGGCGGCGTGTCGCTGGACGACAAGGACGACGTGCTTGCCTCGGTGCTGCTGGACCTGTCGCAATCGGCCTCTTTGAGCGCCAGCCAGGTTGCGGCGGAGCGCGTGCTGCATCAATTGAATCGGGTCGGCGAAGTTCGCAAGCCGCTGGTGCAGCAAGCGCGCTTCATGGTGCTGAAATCCCCGGACATCCCGTCGATGCTGGTCGAGACCGCTTATATTTCGAATCCCCAAGAAGAGCAGCGGCTGCGCGCGCAGCCGCATCAGGCCAAGCTCGCCGCCGCCATCCATCAAGGGGTGCATGATTATTTTTATGCCAATCCGCCGGCGGGCACGCGGATCGGGCAACTCGCGAACGGCAGCGCGCCGCGCCCGAGTCCGGCGGCCGGCGACCCGGGCGCCTGAGCTAAGTCTCGACACGCCCAGCGCCTAGGAATGATCCGCGGTCGCCCCGCGGGCTCGCCGCGCGAGCTCACCCCGCGGCAGTCGGGCTGTGCGAAACTGCGCCCCACGAGGTCGCTCTTGCCCATATTGCTCCTGTCCGATGCGCTCATCAGTCAAATCGCCGCCGGCGAGGTGATCGAGCGGCCGGCGTCCGTGGTGAAAGAATTGGTGGAGAACGCTCTCGACGCGCGCGCCACGCGCATCGAGGTCGAACTGGAGCGCGGCGGCTTGGGCTTGATCCGCGTCCGCGACAATGGCTGCGGCATCGAACCGGACGAAATCGCGCTCGCGCTGGCGCGGCATGCCACCAGCAAAATCGCCTCGCTGGACGATCTTGAAAGCGTGGCGACACTGGGATTTCGCGGCGAGGCGCTGCCCAGCATCGCTTCCGTTGCGCGCTTGTCGCTGGTTTCGCGCACGGCGACGGCCGCGCATGCCTGGATACTCGAGGCTCGCGATGGCGAACTCGCAGCCCCGGCGCCCGCATCGCATCCGCCCGGCACCAGCGTCGAGGTGCGCGATCTATTCTTCAATGTGCCAGCGCGGCGCAAATTCCTGCGCACCGAGGGCACGGAATATCAGCATATCGTGCGCATGCTGGAGCGCCTCGCCTTGTCGAGGTTCGACGTGGCCTTCACGCTGTCGCACAACGGCAAGACGGTGTGGACCCTGCCGGCGGCCGAAGGCCCGGCGGAGCGCTTGGCGCGCGTGGCGAAATTATGCGGCGAGGACTTCGCCGCCCACGTCATTGAATTGCGGCACGACACCGAGAGCCTGCGATTGTCGGGTTGGCTGGCGCTGCCGACGTTCTCGCGCAGCCAGGCGGATCTGCAATTCGCCTTTCTCAACGGCCGTTTCGTGCGCGATAAGCTGCTGGCGGGCGCCGCGCGTCTTGCCTATCAAGACGTGCTGTTCCACGGCAGGTTCTGCGCCTACCTGCTGTACTTGAACATGGATCCGACCCAGGTCGACGTCAACGCGCACCCGCAGAAACTCGAAGTACGATTTCGCGATTCGCGGCGCATTCATGACTTCGTGTTCCGCACGCTCGAGCGGGTGCTGGCCGACACGCGTCCCAGCGCCGAGTCGGCCGGCAGCGCGCCGCTCGATTGGCTGACCGGCAGCGCCGGACTGCGCCACGCCATCGAACCCAACCAGGCGCGCTTCGTGCTGCCGGAGGGACGGGCGCCGCGCGGCGAGGATGCTTACCGCGGACTGATCTCGCGCGCAAGCATGAGCGCTGCGGCGGGCGTGAACGAGGGCGCGGCCGAGAGTGCGGGAGCGCCATTGGGGTATGCGATCGCCCAGCTGCATGGCGTGTATATCCTGGCGCAAACCGAGGACGGCGTGGTGCTGGTGGACATGCATGCCGCGCACGAGCGCGTGATGTACGAGCGCATGAAGAGAGTACTGGCGGGACAGACGGCGCAGCAGCAACTGCTGATGCCGGAGATTTTGCACGTGACTCCGGCACAAGCCGAGGCGGCCGAGACGCATGCGCAGGAATTTGCGGCATTGGGCTTTGGCGTGTCGCGGCTCGCCCCCGATCAATTGGCGCTGCGGGCCATCCCCAGCTTGCTGATGGGCCGCGATCCGGGGGGCATCGTGCGCGACGTGCTCTCGGATTTATTGGAGCAGGGTCACTCGCGGCGAGTTGAGGAGTCGATCAATCACTTGCTCGCCACCATGTCCTGCCACGCGGCGGTGCGCGCGCAGCGCACTCTGAGCGTGCCGGAAATGAATGCCTTGCTGCGTGAAATGGAAGGCACCGAGCGCGCCGACCAGTGCAACCACGGGCGCCCGACCTGGGTGCGTTTGTCGCTCGCCGATCTCGACCGGCTCTTTTTGCGCGGGCGGTGATGAGCCGGGCTGGGCAACGCGGGGCCGGCGCAGCCCGGGTGGCGCAACGCGGCGCAGGGGCGAGTGGGGCGGCCAACGGTCGCCGAGCGATATTGCTGATGGGCCCGACGGGGTCGGGCAAATCCGACCTTGCGATGCGCATCGCCGAAACGTTGCCCGTCGAGATTGTGAGTGTCGATTCGGCGCTGGTGTACCGCGGGATGGACATTGGCACCGCCAAGCCTGACGCCGCGCTGCGCAGCCGAGTCGCGCACCACTTGATCGACATCCGTGATCCCACCGAGAGTTATTCGGCCGGGGAGTTCGCGCGCGATGCGCTGCGGGCCATGCAGGATATTTGGCAGCGTGGGCGCCAGCCGCTGCTGGTGGGCGGCACGATGCTGTACTTCCACGCCCTGACTCACGGGATCGCGGAATTGCCCGCAGCGGATCTTGAGGTGCGAGCCGACATCGACGCCCAAGCGGCGAGTTCAGGATGGGCGGCGGTGCACCGGGAACTCGAGAGAGTGGACCCGGCGGCCGCGGCGCGGATTCACGTCAACGATCCGCAGCGCATCCAGCGCGCGCTCGAGGTGCATCGGCTGACGGGCGAAACCATCACGAGATTGCAACAAAAGCGGGTGTCGGTATTTGCCGACGCGGAAGTCACAGAATTTGCGCTGGCACCCCTTGAACGCCGCAATTTACACACCAGAATCGAAGTGCGCTTCGGCGCGATGCTCGAGGCAGGCTTGCTGGGTGAGGTGCGGACGCTTTATGAAAGAGGCGATCTCACTGCGGAACATCCATCGATGCGTGCGGTCGGATATCGACAGTTATGGCGGCATTTAGCGGGGCAATGCGCGTTGGATGAGGCGGGAAAACAAGCGATTGCGGCGACGCGGCAACTTGCCAAGCGGCAGTTGACCTGGCTGCGGCGGCGCGAGCGTGCACAGTGGTTCGATTCCATGCATCCTCAAGTTGCACGGATGATGATGGATGCACTGTGTGCGGGCGGATTTCCAGCATCGTCCGGTGTAACGCCGCAAGGTGCGCTGTGCTAGCATGATTGGGTATGTGCCTGGTGCCGCAGGGAAGTGGTTCGGCAATACAAAGGAAACTAAAAAACAAGGAGCTTCACCCATGGCCCGTGGCCAGTCTCTGCAGGATCCATTCTTGAATGCCCTGCGCAAAGAACGCGTGCCCGTCTCAATTTATCTTGTGAACGGCATAAAATTACAGGGACAGATCGATTCATTCGACCAGTTCGTCGTCTTACTCAGGAATAGCGTGAGTCAGATGGTCTATAAACATGCTATTTCCACCGTGGTTCCGGCACGCAATGTGCGATTGCCGACCGGCGAGGATGGCGAAGTGACGGAACCGGCCATTGTCGAATGAGCCTTGTCCAATGGGGAAGGGTCGGGTGACGGGGCGGCTCTCTGCAGTTGTTTGAACGCCCTCGCGGCGGTGAGCGGGCCATCCTGGTCGGCGTCGGCATCGGTCATCCGGTCGATCCCAACGATACGGCCGAGTTCAAGGCGCTCGCCGCCTCGGCCGGTACGCTTCCCGTCGGCTTGGTGCTGGCAGCGCGCGCGCGGCCCGACCCCAAATATTTCGTGGGGACCGGCAAGGCAGAGGAAATCCGCCTATGTGCGGTAGCGCACAGTGCGGACGTGGTGCTGGTGGACCAGACCCTGACTCCCAGCCAGGAGCGCAATCTGGAGAAACTTACCGGGCGTCGAGTATTGGATCGTAACGGCTTGATTCTGGATATTTTTGCGCAGCGCGCACGCAGCTTCGAGGGCAAGCTGCAAGTCGAGCTCGCGCAACTCTCGCATTTGGCGACCCGCCTGGTCCGAGGCTGGACCCACCTCGAGCGGCAGAAGGGCGGCATCGGATTGCGGGGCCCGGGCGAGACTCAGTTGGAAACCGACCGGCGCCTGATTGCCAAGCGCATCCGTACCCTCAAGGCGCGGCTGGAGAAGCTGGCCCGGCAGCGCGACACCGGCCGGCACGTGAGGCGCGAAGTGCCTGTGCCCACCGTGGCCTTGGTGGGCTACACCAACGCCGGCAAGTCCACGCTGTTCAACGCCTTGACCGGCTCGACCACCTATGTGGCCGACCAGTTGTTTGCCACCCTCGATCCCACGGTGCGGCAGGTCAAGCTCGCCGGCGTGGGCGAGGTGGTGCTGGCCGATACCGTGGGCTTCGTGCGGGCCTTGCCCCACGAATTGGTGGCGGCGTTCCGTTCGACTCTGCAAGAGGCGCGGGATGCCGATCTGCTGCTGCACGTGGTGGATGCGAGCGATCCGCTGCGGGATGAACGCATCGAACAGGTCCGTGAGGTGCTGCGCGGTATTGGTGCAGGCGAGATCCGCGAACTCGTGGTATTGAACAAAATCGACTTGGCCGGCGAGAAGCCCCGAATCGTCCAAGGAGCGGATGGAGTAGCGGCACTCGTTGCGGTGTCCGCAGTGACCGGCGACGGCCTGCCGGGGTTGCGCGAGGCCTTGGCGCATGCCGTGCGCCCCAACCAGGTACGCCGCACCCTGCATCTCGAGCTTCAGGCGGCCGCGGTCCGGTCCGATCTGTATCGGCGCAATGCCGTGCGCGGCGAGCGGCAATGCGAGGATGGCAGCTGGGATCTCACCGTGGAACTCGATATCGCCGAGGTTGCCAAATTATTGGGCAGCAAAGGCGTCAACTTGGTGGACAATAACGCAAGAACCCGCGCGCAGCGCGTCGCTTGAGCCCTCGTGTGGCGGCCAGGTCGGCTGTTAGAATGCGCGGCTCTTCATAAATAGGCACTAGGCATGGCTTGGAACGAACCTGGCGGCGAGAAACGCAACCCGTGGAACCGCCCGCAACAATCGCAAAACGATTTGGACGACGTGCTGCGCAACTTCCAGCGCCGCTTGTCGGCCTTGTTCGGCCGCGGCGGGGGCTCCGGCGGCGGCGGCGGCGGCCAGGGTGCCGGCGGCCTGGGCAAGAGCATGGGCAGTATCCTGGTTCTGATCGGCGCCGTGTGGATCGGCAGCGGCGTGTACCGCGTCGACCAGCAAGAGCGCGCGGTGGTTTTGCGCTTCGGCAAGTATCTGCAAACCACCGGTCCCGGCTACAACTGGCATCTGCCGTGGCCCATTGAACGCAGGATCATCGTCAATGTGTCGCACCAATACAGCGTCGTCGACGACGCCAGCATGCTCACGGCCGACACCAATCTGGTCGAGGTCAAATCCGCGGTTCAATACGTGCAGCCCGATGCGCTCAAATTGCTGTTCAAGGTGCGCGACGTCGAGGATACGCTGACCCAGGTCAGCGAAAGCGCGATGCGCGAAGCCGTCGGCCAGGCCTCGCTCGACAAGGCGCTGGCGTTCGACGTGTCGATCACCGAACGCGCGAAGTTTCTGCTGCAAAGGACGCTCGACAATTACGACATGGGGATTCACATCCTGAGCGTGAATCTCACCGGCGTGAACGTGCCCGAAGCGGTGCAGGATGCGCAGCGCGACGCCATCAAAGCAGACAAGGACCGCCAGCGCTATCAGCAGGACGCGGAAACCTACCGCAACGACGTGCTGCCGCGGGCGCGCGGCGCCGCCGCCAAGGAAGTGCTGGACGCCGAGGCCTACCGCCTGCAGGTGCTGGCGCTGGCGCAGGGCGAGACCTCGCGCTTCGATCAGGTGCTCGCCCAGTATGAGCACGCCCCCGCGGTCACCCGCGAACGCATGTATCTCGAGGCCATGGAGAACGTGTACAAGAACTCGCGCAAGGTCATCGTCGACACCAAGAGCGGCAACAGCATGATGTATTTGCCCCTCGACAAATTGATCGCGCCCGGGCCGCAATCGATCTCGATGCCGAACGACACGATGACCGTGCCTGCGGCGCGGGTCCCCGAGATCCAGGTCGCGCCGCCCGAGGATCCGGCACGCGCGCGCGGGGTTCGCTGATGCAAAACAAAATACTGTATGCGTTGCTGGGGCTGGTTGCGGTCATTCTGCTGGGGCGCGCCAGCCTGTTCACCGTCAACGAAGGACAGCTCGCCATCAAGTCGATCGGCGGCGAAATCGTCGATTCCGATTTCCAGCCGGGGCTGCATTTCAAAATTCCCCTGGTGCATGACGTGCGCCAGTTCGACAAGCGCATCATCACGCAGCTGTATCGGCAGGAGCCGTTCCTGACGCGCGAACAAGAGCAGCTCAAGGTGGATTTCTACGTCAAGTGGCGCATCAACAATCTGCGCCGCTACTACGAGGGGACGGGCGGAACCGAGGAAGTCGCCAACGATCGCCTGGGCGAAACCATCAAGGACAGCATCAAGACCGTGGTGACGCAGCGCACGCTGCAGCAGGTCGTGACCGCGGATCGCGCCGAATTCACCGAGTCCATGATGAAGAATGCGCGGCCCGCCGCCGTGCAACTGGGCGTGGATCTGGTCGACGTGCGCATCACCAAGATCGATCTGCCGCAACAGGTCCAGGATTCGGTATTCGAGCGCATGCGCGCGACCTTCAAAGCGCAGGCCGCCAAATTGCGTGCCGAGGGCGTCGAATCATCCGAGCGCACGCGCGCCGACGCGAACAAGCAGCAAACCGAGATCCTGGCCGATGCGGCGCGCCAAGCCGGCCAGATTCGCGGCCAGGGCGACGCCTCCGCCAGCGAGGTGTATGCGAAGAGCTATTCGAAGAACGCGGAGTTCTACAGCTTCTATCGCAGCATGATGTCGTATCGAGAGGCCGTGGGGACCCAGGGCGATGTGTTGGTGATCGCGCCCGACAACGCCTATTTCAAGTATTTCAACAAATCGCAGCCTCAGCCGCAGCCGCGATGACGGGAATCGCGCGATGATGGAAATCGGTTGGGCCGAACTTGCGCGCTATTTGGGCGGCGCCTTTGCCTTGTACCTGGTGCTCGAAGGCATATTGCCGTTCGTGAACCCCGCCGCCGCGCAGAGGCTGATGGCGAAGCTCGCCAACACGGAGCCTGCGCAATTGCGCTGGGGCGGATTGATCAGCATGGTGGCGGGCCTGGCTCTGCTGTGGATGGCGCGCAATGGGTAAGAATCTGGTCGTGATCGGCCTGCAATGGGGCGACGAGGGCAAGGGCAAGGTCGTCGATCTGCTGACCGATCAAGCGCAAGCCGTGGTGCGCTTTCAGGGCGGCCATAACGCGGGGCACACGCTGGTCATCGGCGGCAAGAAGACCATCCTGTCGCTGATTCCCTCGGGAATCCTGCACGCCCATGTGCGCTGCCTGATCGGCAATGGCGTGGTGTTGTCGCTCGAGGCCCTGTTCAAAGAAGCCGATATGCTGATCGCGGAGGGCGTGCCGGTGTTCGAGCGCCTGAGCGTGAGTCCGGCGTGCCCCTTGATACTGTCCTCGCACATCGCGCTCGACCGTGCGCGCGAAAAGGCTCAGGGCGCGAACGCCATCGGCACCACCGGACGCGGGATTGGACCCGCCTACGAGGACAAGGTCGCGCGCCGCGCCCTGCGCGTTTCGGATCTGTTTCATCGCGAGCGCTTCGCCGCGAAGCTGGGCGAGATCCTCGATTACCATAACTTCATTTTGCAGCGCTACTTTCAAGTTCCGGCCGTCGATTTCCAGCAGGTGCTGGAATCGAATTTGGAGCTGGGCGAACGCCTCAAGCCGCTGGTGGCGGACGTGACCGGGATACTGGAACAATTGTGCGTCGAGGGCCGCAACGTGCTGTTCGAAGGCGCGCAGGGCGCCATGCTGGACGTGGACTTGGGCACCTATCCCTATGTGACCTCATCGACCACCACGGCGGGCGGTGCGGCGGCCGGGACCGGCCTGGGTCCGCGCCGGCTGCACGAGGTGCTCGGCATCGTCAAAGCCTATGCGACGCGCGTCGGCGCAGGCCCGTTTCCGACCGAGCTGTTCGACGAGTTCGGCGAGCACCTGTCGCGCGTGGGCCGCGAATTCGGTTCGGTGACCGGCCGGCGCAGACGCTGCGGCTGGTTCGACGCGGTGGCACTGCGCCGTTCCATCGTGCACAACAGCTGCTCCTCGCTCTGCGTCACCAAACTCGATGTGCTCGACGGTCTGGACACGATTCGGGTCTGCGTCGGGTACAAGATCGACGGCGCGATTGCCTTGTCTCCACCGCTGCTGTCCGAGCATTTCGGCGACTGCCAGGCAGTCTATGAAAACCTGCCGGGGTGGAAGGAGAGCACGGTCGGGATCACGAGCTACCAGGACCTGCCCGCCAATGCCCGCGGCTACCTGGAGCGAGTGCAATCTCTGGTGGGCGTGCCGATTACCATCATCTCCACCGGACCTGACCGCGATCAAACCATCATTCGCCAGAATCCCTTCGACTGATGCGCCGCCGACGGCCGAGTAGGATAGGCTGGTAGCAGGATGTGACATCGCTGTCATATGATGCTGCTCCGATGCAGCTGGCAGCCGCGCTAAGCCCAAACCATAGATCTTAGGAACAACACCATGGCATTCGATTCCGCCGTCTCCACAGCCCCTGCCGTCAGCGACGATGCCAGCGAGGCTCATGCCAGCTACGCGGCCAATCTGCAGGCGTTCGTGTACGTGCTGTTCTTTGCCTTCGGCGGGATCACCAGCCTCAATGATGTGATCATTCCCAAGCTCAAAGCGCTGTTCACCCTCTCGTACGGCGAAGTGATGCTGGTGCAATTCGCATTTTTCGTGGCCTATTTCGTCATTTCGATTCCCGCCGCTGAACTGGTGCGGCGGGTTGGCTACATGCGCTCGGCGGTCGTCGGCCTCTTGACCATGACGGTGGGGTGTCTGCTGTTCATACCCGCATCCTCCAACGGGGTGTTCGGTCTGTTTCTGCTCGCCCTGTTCGTGCTGGCGGCCGGCATCACCACGGTCCAGGTGGTCGCGAACCCGCTGATCTCCATGTTGGGACCGGCGCGCACCGCGAGCAGCCGGCTGACCTTTGCTCAGGCGTTCAATTCGGTGGGAACGACCGTCTTTCCGTATGTAGGCTCAATTCTGATCTTGGGCTCGCTGGCGACCGTTGACCCCACCACCCTGTCGGGCGCGGCGCTCGATGCCTTTCGCAGCGCCGAGACCCAGGTCGTGGTCCGCACCTACATTGGCCTCGCCATCGCGCTGCTGGTGGTGGCCGCGGTGGTGTGGTTTCGGCGCAGAGCCTTGGTCGAGGCGCCGGTGGCGCCGACGCCCATCCTGCGGGCGTTCAATCTGCTCACCCGGCCGCGCTTCGCATTCGGCACGCTGTGCATATTTCTCTACGTCGGCGGCGAAGTGGCGATCGGTTCACTGATCGTGAGTTATCTGATGCAATCGAACGTGCTCGGCATGGCATCGGATCTGGCCGGCAAACATGTATCGTTCTATTGGGGCGGCGCCATGGTGGGGCGCTTCATCGGCGCCTACCTGCTGCGGCTGTTCGCGCCTGGCAAGGTATTGGCCTGCGCGGCGGCGGCCGTGGTCATCTTGTTGACGATTTCGGCCAATACGGTGGGCCTGGTCTCGGGCTGGTCGCTGCTGGCGATCGGACTGTTCAACTCCATCATGTTTCCGACAATCTTTACCCTGGCGAGCGAAGGACTGGGTACTCGCGCCGCGGAAGGGTCCGGGATCATCTGCATGGCCATCGTCGGCGGCGCCATCGTTCCGCTGCTGACCGGCAATGCCGCGGATGTGTGGGGACTTAAAGCCGCGCTGATCGTACCGGCGGCCTGCTATGTCACCATTCTCGGCTTCGGATGGTTCGCGCGCCGGCCGCTGCATGCCCGGGTGCGCTAGGCGCGCGTCGTTTGGGAGAAGGGGTTCCTAAGCCAGAAGGTCCAGCAGCTTCGGTGTGGGGCGATCCAGGCCGCGTTGCGTGCGCACGTACAGGTCGACGGGATTGCGATAGGACCCAGTCACCCGGGGGTAGATCTGCAGCGAGGAATTTGCCGCCACGGTCGGCGGCGCATCGGATGCGATGCCGGCCGGCGCCGGCAGCTGTGAATGCACCGGCGCTTGCTCTGCACGCGTGCCGTAGTCGGCTTGGACCACCACCGTGGAGTCCGGGCGCGTCGCCAGGATGGTCACGCGAGTCAGCCCAGCCCCGGACGCGACCAGCCGCGAGGCTTGGTCGAGAAAAGGATCCGACCCACCGCGTGCGCCCATGGGCTCGCCCGCGAGAATCAGCGATTGATTGCTGGGTACAATTTTCAATTTAGAGCCGCTGTATCCATACAGGCGCGGGCGCGGGTCGCCACCATATCCACCTATAGAGGCAATTAGGCCCCGACACAACCCTAAAGTTCACAGTTTCGCGGCCGCCCGCCGGCCGGCCGCTGTGCCGGTGCCGCCTTGCAGCTTACTGAAAAAGCTTCATGGCATTCTGCAGGGTCTTCATGACGCCCCACAGCAGGGGAATTCCCACCACCGCCCAGAGAATGACCAGTCGTCCCTTCATGTGGTGCTCCCGCGGTAGTGATAATTCTCGTCGACCGCACGCATGGCGAAATTGCACAAGAAACCGATCAGCAGCAGGCCGCACATGATGTACATGGTGACCGAGTACGCCTGCGCCTTGGGCACGCCGCTGTCGATCTGGTATTGGCGTATGTAGTTCACGAGCACCGGACCCAAGACCCCCGCGACCGACCAGGCGGTCAGCAGCCGGCCGTGGATGGCGCCGACTTGATACGTGCCGAACATATCGCGCAGGTAGGCGGGGATGGTGGCGAAGCCGCCGCCGTACATGGAGAGAATGATGCAGAAGGCCGCGACGAACAACGGGGTGGAGCCCCAATGGCCGAGCGTCGGCACCGCGGAGTACAGCAGGATGCCGAGCAGAAAGAACACCATGTAGGTGTTGCGCCGCCCGATGTAGTCGGAGGTGGAGGCCCAGAAGAACCGGCCGACCATGTTGAACAGGCTGATCAAACCGACGAAGCCCGCCGCAGCCGAGGGCGTCACGCGGCCGCTGAAAATTTCCTGGATCATGGGCGAGGCCTGACCGAGCACGCCGATGCCGGCGGTCACGTTCATGCAGAGCACCACCCACAGCAGCCAGAACTGCGGCGTGCGCCACGCCATGTCGACCGACACATTGGCGGAAGTCACGAGTTGTTTCGGCTGCGCCGGCGCGGTCCAGCCCGCGGGTTTCCAATCGGCCGCCGGCACGCGAACCGTGTACACGCCGATCATCATGAACATGAAGTAAATGACGCCCATGGTGACGAAGGTCTCGAGCACCCCGTTCGAGGCCGCGGTCTTGAAATGATCCATCAGCATCACCGAGAGCGGCGCGGCGATGAGCGCGCCGCCGCCGAAGCCCATGATGGCCATGCCCGTGGCCATGCCGGGCCGATCGGGGAACCATTTGATCAGCGTCGAGACCGGCGAGATGTAGCCGATGCCGAGCCCGCACCCGCCGAGTACCCCGTATCCCAAGTAGATCAGCCAGAGCTGGTGCAGGTGGATTCCGACCGCCGACACCAGGAAACCGCCGCTGAAGCACAGCGCGGCGGTGAACATCGACCGGCGCGGACCGACGCGTTCCACCCAACGCCCGAATACGGCAGCCGAGGAGCCCAAGAAGACGATGGCAATGGAGAAGATCCAACCCACCTCTTTCAAATCCCAGTCGCCGGGCGCGGAATGCGTGATTCCGATCAGCTTGGTGAGCGGCAGATTGAACGTCGAGAAGGCATAGGCCTGGCCGATCGACAGATGCACCGCGAGCGCCGCGGGGGGTACCAAGAATCGATTGAATCCCGGCGGCGCAATAGTGGCTTGACGGTCGAGCAGCGAAGTTGTCATGGATGGCCCTATCGTTAGCTTTTTGTTGCGGGGCAACCTAATCTAATATGCCCGGTGCGGGCGAACTTGTCACCCCAGCGGTGCCGGGCGGCCACAAGGCGGCGGCGGCGCCTGCGACGAGTGTCACAATCCGGCGCAATTCAGGGTCTGCCGCCCAACGCCGTGCGCGTTTCCCACTGGAAAAAGGAAACCGTGACATTTAGTGTCGAACGAATTTTGCGGAACAGATATCGTGTCCGTCTTCATGCGTAATTCCAGGCTTGTGGTTCGACGCGCCCTCGGCGCGCCAGCGTGGTGCTTTTGCTCCCTGCTGGCGTTCGTGTGGTCGATGCATCCCTCGCCGGCCCAGGCGTCCTGTCTGGCCAGTGACGACCCGGCCATCCGTGAACTGCAGACCCTGGTGGATCAAGATGCCGCGCGCGCCGTGAAGCGGGTGCAGACCATCGTGGGGCCCTTGGAGCACGAGAGTGCGCCGGACGTGAACCGGCTGGCCTCGCTCTATGCCGTGCAGGCGCGGGCCTACAGCATTCTCGAACTCGATGAGGGCGCGAGAATCGCCGCGTTGAAGGGCCTCAAATTGGCGACTGCGGCCAGCGATCCGGTGCACCTCGATCTGCTGACGACGTATGCCGAAAACATCTACGATCCCGCGGCGATCGATGCGGCGCTCAAGAGCGTCGAAGCGGCGCAAGCTGCGCAAGTGCGCGGTTCGATCGCCGACATCTGCCTGCTCATCACGCGCGGCCGGCTGCAATACCGCCAGGATCGGCCCGACCTGGCGATCGGCAGCCTGACTCAGGCATACCGCGCCAGCACGGCTCCCGAGTACGCGGAGCCGCGGATCATCGCGGCTTCGATTCTGTCCACGGTCATGCGCACCGCAGGAGATTACACGCAGGCACTGGCCTTGAACCAAGAAGTGATCGACTGGGCCACCCCGCGAGGCGCGACGCTCACCCTGTCCGTCAACCGATTCTTGCGCGGCAAGATTTTCAATCTGATGGGGCAGTATGCGGCCGCGATCGAGGAATACACCGAGGCGCGCAAGCTGAGCGCGCAGGTGAACGACACTCAGGGCTTGGGATTTGCCGATCTGTTCGATTGCTCGGCGCGGATCGAACTCGGCCAACTCGACCGCGCCGCCGCGGATTGCGGCAACGCGCTGCGCACCTTCAGCGCCTCCCACACGGCGGACCAAGTGAAGGAGGCCCAAGGCTTGCTCGCCAGCATCGATCTGGCCAACGGCCACGCCGACAAGGCCCTCAAGACTCTGAACGAGGTGCTCGATCATGGCGGAGCGGATCTGCTGCCGGGCCGAGTCGCCCAGCTGTACCAGTGGCGCGCGCGCGCCAACGCGGCTTTGCATAATTACCGAGACGCCTATGCGGACCTCGCCGAGTATGCGCGCCGCTACGCGGCGTCCAACGACGCCGAACGAACCAGCGCAGCGGTCGCAATGCGCGCGCGGTTCGAGACCGATCAGGAAATCGAGCGCAATGCACTGCTGAAGCGTGAGCTGGGTATTTCGCGGGAGCAATCGCAGCGCCAAGCCCGCGAGCTACGCTGGAATGCGCTCGTCGTCACATTGGGCGTCGTGGTGATCGCACTGCTGATTTATTTTCTCATCGTCAATCGGCGCTATCGGCAGCAGCTCGTAAAATTGGCGAGCCAGGACAGCTTGACTGGTTTGCCGAATCGGCGCTGCACGGCGGAGCTCGCCACGGCGGCGCTGGAGGAGGCGACCGCCACGCAATCTCCGTTGACCATCGCCATCATCGACCTGGATCATTTCAAGATCATCAACGATCGCTGCGGCCATGCGGCCGGCGATTTCGTGCTCAAGGAATTCGCCCGGGTGGGGCGCGATGCGCTGCGCGAATCGGATGTGCTCGGGCGGTGGGGCGGCGAGGAGTTCCTGCTGGTCATGCCCGGCGCGAATTTGGAGTCCGCGATGGCGAGTCTCGAGCGCATGCGAACCTTGGTTTTCGGCATTCACTTGCCCGCGTCGGGCGCCGGGCTCCGCGTTTCTCTAAGCGCTGGAGTCGCGACCATCCAAAAGCACGGCCGCTCACTGGACGAGATGATTGCGCGCGCCGATTCGGCCTTATACGCCGCAAAGAACCAGGGGCGTGATCTGGTGCGCGTGGCGGACGAGAACTTCCTCTCCACCACCGCCATCCGCCGCGCCATCCGGCTGTGAGTAGGACATTGCGGACACCGACATGGGTGTTGATACCCTAGCTTCCGTGCCATCCCTGCGGCCATGATTGGCACGGACCGAGCGGCAAGCTCGAGGAGGGACCTTGAAGATAATCATCGGTATGTTGGTAGCCGCATTCCTGGCATCAGGGTGCGTCTCAGGAGGCAATATCTCGCACGAGGATAGCCCCGGCGCCACGAAACGCGATGCGGGCCCCGCGCTGTGCCGCGACACCACGACGCCGCCGTGCAACGATCGGGACTGACGGGACTGCCATCGACCCCGCCGCAACATCCGCGGCCGCGGCATGGAATGGGCGGCCTTGGGGGTCGCGATGGTGCCCAGGAGAGGACTCGAACCTCCACGAATTGCTCCACTGGTACCTGAAACCAGCGCGTCTACCAGTTCCGCCACCTGGGCAAGATGGGTCCTGAAGCGAGGCGCAGGAATGTACGCACTGACCTGGTGCTTGTCAATCCACGCGATTTGGCCTCGCTACCGCGCGATTTGGCTGCGTGAATTTAGGGCGTTGAGCTAGAAAACTGCCCGCTCGTGGTGCGGCAGCGGCGCCGGCATGGCCCGCGCGCTTCCCATGCGATGTATCCACGCAACGCATAAACCCTGACTTTTCCGTCAAATCCGCACGCTCGTGGCAAACGCGACCCACTAGGCACGGCATTTGCACAGCCATAAGAAGAAATGTGCGTCTAGGGTTCCGGCCTGCTCAAGCGGGTGACTGGTCCGAGAGAGGCAGTCCTTAAACCAAGGATACACGGCGGGATAAAAGCCCGGGAGAACAACGACGAGGAGCTTTGCGCGTCCTCGGGATGGTCTCCCTGCGCTGGGAAAATCCCGAAACTCGCGATGACTCCTCAAAGGGTGGCAAACCACGTCTGACCGAGGAGTTCCGTATGAAGACCAGTCCCCGAGCACGCGATTCCTTCATCGACCCACGGAACGGGCGCCCCTACTTAAGCGCGTTGTCGTCGCTGACGGCAGCGGTGCTGACGGTGCTGTATCCGGCGTCTTCCCGCGCCGCGCCGGCGCCGGCCGAGGATGCCCTGCAGGAGGTGGTCGTCACGGCGTCGCGCCGCGCGGTGTCGGCCCAGGATCTTCCGATCAGCATCACGGCCGTCACGGGCGCATCGCTGGATCAAGCCGGGATTCAAGACATCTCCGGCCTGGCGCATTCGGTCGCGGGCGTCAATGTGACCGACAAGGGCCCCTTCGGCGGAGTCAACGGCAGCACGCTGATCATTCGCGGCTTGAACAGCGAGGCCACTGCGGGCCAATTGGCGCTCGCCTCGCCGGTGGTGCCGCCCGTCGCGACCTATGTCGACGAAACTCCGCTGTTCGTCAATCTGCGCCTGCTGGACCTCGATCACGTGGAAATCCTGCGCGGACCGCAGGGAACCTTGTACGGATCGGGCTCGCTCGGCGGCACCATACGGTTCGTGCAGAACGCGCCCGATCCGAAGGCCTTCGACGCCAAGGGCGAGGTCACCTTGAGCAAGACCGAGCATACGCACGCGCTCAACGAAGACGTCAATGGCATGCTCAATCTGCCGTTCTCCGACACCTTCGCCGTGCGCTTGAACGCCAGCTGGACGGATGACGCGGGCTTCATCAATCAGCCCAATCTTTATGCCCTCGACTCCTCCGGCGCGCCGCTCTCGGCGCAGCCGGGGAATTTATTCAGTCCGCCGCAGAAGTACTCGCAGGACGGCGTCAACTCGTACCAATATCGGACCGCGAGGGTTGCGGCGCTGTGGAAGCCGAACGATGACTTCAAGGCGCAGCTGTCCTACTTCTATCAGACGGCGGCGGCGGGCGGATTTCCCTATATCGCCACATCGCCGGCGGCGTACAACCAGCCCATCGCGCAGCCGCCGGGCCTCCTGCCGCAGCTATACGACGCGCCGGTGCCCGCGGGCGTCGACCGGCTCTCATCGTCGACCAACAGCCTGGAGAGCACCAAGGACAAGGTCGATCTGGTTGCGCTCACCCTGGATTACGACATGGGGTTTGCGACCCTGACGTCGTCGAGTTCGTATGCGCACCACAACAACCAGACCAATTCCGATCTCACCGCGCTGTACACGAATTTCATTTTTTACAAGCCCTACTACGGGTTGAACCCGCGCTCGTTCATCCAAGGCCACGACCAGTTCAACGACAAATTGTGGTCGCAGGAAATCCGCCTGGCCTCGAAGACCGGCGGAACCTTCGACTGGGTGGGCGGACTCTTCTACAAGGACCAGACCACCGACATCCGGGAGCACGAGTTCTATCCGGGGTACAACGACTATTTCAACGCGTGCCTGGCCGCGGGCAACCCGGTGAGCAATGGCGCGGCGCCGTTCACGCCCTGCGGGTTCGGCGAATATGTGACCAGCCCGGGGGCCATGAATCCCGTCAAAGGCGTTCCCCTGGTGATCGATCAGGCCTACATCGGCGACTTCGAAACGCGCTTCAAAGACCTGGCCGCGTTCGGCGAATTCACCTGGCACATGACCGAATCCTGGAGCCTGACCGGCGGAGCCCGCCTGTTCAAGCAGACGCTGACCCAGGCGCAGCAAACCGGCCTGTTGTTCGATGGGCCGGCCTACATCGCCAACGAATCTGCCAGCGACGAGTGGCGGCGCGCGCTGTGGAAGATCAACACGTCCTACCAGATCGACAAGACCAACCTGGTCTACGCGACCTGGTCGCAGGGATTCCGCCGCGGCGGCGTGAATGCGCTGCCGCCGGGCGAGCCGATCACCGATCCGACCACCGGCCTTCCCTATGTGACGCCGGCGTCGCTCACGCGGCTGCAGCCCGATACGGCGGACAATTACGAGGTCGGCGCCAAGGGGGTGCTGGCGAATCGCGTGCGCTATTCAGTGGCCGTGTACGACATCGAGTGGCACAACATCCAGGAGGGCGTGCAATTGACGCCGCTGGTGCTGCCGGCGGCGCTCAACATCGGCCAGGCCTACAGCCGCGGCGTCGAAGTGGAACTCTCCGCGAATCTGACCGAGCACCTGGGGGGGCAACTGGGCTATACCTATGATCAAACCAAGCTGACTTCGCTCAATCCCCTGTTCACCTATCCAAACGTCGCCGTGCCGCCGCCGGCGATCGGCACGCCCCTGCCGGGCACGCCGAAATCCAGCGTCGCGCTCGGCTTGGAATACGGTCACGTCCAGTTTGCCGGCGGTGATTGGCGCTATGCGATCAACGGCCACTACCAAAGCGCGGTCATACCGGCGCTGTCCGCGGCGGTGCCGACGGTGGGGGGCTATACCATGCTGGATACGCGCCTCAGCTATACGCGGTCGCACTTGGTCGGAACGGTGTTCGTCAACAATCTCACCAATAACCTCGGCATCAGTTCCTACACCGATCCGTCGATTTTCGGCAATCGAGTTCAGGCCGTGGTGTCGCAGCCGCGCACCTATGGCTTGACGCTGGGATACTCGTTCAAGGGATGGTAGCGCGCCGCGCAGGGGACGGGAGGCCCTTCGGGCCTGGGGACGGGACGCCCCTTCCGGCCTTGGGGACGGGACGCCCCCTCCCGGCCTTGGGCGCAGGTTCCGTATTTCGGAAGCAAAGGGTAATATTTCACTAGTTTATATAAACCTAGCGCTGCGCGATCATGGCATCGTTCGCGCCGCCCCTCGGGCGCGGCGGTGCAGTCATCCCAATGCGGAGAGTTCCCCATGATCCGAACCGGCCAGCAATATCTGGATTCCATCCGCGATGACCGCGAGGTGTACATCAACGGCGAGCGTGTCAAGGACGTGACCCGGAATCCGATGCTGAAGCCGCTGATCGACATTCGGGCGCGCATCTACGACATGCAGCACGAGGCGGCGACCCGCAGCGCCTTGAGCTTTCAGCAGGACGGCGAGTGGCATGCGGTGGCGAACAAGCTGCCGCGCACCCAACAGGACTGGTGGGACAAACGCCGCGCCACCGACACGGTGCTCGATGCCGTCGGCGGCATCGTCACCCGGGTGGGCGATGAAACGATCGGCGAGATGTGGTCGCTGTTCGACGGCCAGGACGTGCTCAACGAAGTGGATCCGCAATACTCGGCCAACATCCGCCGCCACATCCAGGCGGTGATCGCGGGGGATCCGTTCCACGTGTCCGCCAACACCGATCCGAAGGGCGATCGCTCCAAGCCGCCGCAGGAGCAGGATCCGGACATGCTGCTGCACGTGGTCAAAGAAACGGACGCCGGCATCGTCGTGCGCGGCGCGAAGTACGAGACCGCCGCGGCCTACGCGAACCAGGCGTTCACCAAACCGACGATCGCCAACTGGGGAAATTCCGCCCTGTCCGACTATGCGGTGGGGTTCGTCTGCGATCTGAGTTCGCCCAACCTCAAGTTCATCTGCCGCACTGGCTTTGCGGGGCGTGCGCCCGCCGCGGACTATCCGCTGGCCAACAAATTCGACGAAGTGGACGCCCTGGTCATATTCGACGACGTGCTGATTCCGTGGGAAAACGTGCTCTTCTATCGCCACACCAAGGCGGCGACGTTCATCCGCGCCACCCTGCACCGCTACTCCGCATTCGCCTTCGTGCAGCGCAATCTGAAGCTCGCGGACATGATGATCGGCGCGGCGCTGTTCAACGTCAGACAGACCGGACTCGACCAGCAGCAGGCCGTGCAGGACAAGCTGTCGCAGCTCGCCGTATACCGCGAGGGAATCAACGCACATCTCACGGCGTCGATCGCACTGGCGGAAAAAAGTCCCGCCGGGCTCTTGATGCCGAATCAGTCGCTGTTGTTCTCGGGGCGCGTGCTCGCCTGCTCCCAGCTGCACCACATGATGCACATTGCGCGGGAACTGTGCGGCGGGCAGATTTGCGTCACCCCCGACAAGGCGTCGTTCGATTCACCGGACACCAAGCCATGGCTCGACAAGTTCTACTCGGTGAACGAGAACTGGGCGGCCGAGGACCGCCGCAAGCTGCTGGCCTTCGCCCGCGACATGTTGAACTCGGACTATGCGGGTCATCGTCTGACCTTCCAGCTGTTCGCCCAGTCGCCTCCGTTTGCGCATCTCGCCGCCGTCTACCGCAATTTCGACTGGGAAGGGCCGCTGCAATTCGTCCGCAAGGCGGCCGATCTCTCGGCGCGGGTGTTGGACGAGAAGAAGAGCGCGCAGGCGCCGCCGCCGCGCGCCGCGGGCGCGGCGATAATGCGGGTATGATTGGCGCCGCATGAGCGACTACGGATGAGCGACATCGATCGGGCGCTGCGCCAGCAATTCCTGCTGGGGATGAGCCATGCGGCGTGCACGGTCAACGTGGTGACCACCGATGGCGCGGCGGGGCGGCATGGGGTGACCGTTTCCGCCATGGTGTCGGTGTCGGCGGACACGCCGCAACCGACGCTGCTGGTCTGTATTCACCATTTGAGTCCGGTCGCCGACGCGGTGCTCAAGAACGGGGTGTTCTGCGTCAATGTGCTGCGCGACGATCAGGCGCACATTTCCGAGCAATTCGCCGGGCGCAGCACGGTGCGCGGCGCGGCCAAATTCGACTGCGCCGCCTGGACGACGCAGGTGACGGGCGCGCCGCGGGTGATCGACTCGCTGGTGGCGTTCGATTGCCGCGTCACGGCAAGCGAACGAGTGGGATCGCATTTCGTGGTCTTCGGTTCCGTGCAGGATATATTCGTGGCCGGCGGCGGCGCGCCGCTGATCTACGCCAATCGCGCCTACGGCGTGCCACGGCGATTTCACCAGCGGCAATCGCGGCGCGGCGGCGCGTTGGCGGGTTCGCTGTCCATCGGCTGCTACCACGTGTTCGCGCCCTACATCGTTCCCGCGCTGGTAGCCCGGCTGACGAAACTGCATCCCAATATCGCGCTGTCGCTGGTGGAGGCCGATCAGGAGCACCTGATCGCGAGCCTGCGCCGCAAGGACACCGAGGTTGCGCTGCTCTACGACTTTGGATTGGATTCGGACCTGCACGCCGAGCCGCTCGCGGTGCTGACGCCCTACGTGCTGCTGCCCGAGGGCCATCCGCTCGCGGGCGCGCCCAGCATCGCGCTGCAAGATCTGCAGAAAGAGCCCTTGATCTTGCTCGATGTCGAACCGAGCCGCGGTTATTTCCTGTCGCTGTTTCGGGATTGCGGTCTCGAGCCGCATATCGGCTTGCGCGCGGTGTCTCTGGAAATGGTGCGCGGCTTCGTCGGGCACGGGCTGGGCTACAGTATTTTGGCGACCAAGCCGGCCAACAACATGACCTATGACGGGCGCGCGCTGGTGGCGCGGCCCTTGGCCAAGGACGTCAAGAACAGCAGGCTCATGCTGGTTGCCCGGAACGGCGCCGCGATGAGCCCCTTGGCGCTCGAATTCGCCGAGCACTGCCGATCATTCTTCGGAGTCCACCATGCACACCCGCATTCGTAAGTTCAATACGCGCAACACGTACCCGGAACAGAAACTCGACAACGACCTATGCCAGGCGGTGGTCGCCCGCGGCCGCACCGTGTTCGTCCGCGGCCAGGTCGGGCAGGATCTCGATACCTCGGTCAACGTGGGAGTCGGGGACGCGGCGGCACAGGCCGAACAGGCGATGTCGAACATCGAGCAGTTGCTCGGCGAAGCGGGAGCGGGCCTCGAGCACATATGCAAGGTCACGATTTACCTGACCGACCCGCGGTTTCGCGAGCCGGTGTACCGCGCGATTGGGCGCCGGCTGAAGGGGGTTTATCCCGTCTCGACCGGCATTGTGGTCGCCGGGCTCGCCCGGCCGGAGTGGCTGGTCGAGGTGGATGTGATTGCGGTGATCCCCGATGAAGCTTGAGCCATGACGTTTTCGATCGCGGCTCGCTGCGCGCGGACGCGCATGTTCGGGGTGGCGATCGCCTCCTCATCGCCGGCCGTGGCGGCGCGCTGCGCGCATGCGCGCGCCGGCATCGGTGCGGTGGCGACGCAGAACATCACCGATCCCGCGCTGGGCCCGCTCATTCTCGACTCCCTGCAGCAGGGACTGGGAGCGGCCGCGGCGCTCGAGGCGGCCCTGCGCTCCACGGCCTTCGGGGCGTACCGTCAGCTCGTGGTGTTGGGCGCAGAGGGCGCGCCCGCCATCCACTCCGGAACCGCAGCCTTGGGGCAAGTGGCTACGGCCATCGGCGAGCACTCGGCGGCGGCGGGGAATCTACTGGCGCGAACCGAGGTTCCCGCGGCCATGGTGTCCGCGTTCGAGGCGGCCGGCGGGCATCTGGGTGCGCGCCTGCTGCACGCGCTGCAGGCAGGCGCGCAGCGCGGCGGGGAAGCGGGTCCGGTGCACTCCGCGGGTCTCTTGGTGGTGCGCGAGGTCAGTTGGCCCATCGTCGACTTGCGGGTTGACTGGAGCGAACATGATCCGCTCGGCGCGCTCGCCGCAATCTGGGAGATATACGCGCCGCAAATCGACGACTACGTGCGCCGCGCGCTCGACCCGGCGGCTGCGCCGACCTTCGGAGTGCCGGGGGATTTATGATCCTGCCGGCGGAATGAAATTCACATTTCGGCAACTGGCGTATTTCATCGCGGCCGCCGAGACGGGCAGCATCACGCTGGCCTCGAAGCGCGCCAATATTTCCCAACCGGCGGTCTCGACGGCGATTTCGCACCTCGAGCGCGAATTGAACGTGCAATTGTTCTTGCGCCACCACGCCCAGGGCCTGTCGCTGACCCCGGCGGGGCGCGCCTTGCTGCGCGATGCGAAGCAGCTGCTGAAGCAGGCGGATGGGCTGTATTCGGCGGCGGCCGACATCAGCCATCAAATGCGCGGCGAACTCAACGTCGGCTGGTTCGCCACGCTCGCGCCCATCGTCATGCCCGAGCTCGTCCAGGCTTTCTTGAAGGCTTTCCCGGAGACCCAGATCAGTTCGGTGGAAGCGCACCAGGAGGGCCTCATCAAGAGTCTGCGGGCGGCCGAAATCGAAGTGGCCATCACCTACGACTTGCAGATCGGCGAGGACATTAATTTCTTGCCGCTGGCCACTCTGCCGCCGTACGCTTTGTTCGGCGTCGCCCATCCTCTGGCTCACGAGCGTACGATCAAGTTGAGCCAGCTGGCTCATCTACCCATGGTATTGCTCGACATGCCGCTGAGCCGCGAATACTTTCTTGCCTTGTTCATCCGGGACCGCCTCGAGCCCCATGTCGTGTGGTCGTCCGCCAATTTCGACGTGGTGCGGACCCTGGTCGCGAACGGGCTGGGCTACACGCTGGCGAATGTGCGGCCGCGCGCCGACATGGCACTCGACGGACGGCGTGTCGTCCGGGTGCCGCTGAGCGGCGATCCGCCGCCCATGCGCATCGGCATAGCGACCTTGAAACAACTGAAGAAGACGCGTTTGGTGCAGGCCTTCGAAAGACATTGCCAGGAGCTCGTTTCGGAAAAATACATCCCCGGCATGGCGGCCGCCGCGGCTCGCCGCAGGAAGCGGCGTTGACCTCGAGCGCCGGCACCGGCGTCGACCTCGCCCACCGCGAGGTGTTGCGCCTGATGCAAGCCCGGGATTGGGCGGGGGCGCTCGCCGGCATCGATCGGGCGCTCGCCCTTGATGCGTTGGATGCGCGATTCTGGATGCATCGCGCGCAGTGCCTGATGGCGCTGGCGCGCAAGGCTGACGCCTTCGCGGCCGCGGAGACGGCGCTGCGCTGCGCCTCGACGGATTCTTCCGTCTGGGATGCGGCGGGCACGCTGTACAGCTACGCCAACGATCAGCGCCGCGCGCTGGCGGCCTACGACCGCGCCGTCGCGCTTGCGCCCGACGTTGCGCAATTTCTGTATAACCGCGCGACGGTGCGCCGGTTTCTCGGTCTGCTGGCCGAGGCGGAGGACGACTACGACCGGGTCATCGCCTTGAATCCCGCGGACTTCGAGGCGTACAAGAACCGCACGGATTTGCGCACGCAGACTGCGCAGCGAAACCATCTCGCCGCGCTCGAGGCCGTGGCCTCCCGGCCCATTGCCGATTGGCGCGGCGAGGTTCAGGTGCATTACGCGCTCGCCAAGGAATACGAGGATACCGGCGAGTACGGCAAGTCCTTCGAACACCTCACGCGCGCAGCCGCGCAACGCCACGCACATCTGCGCTACGACATTGCCACCGACGTGGCGACGGTGCAATGGATCATCGACGCTTTTCCGAGCGCCGACGCCGCGGTGACCCGCGAGCACCGCGAGGGCGCCGCTGCGCACGCCCCGATCTTCGTCGTTGGCCTGCCGCGCAGCGGCACGACTCTGGCCGAACGAATCCTGGCGAGTCATTCGATGGTGTACTCGGCGGGCGAGACGGACTGCTTTGCGCTGGCCCTGGTTGACGCCGTGCGCCGCCGCACCGGTCGCACGCAAATGCCGCGCCGGGAGTTGGTCGCGCATTCCGCGACCGTGGACTTCGGGGATCTCGGCCGGGATTACCTGCAACGGGTGCATCGAGAATCGGCCGGCAGCGGCCGCGTCATCGACAAAATGCCTTTGAATTATCTTTATTGCGGCTTGATCCGGCGCGCGCTGCCGAAGGCGAAGATCGTGCACCTGACGCGGCACCCGATGGCGGTCTGCTACGCGATGTACAAGACCCTGTTCAAGGACGGCTACCCGTTCTCGTATGACCTCGATGAAATCGGCCGCTACTACCTGGCCTATCGACGCTTGATGGCGCATTGGCAGAGCACGCTGCCGGGCTTCGTCCATGACCTCCGCTACGAGGCGCTGATCGCAGACCAGCTCGGCGAGACGCGCAAGCTGCTGGCATTCTGCGAACTCGATTGGCAGGACGCCTGTGCGCAGTTTCATGCCAATCCGGCGGCGAGCATGACCGCGAGCGCCGTGCAGATACGGCGGCCGATCTACGACTCCTCGGTGTCCCAGTGGCGGCACTACGAGAAGCAACTTGCGCCGTTGCGCAGCCAGCTCGAGGCTGCCGGCATAGACATGTGAACCAGAGGAGCGAGAAGAGGATGCGCGAACAAATTACCCGGCTCGAGGTCAGCACGATTCAGCCGATTGCGCTCGATCAGCGCCATGGCACGTCCCGCGATCTTTTCACGGTGTGGTTCGGTTCGAACATCATGCTGCTGACGGTCGTCACCGGCGGGTTGGCGGTCACCGTGTTCAAGCTGCCGTTCACCGCCGCGGTGCTCGGCCTCAGCATCGGAAATCTGGTCGGGGCCATTTTCATGGCGCTGCATGCGGCGCAGGGTCCGCAGCTCGGCGTGCCGCAGATGGTGCAAACCCGCGGTCAATTCGGGTCCTTGGGTTCACTGCTCGTCGTCGGCATCGTTATCGTCATGTATGTCGGATTTCTGTCCTCGAATCTGGTCATGGGCGGCGAAGCCATCGCCAGCCTCGCGCCGGGGATGACGGACACGCCGGGCATCGTGCTGGTGGGCGTGCTCAGCGTGATCGCCGCGATTTACGGCTATGACCTCATTCACGCCTATACGCGAGTGATGTCGTACCTGTCGGGCGCCGTGCTGCTGCTGGCGTTCGCCTGGATCATCTGGGTGCACGGCCTGCCGGCGGATTTCCTGAATCGCAATGCGTTCAACTGGGCGGGATTTCTCGGCGCCATTTCCGCCGCCGCGCTCTGGCAGATCGCCTATGCGCCGTATGTATCCGATTACTCGCGCTACATGCCGCGCGACACCGGCGTGGTGCCCGCATTCTGGGCCAGCTATTGGGGCTGCACGCTCGGCTCGCTGCTGCCCATGGTGTTGGGGGCCATGGTGGGTCTGGCCGCGCCCAAGGGCAACCTGGTCGCGGGACTCGCGCTGCTGGTGCATGGAATCGCTCCCCTCGTGCTGATCGTATTTTCGGTCGGTATAGCGTCCGCGAACGCCATGAATCTGTATTGCGGCGTGCTGTCGACGCTGACGTTCGGCCAGACCTTGATTCCCTCGTGGTCGCCCGGACACAGGGCCCGCACCGTGGTGTGCCTGCTGCTGTTCGGACTCTCGCTCACCGGCGCGCTGCTGACGAAGGCTGCGTTCCTGGTGAACTACGAGGCTTTCATCTTGATGCTGCTCTACGTGCTGGTGCCATGGACCGCCATCAACCTCGTCGACTATTACCTGTTGCGGCACGGCGAATACGACGTCGCGTCCTTTTTTCGCCAGGACGGCGGCATCTACGGCCGCGTCAATGCGGCGGCGGTCAGCTGCTATGCCTTGGGTATCGCCGTGCAGCTGCCCTTCGTCGCCTCACCGCTCTACACCGGGCCCATCGCCCGCGCGATGGGTGGCGTCGACCTGTCGTGGATCGTCGGCCTCATCATCACATCGCCCGCATATTACTGGCTGGCGAAGCGTTCCCAAGCGCGAGGGAAGGCACCCATCAGCCAATATGCTCCTTAGGGACGCGCAAAGCTGCTAACCTCGCGCCGTAAACCAATCGGCAACATCCTATGACACGACGTGGACCCACGGGCTCGCGGCGGCAATCTGCTAATCGGGCGACGCCGCCTGTCGCGGATTGGCGCGGCGAGGACCCCAATTTAGAACTCGAGAAGTCGCGCTATGCGGATCCCATCGCGAGCCGCGAACTGCTGCTGAAGCACCTGACCGAGGCGCCGGAGCCGCTCTCCGCGGCGCGGCTCGCCAAACGGCTCGGCCTGCATACCAGCGGACAGCGCGAAGCGCTCGCGAAACGCCTCGCCGCGATGGTGCGCGACGGCCAAGCGATCGAGGGACCGAACGGGTTTGCGGCGGCCGGCGAGGGTGAGCGCGTGGAGGGCCGAGTGCGCGGCCGCGCCAACGGCGATGTGTTGGTGATGCCGGATGACGGTTCCGCGCCCTTGGTGCTGGCGCGGGCGGACACGGCGACGCTGATGCACGGCGATCGGGTCGAGGCGCTCGCCGTCGGTATGAACGAGCGCGGGCGGCGCATCGCGCGATTGATCCGCCGTATCGGCGATGCCAGTCCGACCATCGGCGGCATTTGGCGCGCAGGCCATGGTCACGGCCATGGCAGCGTCGCACCGGAGGACCCTGGTCATTGGTACTCCGTCGACGTGGCCATGCGGGACCGGCACGGAGCCGAAGACGGCGATAATGTGGTCGTCGAAGTGACCAAGCGCCCCCAAGGGGACGCCGCGGCGCACGGACGCATCGTCGAAGTGCTCAAGAACTTGCGCCCCTCGGACCTGGCGGCCCGCTTCGCGATTCTGAGACACGAACTGCCGCAGGAATTCCCACCCGAGGTCATTCGCGCGGCCAATCGATTCGCTCCCGAGGTGCAGGCGTCGGATCTGGACGGCCGCGAGGACCTGCGCGAAACCCCGCTGGTGACCATCGACGGCGAGGATGCCAAGGATTTCGACGATGCCGTATACGCGGAGAGCCTGCGCGGCGGCGGCTGGCGGCTCGTCGTGGCCATTGCCGATGTCAGCAACTACGTGCGGTTCGGCACCGAGCTGGACACCGAAGCGCGGTCGCGCGCGACGTCGGTGTATTTTCCCGATCGAGTCATTCCGATGCTGCCGGAGCATCTGTCCAATCATTTGTGTTCGCTGATGCCGCGCGTCGACCGTCTCGCATTCGTCTGCGACATGCGCATCAGCAAGGCCGGCAAGCCGGGCAAGACCCGGTTCTACGAGGCGGTGATTCGCTCGCACGCGCGGCTCACGTACGATCAGGCCTGGGCGTATCTGGAGAATCCGCAGCACACCGCGGCCAAGGATTTGACGCCGCCGGTGCGCAATTCGCTGGAAACCCTGTATGCGGTCTACGGAGCCCTGAAAGCGGCGCGCGACGCCCGCGGGGCACTCGACTTTCGAGGCGGCGAGGTCAAGGCGCGCATCGGCAACGACGGCAGAATCGAAGGTTTCTACGCAGTGACGCGCAACGATGCGCACCGCCTGATCGAGGAGTGCATGATCGCGGCCAATGTCGAGGCCGCGGTGGCGCTGCGTCTCGCCAAGGCCGGGAGCCTGTATCGCGTGCACGGACAGCCGGAGGACAAGCGCGTCACCGAGCTGCAGAAGGTGCTGAATGCATTGCAGGTGGGCGCCGTGTTTTCGGAGAAACCGAGTCCCCGCGAATTTCGCCAATTGGTCGAACGCCTGGCGGCGAGGCCCGACGGGCTGTTGCTCGAGAATCTGGTGATCCGCTCCCTGGCGCAGGCCGTGTACCAGCAAACGAACATCGGTCACTTCGGCCTCGCGCTCGAGGAGTACGCGCACTTCACCTCGCCGATCCGCCGCTATCCCGACTTGCTCGTGCACCGCGCGATCAAAGCCGCCGTGCTGCCCAATTCGGCGTCCGGCCATCGCTACAGCACCGCCGAATTGCAGACGCTGGGGGCGGAGAGTTCGCAGCGCGAGCGGCGCGCCGATGATGCATCGCGCGATGTGATGGGGTACTTGAAGTGCCTGTATCTGCAGCCGCGGGTCGGCGAGACATTCGATGCCACCATCACCAGTGCCCTGGAGTTCGGCTTGTTCGTGCAGCTGAAGGACATGCCCATTGACGGCCTGGTGCATATTTCCGCCATCCCCGGCGATTACTGGGAGCTGGAAAACGGCGGCATGGGCTTGGTGGGGCAGCGCACCGGCCGGCGCTGGCAGCTGGGCGATACGGTGCGGGTGCGCTTGAACCGGGTCGATCTCACGCAGCGGCAAATCGACTTCGAAATGCTCGATGCGGAAGGATCCGCAACGCACGGCACGGTGCGGGCGCCGCGGCGCGGCGCGAGCCAGCAGCGCGGGTCTGGATCGGCGCGCGGGTCGGGCCCGCAGCGGGGCGGTCGGGGCGGGGGGGGCAAACGCGGGCGCGGCGGGCGTGGCTGATTCGAAGCGCAATTTCGTCTATGGCTTGCATGCCATCAACGCCGTGCTCGAGCGGGCGCCCGAGCGAGTGCTGGAACTCTGGGTGGCGCAGCCGCGCGATGACGAAAGGAGCCGCGGTTTGCGGGAGCGCGCGCAAGCTGCGGGCGTGCGCATTCAGTCGGTCGGCGGCGAGGCACTCGACAAACTGGTCGGGGACGTGACCCACCAGGGAGCCGTGGCGGCCGTGCGGCCGCTCAAGCCCTGGGACGAGCACGATCTGATCGAAGCCTTGGGTCAAATCGCGGAGCCTGCGCTGCTGCTGATTCTCGACGGCGTCACCGACCCCCACAACCTGGGGGCCTGTTTGCGTTCGGCGGATGCCGCCGGCGCTCACGCGCTGATCATCCCCAAGGACCGCTCGGCCGCGGTGGACGGCGTGGTGCGCAAGGTGGCGGCGGGCGCCGCCGAATTCGTACCGGTGGCCAGTGTGACCAACCTCGCACGCGCCATCGACCTGCTCAAGGAGCGCGGCATCTGGGTGGTGGGAACCGATGCGGAGGCGCCGCAAACCCTGTACGGATCGGACTTGAACCGGCCGCTGGCCCTGGTGCTGGGCGCCGAAGGGGGCGGTATGCGGCGTCTGACCCGGGAACGTTGCGACTTTCTGGTGCGCATCCCCATGGCCGGTCAGGTGGAGTCGCTGAATGTATCGGTGGCCGCGGGGGTGGCCCTATTCGAGGCGCGGCGGCAGCGGGCGGTGCAGCCGGGCAGCCGCGGCTGACGCCGCCCGGCAGCCCCGCCCAACGCCGCCCGGCGGCGGATAAGTTGACCTTGAGGGGCTGAAACGCGTATCCTTCGCGCTCTTTTTCGCCGGGGAACCGGCATTACTCCTTGCCTCACCGCTCGCAACGGGAGGCTTAAACCGTAGGGAGCCTACAATGCGGCATTATGAGATCGTGCTCTTGGTCCATCCGGACCAGAGCGAGCAAGTTCCTGCGATGGTCGATCGCTACAAAGGCATGATCAGTGCCGGCGGCGGCGCGGTGCATCGTTTCGAGGATTGGGGCCGGCGCCAGCTGACCTTCCCCATTTCCAAAGTTCACAAAGCCCACTACATCCTGCTCAACGTCGAGTGCGATCAGAAGACGCTCGCCGAGCTGACCGGATCGTTCCGCTTCAGCGACGCGGTGCTGCGCAGCCTGGTGGTGAAGATGGAAGAAGCCGTCACCGAGCCCTCGCCGATGGCCCGCGCGCCTGATGAGAATGCGCGCCGCCACGACGACTTCGGCGATGACGGCGACGACGACGACATGCCCATGGGCGCACGGTAAAGGAGACCAAACATGGCACGTTTTTTCCGCCGCAAGAAGTTCTGCCGATTCACGGCCGATGACGTCAAGCAGATCGACTACAAGGATCTGACCACGCTCAAGAGCTACATCACCGAAACCGGCAAGATCGTTCCGAGCCGCATCACGGGCACGCGCGCTCATTATCAGCGCCAGCTGCAGCTCGCGATCCGCCGCGCGCGTTTTCTGGCCTTGCTGCCCTACACCGACCAGCACTAACGGCCGCCGCACATGGATATCATACTGTTGCAGAAAGTCGCGAACCTCGGCCAAATCGGCGATCGCGTCAAAGTGAAGTCGGGCTATGCCCGGAATTTCTTGGTGCCGACGGGCAAAGCCACCATGGCGAGCGCCGCGAACATTGCGAAGTTCGAGGCGCAGCGCCACGAGCTCGAAGCCAAGGCGCACCAGGAGCTGGCCGCGGCGCAGGCGCGCGCGCTCGGCTTCCAGGACTTCAAGCTGGAGCTCAAGGCCAAGGCGGGCGCGGAAGGCAAGCTGTTCGGCTCCATCGGCACGGCCGATATCGCCGAAGCGGCGGTCAAGGCGAATCACCCGATCAGCCGCAGCGAAGTGCGCATGCCGACGGGACCGATCCGCGTCACCGGCGAGCATCAGGTACAGCTGCACCTGCATACCGACGTTGATGTGACCTTGACGGTTACCATCGTCGCCGAAGAGTAGCGGCCGGCTCACCCGAAATACTCGAACAAGGCTCCTAATGGCCGGTCGCGTCAGCAATCGACTCTTGGGTGCCGGCGACGGACTGCGCCTTCCGCCGCATTCGATCGAAGCCGAGCAATCGGTGCTCGGCGGGTTGATGCTCGATTCCGCGGCCTGGGACCAGGTCGCCGACCGGGTCGTCTCCGCGGATTTCTACCGTCACGATCACCGGCTGATTTTCGAGGCCGTTGCCGGCCTGATCGAGCGCAACCAACCCTGCGATGCCGTCACCTTATCGGGTCACCTGGAGAGCCAGGGAGTTCTCGATCAGGTGGGCGGGCTGTCTTACTTAGGATCGCTGGCGCGCGACACCCCCACCTCGGCCAATATCCGGGCTTATGCCGACATCGTGCGCGAGCGCTCGGTGCTGCGTCAGCTCATCACCGCGGGCAATCAGATCGTCGGCAACGCGCTCGAGCCGGAGGGCCGCGAGGCCCGCGAGATCGTCGATGATGCGGAACGCGCGGTGTTCGAGATCGCGGAAGCGGGCTCGCGCGGCAAGGTCGGCTTCCGGACGGTCAAGAGCATTCTGCCGGACGTGGTCAACCGGATCGACGAGCTGTATCACTCCGACGGCAAGATGACCGGCATCCCCACCGGATTCAAGCAGCTCGATGAAATGACCTCGGGCCTGCAGCCCGGCGATTTGATCATCATCGCCGGCCGGCCCTCGATGGGCAAGACCACTCTCGCGGTCAACATCGCGGAGAATGCCGCGCTCGGCTCGGACAAGTCGGCGGCGATTTTCAGCATGGAAATGTCGGCCGAATCGCTCACCTTGCGAATGATCTCTTCCCTGGGGCGCATCAATCAGGGCAATCTGCGCTCCGGCCGATTGAACGAGGATGACTGGCCGCGCATCGATTCGGCGATGACGCAGTTGAGCGGCGCGAAAATCTACGTCGATGAAACGCCGGCGCTCACTCCTACCGAAATCCGAGCGCGGGCCAGGCGCTTGAAGCGCGAGCGCGGCCTCGATCTGATCGTCGTCGATTATCTGCAGCTCATGCAGGTCCCGGGCACCAAGGAGAATCGCGCGACGGAAATCTCGGAAATCTCGCGCTCGCTGAAGGCGCTCGCCAAGGAGCTCAAGGTACCGGTCATCGCGCTCTCGCAGCTCAATCGCGGCGTCGAGCAGCGCGTCGAGAAGAAGCCGGTGATGTCGGATCTTCGTGAAAGTGGCGCGATTGAACAGGATGCCGACGTGATCCTTCTCATCTATCGCGAAGAGGTCTACGAGCCCAACACGACGCGCAAAGGGATTGCCGACATCATCATCGCCAAGCAGCGCAATGGCCCGACCGGCGACGTTCAGCTGACCTTCCTCGGCCAGTACACGAAGTTCGAAAACTTTGCACCCGAATCGTACGCCGAGGGTGTGTTCAGGTAGTCTCGTGTTTTTTCCGCCGGAGTTTGCGCCTTGTTTCGCCTCTTCGAGAGACTAGTCCCGCCGTATCCTGATGCGCCTCCGCCGCAGTTGCCGCGCGGCTTTTTCGCCTTTGTTTGGGCGTGCACCCGCGGCATGCGTGGCTACATCATGACGATGACCGCTGCCACCGCGATCATCGGCGCATTCGAGGCGCTGCTGTTCAGCATGCTCGGCCACGTCGTCGACTGGCTCGCCAAAGTCGAGCCCGCCAAGCTCTGGTCGGCACAGCGCAAAAACCTGCTGCTGCTCGCGGCGATCCTCGCGGGCAGCACGCTGCTGATCGGCCTGCAAAGCCTCATACGCCGCCAGACGCTCGCGGGCAATTTCGCGATGCGCCTGCGCTGGGATTTCCACCGCAACATGCTTGCGCAGAGCTTGAGCTTCTATCAGGACGAATTCGCCGGCCGGGTCGCGACCAAGGTCATGCAGACCGCGCTCGCGGTGCGCGATACCTGGATGATCGTCGGGGACATCCTCGTCTACGTGGTGATCTACTTCGTGACGATCGTGCTCGTGGCCGGCGACTTCAGTCCGTGGCTGCTGCCGCCGTTCCTCGGCTGGCTGGCGTTCTATGCCGTCTCGGTTTGGTATTTCGTGCCGCGCCTGGCCGCGGTCGCCAAGTCGCAGGCGGATGCGCGATCGATGATGACGGGGCGCATCACCGACGCGTATACCAACATCGCAACCGTCAAATTGTTCTCGCACACGCAGCGCGAGAGCGGTTATGCGCGCAGCGCGATGGCGGAGTTCCTGCAAACCGTCTACCGGCAAATGCGCATGGTCACGGCGTTCGAAGTCGTCAATCACGCGCTCAGCATGGGCCTGATCGTCTGCACGGGCGGCATGACCTTGTGGCTGTGGACGCGCGGGTCGCTCGGCGTCGGCGCGGTTGCCGCTGCAATCGCGATGGCACTGCGGCTCAACGGCATCTCGCACTGGGTCTTGTGGGAGATCGCCTCGCTATTCGAGCAGGTCGGTACCGTGCAGGACGGCATGAACACGCTCGCAAGTCCGCAAACCATCGTCGACCGCCCAGGCGCCGTGCCACTGCGCGTCACGCGCGGCGACATCCGATTCGAGGAGGTCAGCTTCGCCTATGGCGCGGCGCCCGACCCGCACCGGCCGGTGATCGACCGCTTGAATCTGCACATTCGTCCCGGCGAGAAAATCGGCCTGGTCGGCCGCTCGGGCGCCGGCAAGAGCACGATCGTCAATTTGCTGCTGCGTTTCTATGATCTGCGGCAGGGGCGCGTGCTCATCGACGGCCAGGATATCGCTGCAGTCACGCAGGATTCTCTGCGATCGCAGATCGGCATGGTGACCCAGGACACGGCGCTCCTGCATCGATCCGTGCGCGACAACATACTCTATGGCCGGCCCGATGCCGGCGATGCCCAAATGCTCGCGGCCGCGAAACGCGCCGAAGCGCACGAATTCATACTCACGCTCAGTGATGCCATAGGCCGCAGAGGCTACGAGGCGCACGTCGGCGAGCGCGGCGTCAAATTGAGCGGCGGACAGCGCCAGCGGGTCGCGATCGCACGCGTGATGCTCAAGGATGCGCCGATCCTGCTGCTCGATGAAGCCACGAGCGCGCTCGACAGCGAGGTCGAGGCGGCGATTCAACAGAGCCTCTACCGGCTCATGGAAGGCAAGACGGTCGTCGCGATCGCGCACCGTCTCTCGACGATCGCGGCCATGGATCGCCTCGTGGTTCTCGACAAGGGCCGCATCGTCGAGCAGGGCGATCACCTGTCGCTGCTCGCCGGGGGCGGCTTGTATGCGCGGCTGTGGGCGCATCAAACCGGCGGATTCCTCGGCGAGGAAACTGACGAGCCCGCACCCGTCCGGGCGTTGCAAACGAGCTAGCGGGGCGTTTCGGCGGCCGACTCCTCGGCGTGACCCTGCCAGCGATACACCGAGCCGTCCTTCATCACGAATTGCACGTGTTCGA
>DATFZF010000046.1:0-2450 GCA_035314705.1 Steroidobacteraceae bacterium | reverse complement strand
GCGGGCGCTCGCTGATATCGCGTTGAGCGCAAAGATTCATGCGATCCACCGCGGCTCGCGTGAATGCTATGGCGTGCCGCGAATCCATGCGGAGCTCGCCGATGATTACGGCATTCACGTCGGCAAAAAGCGCGTGGCGCGTCTGATGCGCGCGGCCGGCCTGCGCGGAGTCTCGCGCCGGCGCTTCGTGCGCACCACGGTGGCAGATATTCACGCCGATTTGCCGCCGGATCTGGTCGATCGGAACTTTCAGATCGACCAGCTCGATCGGCTCTGGGTGGCTGATATTACGTACTGTGCGACCTGGGCGGGATTTCTGTTCCTGGCGATCGTGCTGGATGCTTGCTCGCGCAAAGTCGTCGGCTGGGCGATGGAGAATCATCTGAAAACCGAGCTGGTGCTGGCCGCCATCAATATGGCTCTCGCACAGCGTCAGCCCGAGGGGGTGATCCATCATTCCGATCACGGCTGCCAATACACGAGCTTCGCCTTCGGCAAGCGCTGCCGGGAAATGGGTGTCATGCCGTCGGTCGGTTCGGTCGGCGATGCCTACGATAACGCGATGGCGGAATCGTTTTTCGCCACTCTGGAATGTGAGCTGCTCGATCGGCGCACCTTTCGCACGCAGGCCGAGGCGAAGCTGGCGATCTTTGAGTGGATAGAAGGTTGGTATAATGTCCGCCGTCGCCATTCTTCGATCGGCTATCGCTCGCCAGTGACTTTCGAGCGCACGCTGATGGGCGAACACACCATCCACGGTGTTCATCCGGCAGCTCGAGTCGATGCGCATGGAGCGACGCCATGAGCGTGAAATACGCACAATGGGCAATTCTGGGGAATACCAAGGTAGCGGCCCCCCTCTCGAAAACCGCTCCACAGCCCGCTAATGCGGTCGCTTTTTTCCGGGTCTCGAAAAAAAGTCCGCTTCTGCCGCTGAACGCGGCAGACTGCGCTTTCTCTAACTTTAGAATGGAAAAGGAAGGTGAACATCACTGCAAATCAAGCCCCCCAAAGAGAAGTATTACCTGTCCACCGAAACGGGGTAGGTCCACAGCGCATCCTGATGCACATAGTTGCGGTTGAATGCTGCACTGACCTTGAGCTCACCACCTCCCAGTACGTGAGTGTGTGAGAGTACTACATCGAATCCGCGCGTGGTCGTATCGAGGCCGTTGGTGAGGAAAGTCACCGCCGCGATGTCCGGGTAATTCGGGTCGCTCACCGGGATATTGCCCGTAGGAGTGATGCGATTGCGGATCTTGATCTGATACAGGTCGAGTGTGGCCGAGGTGCTTGCCGGGCCGCGCCAGGCAAAACCGGCCGTGTAGTTCATTGATGTCTCCGGGCGCAAGGGCAACCCGCCGTTCTCCTCCGCGAGCCGCGTCGTGGGGGGCAGGAATGCCGTATTCTGCAGCCGCGTCCCGGTCGTGTTGAAATTCAACGTGGTGATGCGAATGCCCTCCTGCGCGAGCGCCGGCGCCCGGAAGCTGTTCGAGGCCGAGCCGCGCACCAGGAAATCCTCAGTGATCTTGTACCGCACCTCGAACTTGCCGGTCGTGGAGCTGCCATAGTCGCTGTAATCGGAGTAGCGTCCTGCGAGTCCGAGCAGCAGCCGCGATGTCAGGTCGTCATCCAGATCGACGTACAACGAGGACACGTGACGGGCGAGGTGCACGACGTCCTGTGGCGATAAACCGTTATCACCCTGCGACCCCGGCGGGATGGCTTCGCCAAAAGCGGCATCGTAGGTGAAAGGTCCTGCCGCATAGGAGGCCGGATCCCCTGGGGAGGTGTGATACGACTCGTGCATGTACTCTGCGCCGAGCGACACATCCAGCGGCGCGGAGAGTGCCGGCACGGGCACAGCCCGGGCGAGATCGAGGTTCAGCGCACGCTCCTCGTAGGTGAAATCGGCCACGTGAAAGGTGGTGGGGCTGGACGCACCGAGTGAAGCGTTGAGCGTGTTGGCCAGCCCGTAACTGAAGGTGTTGTAACCTTCGCGTGCACTCACGTCCCATTTCCATCCGGCGACGCTCGATCTCAGGCCGGCCACGACGCTGGCGTCCCGGCCCACGCCTTCGGAGACCGGCCGGTATCCACTGGGATAGATGCTGGGCACGTTGGTCGGATCGCCCGGGTAACGAAAGAAGGCGTCTCCCCAGGTGTCGCGCCAGTTTGCCGTAGCGAACGAGTACACCTCGTACTCTCCGCCGATCACCGGCAGACTTGCGATGTAGAACAGACTCTTGTTGATTGTCGCCGGATCGCCCGAGGCGAACACGATATGGTTGTTGAGTGCGAGATCTGCCGGGGTGGAGTTGTAAGAGGCCGAGGCGCTCGTCGGTCCCGCCCGGTTCGTGGCGCCGGTGTCCCGGTACTCGGCGCCGAAATGTACCGCTCCTTCGGATCCGAGGTGCAAGCCGCCATCAGCGCTCACGAGGCGACTGCGC
>DATFZF010000045.1:0-2250 GCA_035314705.1 Steroidobacteraceae bacterium | reverse complement strand
GCAGCCGGGATGGCATTGGCCAGGAAATGGCGATTCTCAAGCCGATTTGGCTCAGCAATGGTCGCCCTAAGGCATTGGTTTTTAGACACGTTGGCTGCAACCGGCCCGCGCAATTGATATGTAAAACGAATGACCGTGATGCCTTCGGTGTCCCTCTCTCAATAGGCATCTTGGCAGACTAGAGTATGTCCCACAAAAGATGCTCGACGTTTTCGACGAGAACATGCTCCAACTCTTTGAATTTGAGCAATTCCTATTCGATCGCGTGATGCCACATGATCAAGAAACTCTCTAAGCTCGACTTTGGCCAAAATTGATCGTGTTCATCGGCTGCGCGGAATGCGGAATATCGGATCGTTCTCGACGATCTCATGAGCTCTCTCGATCATGAGGTTGAGGCGGCCGATGTTTCCGAATGTAGTCCACCGGCCCTTGGCATTCGACCAATAGAAGAGCTCGAATCGATCGGCACCGGGAATGGGACGCAGTCGCGCGACGGGGCTTGACGTGCGGCGGTCGAGAATCATGTAACCGCCGCGGCTCTTTGCGACGTCGAACTGCGTGAACTGGGCGGCGATCTGGGCAAGCGTCGGGTCGCTCTTGGTCATTCGGGCCAATGTGCCCGATCGGCGGTGTGCAGGCGAGATGGTTGATTCGATTTGTCGCGCGTGCGCGCGATTGCCGCGATTCAGCGCGTCGATTCTACGGATGGGATGCAACGCTCCCATCTTCTCTTCACCTCTTCTGATCCGTTCCCGCAACGCTTGCTGTTCCGGCTGGAGGGGTTCGCCGATTTGTTTACGCGCCCGACCTGGTCGAACGTCCTGCTGCTGGTCGCCGGCGTCGTCCTGGCGCCAGGCCGGCGCACCGTCACGGCGGCGTTGCGCATCCTGGGACGAGATCACGACCCCGGCTTCTGCAATTTCCACCGTATCCTCAACCGCGCGGCGTGGTCGTCCCGGGCCGTGGCGGGCCGGCTGTTGATCCTGCTGATCAGGGCCTTTGTGCCGTCCGGCGCGCCGGTCGTAATCGGGATCGACGACACCATTGAGCGGCGCTGGGGAGCCAAGATCAGTGCCCGCGGAATCTATCGCGATCCGGTCCGCTCCTCCAAGGGACATTTCGTCAAAGCCAGCGGCCTGCGATGGCTTTCCGCCATGCTGCTCGTGCGCGTGCCGTGGGCTGGCCGCATCATGGCGCTGCCCTTCCTCACGCTGCTCGCCCCTTCCAAACGCTTCTATGCCGGCAAATCGCGAGCGCCCAAGACATTGCTCGATTGGGCCCGCCAGGCTGCCCTGCAAATCCGCCGCTGGCTCCCTGATCGCTCTATTGTCCTGGTCGCCGACAGCGCGTTCGCGGCAATCGAATTTCTCGCCGCCGTCCGCCCCCATGTCTGCGTCGTCACCCGCTTGCGGCTCGACGCCAATCTGTTCGGCTTCCCGCCGCAAAAGCGCAAAGGCCGCGGCAGGCCGCCGAGCAAAGGCAAGCCTTTAAAAAAGCTCTCCGCCGTCTTCAAAGATCGCAAAGTCTGTTGGCAGCGCCTCCGCGTTGGTCTCTGGTACGGCCAAACCAACCGCATCGTCGAGATTACCAGCGGCGTCGCATTGTGGTATCGTGGTGGCGTGCCGCCCGTACCGATCCGCTGGCTCCTGGTCCGCGATCCCACTGGCGAGTTCCAGCCTCAGGCCTTTCTGGCAACCGATCTTAACGCCCGTCCGAGCGACATCCTTGCCTGGTTCGTCAGCCGTTGGCAGGTCGAAGTCACCTTCGAGGAAACCCGCACTCATCTCGGCGTCGAAACCCAGCGCCAATGGTCCGATAAGGCAATCCTGCGCACCACGCCGGTCCTGCTCGGCATGTTCTCCATCGTCACACTCTGGGCGCACGATCTTTCCAAGTCGCGAAAGCTAAAACCGAAAACCGCTGCATGGTATCCAAAAGCAGTCCTCACATTCAGCGATGCCATAGCCGCGGTACGCCGCGAAATATGGGGCCATCAGATTTCTTTCATGTCACGGCCGCACCGAGACACTATCGAAATTCCACGCCATATCTGGGACCGCATGACGAATGCGCTCGCCCACGCCGCATGAATTGGCCAAAGTCGAGCTAAGAGGGGGGACCTTTTAGGCCGAATAATGCACCGGAGGTTGGCGGATGCGGCGCAAGCTGCTGATTTCGTGTAGGAAATAGCTGTCGAAGGTAATCCACGCCATTTCCGCGAGGAGTGGCGGTTTCACCTCGCGCTTT